>NZ_FNPM01000021.1:0-94694 GCF_900107295.1 Variovorax sp. YR266
CGTAGGCGTTGTGGTGCTTGCCGTAGTGGTATTCGAGGGTTTCCTTCGAATACTCGGGTGCCAGTGCGTCGAGGGCGTACGGCAGGGGTGGGAGCTTGTGTTCCATCGTGGTTTCCTTGTGGTGGTTGCTGAAAAAACAGAGTCAGGCATTCGCCTTGGGTTCGACCCGGTAGGCGCACCTTCGCGCGCCCGCCAGCACGTGTTCGACGCGGCTGACGCTCACGTCGGGCCCCAGCACTTCGTCGAAGAGTTGCAGCTCACTGCGGCAGAAGCCCGTGCAGGCCTGCGCCGCGGTGCAGATGGGGCAGTGGTTCTCGATGAAGAGAAACCCCTTGCCCTGTTCGTCAGGCCGGAACTCGGCCATGTAGCCTTCGCGGCTGCGGATTTCCGCCAGCCGCTCCAGCCGCGCCTTGAGGCTGCGCGCGCCGCGCATGGCCTCGGTGTAGTTGGTGCGCATGGTGGCTTCGCGCGCGCTGATGAGCTGGTCCATGCCCTTCTCGCCGAACACGCTGATGACGGCGCTGATCATCTGTACCGTCATCTCGGCATGCGTGTCGGGAAAGCGCTTGTGGCCCTCCCCGGTGAGCCGCCAGATCTGCGTGGGCCGGCCGCGGCCGCTGGAGCGGCTCTCGGCGTCGACCAGGCCCTCGGTTTCCAGCTTGGCCATCTGCTGGCGCACCGCCTCCACCGTGACGTTCAGCACCTTGGCGATGTCGGGAATGCCGAGCGCGCCGCGGGTCTTGAGCGTCGAGAGGATGCGGTCTGCCGGCTGGTGCGGCATCCAGGTGGGCTTGGCATCGGGGGCGGACATGGCGGATTCGGTCGTAGGGAGGAAACAGTGCCATTGTCAGGTGGTTGGCACTCCCTTCGCAGCGGCGGGTGCTTGCCAGCCGCCGCCCAGCGCCTTGTAGAGCGCGACGAGGCTGGTGTACGAGGCGGTTTCGGCCTCGGCCACGGCGTCTTGTGCGCGTAGCAGGGTGCGCTGTGCGTCGAGCACGCTCAGGTAGGGGGCGGCCCCTTCGCGGTAGCGCACCTCGGCCAGTTCGGCGGCGCGGCCGCTGCGGGCGGATGCATCCATCAGCCGTTGCAGGCGCAGCTGGTTCTGGCCATAGCCGGTGAGGGCGCCTTCCACGTCCTCGATGGCACGCAGCACGGTCTGCTCGTAGAGCGCGCGGTCGCCTTGGGCGCGGGCTTCGGCGCCACGCACGCGGGCCTTCACCGAACCCAGCCGGAGAGCCGGCCAGCTCACGCCCGGCGTCACGCTGAAGGCGCGGCTCGGCGAACTGCCCAGGTCGGAGCCCCGCAGCGCGACGAAGCCCAGGAAGCCGCCGATGTCGAAGCGCGGATACAGCTCGGCCGTGACCGCACCCACGTCGGCCGTGCTGGCCGCCAGGCCGCGCTCGGCGCGCAGCACGTCGGGCCGGCGGCGCAGCAGTTCGGCCAGGTCGCCGATGGGCAGGCGCCTGTCGAGCACGCGCAGCTGGCGCGGCTGCAGCATCGGCTCCAGCTCTCCGGGGCGCAGGCCGGCCAGCACCGCGACGCGGTAGGCCGACTGCCGGCGTGTGGTTTCGAGCGCGGGCAGCTGGCTTTCGGTGGTTGCCAGGTTGGCCTGCGCGCTTGCCAGATCGCCTTCGAGGCCGCGGCCGGTCTGCACCTGCGCCTCGGTCACGCGCAGGCTCTGGCGCAGGCTGTCGAGCGTGCGGCGCGTCACGGAAATGCGCTGCTCGGCGCCGCGCATCTCGTAGTAGTTGCGCGCCAGCTCGGCCACGGCAACGATGCGCACCTGTTCGAGATCGGCGGCGCTGGCCTCGGTGCGCGCGGTCGCCGCCTCGTCGAGCCGCTTCAGGCGGCCGAACAAATCGATTTCCCATGAGGCGTCGAAGCCCGCGCGGCTGCTCTGCGACAGCGAACGTACATCGGGTTGAGTGCCGCTGTTGCCTTGCGCAATGCTGCGCGTCTTGCTCGCGCCGGCGGTAACGACCGGCAGCCGGTCGAGCTCCGCCTCGGTCTGCGTGGCGCGGGCTTCGAGCAGCCGGGCCTGCGCGATGCGGATGTCGTGGTTCTCGGCCAGTGCGCGGTCGATCAGCGCGTCGAGCTGCGGATCGTCGAGCTGGCGCCACCAGTCGCGCTGCACCGCGTCGTTGGCAAACAGCGAGCGCTCGGGCGCAGTGATGGCAACGGGTGCGTCGGCCGGCGCCTTGTAGTCCGGCCCGACGGCGCAGCCGGCCAGCACCAGCATGCCCAATGCGAAGGGAGCGGCGTATGAAAAGAGTCGGTTCATGGTCATGCTCCTTCGGCCAGCGCATCGAGTTCGGCCGCGCGCTGCGAGTGGCCTGCCGCGCGGTGGTCGCGCGCCAGCAGCGTGTACATCGTGGGCAGCACGAACAGCGTGAACAGCGTGCCCACCAGCATGCCGACCACGATCACCAGGCCGATGCTGAAGCGGCTGTTGGCGCCCGCGCCGCTGGCAAACAGCAGCGGCACAAGGCCCATCACCATCGCGGCCGTGGTCATAAGAATGGGGCGCAGCCGGATGCGCGCGGCCTCCTCGATCGACGCGCGCCGGTCGAAGCCCTTGTGCACCTGGATCTCGTTGGCGAACTCCACCATCAGGATGCCGTGCTTGCTGATGAGCCCGATGAGCGTCACCAGCCCGATCTGCGTGTAGATGTTGATGGTGCCGAAGCCCAGTGCCAGCGGCACCAGCGCGCCGCAGATCGACATCGGCACGCTGATCAGGATGATCAGCGGGTCGCGCAGGCTCTCGTACTGCGCGGCCAGCACCAGGTAGATCACCACGATGGCGAACACGAATGCCATCACCAGCGCCGAGCCCTCCTGCGTGAACTGCCGTGCGTCCGACTGCCAGTCGTAGCTGAAGCCGGCCGGCAGCTTCTTAGCCTCTTCGCTCAGGAAGGCCACCGCGTCGCCCATGGTCACGCCCGGCATCGGAATGGCCTGGAAGGTGGACGCGTTGAGCTGGTTGAACTGCGTGAGCTTGTTGGGCCCCACGCTGGTCGACAGCTGCACCAGGTTGGCCAGCGGCACGGGCTGGCCGCTCGCGCTCTTCACGAAGTAGCGCGACAGCGCCTCAGCCGTGAGCCGCTGCTCGCGCGGCGACTGCGGAATCACGTCGTACGAGCGGCCGTCCATGCCGAAGCGGTTGACGTAGTTCTCGCCCACCAGCACCGCCAGCGTGTCGCCGATGGACTTCATCGTCACGCCCATGCTGTTGGCCTTGGCGCGGTCCACGCGAATCTCGACCGTGGGGTTGTTGAATTCCAGGTCGCTGTCGACCACGGCGAACTTGCCGCTGTCGCGCGCCGACTTCTTCAGCGCTTCCATCGCCTCGAACACGGTGCGATGGTCGCCCGCGCTGCGAATGACCATCTGCACCGGCAGCCCGCCGGTAGAGCCCGGCAGCGAGGGCAGCTGGAACGCGAAGACGCTGCTGCCTTCCACGTCATTCATGCGGCCCTGCGTGTCGCCCTGGATCTGGTCGGCATTGCGCTTGCGGTCTTTCCAGTCGGACAGCTGCACGCCGCCGATGCTGTTCGACACGCCGTCCGAGCCGTTGATGAGCCAGCGGCCGGTGTTCTCGGGCAGCGTGGCGAACACCTCGTCCCACTTCTTGCCGAACTTCTCGACGTAGTCGATGTTGGCGTGCTGCGGCGACTTGATGGCCGTGAGCACCATGGCCTGGTCTTCACCCGGGGCCAGCTCGCGCTGCGCCGCGTTGTAGAGGAAGGGCAGGCTCACCAGCACCAGCGCCGCGAACGCGCCGGTCACCCAGCGGTGGTGCAGCGACACGTCGAGCAGCCGGCCATAGCCCGTGGCGAGCCGGTGGAAGAAGGCCTCGGCAGCGCGCGCCATGCGGCTGCCTGCGGTGTCCTGCGGCAGCAGGAACGAGCTCATCACCGGCGACAACGTGAGCGCGATCACGCCCGACACCACCACCGCACCCGCCAGCGTGAAGGCGAACTCCTTGAAGAGCGAACCGGTGAGCCCGCCCATGAGCCCGATGGGCGCGTACACCGCGGCGAGCGTGAGCGTCATCGCGATCACCGGGCCGGCCACTTCGCGCGCGCCGATCAACGCGGCCTGCACGCGCGACTTGCCTTCTTCTATGTGGCGGTGCACGTTCTCCACCACCACGATGGCGTCGTCCACCACCAGCCCGATGGCCAGCACCATCGCCAGCAGCGTCAGCAGGTTGATGCTGAAGCCGAACAGCAGCATCAGCGCGGCGGCGCCCAGCATCGACAGCGGAATCGTCACCACCGGAATGAGCACCGCGCGGATCGAGCCCAGGCACAGGAAGATCACGATCACCACGATGGCGATGGCTTCGAGCAGCGTGTGCCGTACCTCGTCGATGGAAGCCTCGATGAAGCGCGCCAGCTCGAAGGGCAACTGCACTTCAACGCCCGGGGGCAGGTTCTGCTTGATGCCGGGCAGCAGCTCGCGGATGCGCTTCACGATCACCAGCGGGTTGCCGTTGGGCGCCGCCTGCAGGCCGAGGTAGATGGCGGGCACGCCGTCCATCGTCGCGCTGCTGTCGGCGCTGGCCGCGCCCAGCTCCACCGTGGCCACGTCGCCCAGGCGCACGATGGCGTCGCCGTCTCGCTTGACCACCATGTCGCGAAACTCGGCCACGTTCACCAGGTCGGTGTTCACGCGGATGTTCGACACCACGTACAGGCCCTTCACCTGCCCGGGCGCGGCCTGCACGTTGTTCTGGCGCAGCGCGTCGGCCAGTTCGCCGGCCGAGATGCCGCGCGCGGCCATGCGGTTGGGGTCGAGCCACACGCGCATGGCGAGCGTCTGCCCGCCCGACACCTCGACGCCCGAGACGCCGGTGATGGAAGCGAACTGCGGCTGCACCACGCGCGAGAGGTAGTCGGTGAGCGCCGGCATCGGCATCGTCTTGCTGGAGAAGCCGACATAAGCCACGGCAGTGGCCTCGCCCGACGATTTGAGGATCACCGGGTCGAAGGCCTCGGCCGGCAACCGGTACTTCACCTGGCTGACCTGCGCCATCGCCTGTGTGAGCGCCTGGTTGGCGTCGGCGTTGAGCTTCATGCGCACGCTGATCACGCTGCGGCCCAGCGTGGAAGACGACGAGAGGTAGTCGACGTTCTCGATGGTCGCCACCGCCTGCGCGATGGGCTGCGTGACGAAGCCCTGCATCAGCTCCGGCGAGGCGCCGGGGTACTGTGTGGTGATGGTGAGCGTGGTGCTCTCGGTCAGCGGGTACTGCCGCACCGGCAGGTCGCCCAGCGCACGCGCGCCGAGCAGCAGGATGAGCGTGCTCACCACCAGCGCCAGCACGGGGCGGCGCACGAAGAGGTCGGTGAACTTCATGACTTCGATTCCTGCGCGAGGGCCAGCGTGTCTTTTGCAGTCGGCATCACGGCGGCGCCGGTGTACAGGCGCAGCTGGCCGGAGGTGACGACCTTGTCGCCGGGCATCAGGCCTTTTTCGATGACGACCAGGCCGTCCTGCCGCTCGCCGGCTTTCACGAATACCTGCTGCGCCGTGAAGCCGTCGCCCTTTTCGGCGGGCCGCACCACGAAGACCGAGTCGCCGTGCGTGCTGTAGGTGATGGCCGTCTCGGGCACGGTGATGGCGTCGGCACGCGCCGGCAGCGCGACCTTGCCGTTGACGAACATGCCCGGCGTGAGCGCGCCGTCGGCGTTGTCGATGGTGGCCTGCAGGCGCACCGTGCGCGTGTCGCTGCCGATCTGCGGCTCGATGGTGCTGAGCCGTCCCTGGAACACGCGCCCCGGATAGGCGTCGACCGAGAGCGCCACCTGCTGGTTGCGCTTGAGCACGGGCAGCGCTGTTTCGGGCAGCGTGAGGTTGGCGAACAGCGTGCGGCTGTCGGTGAGCGACACCAGCGCATCGCCGGCCCGCACGAACTGGCCGAGGTTGACGCGGCGGATGCCGAGCACGCCATCGAACGGCGCCTTGATGCGCTTCTGCTCCAACAGCGCCTGCACGCGCCGCAGATCGCCGCTGGCCTGGTCGAAGGCGGCCTGCGCCTGTTCGAGCTGTTCCTGCGTGGCCGCCTGCTGCGGCACCAGACGGCGCGTGCGGTCGAGCAGTGCCTTGGCATTGGCGCGCTGAGCCGTCAGGCGCTCCAGGTCGCCCTGCTCGGGTGCGTCGTTGAGCTGCACCAGCAGCTGCCCCGCGCGCACTTCGCCGCCGGGCGTGAAGAGAATCTTCGCGACGCGGCCTTCCACTTCCGCCGGCACTTCGACCTGCCGGTTGGCCTCCAGCGTGCCGATGCCGCTGAGGAAGCGCGCCACCTCAGTCTTCTGCGCGGAGGCCACCGCCACCTTGGCCGGCGGCCTGCCGCCACCCTCCGCATGCGCTGGCGTGAGCTTCGTGACGAGCCCGTAGCCGGCTCCCCCAATTACCAATGTCGCGAGGCCGGCGCCTAGCCACGCCCTTGATTGCTTGTTCATTACGACGCCCATTATTAATCAAAGAAAGTACTTTGATTATTAAAAGATGCCGGTGGCCTGTCGATGAAGGCGTGGCAATGGCCGTCATAGGCCGGGGCTATTTGTGCAAGGCTGTGCATGTCGAGTTCTCCAGGGTTGCGCGGGGATTCCCGCTGACCTGAAGAAGACGCGCCACCCACCCGGGTTGTGACAACCCGGTGCCTTGCTATCTATCTATCTGTAGTGAGTCGCCATGAAATCGATGAAGGCGCGCACCGCGGGCTGCACGTGCCGCGTGCGCGGATAGAGCGCCGCGTAAGTGCGCTGACCGAGCGTGACCTCCGGCAGAACGCGCACCAGCGCACCCGCGTGAAGATCGGCGCGCACCGTGTGCCATGTCAGCGCCGCAATGCCCAACCCGCATTTCGCGGCCGAATACAGCGCGGTGATCGTGTCGCAAGCGAAGCGCGACTCGGGTCTGAACGTTTGCTGCCGGCCGTCGCGCGTGTGCAGGGTCCGGTGCGCAGGGCTTTCCGGCCCGTTGTGCCGCAGGCACTGGTGCTGCGACAGGTCTTCCGGCGTGCGGGGCAGGCCGTGCTCGGCCAGATAGCGTGGCGCGGCGACCAGCACCATGTCGGAGACGGCCAGCGTCCGCGCCATCATCGAGGCATCTTCCAGTTCGGCGCTGATGCGCAGCGCGACGTCGATGCCTTCGGCGACCAGCTTGGTGAAGCGGTCGGTGCAAACGACTTCCAGTCGGATGCCTGCATGCCGCGCCTGGAAGGCCGGCAGCCAGTCGGGCAGCTCCAGCGTCGCGATCGAGAGCGGCATGCTTACCTTCAGTGTTCCCGAGGGCGCCTTGCTATCCGCCGCCGCATCGGCATGGGCCGCATCCAGTCGCGAGAGGATGTCCATGCAGGCGGCGAGATAGCGATGCCCCGCTTCAGTCAGTGTGATACCGCGCGTGTCGCGCCGCACCAGCTGCGCGCCGAGCGACGCCTCCAGTGCCTGCAACTGACGCGACAGGCTGGAGTGCGTGGTTTCCAGCGACTGCGCCGCCGACGAAAGGCTCTTCGTCTGCGCAATGCGTTGAAAGGCGCGCATCGCCTTCACCTGATCCATGCGCCGCCCTCCTGCGGGTTTCTTAGATTCCTCGCATTTTCAGGCAACCGGCAATGCCAGGATCTGCGCGGTGGTCAGCACCTCGCCGAAGGTGTCTTCGATCTCGGCCAGCGCTGCGCGATGCAGGCTGTCGTGCGAAACGGTGTCGCCGTTCTCGCGGCGGATCGACCGGGTGGCCGTGGCATCGGACGACACCACCACGTCGAAGCCTTGCACAGCGCCGTCGCGGGCAGCGCCGGCCACGCATGCGTGGGTCATGAGCCCGGTGATGACGAGCGTCTGCACGCCGGCTGAGCGCAGGCGCTGTGCGATGTCGGTGCTGGCGAACACGCTGACGGTGGTCTTCTGCACGACCGTATCGCGCGCCCTCGGTTGCATGTCTGCGTGGAACTTCACGGTGTCGCCGCCCTGGGCGAATGTCGCGGAGCCTGCCGGCGCCACGTGCTGTATCTGGAACACGGGGAAAGCGTGCCGGTCCGCCCACGCCAGCAGGCGCTTCGTGCGGGTGACGGCATCCGATGCGTCGGCAATGGGCATGCGGCCGGTGAAGTATTCGTTCTGGAAGTCGATCACCAGCAAGGCAGTGGCCTTGCCGTTCAATTGCTGCAGAGGTTTCGCGCCCGACATGGCGCGGAGGGTCGGCGTCGGTGCGGGGGAAGACGCGGGTGCGGCAGCGGAAGTGCCGACGATGCCGGCCGCGCAGGGCACGGCCAATACGCTCATGAGTCCGCGGCGAGAGAGTCCTGACATGGTTGCTGTTCCTGGAAGAGATTCATCAAAAGTGATGAGGAAGTCTAGGAACGGCAGCGGACAGCGACTAGGCCGGCACGGCGACAAGTGTTGTGCGGCTTGCGCACACCGCCGCCGGACGCGGATGCAATTCAAGCCGCGTCGGGCATCCGGCTGATGAGCTTGTCCAGCGTGATCGGATAGTCGCGCACCCGTATGCCCGTGGCGTTGTGGATCGCGTTCGCTACCGCCGCACCCACGCCGCAGATGCCGAGTTCACCAACGCCCTTGGCCTTCATCGGCGAAGAGATCGGATCGGTCTCGTCCAGGAAGATCACTTCCTGGTGCGGGATGTCGGCATGCACCGGTACCTCGTAGCCGGCCAGGTCGTGGTTGACGAAGAAGCCCAGACGCTCGTCCACGGCAAGCTCTTCCATGAGCGCGGCTCCTACCCCCATGGTCATCGCGCCGATGACCTGGCTGCGCGCCGACTTGGGGTTGAGGATCCGGCCCGCGGCGCAGACGGCGAGCATGCGTCGCACCCGTATCTCGGCCGTGAATGCGTCGACCCCGACTTCCACGAAGTGCGCGCCGAAGGTGGACTGCTGGTACTGCTTGTCGAGGTTGCCGAACTCCAGCACGTCTTCCGCGACGATGCTCTCGCTGGCCGCGATACCGGCGAGCGGCACGCTGCGGCCACCGGCGCGCACCATGCCGTCCGCGAAAACGGCGCCGGCGGAGTCAAGGCCCGCCCGCTGCGCGACGGCCTCCCGCAGCTTGGTGCAAGCAGCGTAGACACCAGCCGTCGAGCAGTTGGCGCCCCATTGCCCGCCCGAGCCGGCGGACGCGGGAAAGTGCGAATCGCCGAGCCGCACGACCACGCGTTCGAGCGGCACGCCCATCATCTCGGCGGCCGTCTGCGCAATGATCGTGTAGCTGCCGGTGCCGATGTCCGTCATGTCGGTCTCGACCGTCACAACGCCGCGCGCATCCAATGCCACGCGCGCAGCCGACTTCATCACCTGGTTGTTGCGGAACGCCGCCGCCACGCCCATGCCGACAAGCCATCGGCCGTCGCGCACGAGGCCGGGCCGCGCGCTGCGCTTGTTCCATCCGAAGCGCTCGGCACCCGTGCGCAAACACTCGATGAGGCGGCGCTGCGAGAAGGGGCGGCTCGGGTTGGCCGGGTCTACCTGCGTGTCGTTCAGCACACGGAATTCGATGGGGTCGATGCCCAGTTGCTGCGAGATTTCGTCGACGGCAATCTCCAGCGCCATCAGCCCCGGCGCCTCGCCCGGTGCGCGCATCGCGTTGCCTTCGGGCAGGTCGAGCAGAGCCAGCCGGGTGCCGGTGAGCCGGTGCTCGCCCGCGTAGAGCAGGCGCGTCTGCTGCACTGCGTTCTCGGGCTTGCCGTCCACCAGGTTGCCGGACCAGCTTTCATGGCCGATGGCGGTGATCTTTCCCTGCGCGGTGGCGCCGATGCGGATGCGCTGGATCGTCGCGGGCCGGTGCGTGGTGTTGTTGGCGATCAGCGGGCGCTGCAGCGCGACCTTGACCGGCCGGCGCGCAATGCGCGCGCCCAGCGCCGCCAGCAGCGTGTCCGCCCGCAGGAACAGCTTGCCGCCGAAGCCGCCGCCGATGTAGGGCGACATGAGGTGGACCTTGTCCTTGGGCATGTCCAGCGTCTTCGCGAGTTCGCCGGTGGTCCAGTCGATCATCTGGTTCGAGGTCCACACGGTGAGCCTGTCTCCATCCCACGCGGCGATGGTGGCTTGCGGCTCCATCATCGCGTGCGAGTGGTCGGGCGTGGTGTAGGTCTGGTCCAGCCGCACCTCGGCCTTGGTGAATGCGCTGGCGAAGTCGCCGACGGTGTTGTCGCGGTTGATCGTCTTGCGGTCCGTCGAGGCCTTCGCGTCCGCGAGGCCGAAGCTGCCTTCGGCGCGTGCGTACTTCACCTGCACGAGCTGCGCCGCGGCGCGCGCCTGCTCGAAGGTCTGCGCCACGACGAGCGCAACGGCCTGGTGGTAGTGGTCGATGACGGGGCCACCGAGCAGCCGGGCCGTATTGAAATTGCCCTTGCCCAGCTTGCCTGCGTTCTCGTGGGTGACGATGGCGATCACGCCCGGCGCGGCCTTCGCGCGGCTCAGGTCGATCGAAACGATCCGGCCCTTGGCAATGGCCGATCCGACGATGTAGCCGTAGGCCTGATTGGCCACAACGTCGTGCCTCTCGTATGCGTAGGGGGCAGTGCCCGTGGTCTTGAGCGGACCGTCGATGCGGTCCACCGGCTGGCCGATCACCTTCAGCTGGTCGATGGGGTTGGTGGTGGCGGGGGTGTCGAACTTCATCGCTCAGCTCCTGGCTTGCGTCAGCACCGCATCGAGCGTGCGCTCGACCAGCGACACCTTGAAGGTGTTCTGTGAAGTGGGCTTGGCGCCGGCAAGCAATGCCGCGGTCACGGCCCTGGCGCCGCGAGGCATCTCGGCCTCCGCCGCCTCGACGCGCCACGGTTTATGTGCGACGCCGCCCACCGCAATGCGGGCACTGCCATCGCGCTGCACGATCGCACCTACCGAAACCAGCGCGAAGGCATAGGAGGCCCGGTCGCGCACCTTCTGATAGATGTGCCTGCCGCCCACCGGTGCGGGGAGCTTGACCGACGTGACCAGCTCGCCGGGGGCCAGCGCTGTTTCAACATGCGGCGTAGCGCCGGGCAGCTTGTGGAAGTCGGCGATGGGGATGGTGCGCCGCGAGCCGTCGGCGCGGATGGTCTCCACAGTAGCATCGAGCGCGCGCATCGCGACGGCCATGTCGCTGGGATGCGTCGCGATGCATGCATCGCTCGTGCCCACGATCGCATGCTGCCGGGTGTATCCGCCGATGGCCGAGCATCCGCTGCCGGGCTGGCGTTTGTTGCAGGCCTGGTTGGTGTCGTAGAAGTAGGGGCAGCGCGTTCGCTGCAGCAGGTTGCCCGCGGTCGTTGCCTTGTTGCGCAACTGGCCCGAAGCGCCGGCGAGCAGGGCGCGCGACAGCAAACCGTGGTCGCGCCGCACGCGGCTGTCGGCGGCAAGATCGGTGTTGCGCACCAGCGCGCCGATGCGCAGGCCGCCGTCGGGCGTGCTTTCGATCTTGTCGAAGCCCAGGCCGTTGACGTCGATCAGGTGAGCGGGCGTCTCTATCTCCAGCTTCATGAGGTCGAGCAGGTTGGTGCCGCCCGCGATGAAGCGCGCACCCGGCACCCTTGCCGCCTTCATGACGGCCTCCGTCGGCGACGACACGCGCTCGTAGGTGAAGGACTTCATGCCGTTCTCCCCGCGGCCACTTCGGTGATCGCATCGACGATGTTGCTGTAGGCCCCGCATCGACAGATGTTGCCGCTCATGCGCTCGCGCAGTTCCACCACCGTGACTTGGGGTCTGGCCGTCAGGTCGGCGCTCACGTGGCTGGGGATGCCTTCGCGAATCTCGTTCAGCACGGAGACGGCGGAGCAGATCTGCCCCGGCGTGCAGTAGCCGCACTGGTAGCCGTCGTGCTTCACGAAGGCGGCCTGCATCGGGTGCAGCGCACCCGGCTTGCCCAGGCCTTCGATGGTGGTGACCTTGGCGCCTTCGTGCATCACCGCCAGCGTCAGGCACGAGTTGATGCGGCGGCCCTCCACCATCACGGTGCAGGCGCCGCATTGGCCGTGGTCGCAACCTTTCTTGGTGCCGGTCAGGTGCAGGTGCTCGCGCAGCGCATCGAGCAGGGTGGTGCGGTTGTCCAGTGTCAGGACGTGTGTCTTGCCATTCACTTCAATGGTCGTCTTCGACAGGCCGGAGAGCTTTGGCGCGGGTCTCGTCGCCGCGTTGGCCGCTGGAGCCTCCGCGACCACTGCCGCCGAAGCGGCCCCGGCAATCAGCAGATCGCGCCTGGAGATGGTGGTGGGTTCGTCGGGGGTATTCATGCCGTGCCGCGTGCCTTTCATCTCGAACAACTGCAATCCGCCAATGTAGGCCGGTACCCCCGGGCCGAACTAGGCGGAACGGCCTTGATGCACTGACAAGTTGCTCTTGATAATCGACGGCCACACTGGAGGCCTTTATGCCTATCAATGAACTGCGTTCCATCGCCACATTCGCCAGGACGGCCGAACTCGGCAGCCTGCGACAGGCCGCCGCGGCGCAAGGGATGACGCCGCAGGCCGCCAGCCAAGCCCTGGCCCAGCTGGAGCAGCACCTCGGCGTGCGGCTGTTCCATCGCACCACGCGCAGCATGGCGCTCACAGACGAGGGGCGGCAGTTTCTGGAGGCCGCGCAGCCCGCGCTGCTCGGTCTGCAGCGCGCCCTGCACATGGCGCGCCGGGCAACCGACGAGATTGCCGGGCCGCTGCGCATCGTGGGGCCGCGATCGACCTTCGCTCCCGTGTTCTGGCCCCTGCTCGACGAGTTCTGCAGGCTTTACCCTGAAGTGCAGCCCGACGTGCAACTGGACGACCGCATCGGCAACTGGGTGGAAGACCGGGTCGACGTGGGTTTTCGCGTCGGCCCGTCGCCGGCCGAGGGCGTCATTGCGCGAAGGCTGTTCGGCCTCCAGCTCATCGTCTGCGCGGCCCCGTCGTATCTTGATCGCCATGGCGCGCCCGACAGCCTGAACGCGCTGGCCGCGCATCGCTGCAGCGGCTTCCGTCTCCCGAGCACGGGCAAGGTCATGCCCTGGTACGTGAAGGTCGGGGAGGATGTCGTCGAGCATCACATCGTTCCGGCACTGTGCGTCAACGACGAAGCGCTGGAAACCGAAGCGGTGCTGGCCGGGCATGTCATCGGTTCGATGACCAGCGTGAGCGCCAGCGCGCACATCCGGGCCGGGCGGCTGATACCGCTGCTGAGCGAGCACGCCGCCGACCGTTCGGCCGTGTTCGTCTACTACGGAAGCCGCGCGGCCCAGCCCGCGCGCGCCAAGGCATTCATCGACCTGGCCATCGAGCGGCTGACCAACAACCCCGCCTACCTGCTGACGGCGGAAGAACTGCGTTCCGCGGAATCCGCAGGGCGGCTTGCACATGCACGTCGTTAGGGTGAGTCGACATTCAATCCGATGCGCTAACCTGTGCCGCCGATGAACGACGTTTCCCGCCCTGATCCCGACGCCCTGCTGGCCCAACTGCGAAACGACGAAGCGCGCGCATTGCGCGGCAAGCTGCGCATCTACTTCGGCGCCAGTGCCGGTGTCGGCAAGACCTGGGCGATGCTGAGTGCCGCGCAGCGCGAGCGCACCACCGGCCGCGACGTGCTCATCGGCGTGGTTGAGACCCACGGCCGCACCGAAACCGCCGCGCTGCTCACGGGGCTGGAGGCGCTGCCGCTGCGCGAGCTGGACTACCGCGGCCGCACCCTCGCCGAATTCGATCTCGATGCCGCGCTCGCGCGCAAGCCCGCCGTGCTGCTGGTCGACGAACTGGCTCACACCAACGCCCCCGGCTCGCGCCACGCCAAGCGCTGGCAGGACGTGCAGGAACTGCTGGCCGCTGGCATCGAGGTGTGGTCTGCCCTCAACGTGCAGCACCTCGAAAGCCTCAATGGCACGGTCGGCGCGATCACCGGCGTGCGTGTGCACGAGACCGTGCCCGACACTGTGCTCGACGAGGCCGACGAGGTGGTGCTGGTCGACGTCACACCCGACGAACTCACGGCGCGGCTCGCGGCCGGCAAGGTCTACCTGCCGCAGCAGGCCGAGCGCGCTGCGCAGAACTTCTTTCGCAAGGGCAACCTGATCGCATTGCGCGAGATTGCGCTGCGCCGCACCGCCGAGCATGTGGAAGACGACGTGCGCGGCTGGCGCGTGGAGCAATCGGGCGCTGGCGGCAACGGGCAGGGCCGCGAGCTGCAGGCCTGGAACACCTCGGGCGCGATCCTCGCCTGCGTGGGCCCGCATGAAGGCGCGGCGCAGACGGTGCGCACTGCGGCGCGTCTCGCGGGTCAACTGAATGTGCGCTGGCATGCGGTGTATGTCGAAACGCCCAGGCTGCAGCGGCTGGCCGCGGCGGAGCGCGATCGGACTCTTGCTGTGCTCAAGCTGGCGGAAGAACTGGGCGCGGCCACCGCCGTGCTCACCGGCTCCGATGTGGCGGAGCAGCTGGCCGAACAGGCACGCCGGCTCAACTGCGCGACGCTGGTGCTGGGGCGCGCCGAACCGGCCACCGGCTGGCGCCGCTGGTGGCCCGCGGGAGCGCAGCCGCTGGCGCGTGCGCTGGCCCAACGCGCACCCGCGCTCGACATCATGGAAGTGGCCCGCGCGGAAAGCTCGCGCCGCCTGTCGCGCACCCAGCTGGAGGGCATGCGCATCGACAGCGACGATCACGAGAGGGCGCCCACCCACTGGCCCGCCTACGCATGGGCCGCTGCCACCAGCATCGCGCTCACGCTGGTCTGCACGCCGCTGGCCCACGTGCTGGAGCTGTCGAACATCGTCATGCTGTTCCTGCTCGGCGTGGTGGGCGTGGCGATGCGCTTCGGGCGCGGGCCCGCGGCGCTAGCGGCTCTGCTCAACGTCGCGGCCTTCGACTATTTCTTCGTGCCGCCGCGCCTGTCGTTCGCCGTGAGCGACGTGCAGTACGTGCTGACCTTCGCGATCATGCTCGGCGTCGGCTTGCTGGTGGGGCAGCTCACGGCGGGGCTGCGCTTCGCGGCCGGCGTGTCGGCCAGTCGCGAGCGGCGCGCGCGTTCGCTGTTCGAGCTCACGCGCGAACTGTCGGCCGCGCTGGAAAGTTCGCAGGTGATCACGCTCGGCACCGCCGCTGTGCAAGGTCACTTCGGCGGCGATGCACTTGTGCTGGTGACCGACGCGGCCGATCAACTGATGCTGCCCGCCGACCCTCCCAAGGGCTTCGACCCGCAGGTGGCCGACTGGGCCTTCCGCCACGCCCAGCCCGCCGGCCTTGCGACCGCCACGCTGGCGGCGCAGGCCTGGCACTACGTGCCGTTGCAGGCGCCGATGCGCGTGCGTGGCGTGCTCGCCCTGTCGCCCGCGCAGCCGCGCTGGCTGCTCAT
The DNA here is from genome assembly GCF_900107295.1 of Variovorax sp. YR266. Taxonomy (NCBI): domain Bacteria; kingdom Pseudomonadati; phylum Pseudomonadota; class Betaproteobacteria; order Burkholderiales; family Comamonadaceae; genus Variovorax; species Variovorax sp. YR266. The sequence goes on from NZ_FNPM01000021.1 coordinate 15,326, forward strand.
TCCCGAACAGGCGCAGCAGCTCGACACGCTGGCGCGGCAGATCGCGATTGCGCTGGAGCGCGTGCACTACGTCGAGGTGGCGCAGCAGGCCGTGGTCGAGATGGAATCAGAGCGCCTGCGCAACGCCCTGCTCGGCGCCATCTCGCACGACGTGCGCACGCCGCTCACCGCGCTGATCGTGCTGGCCGAATCGCTGCAGACCCTGCCGCCCGAGGAGCACGGCAACACCGCGCGCGCCATCGTCGCGCAGGCACACGAACTGCATGCGCTGGTCAACAACCTGCTCGACATGGCGCGGCTCGAAAGCGGCATTGCAGGCGGTGCGGTGAACCTGCGGCGCGACTGGCAGTCGGTGGAGGAGGTGGTGGGCTCTGCGATTCGCGCAGCGCGCACGTCGCTCGGCAACACCGTCGTGCAGACCGCGCTCGACCCCGAGCTGCCGCTGGTCGAGTTCGACGCGGTGCTGATCGAACGCGTGCTGGTCAACCTGCTGGAGAACGCCACCAAGTACGGCGCGCCGCCCATCGTGGTGGGTGCACGGGCCGAGCCCGGCACGCTGGTGCTGACGGTGCGCGACCACGGCCCCGGCCTGTCTGCCGCGCTGCTGGGCCACGAGCAGAAGCTGTTCGACAAGTTCACGCGCGGCGAGGTCGAATCGGCCACGCCCGGCGTGGGCCTGGGCCTTGCGATCTGCAAGGCCGTGGTGAACGCGCACGGCGGCGAAATCGCTGCGGGCAACGCGCGCGACGGCGGTGCAGAATTCACGGTCACCTTGCCCCGCCGCGAGCCTCCCGAACCGGCAGAAGCCCAACTCTGAACCCATGCCAACCCCCATCGCCATCGTGATCGAAGACGAGCCGCAGATTCGCCGCTTTGTACGCGGCGCGCTCGAGGCCGAAGGCTGGGTGGTGCATGAGGCTGGCACGTTGCGCGATGGACTGGCGGCGGCCGGCACGCGGCAGCCCGATCTGCTGGTGCTCGATCTCGGGTTGCCCGATGGCGATGGCGTCTCGCTGATTCGCGACGTGCGGGGTTGGTCGGCCGTGCCGATCATCGTGCTGTCCGCGCGCACCGACGAAGCTGACAAGATCGCCGCGCTCGACGCAGGGGCCGATGACTATCTGACCAAGCCCTTCGGCACGGGGGAGTTGCTGGCGCGCGTGCGAGCGAACCTGCGGCGTCCGCGAGCGGCAGGTGGCAACGGCAGCGAAGAACCTCCCGAGGCACTGTTCCGCTTCGGCGAGATCGAGCTCGACCGCGCCGCGCGCCTCGTGCGGCGTTCAGGCGTCGAGGTGCATCTGACACCTACCGAGTACCGCCTGCTGTCGGTGCTGGTCGCGAACGCGGGGCGCGTGCTGACGCAGCGTCAACTGCTGCGCGAGGTGTGGGGGCCGTCGCACTCCGACCAGAGCCATTACCTGCGGATCTACATGGGGCATCTGCGGCAGAAGCTGGAGGCCGATCCGGCGCAGCCCCGGCATCTGTTGACTGAGACGGCTGTGGGGTATCGGTTGGTGGTGTAGCTGCACGCAAGGGGATGCCTCAGAGGCAGCCCCACAGATATAGGGACTTGTTCCTGGCGAGCGCCTCGGCTGCGAGCCTCCGGAGGTCTTCCATGACAGGATGCAGCTCGGTGGGCTCGCACGCGAGTTCTTCCGTGTTTGCCCATCGCTCCAGCACGGGGGCCAACGATGCAGAGTCGACTTGGGTCAACAGTGTCGTCAGTTCATCGGGAAATCGATTGAGCCACGCATCGTTGTCTTCGCCGAGTTCGACGTACTCGAGCATGTGCCTGTCGACGTCCCACTCCACGCCTTCCATGATGGCCCAGAGCGTCGTGATCTCGATGTCGGTGAATCGCTTGTACTGGACCGGCTCCAGCAGTTCCTCGATCTCGTCGCCCTCATCGGGTTCCTCGATCCGGTTGGCATAGCGCAATGCCTCTTCGGGGCTGGCGACGAAGAAATCCGAGAGTATTCCCATCTTCTGTTCCTCAGCAAGCTGAATGATGAGCCTGGATTACACCCTGCTTGCCCTTCGCCAGTTTTACGGATCGATGACGTTCGTCGAGGGAAGGGGTTGGACGCAGCGCTTGTACAGGCCGATCAACGAGTGCCCTGAACGATCACGCCGTCGGCGTGATCGCACCCCCGCCGGAAAACCTTCTCAGCCCGCAACGCCCTTGTTCGGATTCAGCAAGAACTTCTCACCAGTAGCCTGCTTCCCATAAACACCGATCGCATCGAGCTGCAGCGCCTCGACCAGCGACACCTCACGCGTGTAGTGGCTCGCAAACGTCGTCTTCAACTCCGCAACGACACGCGCCTTCAAACGCTGAGTGCCCGCATCGCCGAGCTTCCCGAGGAACGGGAACAGCAGCCACCCGCCCATGCCCCACGCCATGCCGAAGTTGCGCACAAATTCCGTGGGGGCGCGGTCGAGGCCGCCGTAGATGTACACCTGCTTGTGCGTGGTCGAGCCGTAGCGGCTGTATTCCTTGGCGGTGCGGTTGATGGCCGCTTCCATGCAGCCGAGGATCTGCCCTGCGAGCTTGCCGCCGCCGGTGGCGTCGAAGGCCAGCGTGGCGCCGGTCTCGACCAGCGCCTGCGTCAGGTCTTCGAGGAAGGTGGGCGAGGTCGCGTTGCACACGTACTTCGCGCCCAGGCCGCGCAGCAGGTCTTCCTGCTCCTGCTTGCGCACGATGTTGACGAGGGCGATGCCGTCCTTCTGGCAGATCTTGTTGAGCATCTGGCCCAGGTTGGACGCAGCAGCCGTGTGCACCAGCGCCTTGTGGCCTTCCATGCGCATCGTCTCGACCATGCTGAGCGACGTGAGCGGGTTGACGAAGCACGAGGCGCCTTCGGCTGGCGTGGCTCCGGCTGGCAACTCCAGGCACTGCGCGGCGGCAAGGCAGCGGTACTGCGAGTACATCGCGCCGCCGATGGCTGCCACGGTCTTGCCGAGCAGCGCCTGCGCGGCGGGCGAGGAGCCGGCCTTCACCACCACGCCCGCGCCTTCGTTGCCGACCGGCATCGACTGGTCGAGCCGCGCCGCCATTGCGGGAAGCACACGCTCGGGCACGGTGGCGGTGACGACGGGGCGTTCGGCTGTGCCCGAGGCCTTGGCCGTGCTCATGTCGGCCGCGCCGAACAGCAGGCCCAGGTCCGACGGGTTCAGGGGCGACGCCTCGACGCGAATCACCACTTCGTGGGCCTGCGGTTCGGGAATCGGGTCGTCGTGCAGCGAGAGTTCGAGTTCGCCGCTGGCGCGAATGAGGGAGCGGATTTGCAGTGCCATGGAAGAGCCCTTTTCAGAAGGTTCGCAGATGGCCTGTGGCCACGGGGCGGCCAGTATAGGAGCGGGGTACGAAAGGCGCTGGCGCCTTCAGGACACCATGGGTACCACCGGGGCATGGGCCAGCGCCTGGCGCATCTTCACCGGGTCGAGCCGCTCGATGTAGCGCGGAATGTTGCGCCACAGCGTGTGATAGCCATAGCCGCCGCGCAGCATCTCGTGGCGCGCGCTGTCCTTGTCCCAGTCTTGTACCGCCATGCGGTACACCGCCGCGACCACGCCGGTGCGGTCGGCGCCGTGCATGCAGTGGATGAGCACCGGGCCGTGCTTTTCGGCCTCGCGAATGGCGAGCAACGCGCGCAGCACCTTGGCGTCGTCGATGGACCAGGTGTTGATCGGCACGCGCACCAGCCGGATGCCGCTGCCCGCGAACACCTTCCTGTCGTCGTTGAAGGAGCGCAGGCTCACCACCGTGTGGATGCCCAGCGATTGCAGCGCCGCCATGTTGGCGCGCCGCGGCTGCGCGCTGCGGTACAGCGTAGGCGTGATGCGGTGCAGGTTCTCGACTTGCAATGCGTCCAGCGGATCGGCCCAGTGGCCGGGGCGCGGGTCGGCGATGCCTTCTTCTGCTGCCGCTGCAGCCTGGCCGTGTTTCTTCTTCGTCATTGCTGTCGTTGCTTCTGGCGAGGCCAGTGCCGCGTTGCCAGTATCAGGGCCGCCACCGCGAGCCCGCCCCAGTAGTCGACCGGCGCGCCCCACATCCAGTGCTTGTGCCAGAACGCATCGACCGGGTTGAAGCGCGCCCAGCCGAAGGCCGGGTTGATGAGGAACCAGCTGAAGTCTTCGCAGACCCAGAACACGATGAGGCCCGCCCCCGCCAGCCCCACGTCGCGCCAAGTCCAGCGCCCGTTGAATGCCAGCGGCGAGAAGAACACCAGCGCCATGAAGGTGAACACCCAGGCGTGATAGCCCGTCATCGCGCGGCCGCCCCAGAAGATGTCGAGCCAGATGCTGTTCTCGATGCGCCAGGTCGGCAGCGACGTGGCCCAGCCCGCGCCGCCTTCGATCTGGATCTCGGCATTGGCGAAGAAGAAGGCCATCACGACCACCCAGGCGAGATAACCGAGCGTGCGGGCCACGCTCGTCTTTTCGACGGCGCCGCTCACGCCTTGGCACCCAGCACGTGTTGCAGCACCGCGCGCGCCGCCTGCGGCTTGCCCAGCGCCCGGCTGCGCGCAGCCATGGTCGCGAGCTTGGCGGGGTCGGCCATCAGGCGCGCCACCTTGTAGTCGAGGCCGATGGCGTCGTAGGCCAGCCAAGCCGCACCTTCTTCCATCAGGAAGCCGGCGTTGTGTTCTTCCTGCCCGGGAATCGGCGAGATCAGCAGCATCGGCTTGCCCAGCGCCAGGCATTCGGACACCGTGAGGCCGCCGGGCTTGGTCACCACGAGGTCGGACGCGGCCATCATCTTGTGCATTTCGTTAGTGAAGCCGATGGCCACCACGCGGCCGGGATAGCGCCTGGCCAGCGCTTCGAGCTTGCCATGCGCTTCCACGTTGCGGCCCGCCACGGCGATCACCTGGAAGTTGCCTTCCTTGCCGTCATGGCCACCCAGGCCGAGCACGCGCTCGACCATGCTGGGCAGATCACCGACGCCGGCACCGCCCGAGGCCATCAGCAGCACGGGGCGCGAAGGATCGAGGCCTAGTTCCGCCGCACAGGTATTGCGCGCCAGCGCCGGCACATCGGGCTCGGAAAAAGCCGGCATCACCGGAATGCCGGTGACGTGGATGCGCTCAGCAGGAACGCCTCTCGCCCGCAGGCGGAACGCCACTTCTTCCGTTGCAGCAAGGTAGCCTGCCATGCCCGGCACCAGCCACATGTTGTGCAGGTCGTAGTCGGTGATCTGCAGCCACACGGGATATTCGATGCGGCCGCGATTGCGTTCGCGCATCAGCAGTTCGGCCGGCAGGAAGTGCGTGCAGACCACGGCATCGGGCTTTTCGCGGCGGATTTCGCGCACCAGTGCGCCGGTGCTCAGCCGCTCGATGCCGCGGCGCAGGCGCTGCGAGGGCGCGTGGTGCGGCGTGGTGTCGGTGCGCTGGTGCAGGTACGACCACAGCTCGGGTGCGCGGTTCACGAGCTGGATATACCAGTCGGTGTAGACCTTGCGGAAGCCGCTGGCCACGTGGGCCATCGCGTCGATGTGGACCGCCGTGCAGGGCGGGACTAGGTTCTGGGCGGTGGCGGCAAGCGCCTGTGCTGCACGCACGTGGCCGTTGCCGGCGCTCACGCTGAGGATCAGGAGTTTGGTCATGGATTCGGCGGTCTGGGCGGATTATGGCTATGCCTTGTGGCACTGCCCCTTGGGGAGCCTGAGGCGCGATCACGCCGACGGTGTGCTCGTTCAGCACAGCGGTTGATCGGCCGGCACAAGCGCTGCGCTCATGTGCGAATGGCACCGGGTGCTCCCCGCAGCGAAATAAAGGAGGAGGCCGCAGGCCGGGGGACATTCGCGGAGGGGAGTACCCGGTGTCATTCGCACGCACCCCGAAGGAGCGACCCGAACCGCCTCAGAGCGGCGCGCGAGAGGTGACGAACTGGTTCACCCCGATGGCAGCCCGCTCGCGTATTGCATCGAACGTGGTGCTCTCGACAATGCGCCCGTTCTCGAACACCGTCTGCAGCAGGTCGACCTGGCCTGCCGCAAGCGTCTCTTCACGCACCGTGTTCTCGACGCCGTTCGCATCACGCACCAGTGCAAGCCGACCCTTCTTCGAGGCCTTGCTCACATCGCCCACCGGCGACTTGTACACGTCGCGCCACTCGCCGTTCACCTGCATGGCCGAGCACTTCATCGCCCACTGCATCGTGTCGCGATTGACCTGCTGCAGCAGCCCGCCACCCATGCCGAAGGAGATGTTCTCCGTCGAGAAACCGTTGTGGAAGAAGTTCGACAGGCACAGCCGCAGCGAGTCGAGGTTCACGCCATCACCCTGGATGATGCGCACGTTGTTCAGCACCCGAAAGCCCTTGGCATTCGTCGTGGTGCCGAAGCGATCGGCCAGGATCTGCGCCACCTTCAGCGTGGTCTCGGCCGGGTCGCCCGAGTCGGGCCGCACCACCAGCGTCGCGCCCGAGGCCACCACCTTCGCCTTCAGCTCGCCGCCCCAGATGCGCGCGCAGGCATTGAAGATGTCGTAGCTGTCGCTCACCACCGCAAAGGTCGCGCCGGGCTTGCCGAACTGGTCGACCATGTTGCTGTAGGCGTCGGCTTCATGCTCGCGACCCCAGCCCGTGATGGTGCTGTGCTCGGCCGCCGGAATCGAAAAGCCCGCCACGTCGCAGTCGTAGTACCGGCGCGCGGCCACCAGCGCGGCCAGCGTGTCGGTGCCCATGAAGTTCACCAGGTGGGCCATGCCGCCGAGCGCGGCCGATTCGAGACTCGACACCCCACGCGCGCCGAAGTCGTGCAGCCTGAAGGCGATCTGCCCTTGCGGGTCGTCGCAGGTCGCTTCGAGGTACCGCAGCAGTGTGGTGCGCGCGGCAGCCGAGAGCGTGGCGACCGTGGTGGGGTACCAGATCGCGCGCAGCAACTCGGTCTCGAGAAAACTCGTGACCCAGAAGAACTCGGGGTCCGTGTTCTCGATGGTGGCCAGCACGTTGTGCACCGGCAGCACGCTGCCTTCAGGCACCGCGCGGATGCGCACCGGCATCAGCCCGCCATGCTTCTCGATCAGGCGCAGCCAGCCTTCGCGGTTGAACGGCTCGCCGTGCGCGGCCATGAGCAGGGCGGCTTCATCCACGTCGTCGCGCGTCACCGGCGTCTGCAGGTATTCGCGCAGATAGGCCTGCAGGCCGAAGAACAGCGAGTGGCTGAAGATGCCGCCGCGCGACTCGATGTAGCTGTACACCGTCTGCGTGCCGGGTGGATATTGCATCCAGTGCGACACCTTGTAGGAGTCGGTGCGAAGCAGCAGGTTGTTGCCCAGGGGCGAGGAGGTGAGATTGCGGTTCATGTGAAAGCTCCTTTCACGTTGGCACCCGTCAACCAGGTGCCGTTCTTGCTGACAAAGCCTGGTCGTTCAGTTCTTGCCCAGGCCACCCAAAAAATGATTCGCGATGAAGAAGTGGTCTTCGTAGACGTGGTCCTGCATGTCGAGGAACTCGGCGATCGGCACCCATCGCACCTCGGCCGCGTCGTCGTCGGCACGCACGTCTGAAAGGCCCGTCCACTGGTTGTGCGCCAGCTCGAAGAAGAAGCCGTGCGTGATCGTGCGGCCGCGCTGCGAGCGGTCGGGCGCGTCGAACACGTGGCTGGCCTTCATGCTGCCGTTGAGCACGGGCACGGGCACCTTGAGGCGGGTTTCTTCCTTCAGCTCGCGGATGGCTGCGTCCTGCAGGCGCTCGTGCTGACCGACGAAGCCGCCGGGCAGCGCCCAGGTGCCCTTGCCGGGATGGAACTTGCGCTGCACCAGCAGGATGTGGCCGGCCTCGACCACGATGGCGTCGACGGTGGTGTAGATCGGCGGAAAGTCGCTGCCCGCATAGCGGTACTTGTCGCGGTAGTCGACGAGGAAGGCGCGCTCTTCGCAGAGATCGGCGTAGTCGGCGGTGGTGGTGAACTGCTCGAGAAAGGCGGCGGTGCCGTCGGGCAGGTCGGCGCGTGCGAGCTGGCCGCGGTTCTCGGGGTCGAAGTAGAGGCCGCGCACGTCGGTGGCGTTGAGGCTTTCCACGCTGTTCTGGCCGACGAACTCCCAGTGCGGGAAGAGCTTGAGGTAGTAGCTCGACGCGTCCTTCAGGTGCCCCACCAGCGCGACCTTGGCCTTGGCGGGTGCATGGCCGTCCTGCACGATGAGCCGTTCGACCGCCGACTGGATCGACGCGATCCAGATCTGGTCGTTGTAGGGCGAGTCGCCCACGCCGACCACGCTCACGCGCATCTGCTCGGTGCCGCGCAGGCAGGCGCGCACCATGCGTTCGCGTTCGTCGAAGGTAAAGGGGTTCTTGACGCTGCGTGGCTTGCGGTCGGAGCCGACCACCACGATGACCCGATCGGCGGCGCGAAGGCCTTCTTCGATGAGTCGTTGATGTCCGAAATGAACGGGCTGGAAACGCCCGATGACGATGGCGTATTGAAACTTGCGTGTGCTCACTTGGGAATCCCCCAAAAAGGGCGCGATCAACTCGCGCTTGCGTTCAGGATAGCATCGGTGCCGCACATTGATCAAGCCTCCGATGACCGAGCCCTCTTCTCCCCCTACCGATGCCGTTCGCCTCAACAAGCGCATGGCCGAGCTCAAGATGTGCTCGCGCCGCGAGGCCGACGAGTGGATCGCCAACGGCTGGGTGAAGGTCAACGGCAAGCCGGCCGAGATGGGCGTGAAGGTCACGCCGTCCGACCGCATCGAGATCGACAAGGCCGCCAAGGGCCAGCAGGCGAACCAGGTCACCATCCTCATCAACAAGCCCATCGGCTACGTGAGCGGGCAGGCCGAGGACGGCCACGAGCCGGCGGTCACGCTCTTCACGCCGCAGAACCGCTGGGCGGAAGACAACGCGCGCTTCTTCTTCAGTCCCCAGCAGCTGCGCGGCCTGGCGCCGTGCGGGCGGCTCGACATCGACTCCATCGGCCTGCTGGTCATGACGCAGGACGGCCGCATCGCGCGCCAGTTGATCGGTGAAGACTCCGTGATGGAGAAGGAATACCTGGTGCGCGTGGCCTACCACGGCCTGGGCCAGCCCGCGCCTACCGGCCAGCTGGTGCGCATGGACGACGACGACCCCATCACCACCAACGTGCAGGCGGTCTTTCCGCCGGCCATGCTGGCCAGGCTGCGACACGGCCTGAGCCTCGATGGCCAGCCGCTCAAGCCGGCGCGCGTCGAATGGCAGAACCCCGAGCAGCTGCGCTTCGTGCTCACCGAGGGCAAGAAGCGGCAGATCCGCCGCATGTGCGAGCTGGTCGGCCTGAAAGTGGTGGGCCTGAAGCGCGTGCGCATCGGCAAGGTGATGCTCGGCAACCTGCCGGTGGGCCAATGGCGCTACCTCGGGCCGCACGAGAAGTTCTGAGCCTGCGCGCGCTGAACCGCGCCACGCTGGCGCGGCAGATGCTGTTGGCACGGCGCAGGCTGACGGTGACGCAGGCCGTCGAACGCCTGGCCGGCCTGCAGGCGCAGGCGCCCAACCCACCCTACATCGGCCTCTGGAGCCGGCTCGAAGGTTTCCGGCGCGAGCAGCTGACCGAAGCACTGCAGAAGCGTCGCATCGTGCGCATGTCGACGATGCGCGCGACCCTGCACCTGATGACCGCGAGCGATGCGCTGGCGTGGCGTCCGCTGCTGGAGCCCGTGCACCAGCGCGGCCTGCTGGGCAACCACAAGAAGGCGCTCGACGGCATCGACCGCGCGGCGGTGGTCGAAGCGGGGCGTGCGCTGCTCGCCGAACGGCCGCACACCGGCGCCGAACTCGGGCAGGCCCTCGGCGTGCGATGGAAGGGCCGTGAGACCGTCTCTCTGGCCGGCCTGATCCGCAACAACGTACCGCTGGTGCACCTGCCGCCGGCCGGCACCTGGAACTCGCACCAGAGTGCGCTGCTGCAGCCCCTCGGCGATTGGCTGGGGGAGGCCGTCGACGCAACCCCGGCCACGCAAGACGACCTGCTGCTGCGCTACCTTGCCGCCTTCGGCCCCGCTACGCTGGCTGATGCCGGCGCGTGGTCGGGCCTCACCGGCTGGAAGGCCGTGGCCGAGCGCCTGCGGCCGCAGTTGCGCGTGTTCACGGGCGAAGACGGCCAGGAACTGTTCGACCTGCCCCGCGCGCCGCGCCCTGACGCCGACACGCCCGCGCCGCCGCGCCTCGTGGCCGAGTGGGACAACCTGCTGCTCTCGCACGCCGACCGCAGCCGCGTGCTGAGCGAGGCGCACCGTGCCCGCGTGTTCACCGTCAACGGCATCGTGCGTGGCACGGTGCTGCTCGACGGCTTCGTGGCGGGCGTCTGGAAGATCGAGCGCGCGAAGAACACCGTCACCGTGGTGCTGGAATCGTTCACGCGATGGTCGAAGGCCGATCGCATCGGCGTCGAGAAAGAAGCCCTCGATCTGCTGGCCTTTGCCTCGGACGGCGAGGGCGAACGCCATGCCGTGCATCTGCCTTGAACGGGCCATGACCAGGCCATGACCCCGTGGCGCGCCCGCCGTCTAAGCGTGCCCTAAGTATTCGTTTCTACGCTGCGCCACGGCGCAGACACTTCCGATCATCCCGGTCGCGTGCTACCTTGCGGCCGAAGGAGTCGCCGCGATGCGCGTTCTACTGGTGGAAGACGATGAAATGATCGGGCGCAGCCTGAAGCAGGCGCTCGAGGGCGCAGGCTGGTCCGCGGACTGGGTGCGCGACGGCGAACTGGCGCAAAGCGCGCTGGGTGACGGTGGCTACACCTGCGTGCTGCTCGACCTTGGCCTGCCCAGGCAGGACGGCACCGAAGTGCTGCGCCGCGCGCGCGAGCGCGGCGATGCCACCCCGGTGCTGGTACTCACCGCGCGCGACGGCCTCGACGACCGCATCCACAGCCTCGACCTCGGCGCCGACGACTACCTGCTCAAGCCTTTCGAATTCCGCGAGCTGCTCGCGCGCATGCGCGCCGTGGTGCGCCGCCGCGACGGCGCCGCGCATTCGCTGGTCGGCAGCGGCTCGTTGCAGCTCGACCTCACCACGCGCGAAGTGGTGGTCAATGGCGCGCGCGAGGCGCTCACCGCGCGCGAGTTCGCGCTGCTGCATGCGCTGCTGGAGCGGCCCGGCGCCATTCTTTCGCGCGAGCAGCTCGAAAACCGCATCTACGGCTGGGGCGAGGAAGTCACCAGCAACGCAATCGACGTGCTGATCCACGGCATGCGCCGCAAGCTCGGTGCGGACGCGATCCGCAACGTACGCGGCCTGGGCTGGCGCGTAGCTGCATGACCGGAGCTCCGCGCAGCGGCGGCCGCTGGTGGCGGCCACGTTCGCTGCGCACGCAACTGCTGCTGTGGCTCATCACGCTGCACCTGGGCGCGGCCGTGCTCACGGCGTGGTTCTCCTTCGAGGCCTACGGCAACCTCGTGCACAACGCGCTGGACGACCAGATGCGCCTGGTGGCCGAGTCATACGAAGGCAGCGATCCGCAGAAGCTGCCGCACCCGATGGACGGCGAGGCCGCCTTCTCGCGCGGCGCTTTCATCGTGCAGATCTGGAGTGCCGACGGCCAGACGTTGCGCGCCACCTCGTGGCCCGTGCTGACGGTGCCCTTGCAACCCCAGCCCGGCTTCAGCGACGTGAACACGGGCGCGCATGCGGGCTCCGACTGGCGCGTGTTCACCGCCAAGCCCGGCACGCGCGCCGACCAGCCGCGCGTGCAGGTACTGCAGAACGAGGACTACCGCCGCCGCCGCGCCCTGCGCCGCGCAATGTTCGAAGGCCTGCCGATCGCGCTGCTGCTGCCGCTGGCGCTGCTGATCCTGTGGATCATCGTGTCGGCGGCTTCGCGCTCGCTGCGCGCGGTGGCGCGCGACGTGGCCTCGCAGGACGAGCGCAGCCCCACCGAGCTGTCGCTCGCGCGCGTGCCCGACGAGATCGCGCCGCTGGTGGGCGCCTTCAACAACCTGCTGACACGCGTGCGCAATGCCTTCGCCACGCAGCGGCGCTTCGTGCAGGACGCGGCCCACGAGCTGCGCACGCCGATGGCCGCCATCGGCCTGCAGATCGAGAACCTGCGCGCGCACGTGCCGGCAGGCGAGGCCACCGAGCGCTTCAACCAGCTCGAGGCCGGCGTCACGCGCGCGCAGCACCTGATCGAGCAGTTGCTGCATCTCTCGCGGCAGGACGCGCCGCAGAGCGTCGGCAATGCGCGCGAGCGCGTCGACATCGAAGTGCTGCTGCGCGAGAGCGTGAGCCAGCTGATGGTGCTGGCCGATGCGCGGCGCGTGGACATCGGCTTCGAAGGCAGCATTGCCGCGGTGGTGTTCGCGCCCGCGGCCGAACTGCGCAGCGTGTTCGACAACCTGATCGACAACGCGCTGCGCTACGCGCCCGAAGGCGGCGTGGTCGACGTGAAACTGCACGAGGTCGATGGCCACGCGGTGGTCGATGTGCTCGACAACGGCCCCGGCATTCCGCAGGCCGTCATCGGCCGCGTGTTCGATCGCTTCTTCCGCGTGCCCGGCGCTGTGGCGGGCGGCAGCGGGCTGGGGCTGGCGATTGCGCGTACGGCGGCCGAGCGGCACGGCCTGCGCATCGAGCTGCGCAATCGCACCGGTGGGCCGGGGCTGATGGCGCGCGTGCACCTGCCCGTGCTGCCGGTGTAGCGAAGGCCTGCCGGCACGCGAGGCACCTGCGGTCCAAAGTTTCAGGAAAAAGCGTGCTGCTCACGCGTGCGTAACTCTTCCCTCACATTCACCTCAGTCTGCGTGCCTAGAGTGCACTCAGGTCCTGCCACGCGCAGTTCGCGCGATGGCACGTGACCGGGGACAACCTGCAATCAGGAGAACACGTCATGCGCACTTCCTTCAAGCTTCTCGCCGTCGGTTCCTTTGCTGCGCTGGCAGCCATGGGCGCCGTCACCGCATCGGCCGAAACCACCGATGGTTCGGATTTCCATCCGCTGCAGATGAATTCGCCCGCGAACCCGGACGTCCAGGCCGGCGCGATGGCCGCAGCCCGTCCGAGCGGCACCGAGCCAATGGGCCAGTCGACCAGCGCACCCGCGATGAGCTCGACGATGCCGGTGGCCGACATCCAGGCCGGCGCCTATGGGGCGTCGCACCCGAGCGGCACCGAGCCGATCGGGCAATCGACTTCACTGCCGATGGTGAAGTCGGGCAGCGGCAGCTGAACTGAAGCTGCGCTGCCGGTGATGACGACGATCAGCGGTCAGTCGTCGTTGCCATTGCTGAGTAGCGCGCGGTAGATCACCGCGCCGATGATGGCCCCCGCAATGGGTGCCGCCCAGAACAGCCACAGTTCCGACACCGCATAGGACGGCCCGAACAGGGCCGGGCCCGTGCTGCGCGCCGGGTTCACCGAAGTGTTGGTCACAGGGATCGAGATCAGGTGGATCAGCGTGAGGCACAGGCCGATCGCAAGACCAGCGAAGCCGCCGGCCGCGCGCTTGGCGGTGGAGCCGAGGATCACGATCAGGAACACGGCAGTCATCACCACTTCGCACAGCAATGCGGCCGTCATGCCGTACTTGCCGGGTGAGTGCTCGCCGTAGCCGTTGGTGGCGAAGCCGCCGATGTCAGCGCCCGGCTTGCCCGTGGCGATGAGGTACAGCACACCCGCCGCCGCGATGGCGCCGAGCACCTGCGCCACGATGTAGCCCGCGAGCTGCGAGGCCTTGAAGCGGCCCGCGGCCGCAAGGCCGATCGACACGGCCGGGTTGAAGTGCCCGCCCGAGATCGGGCCCAGTGCATAGGCGCCCGTCACCACCGTGAGACCGAAGGCCAGCGAGACCCCGAGCAGGCCGATGCCGACACCCGGAAAGGCCGCTGCCAGAACTGCGCTTCCGCAGCCTCCGAGCGTGAGCCAGAAAGTACCAATGAACTCGGCCGACCACTTTTTGTAGGTACTGTGTTCCATAACGCTCCATCCTGAAGTTGAGAAAGCGCGCAATGCACGAGGCCGTGCGCGGGCGGATTCTAGGAACGCCAGGAGGGGGCGTCGAGCGTGTAATTCGTACTAACGGAACCTGTTCACGGATGGCGCGGCTTTTGTGCAGCGCCGCAACTGCGTTGCGTCTTCGTTCAGAGCGTCACGACGATCTTTCCGAACGCGCCGCGCTCGAGATGATCGAGCGCGGCGGGCAGTGCATCGAAGCCGTACTGCGCGGCAATCACCGGCTTGAGCGCATTCGCATCGACGGCGCGCACCAGGTCTTCGAGCGCGCGCCGGTGGCCCACGCCGATGCCCTGCACCGTCACGCGGCCCAGCACCATCGCGTAGAACGACGCGCTCAGCGTCTCGCCGCCGAGCATGCCGATGATCGACACGCGACCGCCCTGCTTCACGGCCTGCAGCGAGCGATCGAGGTTGGGGCCGCTCGCGAGTTCGAGCACGTGGTCGGCACCGCGACCTTGCGTGAGCCTGCGCACTTCGGCGGGCCAGTCGCCGTCGCGCGCCAGCACGTGCGAGGCGCCGAGTGCCAGCGCCTGCGCGCGCTTGTCCTCACTGCCCGTGACCACAATGGCCTGCGCGCCATGCAGCCGCGCGATCTGCAGGCCGAACAGCGCGACGCCGCCGGTGCCGTGGATCAGCACCGTCTCGCCCGCGCGCAACGCGCCGGTCTCGGCGAGCGCGAACCATGCGGTGAGACCCGCGCACGGCAGCGTGCTGGCTTCGGCCAGGCTCAGCGTCGTGGGCGCGGCCACGGCCCAGGCGGCGTCGAGCAGCACGTGCGAGGCGAGCATGCCGGGGCCGGGCCCGCCGAGGAGCGTGGCCTCCGCGTGCCAGTGGCTGTCGATCCAGCCGCCCCAGAAGGTGTTGACGACCCGGTCGCCGACGGCGAAGCGCGTTACGCCCGGACCGATGGCCGCCACGGTGCCCGCCATGTCGGAGCCGGGCGTGAAGGGCAGCTCGAGCGCCATGCCCATGCCGTCGCGAATCATCAGCAGGTCGCGGTAGTTGAGCGACACCGCGCCGACCTTCACGAGGATCTGGTTGGCGCCCGGCACGGGCAGCGGCGCTTCGGCCTGTTCGAGGTGGGCGCGGCCGAGCGTGGGGAGTTGCCAGCGGCGCAGCGTTCGAGGTTCCTGCATGAAAAGACTCCGCGAAAGGAAAAAGAAAAAAGAGGAGCCTTCATGCTATTGACGATACTGGGTACCCGGTGGCGGATAATTTTCCTTTCACTGGTGCTTGAAAGTCTCCAATGGGTCAACGTCTGCAAGGCATCGAGGAATTCGTCGCGGCGGCCGAGGCGGGCAGCTTCGCGCTGGCCGCGCAGCGCCTGCATGTCACGCGCTCGGCCGTCGCCAAGAGCATCGCGCGGCTCGAAGCGCGCCTGAACACGCGGCTCTTTTTGCGCACCACGCGCAGCCAGAGCCTCACCGAGGAAGGCCACGGCTACTACGAGCGCTGCCGCCGCGTGCTGGCCGAGCTCGAGGCGGCCGAAGCCGTGACCGACGCCGCGCGCAGCACCGCCTCGGGCCTCGTGCGCCTGAGCATGCCGGCGATGCTGGGCCGGCTGAAGGTCGGGCCTCTGCTGCTGGCGCTGGCGCGCCGGCATCCGCAGCTGTCGCTCGAACTCTCGTTCAATGACCGGCGCGTGGATCTCGTGGAAGAGGGGCTCGACCTGGCCATCCGCAGCGGCGAACTCGCCGACAGCGCGGAGCTGGCCGCCCGGCCGGTCGGCATGCAATGGATGGCGCTGTGCGCCTCGCCCGCCTACCTGCACGAACACGGGCATCCCGCGAACATCGACGACCTGAAGGAGCCGCACGAGGCCGTGCTCTATGCACGCGACGGCCAGATCTCGTCCTGGCGCTTCCATGACACCGAGGGCCGTCTTGTCGACGTGACGCTGCCTTCAAGGCTGCGCTGCGACAGCGCCGAGGTGCTGCTCGAAGCCGCCATCGGCGGCATGGGCCTCGCGCGCCTGCCGGCATGGCTCGCGGCCGATGCGCTCGCGGCCGGCACGCTGGTGCGCGTGTTCGACGAGCCGCAGCCCTTCGGCTTCGCGCTGCACGTGGTCCGCCCGCGCAGCCGCTACCTGCCGCTGAAGACGCGGGTGGTGATCGACTGGCTCGCCGAGCACCTGCCGCCGCTGCTGGCCGCGCGCTGAAGCGGACGCTATCCTGCGCGTTCAAACAACGAACGAGGAGATCCGCGCATGCATCCTTTTGCCGTCCGACACATCGCCACCGCCGCATGCATTGCCACGGCGGCCCTGCTGGGGATGTCGAACACCGCGGCGCAAGGCACCGTCAACGCGCTGTGCAGCACCGACGCGGGCTGGTGCGAAGCGGCGGCCACCGCCTTCACGCGCGAGACCGGCATCAAGGTGCAGCAGGCCCACAAGGGCACAGGTGAAATCGGCGCGCAGCTGCGCGCGGAAGCCGCCAACCCCAAGACCGACATCTGGTGGGGTGGCACCGGCGACCCGTTCCTGCAGGCTGCCGAGCAGGGCCTGCTCGAACCCTACCGCCCGGCCTACATCAACGACCTGCACGACTGGGCGGTGCGCCAGTACGCGCTGTCGCAGAACATGGTGGGCGGCTTCTACACCAGTGCCATCGGCTTCGGCTTCAACACCGACCTGCTCAAGAAAAAGAAGCTGCACGAGCCCAGGTGCTGGGCCGACCTGATCAAACCCGAATACAAGGGCGAGATCGAGATCTCGCACCCGGCATCCAGCGGCACGGCCTACACCATCATCGCGGGCCTGGTGCAGCAGATGGGTGAAGAAGCGGCCTTCGAGTACCTGAAGAAGCTGCACCGGAACGTCACCAGCTACACCCGCAGCGGCCAGGCCCAGGCGCCCAACGTGGCCAAGGGCGAGGTGGCCATCGGCGTGAGCTTCATCTTCGGCTTCGAGCGCTGGCGCTACGACAAATTTCCCGTGAAGACGGCCGCGCCCTGCGAAGGCACGGGCTACGAGATCGGCGGCATCGCCCTCGTGAAAGGCGCGCGCAACAAGGAGAACGCCAAGCGCTACTACGACTGGCTCATGAGCCCCGCGGGCCAAGCCATCGGCGGGCAGTCGGGCAGCCTGCAGTCGCCGGCCAACAAGACCTTCAAACCCGACCCGCGCATCCCGTCGATGGCCGACGTGAAGCTCATCAAGTACGACTTCGAGAAGTACGGCAAGGCAGCCGAGCGCAAGCGCCTGATCGACCGCTGGACGCGAGAAGTGGAGTCACAGCCGAAGTAGGGCTCGCCCCCAGGCTTCGCGCACTTCGTGTCGCTGCGCCAACCCCCAACCGGGGGCAACACCAGCGGCCCGGCAAAGCCGGTTCCGCGGTGTTTCTGGAAGGAGCCCTTCAGGACGTGCAGGTCTTGTTGTGAGACGCGTGCATGCCCTTGGCCTTGGCATCGGCCTCGCTCAGGTACTCGCCCTTCTTGGTCTTGCCGTAGTAGCGGTCGCCCATGCAGTGATAGACCTTGGTCTCGTCGTTCGCCCACACCTTGCCTGCGCCGCCACCGGGCGCGGCCGCCATCTTCGTGAGGTCGGGCGAGCCCGGCGTCCTGGTGGCCGTGCCGGTGCTCGGCGCCACGCCGGTCTTGTCGACCTTCGCCGACTGGGTCTCGACCGCGGGTGCGGGCGCAGCCGCTGCGGCCGCCGCAGCACCGGCAGCAGCCGGCGCGGCCTTGCCGAACCAGGTCTTGATGCCCTTGTGACCACGGCAGGCACCCGACTTGGTGTCGGGCGATGCGTAGCTGCCGTCCTTGCATTGCACGGTGGTGCCGGCGGGCGCATCGGCCGGAACCTGTGCCTGCGCGCCGAGCGAGGCGAGCCCGAGGAAGGCTGCGACGCACAGCACGCGGGATTTCTTGTTGTTCATGCAAAGCTCCTGGAGGGGTGAAGGAAAAGATCCACCGCGCAGCTTTGGCGAGCGATCCCAGCGCCAGCTGACTTGCACGCCGGAAAGAGCCAATCAGGGCGAACTGGCCGTGAAGGTGACTTGCCCGGTGTAGGTGCCGGCGGTGCGGCTGGCCAGGTTTGCGTACGAGAAGGTCCAGGTCGCGGTGCGCTGGGTGACGAGGTTGGCGAAGCTGGTGCCCACGACATTGACCGTGGTGCCCGTGCCCGAGTTGGGAATCGGCGGCGCGGGCAGGTTGCTGTCGCTGCTGGCGATCGTGATCTCCGACAGCGGGATCGTGTTTGCCCCGCTCGTGAGCGGCGCGGTCGCGGCTGCCCGCAGCGTGACCTGTCCTGCGTTGCTGCGCACCTCGACCGGCAGCGCGTTCCCGCTCGGCGTGACGCTGAAGGTCGGCGCCGCGCCGCTCCAGTTCACGGGCGTGTTGTTGCCCGCGACCGGCGTGGTGGGCCCGCCCGGGATCGACGGCGTCAGCACGAAGCTCACCGTGCTCGTGGTGCCGCCCGGCGTGGGCCACGCGCCGTCGCCGATGCGAAAGAAGATGAACTTGTCGATGGCGATCGTGAAGTCGAGGTTCACCAACCCGGTGGTCAGCGGCACCGAGGCGCTCGGGCCGACGGTGCTCGATGCGGCGTGCGTGGCCCCCATCGGCGCCATGCCGACGGCCGTGGCGAGCAGGCCCGAGAACGTGCCTGCCAGGGGGCCCATACGGTGCGTCACTTGAGCTCCATGTCCACCTTGAAGCTGCCCTTGTCCCAGTCCAGCGTACCGCTGGCCTTGACCGGGTAGGCGGGCTGCGGCGCGGGCTGGCCGCTCTCGCCCTTGGGCACCAGTGCCAGCGTGCGCGTCTGGCCCGGCAGGATGGGGGTGCCTTCGGGCACCAGCTCGAAAGCGCGGCCCTTGCTGTCGGTGGCGTCCAGGCTGCCTTCGAGCCGGCCGTGCGCGTCGCCCGTGTTGCTCACGGTCACCAGCGTGCGGCGTGCGCCGTTTGTTTCTCCGCTGGCGATCTGCTTGATTTCGAGCTTGGGCTCGGCGCCGTTGAGCATGACGTACACCGCCACCGCGATGCGGCCCGTGACCGGCAGGCTCAGGCTGGCTCCGCCGCTCTGGATGACGGTCTGCTGCGCCGGCTCCGTGCCCTCGATGGCGATCATGAAGCGGCACTCGCCGCGCGGCGCGTCGGCCGGCGGATCGACCTGGAAGCGGAACGCCTTCTTGCTGCGCGCCGGCACCGAAACGCTGCGCCGCTCCAGCACCACCCACGGCCTGCAGCTGCCGGGCAGCAGCTCGTCGTGGTAGCCGATGTTGCCTTCGGCCGAATAGCTCCAGTCGATGGTGCGCATCGTCACCTCGGTGGCGGTCGGCGCCAGGTTGTGGATGTCGAGCGACTGCCCCAGGCGCGCGCCGGCCTTGCCCGAGAGTTCGAAGCGCGACGGCGTGACGGCCAACTCGAAGGGCGCGGCCGTTGCGGCGCCGGCCACTGCCAGCAGCAGGAGGACGAGAGAAGAGGGAGAGAGAAAAACGTTCATGGCAGGGTTTCGATTTCGAAGAACGACTCGAAGCTCAGCGCCGAGCCCGAAGGCATGCGCAGCTCGCGGGGGTCGACGCGCAGCGTCAACTCGAAGGTCTCGTTCATCCAGGGCGCCTGGACCACGCCGTTCCACACCTGCACCCGGTCGCCGGGCCGGCCGCTGCCGCTTGCGAAGGCGCCGTTGCCGCGCCATTGCACCTGCATTCCGGCCGGCGAGCGCAGGCCCGCGACCATCGACGGAATCACATAGAAGATGCGCGCGCGCCGGCCCACATGGGGGGCGGTGGCCAGCCGGTACTCGATGCGCCCGAGGGGCAGCACGACCATGTTGCCGTCCATCCCCTGGGCGTTGCTGAAATCGCTGCGCACCTGCGCGCGCGGGGAGGCCGAATCGTCGAGCCGGGCGACCGCCGCCCACGCGGGGGCGAGCGTTGCACCGCAGAGCAGCAGTGCAGCGGCTGGCCATCGGCGAAGGCGCGGGGAGGTCATTCCATCGAGGCCGTGAAGCGCACGGTGCCCTTGTAGTTGCCGCCCGGGTACACAACGTCGTTGTCGTAGGAGAACTGCAGCCGCGTGGCAGTCACGTTGCGCGACAGGTAGGTCCAGGTGCCGACGCCCAGGACGCAGGGCAGGCCGAGCAGGCCGACGCAGAAGGTGGCGTTCGCGTCGTAGCTCGCGATCGACTGGTTGGCGGCGGCGGTGAAGCGGCCGTTCTGGATGTCGCCCGAGGCGGCGTTGCTGTTGTTCGTGGCCACCCAGCTGATCTTGCTGAAGGGAATGGTCGTGGCGCCGCAGCCGCCCGACTGGCAGGTCAGCGCGATGGAGGAATCGACGCGCAGCGTCACCGGCCGTGCCACCGTGGTGTTGGCTATGGGGCGCACCGGCATCACCCAGACGTCGATGGTCGGTGTGCCGGTCACGGCCGTGGGGGTCAACCCGGCGTTGGCGCCGGTCACGCTGAAGGCCACCGTGTCGATGGTCGCGCCGGGCGATCCCACGCGCAGGGTCAGGCCGTAGGTGCTGCCCGTGTCGGTCACTGTGGTGATGACGGCGTGGGCGGGCGGGGCGAGGCTCGCCGCCGCCACGAGCGCCGTCGTGGCGATCGCCTGGCATCGGCGGCTGCGCGTCATCAAATGCCCTGGGCTGTGTACGTGATGGTGTTCGTGTACGTGTTCGCAGCCCAGCCGGCGGGCGTGCCACCCAGCGAGTAGGCCCAGGTGCCAGTGGCGACCGCGTTCGAGGGGAACGAGGTCGAGGCGCAGGCACCGAGGTTGGCGCCCGGGTGCGGCAGCGTGCCCGTTGCGGTGACTGTGAAGTCCGCGTTCGTCGGGCCGCCAGTGAGGGGCGCCCAGGCGCCCATGGCGCAGTTGATGGTGCCGGCGCCGGCGTTGGTCCAGGCGTACACGGTGAGCGTGCTCGCGGCGGACGTGGTCGTGACGGTGGGCGCCGCGCCGTTCCAGTCCACGTTGGTGTTGTTGCCCACTACCGGCGTAGTGGGCACGCCCGGAATGCTGAGGGCTGAAGTCCAGGTCACCGTGTCGACCGTGGTGTTGGTCGAGCCGACGCGCAGCAGGATCAGCTTGGGCACCGTCACGCTCAGGTTCACCTTGGCCTGCGCCGTGATCGTGCCCGTGCCGGAGCCGTATTGGCTCTCGGCCATGGCGGGTGCTCCGGCAAGGGCGAGGCCTGTGAGCGAGGCGGCCAGCGCGAGGCGGGCAATGGGTTTTCGGGTCATGAAGTCTCCTTGGGGTTGTGTATGCGGGGAAAAAAATCGAAAGGTCGGTGTCGTGGTTCATTCGCCCACCTTGACCACGGGAATCGCGGCAGTGGCCTGGCCACGCAACGGCACGTTTACGCTCGTCCCCGTGTCGCCGGTCGCGCCCCAGGGCAACGGCACGCTTTCGAGCGTGAGCGTCAGTTGATGCCGGCCGGTGGTTACCAGCGGAAATTCGAAGCGGCCATCGCGGTCGGTGATGGCGCGGTAGCGGCCGTCGAGCAGCACCTCGACGCCGGCCACGCCGCCTTCGCCTGACTGCTGCTCGCCGTCGCGGTTGGCGTCATAGAACACGCGGCCCGACACGCTGCCGCCGCCCGCACCCTCGCCGCGCATGCCCGCCGCCCGGTAGGCCGTGCCCGCGCTGCCCTCCCAGCGCAGGTAGACGTAGGCGGTCTTCTCATTGCTGCGGTAGAGATTGGGTGCGGAATAAGAGGTCGGCAGCAGCGATGCGCGCGCCTGGTTGAAATTGGCCATGAAGCCCACGCGCCAGCCCGCGCCCAGCTCCTTCTCGGCCATGAGCGAGCCCGACAGGCCGCGGCTGGTGTAGAGGCCGCCGCTTTGCGAGGTGTAGCGCAGGTTGCCGCCGACGTTGAAGCCGCTGTCGATCCAGTAGCGGAACTGCAGGCCCGCCGTCGGGTAGCTGCGGGCGGTGCCGCCGCTGCTGTCGCGCGCATGGCCGAGGGTGGTGGTGAGCTCGGGGCGCATCGTCTCGTAGCGCCCGCCGATCCAGTCCTGCTCCCACTGCACTTCCTGGCCGGTGGCGGCGCTGTCGCCGAGCACGATCAGCTCGTTGCGCCGCACCGTCAGCGTGAAGCGGCTGCGCGGCCAGTCGAAGAAGCGGGTCTGGTAGAAGGCGCTGCCGTAGAGGCTGCGCCCGTCGCCGCTCGCTATGGCGTTGGCGGTGCCGCCGTCCGGCAGCCCGTCGTAGCGCGTGCGGTACGCGCTCAGGCTGCCGCCGACGGAGTTGTAGCGGTCGAACAGGTACTGGAAATTGCCGCTCGCGCCGAAGCGCCGGTAGCCCGAGAGATGGAAGCTGGTGTCCGGCGCCGCGCGCTCGTAGTCCAGGCCGGCGCCCCAGCTCATGCGGCTGGTGTTGCGGTCCACGCGCCAGTACGCGCCGCGCGTGCCGGTCGCCAGTGCGTAGTCGCCGAAGTACAGGTTGGGCCGCGCGGTGTAGATGCCGAATTCATGGCGGTACAGGCCGGTGCGCGCGCTCGCCTCGATGAAGAGGCCCTGCGAGTCGCCGGTCGCCACGCCCGGCGTGGGTGAATTCACGCGGCTGCCCACCAGCGTGGCGCGCGCCTTGAAGTCGCCGTCGCGCACCACCTCGCGGCCGTAGCCGATCGACGTTGCCCAGCTCGTGACGTCCTTGTGGCCGATTCCCATCGCCGTGATGGGGTCGATGTAGTAGGCCGGAATGTCGCGCGCCTGGTCGAGCTGGAACGAGGCGAACCATGGATCGCCCAGGCGCAGCGTGGTGCCGAGCCAGCCGAGCGTGCCCTGGCTCTTCTCGAAGCCGGGGTACGGCCCGCCAGTGAGGTTGCCGCGCTGGCCGATGCCGGCGCGCACGTCGAGATCCGTGCTGAAGATGCGCGTCGAAGCGCCGCGCACCGTGGACGAGCCCAGCGTGAGCCTGTAGTTGCGCGCCAGGCCATCGGTGACTTCGCTGTAGATGTCGCCCACGGCGGTGTCGGCGAAGGTCTGCGTGGTCAGCGGAAAGCCGAGGTTGCGCAGCGTGAAGCGGCCGCTGGTTGCCTCGCGCGCATAGCCCAGCGAGCCGATGCCGATGCCGCTCGCGCTGTTGTCGCCACCCAGGTGGCGGCCGTCGGCCTGCAGCACGAACTCGCCGTAGTTGAGGGTTTCGCGCCGGTACTCGAAACGCTGGCCGAACTCGGTCGCGCGCTGGCGGCCGTAGCCGGTGGTCGTGGCGTCGCCGAAGCCGATGCGGCTTTCCACCAGCCAGGCGCGATAACCCTGCGGCTGCTCGGCTTCGGGCGTTGCGTCGGCCGCCGCGGTATCGGCATCGAGAGTCTCGAAGCGATCTTCGTAGGCCTTGGGCGCGGAGTCGACGAGCGCCTTCAGCCGCGCCTGCTCTGCCTGTGCACGGTCGAGGGTTTCTATGCGTGCGTCAGCCACGGCCTGGGGTTTCTGGGGCTCGGCCTGCGCCTGCGCGCAGGACAGCCATGCCAGGGCGGTCGTGCATTCGAGCCACGCGAGCACGCCCCTCGGATGCCACAGGGCTCCGACGGGACCAGGTACGGTCCACGGCGTTGTTCGAATCATCTGGCGACATCCCTGTTTTGTCTCCCGGGTGTTGCGGCCCTGTTCCGGATCAGCGCAGGATATTTCAGAAGTGTTGACGACCGTTAATATTTCGTGACCCGGAAGGCTTCCCCGGGCGAGAACGTTGGTCTTACGCCTTCAGGGGTGCGCAAAATGGAGTCTTTCGACCCCATTTGCCTCTTGATGAGGTCGAAAGACCACCCATTTGAAGAAGTTGGCACAGCGTCACCGCATGGACGCCGTGCCCGGCATAGAATTTTTTGGCTTCGATATTTCTCTTTCCATGGCTGATTCCTCCAAAACCAAACTCCCCTTCCAGGCTGAAGTCGCGCAACTGCTGCACCTCGTCACGCATGCGCTGTATTCGAACAAGGAAATCTTCCTGCGCGAGCTGATCTCGAACGCATCGGACGCGTGCGACAAGCTGCGCTTCGAGGCGCTCGACCACCCCGAGCTGTATGAAGACCAGCCAGAGCTCGACGTGCGCCTGAGCTTCGACAAGGCCGCGCGCACCATCACCATCACCGACAAGGGCATCGGCCTGTCGCGCCAGGAGGCCATCGACAACCTCGGCACCATCGCCAAGAGCGGCACAAAAGACTTCATGAGCAAGCTCAGCGGCGACCAGAAGGCCGACGCACAGCTCATCGGCCAGTTCGGCGTGGGCTTTTATTCGGGCTTCATCGTGGCCGACAAGATCACCGTCGAATCGCGCCGCGCGGGCCTGCCTGCCGACCAGGGCGTGCGCTGGGCCAGCGGCGGCGCCGGCGACTTCGAGGTGGCCGACATCACGCGCGCAGAGCGCGGCACCAGCATCACGCTGCACCTGCGCGACGACGCTGACGAATACCTCAACGCCTGGAAGATCAAGCAGATCGTCGGCAAGTACTCCGACCACATCTCCCTGCCCATCCTGATGGAAAAGGAAGAGTGGAAGGACGGCGAGAACGACCAGCCCGGCGACATGGTGAAGACCGGCGAGTGGGAAACCGTCAACAAGGCCAACGCCCTGTGGAGCCGCCCCAAGAAGGACATCACCACCGAGCAGTACGAAGAGTTCTACAAGAGCATCAGCCACGACTACGAGGCCCCGCTCGCCTGGAGCCACAACCGCGTCGAAGGCAGCACCGAGTACACGCAGCTGCTGTACATCCCGGCCAAGGCCCCGTTCGACCTGTGGAACCGCGACAAGAGCGCGGGCGTGAAGCTCTACGTGAAGCGCGTCTTCATCATGGACGATGCCGAGGCGCTGATGCCCAGCTACCTGCGCTTCGTGAAGGGCGTGATCGACTCCGCCGACCTGCCGCTGAACGTGAGCCGCGAGCTGCTGCAGGAAAGCCGCGACGTGAAGGCGATCCGCGAAGGCAGCACCAAGCGCGTGCTCGGCATGCTGGAAGACCTGGCGAAGAAGCAGAAGACCGCGCCCGAGAGCGGCGAGGGCAAGATCGACGTGGGCTCGGGCGAATCGGTGCCTGCACCCGATCCGACCGAAGGCGTGACCGATGTCGTCGACAAGAACACGCCCACTGCGGCCGAAACCGCTGCTGCTGCCGCCGACGAATCCGGCAAGTACGCCAAGTTCTACGCCGAGTTCGGCGCGGTGCTGAAAGAAGGCCTGGGCGAAGACATGGGCAACCGTGACCGCATCGCCAAGCTGCTGCGCTACGCCTCCACCACCACCGATGCGGTGAGCGTGAGCTTCGCGGACTACAAGGCCCGCATGAAGGAAGGCCAGGACGCGATCTACTACATCACGGCCGACACGCTCGCCGCTGCCAAGAACAGCCCGCAGCTCGAAGTCTTCAAGAAGAAGGGCATCGAGGTGCTGCTCATGACCGACCGTGTCGACGAGTGGGCGCTGAACTACCTGAACGAGTTCGACGGCACCCCGCTGCAGAGCGTGGCCAAGGGCGCGGTCGATCTCGGCAAGCTGCAGGACGAGTCCGAGAAGAAGGCCGCCGAGGAAGCCGCCGAGTCGTTCAAGCCCATGCTCGAGAAGCTCAAGGAGGCCCTGAAGGACAAGGCCGAAGACGTGCGCGTGACCACCCGCCTGGTCGACTCGCCCGCCTGCCTCGTGGTGCAGGACGGCGGCATGAGCACGCAGCTCGCGCGCATGCTCAAGCAGGCCGGCCAGCCCGCGCCCGAACTGAAGCCGGTGCTCGAAGTGAACGCCGAGCATCCGCTGGTGAAGAAGCTCGAGGGCTCGTCGCATTTCGACGATCTCGCGAACATTCTGTTCGACCAGGCGCTGCTCGCCGAAGGCGGGCTGCCGGCCGACCCGGCCGCCTACGTGAGGCGCGTCAACGCGCTGCTGGTGTGAACGAACGGCCGCGCGTCCCTCGTGCAGCAGCCGTCGTTCCGGCGGCGCTGCTGTTGCTTCTGACGGGCGGCTGTTCTCACTATCACGTCGGTATTCCGCTGGTGCCCGGACTCTCGCTGGGGCTGGGCGCCACCAAGGACGGCAATTTCTCGGTGGGGCTCAACACCGGATTCGGCCCGCTCGGCGCTGGCGTGGCCGTGAACAACGGCGGGCAGGTGTCGGGCTCGGCCGGCGTGGGTGTCGGCGTAGGGCCGGTGGCCACGGGGGTCAGCAAGGGCGCTGTGCTCTATGACCCCAAGGCCGCGCCTGCGGCTCCCGCTGCTGTGGCGGGCGCTCCGGCCGGTGCGGTGGCATCGGCGACACCCGCTGCACCTGTGGCACCAGCAACTTCGGCATCGACCGCTGCGGGAACGCCGGCGACGGTTGTCCCCGTGCGCTATTCGACACCTGCCGATCCATTCACGCCCATCGCCACTCCTGCTGCTGCGGCCCAGGCACCCGCTGCCTCCTCGGTGGCACGCACCGCGGCACCGGCCCGGCCGCCCCTCGTCAAGATCACGCGTCCGCCACCGGAGCCTCCGGCGCCCGCCGTGAACATCAAGTACCGCACCCCGGCCGTGGCTGCCGCCGCGGCCTCGGCCCGCGAAACCGGCACGCCCGGAAACCCCGTCGCGCCCTGATCGACGCGCCTTTCACACGAACACGCGACCCGGCCTAACATCGCGGCTGGTATCTCCTCCGGAGACAGTCGTCCATGACCCGTCGACCGCTGCTGCTGCACCTCTTGTCCATAGCCGCCCTCGCGGCCACGGGACTGCCCCGCGCAGCGAAGGCGCAGGCCGCATACCCCGCCAGGCCCATCCGCTGGATCGTGCCGTACCCCGCGGGGGCCGGCGCCGACATCGTCGCGCGAACCATCGGCACGCAGCTCGCCATCGACGCAGGCCAGCCGGTGATCATCGAGAACCGCGCAGGCGGCAACACCGCGCTCGGCGCCATCGAGGCCGCGCGCGCCCCGGCCGACGGCTACACGCTGCTGTCGGCCGACAACGGCACGCTGGTGTTCAACCCCGCGCTGTATCGCAACCTCAGCTACAACCCCTCGCGCGACTTCGCGCCCGTCACCCTGCTGGGCCGACTGCCGATGGTGCTGCTGGTAGGCCCTTCCAGCGGCGTGAGGGACGCGCGCGCCTTCATCGACGATGCACGCGCCTTTCCCGGCAAGGTCAGCTTTGCCTCGGCCGGCACCGGCAGTCCGCAGCACCTGGCGATGGAACTGCTCGAACGCGAAGCCGGGCTGGAGATGGTGCACGTGCCCTACCGCGGCGCCGCGCCCGCGCTGGCCGACGTGGCGGGCGGCCAGTTGCCGGTGCTGATGTGCGACCTGGCCGCGTCGCGCCGCTTCATCCAGGGTGGCAAGCTGCGCGCGCTGGCGGTGGCGCACCCGCAGCGGCTGAAGGAACTGCCCAACGTACCCACCTTTGCCGAGCTAGGCATGCCGCGCGTCGAAGCTGCCGCGTTCATGGGCCTGGTGGTGCCCGCCAACACCCCGGGCGAGATCGTGACGCGGCTGCAGCAGTCGGTGGCCAGCGCCATCCACAACCCCGCCGTGCTGCGCAAGCTTGCCGAGTTCGGTGTCGAGCCGGTGGGCGATGCGCCTTCGCAGTTCGCGGCGCTGCTGCAGGGCGAGTCGGCGCGCTGGCATCCGCTGATCCGCGATCTCAATCTCTCGCTCGACTGAGCCGGTCCTTTACGGCAACTTTGCGCATGTGCCGAGCCTTCCTCACTTTGAACTAAGAGTCGCTGCCTAGATTGGCGCATCGCACAGAAAAGGTCGGCGAGGCGGGTTGCAAGGGGCAGGCCGGTCCTCCCGAGACCCATGACCACGAGCCGGTTCCACCACGTCATTTTTGCGGACGACTTCTTCCGCTCTCCAGCCAACGGGCTGCAGTATCACGCCGCCAACCGGCGCTTCCTCCGGGGCTTCTTCGACACCGCGCTGGGCCGCCTGGGCCTGCCGGTGCGCGAGATCACGCCGCTGTCGGAAGGCGGCCGCATCGACGTCGAGCGCCTGATGGACCGGCTGGAGCTGCCCTGCACCCCGGCCGGCTGGGCGCGCGCCTGCATCGCCAACCTGTTGCCGCTGGCCGGGCGCGAGGGCCTGCCGATGTTCGACCCCGGCTGCCTCGTGATCGGCTGGGGCCTCACGCCCGCGCTGCAGCAGTGCATAGACCGCAGCGGCGCGAGCTACCTCGACATCGAGATCGATCCGCGCCGCTTCACCGAGCATCTGCACTTCTGCGCGCGCACCAATGACCCCGTGATCGAAGCCGCGCTGCTGGCGCGCCGCGTGGACGAAGAGCTGTTCTGGAACCACGCGAGCGCGCTCAAGGGCCGCTTCGCGCGCCACGGCGCGGCCTCGCTGTTCGATCCGCGGCTGCGCGTGGGCCTGTTCTTCGGGCAGAGCCTGGTCGACCTGTCGCTGGTCAGCGGTGGGCGCACCATGCACCCGGCCAGCGTGATCGCGCCACTTCGCGAGCTGGCGAACAGCGTCGACCTGCTGGTCATCAAGCCGCACCCTTACGAGAGCGCGCTGCACGACCTGGCGCCCATCGCGCGCGCCATTCCCAATGTGGCGTGGACGCGGGAGAACACGTATGCGCTGCTGTCGGCTGCCAATGTGCATTTCGCATCCAGCCTGTCGTCGAGTGTGCTGACCGAGGCGCGCTACTTTCGCAAGCCCGCGCACGCGCTGATCCGCGCCGACCGCAATGCGGCCGGGTTGCTGCCCGAGACCTGCTCAGACTGGATCCCAGTGGGCGCCGCGCTGGGCGCGATGGATTTCATGGCCGCGGCCTGCGGCGCCGACGACAACAACAATGCCAGGCCGAGCCTCACGGCCTGGCCCGAAGCGGCGATCGACCGCGCCTTCCTCACGCGCTGGGGCCTCGACGACCAGACACAAGGCCTGCCCGAAGTGGCCGAGCTGCAGATGGGCCGTTCCTACCTGTTCCATCCCGGCAGCCCCGCGATGAGCTGGCTCAGCCATGGCTGGGCAGGCTTCGACGGCGATGGCGCGCGCAGCGAGGGCGAACTGGCCTGCCTCGTCATTCCCTTGCCTTCGCTGGCGCAGTCACCTGTGCTGTCGCACCAGCGGCCGTACCGGCTCGAGGTGAGCATCGACTACCGCAGCAACGCCAAGGCCACCAGCGTGCTCGCCATATTCGACGGCACGGTGCTGCCGGGTCAGCGCGGCACCGGCGCACGGCGGCGCAGCCTGGTGTTCGAGATCGAACCGACGGCGGGACGCAAGTGCCTGGTGCTGCAGTTCGTCGTGGCCGCCGGCACGGGGCGCCGCATGGCCCAACCGGCCTTCACCATCAGGAAGCTGCAGGTGTCACTGCGCATGGGCCGGGGAGTGATCTCCGCGCCGCCGAAGACAACAGCGAAGCAGTGGTCCGAGATGCATCCGGTGCGTGCGATGACGAGGGCGTTTCGCGCGTTGATCGATACGGCGCGTGGGGTTATCGGGTAGCTGTCGAGGCAAGGCCGTACAGCAGCGTAGTCCAGTGCCGGAGCCGTTCGATGGCCCCCTGTCGCCCCGCAGTGGCATCCGCCGCGCTAGCCGGCAACGCAAGCAATTCGCCGGCCGCGGCGGCAACCGCCCGCGCAAACTTCGGCGCATCACCGCGCCACACCACCACACGGTGCGCCAGACCAAGCTGCGCCGCGCGCCCCGCGTTGATCGCCTGCTCCGGCTGGTCGGTCAGCAGCAGCAGGATCGGTTTGCGATAGACCGCTGCGATAGACAGCGCCGCCATGCCCGGCGCCGAAACGATGAACGCGCTGTGCGCCGCCGCCTCTATCCAGTGCTCGTCGCGCGCATGCCAGTGTGGCCTGTGGGCATAGCCTTCGCCGACGAGATGTGCTTGCACGCCCGCGCCGGCAAGACCCTGTTCGAGGCCGTCGGCAAGCGCCGGCTCCTGGAAATGCGGGTTGAGGTACACGGCAGCCGCGCGCTGTGCCGCTTCGCTGTGGTCCACCGCATCGACCACCGCGACCGGCGTGGCCAGCCGGTGGCGGCCGTGGCCGTCGTGCTGCGGCTCGCCATAAGCGAAGTCGTGCTCGATGCGCGCCAGGCTGCGGTCGATCTGCCACGCCACGATGCCGCCGAACAGCTTTGCAATCGCGCCGGGCATCCGTCCCTTGAAATTGGTTTCGAGCGCGCGGCGCAGGCTGGCGCCGTACACGTGCACGACCTTGCGCCGCCAGAACGGCAGCCAGCCCATCAGCAGCAGCGCGGGGTGGAACGAGTCGTTCACCACCAGGTCGGCTTCACGAAAGCGTGCGCGCAGCCGCCACACGTCGCGCAGCATGCGTTCGGGGCGGAACATGTAGTGCGCCACGTTGCGGTCGGTTTCGCGGCGCAGCATGTTCTGCTGCGTGTCGAACTGCACCGCGTAATGGCGCGAGAGCACTGGCGCATCGATGTCGAAGCCGGCGAGAAAGCGCGCGCCTTCGTCCGAGGTGGTAAGCACCTGCACCTGCGCGCCGGCTGCGCGCAGCGCGTGCGCGAGCAGCTGCGCACGCATCAGGTGGCCGCGCGCGTCCGCGGTCGCGAGGTAGAGGATGCGCGGCGGCATCGCTCAGGCGTGATGCTGCTGCACCGGCCGCGTCGCGCCGGGGCGCAGCCGCAGCGCCACGCCGGCGATCCACATGCCTAGCGCGCCGGTAACGCCGAAGCCGCGCTCGGTGTCGCGCACCTCGCGCATCAGTTGCGCGAGCCGCGCCTCTTCATGCGGCGCCACACAGCGCTGCAAGGTGTGGCTGCACAGACGGATGTGGCGGTCTTCATCAATCAGCACACGCGACAGCAGCGGGTGCAGCGCATGTTGCGGGCCGATCAGCGCGCAATGGCGCTGCAGGATGCGCGAGGCCATCTGCTCCGCCGAGAGGCCGATGGCATAGGCCGGCACCAGCCCGCCGTGCACGAAATGCGGCGCATGGCGGCGAATGAGCGCCTGCCAGCGCGCGAGCTTGCGGCGGCTGAACCAGTCGGGCTGCGGCGCCTCTTCGGGTGAAGCTGCCGCCTGCGCGTTGCCGCCGCGCTCGACGATGGCCTGCGCGAACAGGCGCGCATGGTGTTGCTCGTCGGCCAGGTGCTGGTCGAGCTGGCGCGCCAGCCACTCGGGCGGGGCGATGCGCAGTTCGCGCTGCAGCGCCTGCTCGGATGATTCCTCGCCCACCAGATAGAAGCGCAGCAACAGCATCTCACCAGCATTGCTCGCATGCAGCTGGCGCAGTGCGGCGCGCTTGACGTGGTGCACGAGGCGGGCCTGCAGGGCCGGCCAGCCGCGCAAGGTGGGCGCAGAGAGGCAGTCGAAGCCGGCTGCGATGTCGTCGGCTGGCTCAGCGGCCATCGGCCTTGGCCTTCGTGGTCTGTGGTGTCTGCTGCTGCCAGCCCAGCACCAGCCCGATGAAGCTGTCCTGCAGGAAGGCGCGCGCGGCGGCATCGGCACCCGCGAATTCGCGTTGCTGGCCGTCGTAGCGTACATAGCCCTTGCCGTTGGCGGCGCCGAGCACGAGCTTCTCGTTCTTGCGGAAGCCGCGCTGCAGCAACGGCTGCAGCAGCGACTGCGACTCGAGCCCGTACAGGAACATGTCGCGCTGCACCACCTGGTGCGGGATCTGGCCGCTCAGCGCCTGCAGCTCCAGCGTCCAGTTGCCCTGCTGCATGGCCTCGGCCAGTTGCATCCCCCTGGCGGCCGGCGCATGAAAGCGCGCGCGTGCCACCGACTTCGAGGCCTTGCTCAGGCCGAGGCCGATGGTGATGTCGGCGTCCCTTGCGCCATTCGTGCGGTTGTCTTCCACCTGCACCAGCACGTTGGCCAGGCGCGCGGTCAGCGAAGGCTTGGCCAGCGCCTCGACGACCTGGTCGGCTGTGAGCAGCACATGGTCGGTGGTCGCCTCGTTCACCACCACGATCTGGTACGGGTCGATGCGGATGTCGCTGAACTCGCCGCCCATGGGCGAGTGGACGTGGCTGCTCACCGACCACTCGCTGCCCGAACGGCTCACCAGCGCATGAAAGGTCAGCGGCACGCGCTGGCCGCTGCGCGCCTGGCCGGAACCTTGCAACAGCACGTCGCCGACGATGGTTTTCTCGTTGTAGCTGCGCGTGTTGACGAAGCGGATGGTGTGCGCGGCGCTGTCGAGCGCGGCGCGCGTGTCGGGGTCGTCGAGGGCGAGGCGGTTGCAGTCGTTGCCGGGGCCCGCGAGCGCGGCGAAGGGGCAGCCGGCGTCGGACTTGAAGTTGAAGACGCCGCGGCCGACAAAGTCGGCTGCACTTGCCAGCGTGAAGGCGCCTGCGAGCGCGAGGCCGAGCGTCAGCTGGCGAGCGATGAATGAAGAGCGAATTGGCATGTTCTTGTCTTGTTGTTCTTCTGGAAGAGAAGGAAGGCGCGAAAGGCGTTCAGGGCCGGTGATACGAAAGCGCCTGCGCGTCGGCGTTGGTGCTGCCCGTGGTGTGCCACCCGATGCCGCGCGCGAACGCACCCAGCATGTCGACCGCCGAGAAGCCGAGGATCAACGCCACGCCCGCGAGCCAGCGCAGCCCGCGCAGCGGCGGCAGGTCTTGATGATTGAGCGCCTTCACGCTGAACCCCAGCCGGGTGAACAGCACGGCCAGCGGCCCGATCGGCCCGCTCTTCGCGAGCCACTGCCAGCGCGGCGATACGTAGCTGCGCAGCAGGTGCGGCGTGAGCGAGTACGTGTCCTGCCCGCGCATCCAGCGCAGCTTGAGCGCCTCGGCGCGCGTGTCGGGCAGGCGGTGCTCGGTGTGGGCCTGTGCCGCGTAGTGGATCGGTACGCTCGCCGCCTTCAGCCGCATGCCCAGCACCTGGCAGTGCGCGCGGTACACGCCGTCGAGCGCCTGGTAGCTGTGCTGCTCGAACACGTCGCGGCGGAAGGCCACGTTGTTCGCGTAGAAGTTGCTCGTGGCGCCGGCATGGTCCGCGTTGGGGAAATACATGAAGTCGATGGTCGTGAGCGCGGTGCCGACCACGTTGGCCGCGTAGCTGGTGCGGCCAGCCACCACGGCGGGCGCGTCGCTCCACGTGAACGGCAGCAGCATCTGCAGCAGCCAGTCGTCGTCGGGCAGGCAGTCGGCGTCGGCGAACACCACGTGCGTGCAGCGCTGCGCATCGGTGGCCTCGAAGCCGACATTCTTGGCGTCGTAATAACCGGTGGCGGCGTCGATGCGCACGAAGTCGACCGGGCAGCCTGCGAGCTTGCTCACGGCCTCGCAGGTGGCCGGGCTCAGCCCGTCGTGCGTGACGACCACCTGCGCGAGCGCGGTGAGCGGCAGTTTCTGCTTCGCCAGCAGGGCGACGAGGCGCTGCAGGCTGGTGCCTGCTTTGGCCTCGGCATCGGCTCCGCCGCGCAGGTTGTTGGTCTCCAGGACCAGCGCGCAACGCGCCGCAACTTGATCGGGCATCATCGAATTTTCCTGTCCGGACATTGTTTTGAAGGCTTGCATCCTGCTTTTATCGCACAACCGCGCCCGCCACCAGTGCCGTGCGCCATGGGCTCGCCCATGAAAGTCAGCATCTTCGGCGCCGGCTACGTGGGCCTGAGCTTCGCCGCCTGCCTGGCTGAAGCGGGCCACGAAGTGCTGTGCGCGGACGCGGATTTGGCTCGCATCGAAGGGCTGCAGCGCGGCCTGATGCCCTTGCATGAACCGGACCTGGAGGCGCTGGTGACCGCTGGCCTGGCCGCCGGAACGCTGCAGTTCACCGCCGACGAGCGCACGGCCTGCCTGCATGGCGACGTGCTCTTCATCGTGGTGAACACGCCCGCCGACGCCGAAGGCCGCGTCGACCTGCGCCATGTGATGGCCGTGGCCGCCGGCATCGGGCGGCACCGTGACCGCGAGGCGGTGGTCGTGTGCAAGTCGACCGCGCCGGTGGGCACTGCCGACCAGGTCGAGGCAGTATTGAGCGGCGAGCTTTCGCAACGCGGCGCGCGGCTTCGCATCGCGGTGGCGGCGAACCCCGAGTTCCTGCGCGAAGGCTCGGCCGTGCGCGACTGCCGGCGGCCCGACCGCGTGGTGATCGGCAGCGAAAACCCGTGGGCCGTCGACCTGCTGACCCGGCTCTACGAACCCTTCATCGAGGACCCGACAAGGCAGTTGCTGGTGATGGACCGCCGCTCGGCCGAGCTCACCAAGTACGCGGCCAACGCCATGCTCGCCACCCGCATCAGCTTCATGAACGAGATGGCCCGCCTGGCCGAGCATGCGGGTGCCGACATCGAGATGGTGCGCCGCGGCATCGGCGCTGACCGGCGCATCGGGCCCGACTTTCTGCAGGCGGGTGCGGGCTATGGTGGCTCGTGCCTCGCGAAGGATGTGCGGGCGCTGAGGTACGCGGCCGACCGCGACGGCCATGCGCTTCGCATCCTCTCGGCGGTCGAGGCCACGAACCACGAGCAGAAGAGCCGGCTGTTCGACCTGATGACGCACCACTTCGAAGGCCGCATCGCGGGCAAGACCATCGCCGTGTGGGGCCTGGCCTTCAAGCCCGACACCGACGACATGCGCGATGCGCCGAGCCTCGTGCTGCTGGGGCGGCTGTGGGCCGCCGGTGCGCGCGTGCAGGTCTACGACCCGGCGGCAATGCCGAACGCGCGCAGCCTTGTCGGCGAGCGCGATGACGTGCGCTGGTGCGACACAGCGCAAGAGGCGCTGCAGGGCGCCGATGTGCTGGCACTCGTTACCGAGTGGGCGGAGTTCCGGCGGCCCGATTTCGCGGGCATCGCGAAGGCACTGCGCACGCCGGCGATCTTCGATGGCCGCAATGTCTACGACGCCGCGGAGGTCGAGTCCGTGGGCATCGCGTACTACGGCATCGGCCGCGGCCGATCATCACTGCTCCATTGAGTCGTCCAGCGGCAGGAAGGCATCGCCCGGCGTGAGTGGCGCGTGCCGGTAGCTTGCCGGCGTGCGGCTCAGCTTCACCGGCGCGCCGATGCCGCGATAGCCACCGGGCATCTCCACCACCATCTCGCGGTGCAGCGTGTGCGGATGCTGCAACGCGGCATCGACCGGAAGCACTGGCGCGGCGGGCACGCCGGCCGCCATCAGTTGCTCGACCAGCGCGCGGCCATCGAAGGCCGCCATCGCCGCCTCGAGTTGCTGCTTGAGTCCGTCGCGATGCACCGAGCGCACGCCGGCCGTGCGGTAGAGCGGATCGTCCGCCAGATCGGGCAGCCCGATGCAGCGGCACAGGCTGGCGAACTGCCGGTCGTTGCCCACGGCCACGAACACCGGGTCGGTGCCGGTGGCCAGCGCGTCGTACGGATAGATGTTCGGATGCGCATTGCCGGTGCGGCGCGGCTCGGTGCCGTCCATGAACCAGTTGGCCGCGTGCGGATGCAGCAGCGACAGGCCGCTGTCGTACAGCGCTGCCTCCACGAACTGCCCACGCCCGCTGCGCTGGCGCTCCTGCAGAGCGAGCAGCACGCCGATCACCGCGTTGAGCCCGGTCACCATGTCGACCACCGGCAGGCCCACGCGCAGCGGACCGCCGTCGGCTTCGCCGTTGATGCTCATGATGCCGGTCATGGCCTGCACGGCGGCGTCATAGCCCGGCAGCGCACCTAGTGGACCATCGGCGCCGAAGCCCGACACGCGGCACCACACGAGGCGCGGAAAGCGCTGCGACAGCGTTTCGTAGCCGACGCCCCAGCGTTCCATCGTGCCGGTCTTGAAGTTCTCGATCAGCACGTCGGCTTCGGCCACCAGCGCGAGCAGTGCAGTGCGGCCTTCTTCCGTCGAGAAGTCGAGGTGCTGCACGCGCTTGTTGCGGTTGAGCCCGTGGTAGTACGAGGCCACGCCTTCCCTGAAGGGCGGCCCCCATGTGCGCGTGTCGTCGCCCTGTGGCGGCTCGACCTTGAGCACGTCGGCTCCGTGATCGCCGAGGATCTGGCCGCAGTAGGGGCCGCCGAGGATGCGGGAGATGTCGAGGACGCGGATGCCTGCGAGGGCGCCTTGGGCTTGTGTCATTTCTGGTCCTTGGATTTGTTTTGTTCGTTCATTCGGGGCGAGTGCACAGGCCACCGGGTACTCCCCTCCGCGAATGTCCCCCGCCTTCGGCTCCTCCTTTATTTCGCTGCGGGGAGCACCCGATGCCCTGTGCACAGTGAGCGCCGCGCTTGTGCCGGTCGTTTGGCCACTGCGCTGAACGATCACGCCGATGGGGTGCCTTGCGCAGCGAAATAAAGGAGGAGGCCGCAGGCCGGGGGACATTCGCGGAGCAAGGTACCCCGTCGGCGTGAGCGCGCCCCGAACAACGCAGCTGCATCAATCCAGCTGCGCCCCCGACTTCTTCACCACGTCTTTCCACTTCACAGACTCGCTACCAATGAACTGCCCCAGCTTCTGCGGCGAAGTGTCGGCCGAAGCTTCGAGGCCTTGCGCCGCGAACATCTGCTTCACCTTGGGCGAGTTCAGCACTTCGGCGAAGGCATGGTTGAGCTTGCTCACGCGGTCGGCTGGCGTGCCGGCCGGCGCGACGATGCCGAAGAACACGCTCACGTCGTAGCCCTTGTAGCCCTGCTCCGAAATCGTCGGTACGTCGGGCAGCGCCTGCGAGCGCGCGACGGTGGCCACGCCCAGTGCGCGCAGCTTGCCGGCCTTGACGTAAGGCAGCGCGGTGAGGATGTCGGTGAAGGTCATGCTGACCTGGTTACCCAGCAGGTCGTTGAGCGCGGGGCCGGTGCCTTTGTAGGGAATGTGCTGCAGGTCGGTGCCCGCTACCGAGTTGAAGAGCACGCCCGCGAGGTGCGACGACGCGCCGTTGCCCGACGATGCATAGCTGAGCTTGCCGGGGTTGGCCTTGGCGTAGGCCACGAGCTCCGGCACGGTCTTCACGGGCAGGGCGGGGTTCACCACCAGGATGTTGGGCAGGTAGCCGACCTGGATCACCGGCGCGAAGCTCTTCACCGGGTCGTAGTTGATCTTGCGGTACAGGCTCGCGTTGATGGCCAACGGGCCCGAGGTGCCGAACAGCAGCGTGTGGCCGTCGGCCTCGGCGCGCGCCACGTATTCGGCGCCGATGTTGCCGCCGGCGCCTGCGCGGTTCTCCACGATCATGGGCTGGCCAAGGCGGTCTTTCATCTCGGCGGCCAGCGTGCGGGCCATCGCGTCGGTGGGGCCGCCGGGCGGGAAGGGCACGACCAGCATCAGGGGCTTGGTGGGGAAGGCGTCGGCCGCATGTGCTGCGGGCATTGCTGTCAGCAGCGTGGCGCAGGCGGCCAGCAGGAAGGTGAGGCGTTTCAAGGGATGTCTCCGTTTTTGTAAGAGGGAAAGAGGCTCAGGCCGGCACTGTCGAGGATTGACCGGTGGCGGCATTCCAGTCCGCGGGCATGGCATCGGGCGAGAGCGGATCGCGCGGCAGCACGCGATGCAGCAGCACCAGTTGCGCCCAGCGCATGCGTGGTGCGGAGCCGCCGTGTGCGGCCTCCCAGGCCATCGCGATGGCGCTGGTGCAGTGATAAAGCGCCGATGCGGCCTGCCGCGCGAGCACGTCGCCGCCTTCACGCGCGGCGGTTTCGGTCAGCGCGGCGGCGCGGTCGAGCGCATCGCGCAAGGCCTTCGCGAAGCCAGGAGCGAGCGCCGCATCGCCCAGCAGCTTCGCGCAGTGCGCGCGCAGCACCGGCAGCGAGCCTTCGCGCTTCACCGCGCGAATCACGTCCAGCGCCACGATGTTGCTCGTGCCTTCCCAGATCGAGCCCAGGTGCGCGTCGCGCACGAGGCGCGCATCGCTCCATTCCTCGATGTAGCCGCAGCCGCCGCGCACTTCCATCGCGTCGCCCGTGACCTTGCGCGCATCGCGGCAGGCGCGGAACTTGATGAGCGGCGTGAGGATGCGCAGCAGCGCATACGCGTCGGGCTCGGCTGCGTCGGAGCGGGCCAGCGCCAGCGCCGTCTGGCACACCATCGTGCGCGCCTGTTCGGCCGGCAAGCGCAGCTTGTCTAGCTGGCGCTGCATCAGCGGCATCTGGTCGAGCGTGCGGCCGAAGGCGCGGCGCTCGGATGCGATGAACTCTGCCTCGGCCACCGCACGGCGCATCAGGCCGGCAGCGCGCACGCCGTTCGACAGGCGCGAGTTGTTGACCATGTCTGCCATCTGCACGAAGCCGCGGCCCGCTTCACCCACGAGGTACGCGACCGCGCCTTCGAGGCGGATCTCGCCGCTGGCCATCGAGCGTGTGCCCAGCTTGTCCTTCAGCCGGATGATTCGGTAGTGGTTGAGGCTGCCATCTTCGAGCCGGCGCGGCAGCAGGAACAGCGACACGCCCTTCATGCCGGGCAAGCCGTCGTCGGCACGCGCGAGCACCATCGCGAAGTCGGCATCGGGGTTGGAGCAGAACCACTTGTCGCCAGTGAGGCGCCAGCCGCCATCGGCTTCCTGGTGCGCCATCGTGGCGGTGGCGGCAATGTCGGAGCCGGCGGCCTGCTCGGTCATGAACATCGCACCTTGCGCCAGCTCGTCGAAGTCGAGCGAGGTCAGGCGCGGCAGGTGCTTTGCGAGCAGCTCCGGGCTGCCGAACTTCTTCAGCGTGCGCGTGAGGGAGTCGGTCATCGACACCGGGCAGCACAAGCCGAACTCGGCCTGCACGAACAGGTAGGTCAGCACGTACTTGACCAGCGGCG
Source organism: Variovorax sp. YR266 (assembly GCF_900107295.1). Classification (NCBI taxonomy): domain Bacteria; kingdom Pseudomonadati; phylum Pseudomonadota; class Betaproteobacteria; order Burkholderiales; family Comamonadaceae; genus Variovorax; species Variovorax sp. YR266. The sequence continues at coordinate 53,807 of NZ_FNPM01000021.1, forward strand.
GCATCTTGCCCTTCCAGCCCAGTGTGTCGTCGCGATGCGAGATGGCGGCCAGGCCGAATTCGCTGAGCGCGAGGCGTTCCATTTCGACGTACGCGGGGTGCTTCACGACCTTCTGCTCGTCGAGGCCGGTGCGCGTGCGCTGCTTCAGCACGGGCGGGTTGCGGTCGGCGGTGCCGGCCAGCTCGTCGAGCAGGCCGCCCGCGAGGCCGCCCAGGCGCTCGAAGTGCGGCTGCATGTGGTGGCGCAGGTCGTCGGGCAGGTAGAGCGCGAGCAGCGCGGGCAGCTCGGCGTCGGTGGTGAACAGGTTCTGGCCGTGGCGATCGGGGATCGGATGGGCGTGCTCTGCGGACATGCGCTTTGTCTCCATGGTTTCCTTGGTTTGGCGCATTGTTGAAGCCGCGACGATCCGTGTCTAATATCGATTTGGTCTTGTTCGATTCGATCTGACTATCCATGGAACTGCGGCACCTGCGCTACTTCTCCGTGCTCGCCGAAGAACTGCACTTCGGGCGGGCAGCGCGGCGCCTGTCGATCTCGCAGCCGCCGCTGTCGGTGGCGATCCGGCAGCTGGAAGACAACGTGGGCGCGCGACTGTTCGAGCGCAACAGCAAGGAGGTGCGGCTCACGCCCGCCGGCGAGGCACTGCGCATCTCGGCGCGGCGCGTGCTGCTGCAGGCGGAAGAAGCCGCCATCGAGGCGCGCGACGTGGCGCTGGGCTCGGCCGGGCGGCTGCGCATCGGCTTCGTGGGCGCGATGCTGTACCGGGGCCTGCCGCAGGCGCTGCGTGCCTTCCAGGCGAAGCACCCGGCGGTGCGCATCACGCTGAGCGAACTCAACTCCGGCGTGCAGATCACCGAGCTGCTGAACGACCGGCTGGACATCGGCTTTGCCCACACGCGCCGCGTGCCGCTCGAACTGCAGCACCGGCTGCTGCTGTCGGAACCCTTCGTGGCTTGCCTGCCGGCTGGGCATGCGCTGGCGCGCAAGCGGGTGCTGGCGCCGGCCGACCTGCGCGAGCAGCCCTTCGTGCTGTTCTCGCGCGAGGCCTCACCCGACTATCACGAGCGCATCCTGTCGATCTGCGCCGACGCGGGCTTTCTGCCCGAGGTGCGGCACGAGGTGCGCCATTGGCTGGCCGTGGTCTCGCTGGTGTCGCAGGGCATGGGCGTGGCGCTGGTGCCGCAGGCGATGCGGCATTCGGCCCTGCGCGGCGCGGTGTTCAGGCCGCTCGACCGGGTGGTGGCGCAGTCGGAGGCCTATGGCATCTGGCGCAACGGACCGGCCAATGTGCTGGTCGAGCGGCTGCTGCAGGGCGTGGTCGACGCGCAGCCGGCCGCCGCCGGGCCGCCCCAAGGCGGCCGGGCCTCCCCCTTGGGGGGTGGAGAATTACACGCAGCGAAGCGGAGTGAAAACCGGGGGGCCGACATTTCTAGGCGTAAAGGGGCTCTTCGGCCATCTGCTCGCACTGGTCTTCCAGCACGAGGATCTGCCCCTTCCAGTAGTCGCTGGAGCCGAACCACGGAAAGTTGATCGGGAAGATCGGGTCTTCCCAGCGCCGCGCCAGCCAGGCGCTGTAGTGGATGAGCCGCAGCGTGCGCAGCGGTTCGATCAGCGCCAGCTCGCGGCGGTCGAATTCGCGGAACTGCTCGTAGCCGTCGAGCAGGCCCGACAGTTGCGACGTGCGCTGTGCGCGGTCGCCCGACAGCAGCATCCACAGGTCTTGCACCGCGAAGCCGGTGCGCGCGTCGTCGAGGTCGACGAAGTGCGGGCCGCCGCCGGGGCGGTCGGTGGGCGTCCACAGGATGTTGCCGGGATGTACGTCGCCATGCAGGCGCAGCTTGCGGGGCTTGAAGTCGGAGTCCGGTGGCTGCAGCGCGAGGGCGGTCGCGCGAACCATGTCCAGCGCCTCGTTGCAGATCTTTTCCCAGTCGCGCTGCATGTCGAGCGGAATCTTGTCGTTCTCCAGCAGCCAGTCGCGCGAGTCGAGGCCGAAGGTCTGCAGGTCGAGCGCGGGGCGGGCCTCGAAAGGCTTGGCGCTGCCCACGGTATGGATGCGCGCCAGAAAGCGGCCGACCCATTCGAGCACCTCGAAGTTGTCGAGCTCCGGTGCGCGGCCGCCGCGGTAGGGGCTCACGCTGAAGGCGAAGCCGGCGTGGTGATGCAGCGTCTTGCCTTCGAAGGCCAGCGGCGGTACGGCCGGCACTTCGCCGGCGGCCAGTTCGAGCGAGAAGCCGTGCTCTTCGAGGATCTCGGCCTCGCTCCAGCGGCCGGGGCGGTAGAACTTGACCACCACGGCACTGCGATCCTCCAGGTAGACCTGGTAGACCCGGTTTTCATAGGAGTTCAGGCCTGTGAGCCGGCCGTCGCCGTACAGGCCGAGCGTCGCGAGCGCGTCGAGCACCACGTCTGGCGTGAGGCTCTCGTAAGGATGTGTGTTCGCGGGCGCCGCGGAAGAAAGGGTCATGCGGCGATTGTCGCCACACGGCGCCCCGCGGGCTCACGCGCTTGCAGGTTGTTTGTAAAGAGAAAGGATATGGCCCGTGCGCGGGTCGCCCTTGCCCGCGAGCACCTGCGCGTAGGCGGCCTGCACTGCCTCGCCGCCATCGTGGTGTTCGGCGTGCAGCCAGGGGGCCTTCGCATCGGTGACGGTGGCCAGGAAGTTGTGCCAGGCCGCGACCATGCGGCGCCCGAATTCGTCGGGGCCCCATTCGGTGGTGCGCTTCTTGATCTGCGCCGGTGCGAAGAACAGCGTGGCGCGCGGGCCCGACAAGTCCTTGCCCGCGCCCTTGGTTGCAAGCTGCTCGACGTGCGTGCCGCCGATGGAGCTGCTGTATGCGAGATTCGTGAAGCGCTCATGGATGGCGTTGCGCAGCGCGCCGTTGCCGGCGAAGTCGACGTACACGCAGGGCGTGTCGGCCGCGATGGTGTCGAGTGCTTCGTAGGTCACCACGCGGTCGTAGCAGCCCAGGCTTTCGCAGAAGGCCACGTTGGAGGGCGAGGTCAGGCCGATCACCTCGATGCCCTCGCGCTGGTGCAGCTGGAAGGCGGTGCCGTATGCCGTCTTGCTCGATGCGCTCGACAGCAGCATGGTCTTCGCGCCGAAGAAATCGTTGTCGGCCATGAAGTCGTCGATCAGCCACGAGGTGATGAACAGCGGGCGCAGCAGGGCCTGGGTGTCTTCGGTGTCGGCCGTGTAGAGCGCGTCGCTCGCGCAGCGGAAGTACTGGTTGTAGACGGCGGGCAGCTCCGCGCGGTGCGGCGCCACGTCGGTGAAGCGCTCGGGCGAGAGCCGCCCGGGGCTCAGCACCGCGGCTGAAGCCATTGGCCAGTAGCCGTAGAGCCGTTCGCCCACCGCCACACCCGGGTGGAGCGACTGCACGACGCTCGCAAAGCCCCACACGGGAATGCTGCCCCAGCCCTCTTCGCCGCTCGGGAAGAACTGCCAGTAGCTCATCGCGTCACCGAAGGCGGCATACGTGATGTTGTTGGAAGTGAGCGCAAAGCTGTCGATGCGCACGCGCACCTGGCCGTCGGCGAGCGCTTCGTCGGTGGCGGTGTGCAGGCGCGTGGTGGCGAGCTGGTCTTTGCGGATGAGGAAGCTGGTGGTGCTCATGAGCGAGGCTCCTGGCAGTTGGTGTCCAGCTACGTTAGCCAAGCTTGATGAAAGGCGCTATCTCGCGGCGGGTTTTGGCGTCACCCGTGAGACATCGGCGGGCATGAAAAAAGCGGCCCGGCTTGTGGCCGGACCGCTTGTTCGCGCGCGCAACGAGCTTTTAGGCGATCGTCAGTTCCACGTCGATGTTGCCGCGGGTGGCGTTCGAGTAGGGGCAAACCTGGTGAGCGGTGTCGACCAGCTTCTGCTTGGCATCTGCATCCAGGCCGGGCAGCGTGATCGCCAGCTTCACGGCGATGCCGTAAGCCGCGCCGCCGTTCGTCGGGCCAAGGGAAACGCTGGAGTCGATGGCGACGTCTTCAGGCACCTTCACGCCGATCTTCGGGCCGACGGCCTTCATCGCGCCGATGAAGCAGGCGGCATAGCCGACCGCGAACAGCTGCTCGGGGTTGGTGCCGGGCTTGCCGGAACCGGGCGAGCTCAGCTTGACGTCGATGGCGCCATCGCTGGACTTGCCTGCGCCGTCACGGCCGCCGACGGTGTGAGCTTCTGCGGTGTAGAGAACTTTGTCGAGCTTGGTGGTCATGGTGATTCCTTTGGTGATGATGAAGTGGAGGGAGGGTGGTGAAAGGCTTCGTTCTTTCTTGATGGGATCGACCGAAGCGGGAGAAAAATGTTGCGCTGCGTCAGGCTGCCTTCTTGATGCGGTCGCGCAGGGTCTGGATCTGCTGGGTGAGCGAAATCAGTTCGGGCACCGAGCATTCGGTGGCGGCCATCAGGCAGGCCGGCACGTTCGATGCGCGGCTCTTGAGCCTGCGGCCGGCAGCTGTCAGCGTGATGTGCACGCGGCGCTCGTCGGCCACGTCGCGCACACGGGCCACGTAGCCGTTGGCTTCGAGGCGCTTGAGCAGCGGCGTGAGCGTGCCCGAGTCGAGCGAGAGCTTCTCGCCGAGCTCGGAGACCATGAGGCCGTCTTGCTCCCAGAGGGCGAGCATCACGAGGTATTGGGGGTAGGTGAGCTGCAGCTTTTCCAGCACCGGCTTGTAGAGCCGCGTCATGGCCAGGGAGGCGGAGTACACGGCGAAGCACAGCTGGTTGTCCAGCTTGAGCATTTCGTCGGCGGGGACTGGGGTGGAGCGCATGGGTCGAATTGTAGCGAGCAATTAGATTGTGTGCAATCTAATTTGCAAGCGTTGGTTTCAACGGAGGCTACAGTCTGCCGGGAACGGGCATTCTGAACCTGCAAGGCCAGTGAATCCAACTTTCATGTCCGCCTGTTGACCCGGCCCCTGGGGCAGCCCTTAAAAAGAGAAGAACGTCGAAAAAGGTTCTCTTCATGCAATCCACCGCTCGCTCTTTCAGTCCATCCGAAGCCGCGAGGCGGCTCGGTGTTTCGGCCAAGGCCTTGCGGCTCTATGAGCAGCGCGGGTTGGTGGAGCCTGGTCGTACTGCGGCAGGGTGGCGGGCGTATGGCCAGAAGGAGATGGCCCGGGCCGCCGAGATCGTCGCGCTTCGCGCGCTCGGCTTCAGCCTTGCGCAGGTGGAGCGGGCGCTGGAAGGCAATTCCCAGGGACTGGAGCCAACGCTGGCGGCGCACCAGACAGCGCTGGAAGCGCAGCTTCGCCAGCTTGCTCGCACGGTCGACAAGGTCCGTGGCTTGCGAAGCGAACTTGCGCAAGGCCGGACGCCGAGCATCGGCGAACTCACAGGCCTGCTGGCACCTGCTGCAGAGGTCCGCATCGCATTCGAACTGCCGTGGCCATGGGGCGGGGAGCTCTTCGAGCTTCGCGACATCCGCGCCCTGAACTACATCATTGGTCCGCTAGGCAGTGGCAAGACCCGGCTGGCGCAGTGCCTCGCCAATGCACTGCCCAACGCCGCCATGCTGGGCCTGGAGAGGCTTGAAGATGACGAGGTGGCAGCAGCAAAGTGGCGGCTGGATGGCGATTCCCTGCTGAAGTCCCGCGTCGACGAAGCCCTGACCTGGCTCGTGGAAGACGGCGCCACGCCGTCGGATGCCTTGATCGCATTGCTCGCGGGGCTGCAGGCCGAAGGGCCGGACGCTCTGGTCATCGACATGATCGAACAAGGCCTCGACCACGCAACCCAGGAGGCATTGATTGCCTGGCTGCGCCGCTGCGGGCCCGGCGTGCGGCCCCTCTTCATGCTCACCCGCTCCTGCGCCATCCTCGACCTGACTGCCGTCGGCCCGGACGAAACCATCATCCTCTGCCCCGCCAACCACAGCCCGCCGACCCAGGTGGCGCCTTATCCCGGCGCGCCCGGCTACGAGGCGGTTGCCACTTGCCTGGCTTCGCCTGAAGTGAGGGCCCGGACCGCGGGAGTCATGCAGCTGCAGGTGATGAAGAGATCCAGCCTCACCCCTTGAACCGCTTGCGCGTCAACGCCAGCGCAATCCAGAACGCCACCACCGCATACACCGTCAGCACCGCCGCGTGCAGCCACCAGTCGGTCGGCCACTGGTCCATGAACAGCGGCCGCACCAGCGCCACCGCATTCGTCAGCGGCAGCCAGGCCGCCACGGCCTTGACGGCGGAGGGCAGTTGCTCGAGCGGAAAGAACACGCCGCTCAGGAACATCATCGGCGTCATGAACAGCGTGAAGTAGTACGTGAAGAAGTCATAGCCCTTCGCCAGCGCATTGAAGATCAGCGCGATCGACGAGAAGGTGATGCCCGCTCCGATCAGCACCATCCACGCGACGATGAGCTTCGGGCTGTGGCTGATGCCCAGCCCGAGCATCACGAACAGGATGGCCGTCACGGTGAAGATCGACTTGAACGCCGCCCACAGCATCTCGGCCATCACGATGTCGTCGAGCCCGACGGGCGCGTTCATGATGCCGTCCCATGTCTTCTGCACGTGCATGCGCGAGAACGCCGAATACAGCGCCTCGAAGCTCGCTGCGTTCATCGCGCTCATGCAGATCGAACCGCTCGCCAGGAACAGGATGTAGGGCACCTTCACGCCGTCGACCGACACCTGCCCCACAAGCGCGCCCATGCCGTAGCCGAAGGCCACGAGCCAGATCAGCGGTTCGGCGATGTTTCCGATCAGGCTGGGGATGGCGAGCTTGCGCCACACCAGCAGGTTGCGCAAAAACACGGGCCACCAGCGCAGCGAGATTTCGGGCGGGCGCCACACTGAAGGCGAAGGAGGCGCGGTCGCTGCAATCGGTGCGGTCGTCGTCGTCGTCATGTTCATGATCTAGCCGTCCTCGCGAATCTGGCGGCCGGTGAGCTTGAGGAACAGGTCCTCCAGATTCGCCGGCCGATGAAAGGTGCGCAGGCCGCTGTGCTGCGTCAGCGCATCGAGCAGCCGCCGCGCGTCCTGCGTGTAGAAGAACACCGTCTCCCCGCTGACTTCCACGCGTGCCGCCATCGCCTTCAGCTCGGGCGATTCGGCCAGCGACAGTGCGCCGTTGCCATACACCTCGACCACGTCGGGCTCCAGGTGCTCGGCGATCAGATCGCGCGGGCGGCCTTCGGCGATCTTGCGGCCATGGTCGAGCACCAGCAGGCGTGAGCACAGGCGCTCGGCCTCGTCCATGAAGTGCGTGGTCAGCAAGATCGACTTGCCCTGCTGCAACAGCACCTGCAGCCGTTCCCACATCAGGTGCCGCGCCTGCGGGTCGAGGCCGGTGGTCGGTTCGTCGAGCAGCAGCAGCTTCGGGTCGTTGACCAGCGCACGCGCCAGCGACAGCCGCCGCCGCATGCCGCCCGAGAGCTCGCCCGGCTTCGCATCGGCCTTGTGCGACAGCGCCGCGAACTCCAGCAGCTGCGGCACGCGTGCGCGCACATGCGCCTTGCTGAAGCCGAAGTAGCGGCCGTACACCACGAGGTTCTCGGCGCAGCTGAAATCCGGGTCGAGCGTGTCGAACTGCGTGACCACGCCCAGTTGCGCCTTGATGGCCAGTGCATCGCGCGGCATCTGCAGCCCGAGTGCCGAGATGTCACCACCGTCGGGCGCGGTGAGGCCCAGGCACATGCGGATGGTGGTGGTCTTGCCCGCGCCGTTCGGGCCGATCACGCCCAGGCATTCGCCGGGCGCGATCTCGAACGACAGGTCGTCGACGACCGTGGTGTTGCCATAGCGCTTGTGCAGATGGCTGGCGTGGAACAGAGGGGGTGAAGCGGAAGAGGTGGTGGACGGCACACAACCATTCTGACGCAGTCACCTGAAAATCACGGGCGCTCCAAGCCCTCGATAACCCGAGTCGAACCACGCCCCGGCGGCCTCACAATCGACGCCCAGTTGTATTGCGCGGTGGGAGGCCCAAGGATGCTGCGTTTCTGGTTGGTGCTGTCGGCTGCGCTGCTGCTCGGCGCCTGCGCACCTTTTCATCGGCCCCTGGCGGCTGCGGACCGCAGCAAGGTCCAGGAAGTCGACGTACGCGTCGTCGTCGCTCAGGAGAGCTTCATGTTCTCCGCACAGCCCCCGGGCGTGAGCGCGGCCACGGGCGGCGGGCTGATCGGCGCGCTGATCGACTCGTCGGTGCAGCAAACGCGCCAGAAGGAGATGAGCGCCGAAGTGCAGGCCATCGTCGGCCCGCTGCTCGACTACGACTACCGCGTGGAGGCGGGCAAGGCGCTGACCACGCTGCTTGCCGAGCCGAGCTCGTTCCCGCTGAAGATCCGCTCCTCGCAGGTGCTCGCGGCGATGCCGCTGAAGGCCGAGCAGGAGGCCCGCATCGCTGCCACGAAAACTGGCCCCGCCTATATGGTGCTGTTGCTGCAGTACGCGCTGGAGCCAGGCCTTGGCGCCTTCACCACGCGCACCTCGGCCCTGCTCTGGCAGGACGGCCGCAGCGAGCCGAGCTACCGCGCCTCGGCCATCTTCCAGACGCCCATCGGCGGCACCGCGCGCGCTGCCGTGCTGCGAAGGCTCACCGCGAACGACGGGCAGGTGCTGCGCGGCGTGATGCGCGAGTCGATGGCACAGACCCTGCATGCGGTCGCGCTGGACATTGCCGGCGCCCGTTCAGGTAGCGTTAAGACTGCGCGATTCAATGTCAACGGTTCGTGGGTGACACTGGCCGGCCAGAGCTTCGACGAGCAGCCCGGCCGCGTGCTGTTCCGCGACCAGGACGGCGCCATGTATTCGGTCAGGAACACCGCCCCATGAGGCCACGCCAAGGACTTGCCATCGCCACCACTCTGGCCATACTCTGCGCCATGCCCACTCTCTCGCATGCCGTCACCGAGAGCGAGCCGCTCCCCATGGTTTTCGAGCCCGCGCCCGAGCCGGCCGAACGCCCCAACAGCGTGCCGGCCGTGTCGCTGCGACTCGCGCGCGGCTGCACGCTGTACCTGCCATCGATCGAAGATGCGCGCAGCAACAAGGCCAACGCCGGCAACCTCACCGTGATGCTGCCGACGGTGCATGCCACGCCCCGGTCCGTGCAGTCGCTGCGCAGCGGCGACGCCACCGGGTGGACGCGCGGCGCGCTGCAGTCGACGAGCCGCTACGGGTTCCAGACAGTGCTGGGCGCACCGCCCGCGAGCGCCGGTGCCAGGCAGGTGACTGCGGATGTGGCCCTGCGCCTGGCCCACGCGTGGTCGGTCGATCTGAACCTGGTTTCGCACGTCGTGCTCAAGGTGAACTACCGCCTGCCCGGCGGCGAGACTGTCTTGCGCCAGTACCACGGCATGGGGACGCGCACCAACTGGGCCAGCGCCAATGGCGAGTTCATGTCGGTGCTGAATCTCGGCCTCGAAGAGGCGGTGCGCGGCATGGCGAGCGATGCCGCCGCGCTCTGCGATGGCCTGCCTTTGCCTGCGCCGGTGGTCGTGCCATGAAGAGCAGGCTGGAACTTCACCTGACCTGCGATGTGCCGCACGAATCGCAGATCCCGTTCTTTGTCGCGGTGTGCGAGCAGATCGGGCTGCGGCCGCTGCTGATCGACCATCACCGCGACAACGGCGGCGAGCGAAATCGGCAGCTCTCGGCTACCGCCTGGTTGCGCGCCGATCTCGAAGAAGCCAAGGCCGAAGCGATGGCGCTGGCGCAATGGCTGGCGCGGGCGGGCATGGCAGTGCTGGGCGTGAAGGTCGATGCGCCTGTGCAGGACGCCGACCAGCTCGACTGCGACGGCCAGTATTTCGAGTGGCGCGGCAAGCTGCGCCAGCAACAGTGCGACATGTCTGCGCTGCAGCAGCTGTGCGAGGCACACGGCGCGCAGTTGTCGCGAGACAGCCTGCGTGAGGAAGCCTGCACCTGCTTCGTGACGCTGCGCAGCTGCGAATCCCTGGAGGAATTCACGTCGCGCGTATCGGCTGTGACCGGACAGCTCGAGCGCGACGGCTGGCCGGTGCTGAAGCAGGACTCGGAAATCTGCCTGCTCGACAGCCGCGAATTGCCCCGCAACTGCAGCTGCAATGACAGCTGCACCTAGAGCCTGAGCCCGCTGAACTCCATCTTCATCCACTCGATGAACGCCCGCGTGCGCGCGGGCAGCAGCCGCGCATTGGGATAGATCACGCTCACCGGCCGCGGCGGCGGCTCGAAGTCTTCCAGCACCAGCTTCAGCCGTCCCTGCGCCACGTGCGGCATCACCTGGTACGAGAAGAAGGTGCCGAAGCCCATGCCCGCCGCGCACGACTCGATGGCCGGCGCGAGGTGATTGAACTCCAGGCGGTTGTTCGGCGTCACGCTGATCGCCTTGCCGCCTTCGTGGAACAGCCACTGCGCCGGCGCATCGACGCGGCCTCGCACGCAGGGCGCGCCGTTCAGGTCGCGCGGATGCGTTGGCGTGCCGTGCCGCGCCAGGTAGTCGGGGCTCACGGCCACCACGCGGCGGATGGTGCCCAGCGTCTGCGCCACCAGTGACGAATCTTCCAGCGGGCTGATGCGAATGCCCACGTCGATGCCTTCTTCGAGCAGGTTCACGGTGCGGTCGTACAGCCGCACGCTGCAGCGCACTTTTTCGTAGCGCTGCATGAAGCGCACGATGGCCGGCGCCACGTACATGTGGCCGAAGAGCACCGGCGCGGTGATGGTGAGCTGGCCCGCCGGCTCGCGCGCCTCGGCCTTCAGCGCGAGGTCGGCGGCGTCGGCCGCGAGCAGCACCTCGCGTGCGCTCGACAGGTAGTGGCGGCCTTCCTCGGTGAGCGAAAGGCGGCGCGTGGTGCGGTGGAACAGGCGCACGCCCAGGTGCGCCTCCAGCGCGGCGAGCGAGCGCACTACCGCGGGCAGCGAGGTGCCGAGCGCCTCGGCGGCGCGGGTCAGGCTGCCCTGGTCGGCAATCTGCACGAAGGTCTGCATAGCCTTGAAACGATCCATGGGGAGATTAAACCGGAAAACGCAGCAGTCAAATACAGGAATGGCTATTCATTCATTTGCCGCAAGAGAGAAGAATCGAGGCACTGTCCCAGCCATCTCGAAAAAGGAACGCCTCCATGAACGCCGCAGCCGCCAATCGCCCCGCCCAGCCCATCAAGCTCTACGGCACCACGCTCTCCGGCCACGTGCATCGCGTGCGGCTGTTCCTCACGATGCTCGGCCTGCCGTTCGAGAACGTCGAGATCGACATGCGCAAGCGCGACAACCGCGCGCCGGAGTTCCTGGCGCGCAACCCCTTCGGCCAAGTGCCGGTGATCGAGGACGGCGACCTTACGCTGGCCGACTCCAACGCCATCCTGGTCTACCTCAACGAGCGCTATGCACCTGACCCCGCGCGCTGGATGCCGCGCGATGCCGTCGGTGCGGCGCGCGTGCAGCGCTGGTTCTCGGTGGCGGCGGGGCCGCTGGCGTACGGCCCGGCGGCCGCGCGGATCATGGCGCTGTTCGGCCACACCACCGACCCGACGGAGACCGTCAAGCGCTCGCATGCGTTGCTCTCGGTGATGGAGATGCACCTGCAGCAGCAGCCCTTCCTTGCCGGTCCCGCCGCCACGCTGGCCGACATCGCGAACTACGCCTATGTGGCGCATGCGCCCGAAGGCAGCGTGGCGCTCGATACCTACCCGAACGTGCGCGGCTGGCTTGAGCGCGTGGAAGCCTTGCCGGGCTTCGTACCAATGGTGCGCACGCCTATCGGGCTTGCGGCGGTCGCATGATCGCCGCGCCCTTCCACGCGGGCGAGCGGGCGTTGCAGGCCCTGGCGGGCTCGCGCGAGCAGATGGAGGTGGCCGGGCCGCGCGTCATTCGCGACTACATGCCCGACCAGCACCGCGAGTTCTTCGGGCTGCTGCCGTTCCTCGTGGTCGGCAGCCTCGATGCGGAGCTGCAGCCCTGGGCCAGCGTGCTCGCGGCACCTGCCGGCTTCGTGCACTCGCCAGATGCCACGCACCTGCGCGTCGATGCGCTGCCCGCGTCGGGCGATCCGCTCGTTGGCCAGTTGAAGCAGGGCGCCACACTGGGCCTGCTCGGCATCCAGCCGCATACGCGGCGGCGCAATCGCATGAACGGCACGGTCGAGGCGCGCGATGACGCGGGTTTCATGGTCGCGGTGCAGCAGAGCTTCGGCAACTGCCCGCGCTACATCCAGGCGCGCGAACCGGTGTTCGTTTCGCCGCGTGCCGATGCGGCGCCGCAGGCGCAATGGCTCGACAAGCTCGACTTGGCGGCGCATCGCCTTATCGGCAGTGCCGACACGCTGTTCATCGCTACCGCCTATCCGAACGAGGTCGCGGCGGGTGACGAGGCCGATGCGAGTTCGCACGGCGTCGATGTGTCGCACCGCGGCGGTCGCCCTGGCTTCGTGCGCCTCGACGGCGATGACGTGCTCACCGTGCCGGACTTCAACGGCAACCGCTTCTTCAACACGCTCGGCAACCTGGCGGCGCATCCGCGCGCGGGGCTGCTGTTCGTCGACTTCGACAGCGGCGATCTGCTGCACGTAGCAGTCACGGCAGAGATCGTTTGGGACGGGCCCGAGGTGGCTGAATTCGAGGGCGCGGAGCGGCTGATGCGCTTCCACGTCACGCATGCCTTGCGTCGCCCGGCGGCGTTGCCGCTTCGCTGGGGCGATGCGCAGCTGTCGCCTCACCTGGCGGGCACGGGTCAGTGGAACACGGGAATGCGCCCGTTGACCGACGGCCGGTAGCTCCAGCCGCGCAGGCGCTGAGCATCGAGGTCGGGCGCGCGGCGCAGCAGGGCGTCGAGGCTGGCCGCTGCCAGCGTGCATGCCAAGGCCTGGCCGGGACACGCATGCATGCCGTGGCCGAAGCCGAGCATGCGGCGACGGGCGCGCACGAGCATGAAGCTGTCGGGGTCGGGGTTGAACGCCGCGTCGCGATTGGCCGAGGCCAGCAGCACCAGCACCGCATCGCCTGAGGTCAGCGGTGTGCCGGCGATGGTGACGGCTTCGGCGGCAAAGCGCCGTGTGTTGTGCACTGACGGATCATGCCTCGCGGTCTCCTCGACGATTGCCTGCAGGCCGTCGCGTGTACGGGTCGACGTGCGCAGCGAAGGCTCGCGCATCAACGCGATCAGGCTGTTGCCAACCAGGCCCGCCGTTGCATCGCAGGTCTGGGATAGCAGGCCGGCCACGTTCGCCAGCAGCGAGCGTGACAGCGTTGCGTCGCCCGCACTTTCGGCGAGCACGGCGGCGAGCAGCGTGCCGTGCCGTGGCGGCTCGCCTGCCACCAGAACTTCAAAGCGCGTCATCAATTCGCCCGCCGCGGCGCTCGCACGCTGCAACTGCTCGGGCGTGGACAACGGCGACAGGCAGGCCACGAAGTCGCGTATCCACCGGTCCACCTGCGGCAGCGCGTCGTCGGCAAAACCGAGCAGGTGCGCGACTGCCTGCACGGGCATCGAGAACAGCGTGTCGGACAGCGGCTGCTGCTGCGGAACCCGCAGCGCTATCTGCAGGGCTGCCGCGTGCACTGCGTTCAGGTCGAGCCCGGCCAGTGCGCGTTGCAGAGCGGGCCGATGCGCCTGGTGCGCCACGCCGTCGTTCATGCGCACCAGATGGCCGAACACCTCGCCGGCCGCACTGCCCACGATGGCGCGCGGCACCGGCTCGGCGGGCGGCCGTACACGCAACGCACCGTGCGCGAGCAGCACCTCTTCGATCACGTCTGCGCGGCTCGCGACCCGGAGGCGCAGCTTCTCGTTCCAAGCGAGCGGTGGCCCGTCGCGAAGGGCGGCGTAGTACGGATAGGGATCGGCATGCGTGACGGCCGCGACCGGGTCGGCGGGCATGTCGGCAAGAGTGGGGCTGTTGCTTTCGTTCATGGCGTCAGTGTGCGATCGAAGCCGCCGCCACACTTCGTCCGCGAACGAAGTGTCGGATGCGGCGCCGTCTTACGATGGGCGCATGGACACCACTGCTTCATCCGCCGATTTCCAACTGGCCCGCCTGGCCGGCGCCATTGCCGAACCGGCGCGCGCCCGCATGCTGAGTTGCCTGATGGACGGCCACGCGCGCACTGCCACTGAGCTCGCCACCGTGGCTGAAGTGGCCGCATCGACCGCCAGCGCGCACCTCGCGCGCCTGAAGGACGAACGATTGGTCGATCTGCTGGTGCAGGGCAAGCACCGCTACTTCCGCCTCGCCAACGACGACGTCGCCGCCGCGCTCGAAAGCCTGATGGTGGTGGCCGGCGCGCCGCGCACGCCAGAGTTCAAGCCGAACACGCCGAGCCGCCTGCGCAGCGCGCGCACCTGCTACGACCACATGGCGGGCACGGCGGGTGTCGCGCTGCACGACAGGCTGCATGCGCAGGGCTGGCTCAGCGGCCTGCAGAGCGGCTCGTACGAACTCACGTCCGAAGGCGCGATCGCGCTGGAGAGCCTGGGTGTGGAGGTCGATGCGGTGCGGCGCTCGCGCCGCCGCTTCGCCTGCGCCTGCCTCGACTGGAGCGAGCGCCGTCCGCACCTGGGCGGTGCGCTGGGCGCTGCATGGCTGCAGCTGTCGTTGCGCCGCGGATGGGTGCGGCAGGAGCTCGACGGGCGGGCGCTCACGCTGACGCCGAAGGCGCAGCGCGAAATGCCCGAGCTTTTCGCGTGATGCTTCGAGCGATCAGGCCTTCAGCTTGAGCAGATAGATCAACGGCCCGGCCATCGCCGTATCGAGATCGAGGAAGCTCTCGAAGTCCTTACCCGCCATCCAGTACGAGTCCCAGTTGTTGCGCTTGATGGTCTTCTGCCAGACATCGGCCGTGGTGGCGCGGCGCACGGCTTCGAGCAGCACGGCCTTGCGCTCGGCCGGGACCTTCTTGCCGGTGAGCACGCCGCGCCAGTTGGCGAGGTCGGCGTCCACGCCCTGTTCGCGCACCGACGGAATGCCCTGGAACGGCCGCTTCGACGACACGCCGATGGCGCGCAGCTTGCCGCTGGCCAGGTGATCGCTGAATTCGCTGTAGCCCGAGATGCCGGCAGCCGCCTTGCCCGTTTCGAGCGCCTCGACCACCTGTGCGCCGCCGGGGTGCGGCAGGTAGACCAGAGCCCCCGCGTTGCCGGCCACGCGCGCCAGCATGCCGGCGTACATGTGGTCCACGCCGCCGGCCGAGCCGCCGGCGATGACCGTCTTTGCGGCATCGGCGCGCAGCTGCGCAATCAGGTCCTTCGGGGTCTTGATGGGCGAGTCGGCCTTCACCGCCACCACTTCGTAGTCGCTGGTGAGCCGTGCCACCGGCGCGACCTGCGCCATCGTGACGGCGGGCTTCTGCAGCGCGACCGCGCCGACCATGACCATGCCGCTCATCAGCAGGGTGTCGGGGTCGGCGTCGTATTTCTCGACGTACTTCGCCAGGCCGATGGTGCCGCCCTTGCCGCCGATGTTCTCGTAGCTGATGTCGCCCACCGCGCCCGACGCGATCATCGCGGCGCCGAGGGCGCGGCCGGTCTGGTCCCAGCCGCCGCCTTCGTTGGCGGGAATGACGATGCGCAGCTTGGTGGCGAGCTGCGGTTCGGCCGCGCCGGCCATCGTGGGCCAGAGCGCTGCGGGCATTGCGCCCGCGGCAGCTGTCGATGCGATCCATGCCGCAAGGCTGCGGCGAGAGAGGCCGGTCGGCACGAAATGCGACATTTTGTTTCCAGTTCCCTGTAAAAGTAACCGGATGATGTCCGAAAAACGTGTCAATCCCTTGCCTTCGTGGCCTAGGGAAAACCCGCAGGAGCGGGCGCTCTCAGGCTTTCAGCTTGAGCAGATAGATCAGCGGGCCGGCCATTGCGGTGTCGGTTTCGAGGAAATTCTCGAAATCCTTGCCCTCCATCCAGAAGGGGTCCCAGTTGTTCTGTTTGATGGCTTTTTGCCACACATCGGTGGCGGTGGCGCGCCGCACCACCGTCAGCAGCGCCGCCTTGCGGTACGGCGGCACCTTGCGGCCGGTGAGCACGCCGCGCCAGTTGGCAAGGTCGGCTTCCACGCCCTGCTCACGCACCGAGGCGATGCCCTGGAACGGCCGCTTCGACGACACGCCGATGGCGCGCAGCTTGCCGCTGGCCAGGCCCTCGCTGAACTCGCTGTAGCCGGAGATGCCGGCTGCGGCCTTGCCGGTTGCCAGCGCCTCGACCACTTCGGCGCCGCCGGGGTGCGCCTGGTAGACCAGCGACTGCGAAGCGTCGGCCACGCGCGCCAGCATGCCTGCATACATGTGGTCCACGCCGCCGGCCGAGCCGCCCGCGATGACGGTGTTGGCTGCATCGGCGCGCAGCTGTGCGATCAAATCTTTCGGCGTCTTGATGGGCGAATCGGCCTTCACCGCCACCACCTCGTAGTCGCTGGTGAGGCGGGCGATCGGCGCCATGTTGGCCATCGTCACGGCGGGCTTCTGCAGCGCGACCGCGCCGACCATGACCATGCCGCTCATCAGCAGGGTGTCGGGGTCGGCATCGTATTTCTCGACGTACTTCGCCAGGCCGATGGTGCCGCCCTTGCCGCCGATGTTCTCGTACACCACGCTGCCGACCGCGCCTGACGCCAGCATCGCGGCGCCGAGCGCGCGCCCGGTCTGGTCCCAGCCGCCGCCTTCGTTGGCGGGAATCACGATGCGCAGCTTGCTGCTCACGGGTGCGTCGGCGGCGGAGGCGGTGCGCGGCCACAGTGCGGCATGTCCTGCGCCGGCAGCTGCGGCCGAGGCCGCGATCCATGCAGAGAAGCTGCGGCGGGAGAGGGGAACGGAACGCGACTGGGTCATCTTCTTTCCGGTTGCTGTGGGGTAAACCGGATGATGTCCGCGAAACGGCGCAATCCCGCGCGGTGGCGGGCAGGACAAACCCTGAGGGCCCGACCTCTGTCGGGGCCCTCCAGAAGCCCTTCTTCTTACTGGAACGCCACCTCGGCAAAGCTGCGCAGCTTGCGGCTGTGCAGCCGCGTCGAGCCCTCTTCGCGCAGGATCTCGATGGCCCGCATGCCGATGCGCAGGTGCTGCTCCACGCGCTCGCGGTAGAAGTGGTTGGCCATGCCGGGCAGCTTGATCTCGCCGTGCAGCGGCTTGTCGCTCACGCACAGCAGGGTGCCGTAGGGCACGCGAAACCGGAAGCCGTTGGCCGCGATGGTCGCGCTTTCCATGTCGAGCGCCACCGCGCGGCTCTGGCTGAAGCGGCGCTGCGGCTGGTTGCCGGGCAGCAGTTCCCAATTGCGGTTGTCGGTGCTGGCCACGGTGCCGGTGCGCATGATCTTCTTCAGGTCGGGGCCCTCGTAGCGCGTGACGTCGGCCACGGCCTTCTCCAGCGCGAGCTGGATTTCCGACAGCGCCGGAATCGGCACCCACAGCGGCAGCTCTTCGTCGAGCACGTGGTCTTCGCGCACGTAGGCGTGGGCCAGCACGTAGTCGCCGAGCTGCTGCGTGTTGCGCAGGCCGGCGCAGTGGCCCAGCATCATCCACGCATGCGGGCGCAGCACCGCGACGTGGTCGGTGATGGTCTTGGCATTGGCCGGGCCGACGCCGATGTTGACCATGGTGGTGCCGCTGCAATCCTCGCGCACCAGGTGGTAGGCCGGCATCTGCGGCAGGCGCGGCGGGGCGGTGCCCTGGCTGCCGTCGAGCAGGTGGCCGTAGGTGGCGCTCGAACCTGCAGCAAGCCCGCGCCGGCGCGTGACCACGTTGCCGGGCTCGATGAAGGCGACGTACTCGCTGTTCTCGTCGGCCATGGCCTCGTGGCCCAGGCGCACGAACTCGTCGATGTAGAACTGGTAGTTGGTGAACAGCACGAAGTTCTGGAACCACTCGGGCGCAGTGCCCGAGTAGTGGCGCAGGCGGTGCAGCGAGTAGTCCACCCGCGCGGCCGTGAAGAGCGACAGCGGCTGCGCCTCGCCGTCGCGCGCCTCGTAGGTGCCGTTGGCGATGCCGTCGTCCATCACGCCCAGGTCGGGCAGGTCGAACACGTCGCGCATGAGGGCGCGGCGCTCGGCGCTCATGGTGCCTTCGATGTGGTCGTTCTCGGCAAAGGAGAAGTGGATCGGAATGGGCTGTGTGCTGGTGCCTACCTCGAGCTCGACCTGATGGTTTTCGAGCAGCAGGCGGAACTGGTCGAGGTAATAGCGCGAGAACAAATCGGGCCGCGTCAGCGTGGTCTCGTAGCGGCCCGGGCCGGCCACGAAGCCATAGCTCAGGCCGGCGTTGGCCGGCGGCGTGTGGCGCGAGACGGTGTGCGTGTGCACCCGCACGAAGGGGTAGCAGGCCCGCACCCGGCCCGGCAGCGCCTCGCCGGCAACGAAGCGCAGCATCGATTCGCGCAGATGGGCGAGGCCGCCCTGGTAGATGGCCTTGACCTGTTCGAGTGCAGCGGCGGCATCGGTGAAGCGGGCGGGAGCGACAAAGGTGGGCATGTAGGGCATGACGGCATTGTGCAATGCGCCCGCCGCTTCAGCCGGGGGGAGTCATGCCAGCAGGCAGGCGAGCACTTTCGTGAGCATGTCTTCTACGTCCGTGGCCTGCACCGCGCCCGGCAGCGCCACGTCGCCATGCATCACGAACACCGGCTTGCCCCACTTGAGCCCCAGCGCCATTTCCGACAGCGTGCCCATGTTGCCGCCGATGGCGACCAGGCACACGCCGCTGCGCGCGACGATGCCGTTGCGCATCTCGCCCATGCCCGTGGGGATGGCCACGCTGAGCCATTCGTTGGCGTTGCGGTCGTCGTCCTCGGGCAGGATGCCCACGACGATGCCGCCGGCCTCCACGGCTCCGCGCGAGGCCGCGGCCATCACGCCGCCGCGCCCGCCGCAGACCACGGACATGCCCGCGCCGGCCAGCGCATGCGCCACCGCGTGGGCGGCCTCGCATTCGGCCGGGCCGCCGTCGCCCGGGCCGATGATGGCCACCGGCTGGTGGTAGCGCTGCGGCCCCCGCTGCTTCTGCGCGAGGCGCGCCAGCGCCTCAGTGACCGGCGCCGACAGCACCACGCTCGCGCCTTCGCGTAAAGACATCGCCCACTCCCATCACGATCACACACACAACCATCAGCACCAGCGACAAGGCCGCCGCCACCGCGAAATCGGAACCGCCGTCGCCCACCTGCGCGAGCAGCATCAGCGGCAGGATGTTGAGCTGCGTGCCCACCAATGCCAGCGCCGTGCCGTAGGTACCCATCGCGATCGCGGCCACCATGCAGGCGTTCGACAGCACCGAGGGCATCACCTCGGGCACCACCGTGTCCCAGAAGGCACGCGCTTTTGAAGCGCCCAAGGTGCGCGCCGCCTGCGCCGGGCGCAGGTCGAGGTTGGCGAACACCGGGTACAGCGACAGCGCCACGCGCGGGATCAGGTAGTAGGCATAGGCGAAGCCCAGGCCCGACACGCTGTAGATCCAGCTGCCGATGGCGGCCGGGTCACCGCCGAGGCCCGCGAGCAGCTGCGTCACGAAGCCCGCGCGGCCGAAGGCCAGGATGAAGCCGTAGGCAATCACCAGCCCCGAGAAGGCCAGCGGCAAGCCCAGCAGGGTCATCATCCATTGGCGTCGGCCTTCGGGCTGGCGTGCCAGTTCGATGGCGATGCAGGTGCCCACCAGCGCCGAGATCGCGCCCGCCGCGAGGCCGAGGCCCAACGTATTGCGCAGCGCGCCCAGGAACAGCGGGTTGCCGAACAGCCGCCCGAAGGCGCTGCCGCCCTCGGCGAAGGCTTCGGGCAGCAGCGCCGCCAGCGGCACCGCGAAGAAAAGCGCCATGAAGGCCCATGCGGGCCAGGCGCCAAAGCGTCGCATCACGGCCTGCTTACTTGCCCAGCGCGGCCTGCGCCCAGAGCTTGTCGACTTCGGCCTTGCGCTCCGAGGCTTTCACCACGTCGAGCGGCTTGATCTGCGGCGCGGCCGGCATCTTGGCCGCCACGTCGGCACTCAGCGGCGTACCCGGCACGGCGGGCCGCACGAAGCCCTGCGCGAACAGCGACTGGCCCGCCTCGCTCATGATGAAGTTGAGCCACAACTTGCCGGCGTTCGGGTTCGGGCCGTTCTTCACGAGGCTGATGGCGTACGGTGCGGCCACGCTGGCTTCCTTGGGAATCACGACTTCCACCGCATCGCCCATGCCATCGACGTGCTTGGCCTTGAGGCCGTCGTTCTCGTAGCTGATCCACACCGGGATCTCGCCTTTCAGGAACTTGGCGTACGGCGTCGTGCCTTCCACGCGCAGCACATTGCCGGCCGAATGCAGCTTGCCGAGGTAGTCGGTGCCGGGCTGCACGTTGTCGACGCTTCCGCCGTTGGCGTAGGCCGCTGCAAAGGTCAGTACCTGGCCGATACCGGTGGAGCGCGGGTCAAGGTAAACCACCGTGCTCTTGAACTCCGGCTTGAGCAGATCGGCCCAGCCGGTGGGCACGGTCTTCACCAGCTTCTTGTTGACCAGGAAAGCGATGTTGAGCGTGTGGATGGTGAACCAGCGGCCCTCGGCCTCGCGGAACACGGGCGGCAGCTTGTCGAAGTTGACGGGCTTGAAGGGCGCGACCACGTCCTTCTTCGCGGCGTCGACGGCCGAGGCTGCGAAGTAGTAGGCGGTGTCGGCTTGCGGGCGGCGCTTGGTTTTTTCGAGCGCGACCACGGTGGCGGCGGAGCCGATGTCGTTGTAGGTCAGCTCGATCTCGGGGTAGCGCTTCTTGAAGTCGCGGAACAGCGACTTCCAGTTGGCCCATTCGGGGCCGGTGTCGAAGGAGACGCACAGGCCTTCCTTCTGAGCCTCGGCGTACAGCGCCTTCTCGCCTGCGTAGAGCTCGGGGCCGTCGAAGGCGAAGGCGGTGCGGGCCGCGAGGGTGGCCAATGACAGTGCGGGCAGTGCGCCGGCGGCCTGGATCAGATGTCTGCGTTGCATGGTGGCTCCTTGAAGGAAAGGGTCAGTGGTCAAGTAAACGAAGGTGTTCGGGCGCGATGGCGATGGCCTCGGCAGCGGGCAGGGACGATTCGGCAAGGAATGGCTTGGCCGCACCCGGCACCTCGAAGTCGTAGCGCGTGAGCGCACCCAGGTAGCGCTGCGCGCCGGTGCGGCCCGCGAGGCGGTTCACGGCGTCGGGCGCTGGGTCGGGCCGGATGTGTTCGGGGCGCACCAGCACGTGCAGCGCGGTGCCGAAGGGGCGGTGGCCGGTGTCGGCGAAGACTTCGGCAAAGCCCAGGTCCAGCCGGCCCGGCGACGCCACCTTCGCGGGCAGGATCGTCGAGAGCCCGACGAACTCGGCCACTGCGCGGCTCGCGGGGTTCTCGTAGATCTCGCGCGGCGTGGCGATCTGCAGCAGCCGGCCGTCTTTCAGCATGGCCACGCGGTCGGCCATCACCAGCGCTTCTTCCTGGTCGTGCGTGACCAGCAGCGTGGTGGCGTTGAAGCGTTGCTGTATCGAGCGGATCTGGTCGCGCAGATGGCCGCGCACGCTGGCGTCGAGGGCCGACAGGGGCTCGTCGAGCAGCAGGGCGCGCGGGTCGATGGCCAGCGCGCGGGCAAGGGCCACACGCTGCTGCTGCCCGCCCGAGAGCTGTGCCACGGCGCGCTGCGAGAAGTCGCCCAGCCCCACGATGTCGAGCAACTCCTGCGCGCGCTTGCGCCGCTCGGCCGTTGCCAGCTTGCGCAGCTTGAGCCCGTAGGCCACGTTGTCGAGCACGCTCAGGTGCGGAAAGAGCGCATAGCTCTGGAACACCATGCCGATGTGGCGCTGGTGCACCGGCGTGCGCGACATGTCTTCGCCGCCGAGCATGATGCGGCCGGTGTGGCCCGTCTCCAGGCCCGCCACCAGCTTCAGCAGCGTCGACTTGCCCGAGCCGCTCGGCCCGATCACCGCCACGAGCTCGCCCGTGCGTACGTCGAGCGACACGTCGTGCAGGCCGTGCGTGCTGCCGGGGTAGTTGTAGCTGACGTTGTCGAACAGAAGACTCATGTGCGCTGCTTTACAAGGGAAGAAGAAAGAAGCGCCGACGCACTGGCCAGCACAAGAAGGATCACCGTGGCCGCGCAGGCAAAGCCCGTGGCGCCGTAGAAGGCCTGCAGCAGCACCACCGGGTAGGTGCGGTTCTGGAAGCTCGTGAGCAGGTTCGACACGCCGAACTCGCCCACCGAAATGGCAGCGACCATCACCAGCCCGCTGATCAGGCTCTGCCGCAGGCTCGGCAGCACGATGCCGGTGAACTGCTGCCAGCCCGAGGCGCCGAGCGTGGCGGCCGCCTGTTCGAGCCGGCCGAGGTCGAGGTGGCGCAGGTCGGTGAGCAGCGTGTTGGTGAGGTAGGGCAAGGTGAGGATCGCGTGCGCCGCGATCAGCAGCGGCATCGAGCCCAGCCAGGGCGCGAGGTCGGTGTTGAACACGATCATGTAGCCGAAGGCCAGCGTAATGGCCGGCACCGCCACCGGTGTGGCGCTCACGATGCGCGCCGCGAGGCTGCCGCCGCTCCGCGCGCCGTGATACAGCGCATAGGCCAGCGGCAGCGCCAGCACGGTGTTGATGGCGCAGGCAGCCATTGCCACCACGAGGCTGCTCACGAAGGCCTTGCGAAAGGAGGTGTCGAGCCAGAGGTCGACATACCACTGCCCCGTGATGCCCGTGGGCAGCAGCGTGTTGGTCCAGTTGCCGCCCACGCTGCCTACCAGCAGCAGGGCGATGGGCAGCAGCAGGTACAGGCCGTAGATGAGCGAGATGCCGCGGATCAAGGTTGTCTCCAATGTCATGGACACCCGGCATACTTTCCGGATGCGCTACTGTCCGCGCCGAGCATGCCGCCGCGTTGCCTCGAATTCTAGGAACCGCATGCGTACTTATGGGTGAAAGTTGGATGACGACACTTGAGCAATCGGAAAGCGTTTTTCATGCAGCTTTCACGAAGCGGAGCCATGCATGAAGCGCGACTGCCCCACCATCCAGGAGCTGCTGGCCTTCGACGCCGTGGCGCGCCACCAGAGCATCACGCTGGCGGCCGGCGCCCTGTGCATCACCGTGAGCGCTGTCAGCAAGCAGATCGCGGGGCTTGAGGCCTTCCTCGGCCGCGAGCTGTTGCAAAAGAATGGGCGTGGCGTGCAACTTACGCCGCAGGGGCGCGTGTACTGGCAGAAGATCTCGGGCGGCCTGCGCGCCATAGAAACCGCGACTTTCGAGGCGCGCTCGGGCGACGCGGGCGCCGGGCTGCTCACGCTGGCGAGCGTGCCCACCTTCCTTACCAAGTGGCTGATTCCGCGTCTGCCCGCCTTCAGCCAGAAGAGCCGCCACGTGATGCTGAGCTTCAGCCGCCACCTGGAGCCGAGCGACGGCATTCCGGCGGGCGTGGACGCCGCGATCCGATACGGCCCCGACGGCTGGCCCGGCGTGGTGTCCGAATACATCGCGGGGCGCGAGTTCGTGCTGATCGTGGCGCGCTCGCTGGTCGAGGGGCGGCACCGCATCGCGCAGCCCGCCGACATCGTCGGCCACACGCTGCTGCATCACGAAGGCGCGCCCAGCGCCTGGCGCCAATGGGCCGCGCAGCACGGCGTGCCCGAAGTGCAGATCGTGGCCGGCCCGCGCTTCGCGCAGTATTCGGCGCTGATACAGGCGGCGCTCAATGGGTTGGGCATCGGCCTCGTGCCGAAGCTGCTGGTGCAGGAAGAACTCGCCGAAGGCTCGCTGCTGAGCCCCTGCGGCACGCCGGTGAGCGTGAACCAGGGTCACTACCTCTGCTATCGGCCCGACCGGCTCGACCTGCCGGCCTTCGCGGCGTTTCGCGAATGGCTGCTGGACGAGGGGCTGAAATCGCGCGGCGTGGAGACCGAGGCATGATCGCCGCGACAACCAAGGAATCGAACCGATGAAAGTCGCAGTCATGGGCGCCGGCGCAGTCGGCTGCTACTACGGAGCCATGCTGGCGCGTGCCGGGCATGAGGTGGTGCTGGTCGGTCGGCCTTCGCACGTGGAGGCCGTCAACGCCGAGGGGCTCCGGCTGGAGACCAAGGCCTTCGACGAATTCGTGAAGGTGGCTGCGAGCACCGAAGCCGATGCGGTGCAGGGCGCAGACCTCGTGCTGTTCTGCGTGAAGTCGACCGACAGCGAAGCGGCCGCCGCGCAGATCAAGCCGCATCTCGCGCCCGGTGCTCTGGTGCTCACCTTGCAGAACGGCGTCGACAACGACGAGCGCGTGCGCTCGGTGCTGCCGGCGAACGAGGTTGCCGCGGCGGTCGTCTACGTGGCGACCGAGATGGCGGGGCCGGGCCATGTGAAGCACCACGGGCGCGGCGAACTGGTGATCGCGCCCTCGCGCATGAGTGAGCAGGTCGCGCAGCAACTCGTTGCCGCCGGCGTGCCCACGCAGATCTCGGGCAACGTGCGCGGCTCGCTGTGGGCCAAGCTGATCCTCAACTGCGCCTACAACGCGCTCTCGGCCGTCACGCAGCTGCCCTACGGCGTGCTCGTGAAGGGCACAGGCGTGACCGACATGATTCGCGACGTGGTGGCCGAGTGCCTCGCCGTTGCGAAGGCCGAAGGCGTCGAAGTGCCCGGCGATACCGACGCCGCCGTGCGCGGCATCGCGCAGAGCATGCCCTCGCAGTATTCGTCGACCGCGCAAGACCTCGCGCGCGGCAAGCTCAGCGAGATCGACCACCTCAACGGGCTGGTCGTACGGCGCGGCGAGGCGCTGGGCGTGCCCACGCCGGCCAACCGCGTGCTGTTCGTGATGGTGAAGCTGCTCGAGGGCAAGCAGCAGGCGGTTGGGTTCTAGCGTCCAGGCAAGGCGACTTCTCGTATCATTTTGAAACGCGCCTGATGCGGCGCGATACGACGAGGTCTGTTACCTCGTTTCCATAAAAGAAGCGCTGGAGGAAATCATGTTCGAACGGATGCAACGGGCCCTTGCGCGGCCCTGGGGTGCGTTTTACCTGCTCGCCGCCCTGGCGAGTACTTCGGTGGTCCAGGCTGCCGAGTCGCAGCAGGCTCACGTCATTTCAAAGCAGTGGTACGCGGACTACGAGGTGGCGTCTGACGGTCGAGCCACGACGACCTACACATCGGCGAACCAGATTCTTCACGCGAGTGCGCTGGAAGACATGAAGTCCGCGACCTTCTCGTACAGCACGAGCATCCAGAAGGGCGAGATCCTGGAGGCCTATACGTTGAAGGCCGATGGGCGGCGTATCACGGCGCCGCCGACCAACTACCAGACCGAGGTCAACAACGGACGTGACGGGGCAAAGCCGCTCTTCTCTGACTACACACGTCTTTCGGTGGTGTTCCCGGACGTGGCCGTGGGCGACACGGTCGGCGTGAAATATCGGATCGCGGACAAGGAACCGATCTTTCCGGGGGCCTTCTCGGTCGTCCAGTCCTTCTCGCCTTTCAGCGTCTATGAAGACGCCCGCATCACGGTCCGGTTCGCCAAGGCGCTCGACCTGAAGTTCGAAAGCCACAACCTGCAGGAAGAAGCTGCCAGCGAGGACAGCGGCCTCCAGGTGCGTACATGGCGCTATCGCAATCCTTCGCCGCGGACGTACGACGAGGCCGATGAAGGAATCTGGCGCTTGGAGGAATTCCCGGTGTTGATGGTGAGCACCTTTCCGAGCTACGAGTCGATCGCCAAGGCCTACGGCGACCGCGCGTTGCCCAAGGCCGAACCCGATGCCCGCGTGACCGCATTGGCGAAGTCCATCGTGGGCGACCAGTCCGATCCGCTCACGCGTGCCCGACTGCTGTACGAGTGGGTCTCCCGCAACATCACCTACGGGGGCAATTGCATCGGCGTAGGCGCGGTCGTGCCGCGAGACACCGATACGGTGCTCGACAACAAGATGGGAGATTGCAAGGACCACGCCACACTGCTGCAGGCACTATGGCGCGCCGCCGACATCCGGGGCGAACAGGTGTTGATCAATGCGGGTAGCCAACTCGATCTGCCGGCCATACCCGTCGTGTCCATGGTCAACCATGTCATCAACTATCTGCCCGACTGGAAGATCTACCTGGACGCCACGGCCAAGGAGATTCCCTTCGGCTACCTGCCAAGTGGCTCGCATGGCAAGCCCGTCCTCCACGTGGGCGCGGCCACGGCGCTGGCGACGATTCCACCCTCGGCCCCCGACCGGGCGCAGCAGCATGTGCGGACCAGGCTGCGCATCAGCGCGGACGGTAGCGCGACGGGCGATGTCCAAGTCAGCTTCAAGGGAGCACGAGCCGCGCAATGGCGCACTTACATGCGCGACCTCAAGGCGACCACGGTTCGCGACTTCGTTCGACGCACGCTGTCGGCCTCCGGCTTCAAGGGCAAGGGCGAACTCGATCGCGGCGACTTGTCTGAAGCCAAGGCCCTGGCGGACGAGTATTCGTTCGGTCTCACCTTCGAGATAGACAACTATCTGCAAGCCGGCACCTCAGGGGCCTTCCGGCTGACACCCGTTGTCAGCCTGCCGTTGTCCGTTTCCCGTTTTGCATTCAAGGGCGACCAGGCTCCTGTCACGCGGCGCCACTACTGCGAGGGATTCAAGACCGACGAAAGCTATGACATCGAACTGGCACCCGGCGTGAGTTTTGCCCAGTTGCCAGAATCGATGACGAAGCGCGGGCGATATCTTGAGTTTGCGAGCAGCTACAAGCGTACGAAAACCGGTGTGCGCGTCGTGCGCGAGGTGTTCGACAAGACGCCGGAAGGAATCTGCACTCCGGACTTCATGAACGGGTGGCAAGCCGAAGTCGAACCCATTGCGCAGAACCTGAAGTCGCAGATCTTCTACAAGCGAAAGTCACGCTGAGGCCTCCGAGACGCCTTCCAAAAAGGTCGAAAACTTTGCGCTTCCCCTGACCGCCTAGCCGGGCATCGGCTCGCGCATCGTCACGAATTCTTCAGCGGCCGTCGGGTGAATGCCCACGGTGCTGTCGAAGATCGCTTTCGTCGCACCCGCACGCATCGCCACCGCAAAGCCCTGCACCACTTCGCCCGCGTCCGCGCCCACCATGTGCAGGCCCACCACGCGGTCGCTCGCCTTGTCCACGATCAGCTTCATGAATGTGCGCTCGCTGCGGCCCGACAGCGTGTGGCGCAGCGACTTGAATTCGCTCGAGAACACCGTCACCTCGCCGAACTTCGCACGCGCGTCGAGTTCGCTGTAGCCGCAGGTGCCGATGTTCGGGTGCGTGAACACGGCAGTGGGAATGAATTCGTAGTCGAGCCGACGCTTGCCTTTGCCGAAGAGCTCGTCGACCACCACCATCGCCTCGGCCAGTGCCACCGGCGTGAGCTGCACGCGCGTGGACACGTCGCCCACCGCGTAGATCGACGGCACCGAGCTGCGGTAGTGCGCATCGACCGCGATCGCGCCGCGCTCGTCGAGCTTCACGCCCGCTGCTTCGAGGCCGAGCCCCTGCGTGTTGGGCACGCGGCCGGTGGCAAAGAGCACCGTGTCGGCCTCGATCTGCTGGCCGCGCGCCAGCGTGACCGTGAGTCCGTGCGGTCCGCGCGTGACCGAGGCGGCTTCGCAGTTCAGCCGGATGTCGACACCGGCCTTGCCCATCTCGTTCGCCAGGAACTGCCGCACGTCGTCGTCGAAGCCGGTGAGCAGGTGCGCGCGGCGGTGCAGCTGCGTGACCTTGGAACCCAGCCCGTTGAAGATCGATGCGAATTCACAGGCAATGTAGCCGCCGCCCACCACCAGCAGGCGCTTGGGGAACGGGTCGAGGTCGAACATCGCGTCGGAGGTCACGATGTGCTCGCGGCCTGGAATGTCGGGCACGAAGGGCGTGCCGCCGGTGGCCACCAGCAGGTGGCGCGCGGTGTGGCGCCGGCCGTCGATTTCCACCGTGTGGGCATCGACCAGCTGCGCCCATCCGGTGACGAGCGTGACGCCCGAGTTCTTCAGCAGCGAGGCATAGATGCCGTTGAGCCGCGTGATCTCTTTTGCGCGCTGCGCCTTCAGGTGCGCCCAGTCGAACTGCGGCGCCCCGTGCAGCTTCCAGCCGTAACCCGCGGCTTCCTCGAAAGACTCGGCATAGCCGGCCGCATAGCTGTAGAGCTTTTTCGGAATGCAGCCCACGTTGACGCAGGTGCCGCCGAGTTCGGCGGCCTCGGCGATGGCGACGCGGGCACCGGTGTGCGCCGCCATGCGAGCGGCGCGAACGCCCCCGCTGCCGCCGCCGATGACGAAGAGATCGAAGTCGAATGTGGGCATGAAAGGCTTGCTCCTTGGCCGCCGACTGTAGCGGCGGGGCGAAGGCAGCGCTTTCAGCGGGGCTTGCGGTGGGGCGTTCTCAGCGCGAGTCCGGCGAGGTCCAGAGCTTGCGCGGATCGTCGCTGCGCTGGCCTTGCGGCTGCGGTTGGGGTGCGATGCCGCGCTGCTGCTGGAGCGCGCGCAGCTGGGCCTCCTGCGCCTGGCGCATTGCGTTCTGCTGGGCCTGCTGTTGGGCCTGCACCTGCTGCTGCGCCTGCGCGGCGCGCAACTGCATTTCCTGTTGCTGGCGGAGCATCTGTTGCTGGGCCAAGGCCTGCTGCTGGGCCGCGCGCTGTTGCTGGAGCTGCATCTGCTGCATTTGCTGTTGTTGAAGCAACTGTTGCTGCTGCTGGGCTTGCGCCTGGGCGGCGCGCTGCTGCATTTCCTGCTGTTGACGCAGCGCCTGTTGCTGCTGGACCTGCAGTTGTTGTTGCTGCTGTTGCTGTTGCCAGCGCTCCTGCTCGCCGCGCTGGCGCCAGTCTTGTTGCGCCCGCCAATCCTGCTGTTGGCGCCATTCCTGTTGCTGACGCCCGCCCTGCTGGCGCTGCCATTCCATCTGCTGTTGTTGCTGCTGTTGTTGAATCTGTGCGGCCTGCGCCGCGCGCTGCTGCATCAACTGCTGCTGTTGCGCCTGCTGGAACTGGACCTGCTGCTGCTGCCGCGCCATCAGCGCCGCCGCCGGCGGCATCACCGCGGCGGGCCGGCCGAAGCCGCCGCCGAAGCCGTTGATGGCGATGCCCGGCGTGGGCGCCACCGGCCCGCGCGAGAAGCGGTCGTCCGGCATCCGCACCAGGTCACGCCGCCCGAAGCTGCCGCGGCCGAAACGGTCGGCGGGCAGCACGGTCACGGCGCCCGGCATCTGCTGGTTGGCATAGAAGTCGTTGCGGGCCTGCCGGTTGTAGATGGCCATGCGGTTCACCTGGTCCACATAGCGCTGGCTCGCGTGGTAGCCGGGGCGCCATTGCTCGCCCGGGGCCAGCGGGAACCAGCCCACGCCGTTGCGGCCGTTGCCGATCTGCACGCCAGCATTGGCACCGCCGCCCACGAAGCCCACCAGCGCGGGCGAATACACCGGCCGCCCGTTCGGACGCCCCGGCACCCAGCCCCAGCGCGGACCCACGCGAGCCCAACGGCCGTAGTGGAAGGGCGCGAAGCCCCACGGCGCGGCGTCGACCCAGGTCAGCCCCCAAGGCGCGACATTGACCCACTGGCCGTCACGGTACGGCGCCCAGTCGGCATCGACGTTGCGCGGGAACCAGACGTCGCCATACGTGGCGTCGCTTTGCCAGTCGCCGTAGTTGTCGAGCTGCTGGTAGCCGACCACCTCGCGCGACACATAGCGCGCGGAGACCGACTGGTCTTCGAGGCGGTTGCGCTCGGCCACCCAGGCTTCAAAGCCGCCGGTCTGCTGCGGCACCCCGCCCACGGCCGAAAGGTCGCGGCCCGACACGGTGAGCTGCTGCCGCGCGCCCAGCGATTGAGATTGGCCGTTGTCGCCGTAGAGCGTGACGCGGCCCGAGGCCACGGCCACCCAGGTGGTGCCGGCGGCTGGATCGGATGCGATGCGGTATTCGCCCGGCTCGTCGATCACCACCGCGAGGTTGCCGGTGTCGACCTCGACGCGCTGGCCTGCCAGCTCGTCGCGCACGCGCAGCTGGAGGTTGCCCTGGTTCGAGGTGATGCGCGCCGTGTCGTCGTCGAGTTCGGAGAACTCCACATGCGTCTGCCCGTCGAGCCGCAGTGCCGCCGAGCCGATGTACAGCTCGGCCCGCGCGTTGCGGTCGGTCCAGAGGCGGTCGCCGGTGGTGAGGGGGCGGTTGGGCTGCGCGTCGTACCAGCTGTCTTCGCCGGCAGGCGCGAAGCTCACCGTGCCCTGCTGGAAGTTGAGGCGGGCGACGCGGCCCGGCGGGTCTTGCTGCGCGCTGGCCGCGAGGCCGACGCACAGCAGCGCCAGGCCGAGCAGCCATCGGCGCGGGGCGGAAAGCATGGAAAGGGCGGGTTGGCTCATGGCGTTGTTCTCTGATCCTCGGGACGATGCGAAAGCGCTGTGTTTGTAACGCGCGAGAATCCGCTGCCGCTGTCACCGCCTGCCCACTGCTTGGTGAAGCGCGCGTGCAATCGGCAACCGGCTGTAAGGAGGGATACCCATGAAAAACCAGAAAAACGCATGCCCCACGGGCGTCGCGCGCTCCCGAAACAATAGCGTGACTGCGCTGTGCCTGGTGGCTGCGGCAACCCTTGCGGCCATTCCCGCGACCGCCATTGCCCAGCTGGCGCGCAAGCCGTCTTACTACCAGCAGCAGAACCAGCCGCAGCCCGAAGGCCCGGCCGCGCAGCTCGTGCCGCGCCCTTCAGTGCCGTCGTCGCTGCCCGTGCTGCGCAGCCAGGGCGACTTCGACCAGATGGCGCGCGTCTATGACGCCGGCACGCCCATGCAGCTCGCGCACGTTCTGTTCGCCATCGACCGGCAGTCCAGGCCGGCGCGCATGTACTACATCGACACGCCGCGCTACCAGCTGCACGTGCGCTTCCTGCGCGACACCCGGCTGGTGCCGAGCACCGCCAAGCGCGAGATCGACCGCAACTACCTCGTGCCCGACCGCCGCTTCCTGTTCGGCACGCTGAGCTGGCAGCAGAACATCGGCACCTTCACCTACGAATTCTGGGAAGGCGACCGGCTCACCGCGCCGCTGCTGCGGCAGGCCGACGCGCAGGTCAAGGCCAGTTTCTTCGCGCCGGTGAAGTTCAAGACCAACTCCACGCTGCACGAACGCGTGGCGAAGGAAGCCGGCATCGACTCCGTGAGCCAGGAGGCGCTGATCCGCGAGCAGCCCTTTCTGCCGATGAACCTGGGCACCGCCACCGGCCGCGTGCGCATCGTGGATGATGAATCGGGCATCAACGCGCTGCTGCCCGACGACATCGCCGTGCTGCGCCAGGTGCCGATCAGCCTGCCGCCGGTGGCGGGCGTGCTGACCGAGCGGCCCTCGACTGCGCTCTCGCACGTCAACCTGCTGGCCAAGGGCTGGGGCATTCCGAACGCCTATGTGCGCGACTCCGCCACGGTGCTGAAGGCGCACGCGGGCCAATGGGTCGCGTTGAAGGTGGCTGCCTCGGGCTACCAGGTGCGCCGCCTCACGCCTGAAGAGATCGTGGCGCTGCCACCGCGCGCCGTGCGCACAGCGTCCACCGGCGCCACGCCCGGCAGCGCGCGCGCCATCAAGCCCGACCTGCGCGAAACCCGCCTGCTGCCGCTGGCGTCACTGCGTGCGCGCAACAACGCGCAGTGCGGCACCAAGGCCGCGAACCTCGGCGCCATGCTGGCCGCGCACATTCCGGGCACCTCGGTGCCCGACGGCTTCTGCGTTCCGTTCGCGCACTACGACCGCTTCATGCGCGCCAACGGCCTGGCCGAGCGCATCGCGCGCATGCAGCGGCAACCCGGCTTCGCAAGCGATCCGAAGCTGCGCCAGAAGGCGCTGGCGCAGTTGCGCGACGAGATCGTGCAATGGCCCGTCGATGCCGCCACCGCGGCGGCATGGCGTGCCGCGTGGCAGTCGCAGCTGGGCGGTGGCGGCGTGTTCGTGCGCAGCTCGTCCAACTCCGAAGACCTACCCGGCTTCAGCGGCGCGGGGCTCTACACCACGGTGCCCAACGTCAAGACCGGCGACGCGCTCGAAGTTGCGGTGAAGAAGGTCTGGGCCTCGGTCTTCAATCCCGAGGCCTGGGAAGCCCGCAGCGCCGCGGGTTTCGGCGCAGAGTCGGTGCTGATGGGCGTGTTCGTGCAGACCGCCATCGACTCGACCAACGCCGGCGTGATGATCACGCGCGACCCCTTCGACGCGGGGCATCCGCACGTCACCTACATCTCGGCCAAGCGCGGCATCGGCATCCGTGTGGTCGAGGGGCAGCGCGTGGCGGAGCAGGTGATGTATTCGAGCTGGTCGAAGGCTATCCAGGTGCTGAGCCGCTCGGCCGAGGAAACCTCGCTGCAGCTCGACAAGGAGGGCGGGGTGAAAGAGGTGCCGGTGGAAGCCGGGCGCAACGTACTGACTGATGAACTGGTGGTGCGCCTGGCGAACGTGGGCGCTGCGGTGAAGCGCACCTTCAACGCGGTCGATCAGGACATCGAGTGGGCCACCGTGGGCGACCGTATCGTGCTGCTGCAGGCACGGCCGTATGTGGAGCGGCGGCGCTGAGCCAGCGTCGCGCAGGCTCTGGTCGCCGCCGCCCACCGGCGTCGGCCTTCAACCGTACAGATACTGCGGCAGCCAAAGCGTCAACCCCGGCCAGATGTACATGAACACCATGCACAGGATCACGATCAGCATGTACGGCATCATCCCCGCGAAGATCTGGTTGATCGTCACGTGCGGTGGCGACACTCCCTTCAGGTAGAAGGCCGACATCGCCACCGGCGGCGAGAGGAATGCCGCCTGCAGGTTCACGAACACCAGCACGCCGAACAGCAGCGGGTCGATCTGGAAGTGCGCGAGCAGCGGCAGGAAGATGGGCACGAAGATCACGATGATCTCGGTCCACTCCAGCGGCCAGCCCAGCACGAAGATGATCGCCTGCGACAGCAGCAGAAACTGCAGCGGGGTGAGGTTCATGCCCATCACCCACTCTTCGATGATGCGCTGGCCGCCCAGCAGCGCGAACACCGCCGAGAACAGCGCCGAGCCCACGAACAGCCAGCAGACCATCGACGTGGTCTTGAGCGTGAGAAACACCGCCTCCTTGGTCTTCTTGAAGTCGAGCGTGCCGGCTTGCCAGGCCATGAGAAAGGCGCCGGCCGCACCGACCGCGGCCGATTCGGTGGCGGTGGTAATGCCGAACAAGATCACGCCCAGCACCACCAGCGTCAGCGTGGCCAGCGGCATCACCGACGACACCAGCATGCGCAGGATCTCGAATTGCTCCGCGTCCATGCGCCAGTAGTACCAGGCGAGCAGTGCAAGCGTGAAGAGGCTGGCCAGCAGGAAGCCTGTGTAGAAGGCTTCGGGCACTGCGGCGGTCTTCGGTGCATCGATGGCTTCGCCTAGTTGTTGCAGGCCACCTTCCGCAGCAGGCGGCGCTGAAGGGGCCTCGCTGCCGGGTGGTTCCTCTACGCCGCCGGGAGGCTCCTGCAGGCCGCCTTCCGATGCAGACTCTTTCGGCTCGTCGGACGTGGGGGGCTCGGCGAGCCCGGTACCGGAGGCCTCGGGCGATGCCGCAGCGGCCGGGGCTTCGGCCTTCTGTGTCGCCTGTTGCTCCGCGACCGTCGGTGCGTTGTTGTCCTTCTGCGAGTAGATCGTCACGTACCACCACACCGAGCCCAGCGTCGCAACTGCGAGCGCCAGCGGCACCAGCGCATTCAGCAGGCTGCGCAGCAGCAGCCACCAGGTGATGCGCACGCCTTCCGCCGCGCCGCGCATGGCACGCGTGGGCGACACCACGGCCGCGAACAGCGCCGGCAGCATGCGCGGCGAATAGCTGGCCGCAATGTGCGCAACCCACGGCGTGACCGGCGCGCGCTGCTGGTCTGGCGGCAGCTTGGGCGCCACCTTCGGCTGCAGCAGCGCCCAGCCGATCACGTAGAGCAGGTAGAGAAATGCGAGGAAGAAGCCCGGGAACATGGCAGCCGCATAGAGCTTGACCACCGACTGCCCGGCCACCGCCGCGTACACGATGATCATCACCGAGGGCGGAATGAGAATGCCGAGCGTGCCGCCCGCGGTGATCACGCCAGCCGCGAGCCGCGTGTCGTAGCCCGCGTTGAGCATCGGCCGCATCGCGATCACGCCCATCAGCACCACCACCGCGCCGACCAGGCCGCTGGCGATGCCCCAGAAGGTGCAGACGATCAGCGTGGTCACCGCCAGCGAACCCGGCACGCGGCGGAACGCGAGCTGCACGCTGTGGAACATCTTGTCCACCAGCGCGCCGCGCTCCATCACGTAGCCCATCAGCACGAACAGCGGTATCGAGAGCAGCGTCTCGTTGGTCATGGCGCCGAAGGCGCGCTGCACCATCAGGTCGAAGACCTTGTTGTCGAGCCAGGGCGAGGCGGGGTCGTAGAAGGCGATGAAGCCGAAGAACATGCCCAGCCCCATCAGCGTGAACGCCGTGGGAAAGCCGAGCATGATCACGACCACGATCAGCCCAAGCATCAGGAGGCCGAGTGCGGGTTCGCTCATGTCGCACCTCCAGTCGTGTCGCTCTTGCGCTGCTGCGCGGCCTGCTCGATGGCCTTGGCCTTGTCGATCACCTCGCGCTTGTCGGCTTCATCGACGTAGCTGCTGCCGGCGAGCTGCTCGCCGACCACGTCCATTTCTTCCGCGTCCTTCAGGCGCGGCGTCCACACGCCGGTCTTCAGGCACAGCGCGCAGCGCACCATCTCGGCGATGCCCTGCAGCAGCAGCACCGCGCCGGCCACGGGAATCACGAACTTGAACGGGTACACCGGGATCGGGTCGGCGTTGAAGGTCTGCTCATGCATTGCCAGCGATTCGCCGAAGTAGGTCCAGCCCGACCAGGTGAGCGCCACCACGCCGGGCAGGAAGAAGAGCGCGAACAGCACGAGATCGAGCGCGGCCTGCGTGCGCGGCTTCATGCTGCCGTAGAAGAAGTCGCCGCGCACATGGCCGGCCTGTGAGAGCGTGTAGGCGCCGCCCATCATGAAGAGCGTGCCGTAGAGCATGTTGTTGGCGTCGAAGATCCAGGCGGTGGGCGCGTTGAGCGCATAGCGCTTGAACACCTCGCCGCACACCAGCAGCATCAGCGCCACGATGAGCCACGAGAAGGTCTTGCCCACGACCATGCTGAACCGGTCGACGGTATGAAGAAAGCGTTGGATGGTCATGAAGGCACTGGAAAACAGCAAAGCACGCATCGGAAAGCCAGCCATCCGGAGCGTTCCGTATGGCCGGCGCGAACTGTCACCGAGAGATTCTTCAGGCCTTCTTTTTACTGAAGTAGTGGTTGTAGGCCATCTTGAAATCGACGCCGTAGTCGTTCTGCCACTGCAGCGCACGCTCTGCGAACACGCGCTGCGACTCCAGCACCTTCTTGAACAGCGGGTTCTCCTCAGCCTTCTTCGCCACGGTCTTGTCCCAGGCCGCGAGCTGCGCGCGCAGCACTGCGTCAGGCGTCTTGTAGAACTTGATGCCGGCCTTCTTCATGTCGGCATAGTCCTGCGAGTTGCGCTGCACCGCCTTCCAGCTCATGTCGGCGCTCGCGGCCTGCACCGCGTAGTCGATGATCGAGCGCAGCTCCTGCGACAGCGCGCTGTACTTGCCCTTGTTGAACAGCACCTCGAACTGCTCGCCCGACTGGTGGAAGCTCTGCAGCATGCAGTTCTTCACCACGTCGGGGAAGCCCAGCGTGCGGTCGCTCGACGCGTTGTTGAACTCGGCCGCGTCGATCAGCCCGCGGTCCAGCGCGGGCACGATCTCGCCGCCGGGCAGCGGGTTTACCGCCGTGCCCATCTCGGTGAACATGTCGACCGCCAGCCCGACGGTGCGAAACTTCAGGCCCTTCATGTCCTCGACCTTGGCCACCGGCTTCTTGAACCAGCCCAGCGGCTGCGTGGGCATCGGGCCGTAGAGGTACGACACCACTTCCATGTTCAGGCTCTTGTAGATCTCGTCGAGCAGCGCCTTGCCGCCGCCGTAGTTGTGCCAGGCCAGCACGGTGTTGGCATCCATGCCGAAGCCCGGGCCCGAGCCCCACAGCGCGAGCGCCGAGTTCTTTCCGTAGTGGTAGGCCACCACGCCATGGCCGCCGTCGAGCGTGCCCTTGTTCACCGCCTCCAGCAGCTGGAAGGCGGGCACCACGGCGCCCGAGGGCAGCACTTCGATCTTGAGGCGCCCGCCAGCCATGTCATTGACCTTCTTGGCGAAGTCGTTGGCGTACTCGTGGAAGATGTCCTTGGCGGGCCAGGTGCTCTGGAAGCGCAAGGATGTGGTCTGGGCCACGCTGACCATCGGCACCGACATGGCGCCTGCGGCCACGGCTGCACCCTTGAGGAGGTTGCGGCGGCGGGGTGATTTGCTGTCTGTCATGTTGTCTCTCTCCAAACAAGTTCTGATGACGAAGAAACCCTGCCCGCCCCTTGGAGTTATGTTTGGCAGGTCCAAGCCGCATCTTTGGCGCGCAGGAAAACGTGACAAACAGGGTTTTCACGAACTGGTGAAAAATTCCACCATCCGGCGAGGGCGTCGGGCAACGTAAAGACGGCCGCTGCCTGGGAAGTAACCCTATTCATTTGAAGGACGCAGAGAAATGACTGAACCAGTTGGGGAAAAAGGCTATGCCGGCGACGTGACGCCCGAGCAGGCCGCGCAATGGATGGCCAGCGGCGAGGCCGTGCTGGTCGACGTGCGCACCGACGCCGAACGCGAATGGGTCGGCTACGTGCCCGGCGCCGTGCCTCTGGCTTGGAAGCAATGGCCGGGCATGGCGATGAACGTCGCGTTCGACGACGGCATCCGCGCCGCCGCCGAAGGCAAGAAGAAGCTGGTGCTGCTGTGCCGCAGTGGCGTGCGTTCCATCTCCGCCGCCAAGCGCGCGACGGAGCTGGGTGTTGAGGCCTACAACATCCTTGAAGGCTTCGAGGGGAACCCGGATGAGAACGGCCACCGCGGGCAGATTGGCGGCTGGCGCAAGCGTGGGCTGCCCTGGAAGCAGAACTAGGGATTCCTGTTCGGGGCGCGCTCACGCCGACGGGGTACCTTGCTCCGCGAATGTCCCCCGGCCTTCGGCCTCCTCCTTTATTTCGCTGCGCAAGGCACCCCATCGGCGTGAGCGTTCAGAGCACTGGTTGATCGGCCAGCACCGCAGCCGCGCCCATGTGCGAATGGCACCGGGTGCTCCCCGTAGCGAAATAAAGGAGGAGCCGAAGGCGGGGGACATTCGCGGAGGGGAGTACCCGGTGTCATTCGCACGCACCCCGGAAAGAAACAAAAAAGGCCCACCGAAATCGGTAGGCCTTTTGCCGATCGAAGAACGAAAGATCAGCTCAGCGCAGGAATGCGCAACTTCTGCCCCGGATAGATCTTGTCCGGGTGCGTCAGCATCGGCTTGTTGGCCTCGAAGATCGCGTTGTATTTGTTGGCATCGCCGTAGTACTTCTTCGAGATGGCCGACAGCGTGTCGCCCCTCACCACGTCGTGGTACTGCGCGGGCGGCGCGGCCGGAGCCACGAGGTTGTTCTCGACGCTGGTCACGTTCGCCACGTTGCCCGCGGCCAGCGAAGCTTTCTCGCTGGCTTCCTGCGAGGGCGCCTGGCCGGCAAGAGTGACAACGCCGCTGCTGGCGGTGTAGGTAACCTCGAGGCCCGTTAGGCCCAGGTTCTGCGTCTCGATGTAGGTCTTGATGGCGGCTGCCGCAGCCGCATTGGCGTCGGGCGTGGCGGCCTGCGCCGACGATCCGCCGAACAGTTTCTCGCCCGCCTCCTTGATGAAACTCAGCAATCCCATGGCTTTCTCCTTGTGCGGTGGTGGATGGAATTGGCGAATGTAGCGGCGGAACACCGAGGGCCGGCGTAGGCCCACGCCGCGTGTGTCAGCGACGCGCCAGCAGGAATAGACACAAAGTCGCAATAATCCCGCGCATGTCATCCCCCTTCCTCGCCATCGACATCGGCAACACCCGCCTCAAATGGGCGCTCTACGACTCGGCCCGCCCCGGCGCCGCGTTGCAGGCGCAGGGCGCCGAATTCCTCGACCACATCGAACGGCTGGCCGACGGCCCCTGGGCCGACCTGCCTTCGCCCGGCTCCATGCTGGGCTGCGTGGTGGCCGGCGACGCGGTGCGGCGGCGCGCCGAAGAACAGATCGTCGAGCGCTTCGACTGCACTCCCCGCTGGGTGATGCCCAGCGCTGGCGAGGCCGGCATCGTCAACGGCTACGACCATCCCACGCGCCTGGGCGCCGACCGCTTCGTGGCGATGATCGGCGCGCGCCACCGCATGCTGGCCGAGAGACCCGGGCAGCCGCCGCGGCCGATGGTGGTGGTGCTGATCGGCACGGCCGTGACCGTCGAGGCGATCGACACCGAAGGCAAGTTCCTCGGCGGCCTGATCCTGCCGGGCCACGGCATCATGCTGCGCGCGCTGGAGTCGGGCACGGCGGGGCTGCACGTGCCCACCGGCGAGGTGCGCGAATTTCCCACCAACACCAGCGACGCGCTCACCAGCGGCGGCACCTATGCCATTGCCGGCGCGGTCGAGCGCATGGTGCAGCACGTGCGCTCGCACTGCGGCATGGAGCCGGCCTGCTACATGACCGGCGGCGCGGGCTGGAAGATGGCACCCGTCATGAACGGGCACTTCGAACTGGTCGAGAGCCTGATCATGGACGGCCTCCTGGTCATTGCCCGCGAGCGGGCCGCCGCCTGAGGCTCAGGGGCGCATCAGCGCCTCGGCCATCGCCTGGAACGCGGGCAGCGTCAGCGGATCGTTCGCGCCGTTGGCCGCCACCGGGTGCGCCGCATAGCGCACGATCACCATCTCGGCCTTCGGGTCCACATAGATGCTCTGGCCGTGGATGCCGCGTGCCATGAACGCACCGTGCGGGTTGTGCGACACCCACCACATGTCGCGGTACGACCAGCCCTTGAGCAGCGGATAGCCGGCCTTCACGAACTTCGCCGGGTCGCCGCCGCGCTGGATGTCTTCCACCACCGCCTTCGGAATCGCTTGCTGCCCGTTGGGTGCACGGCCGCCGTTGCGCATGGTCTCGCCGAAGCGCGCGAGGTCGCGCAGCACGGTGTTGAAGCCACCGCCGCCCGACTCGGTGCCGATGCGGTCGACCATGAAGTAGGCGTCCTGCTCGGCGCCGATGCGGCGCCAGATCTTCTCGCTCAGCAGATCGGCCAGCGACTGGTTGCTGGCGCGGCGCACGATCCAGGCCAGCACCTCGGCGTTGACGGTCTTGTAGGCGAACGCGTCACCGTGCTCGCCTTCCTTCTTCAGCGTGACCAGGAATTCGTAGAACGACTTGGGGCCGGTGTAGTTCTGGCCCTGGGTGAGCATGCCGCCGGCACGGGCGTAGTCCCAGATCTCGGCCTTGGGGTCGGCGTAGTTCTCGGAGTAATGCACGCCCACGGTCATGTCCATCACCTGGCGCACGGTGGCGTCGCCGTAGGCGGTGTCCTTGAGCTCAGGGATGTACTTGGTGACGGGCGCGGCCGGGTCCAGCTTGCCCTCGTCCGCGAGGATGGCCGCCAGCGTGCCCACGAAGGACTTGGTGACCGACATCGCGATGTGCGGGCGCTCGGCCGTGAGCGCGCCGAAGTACTTCTCGTAGACCACCTTGCCGCGGTGCAGCACCAGGATGCCGTCGGTGTAGGTGCCGGAGATCATCTGGGCGAAGTTGAGCGTTTGCTCACCGCCCAGCGGTTTGAACGTGACTGCCTCGATGTCGAAGCGCGGCGTTGCCGCCGGCAGCGGGCTGGCCGCGCCGCTGCCGCGCCACACGTTGGCGGTGGGCACCGTCTCGCGCACGTGCGAGAAGCTCCAGCGCGTGCGCGGAAACACGCCACCGGCCGGGTTGTCGAAGGTGATGAGCTTGTCGGGCGCGGGCGGGAAGCCCTTCATCCAGCCCAGCGCATCGACCGAGGTGGCCGCGGGGTCTGGCAGCGCGGGGGGCGTGGGCGTCTGGGCGGAGGTTGTGTTCACGGCGAGCAGGGTGAAGGCGGCGGCAAGCGCCGTGCGAATGAAGAGGGACATGTTGTTGTTCTGGATGAAGAAGGGGATCAACGGCCGCTGAACCGCGCCGGGCGGCGCTCGATGAAGGAGCGCACACCCTCGGCGGCATCCTCGCTGTTCGACAGGCGCTTCTGCGTCTCGATGAACTCCGACACCGCTGCCAGCGGCCCCTGCTCGACCGCCTTGATCACATTGAGCCGCGTGGCCACCACCGCCAGCGGCGCCTGGGCTGCGATGCGCTGCGCAATGGCCAGCGCCGCATCGAGCTCCTGCCCGGCCGGCACCACCTTCTGCACGAAGTTGAGGCGATAGGCCTCGGCGCTGTCGAACTCGTCCGCCGTGAGCAGATGCAGCATCGCGTTGCCCACGCCCGCGCGCTCGGCCATGCGCAGCGTGGCGCCGCCCGTGGCCATGATGCCGCGCTGCACTTCCATCTGCGAGAAGCGGCAGTTGTCGGCCGCCACCACGATGTCGGCGCCCAGCATCAGCTCGATGCCCACCGTGAAGCAGATGCCCTTCACCGCAATCACCATCGGCTTGGTGCGGCGGCGGTAGTCGGGCAGGCCGAAGTCGTGCGGCTCCACCATGCCGGCCGGAATGGCCTTCTCGCCGCGCTTCATGTACTCGGTGACCGCCGGCAGGTCGAGGCCCGCCGTGAAGTGGTCGCCGAAGGCATGCAGCACGCCCACGCGCAGGTTCGGGTCGTCGTCGAGCCGGGTGTAGGCCTCGGCCAGCTGCTTGAACATCGGCGGCGTCCAGCCGTTGCGCTTGGCGGGGCGGTTGATGCCGATCAGCAGCACGTGGTCGAGCACCTGGGTGTCGATGCAGCCTTCTGCCGGTGGGGTGGTGGGGGTCGCAGTCATCGGTCTTGTCTCCGTGTTGTTGTTATGGCTGCGCGGCTCAGTACGTGTACACGCCGCGGCCGGTCTTGCGGCCGAGCTGGCCGGCTGCCACCATTTCCTTCAGCAGCGGGCAGGGGCGGTACTTGGAATCGCCGAACTGCTCCAGGTACACCTCCATCACGGCCAGGCACACGTCCAGGCCGAT
>NZ_FNPM01000041.1:0-2474 GCF_900107295.1 Variovorax sp. YR266
CATCGAGCGCATGCGCAAGACCGGAGCAGACCTGCTGGCCGACTGCGTGGTGCCCTCCTTCACCAACCCGAACAACCTGTCCATCGTCACCGGCGCCCCACCGGCCGTGCACGGCATCTGCGGCAACTACTTCTTCGACCGCGAACTCGGCCAGGAAGTCATGATGAACGACCCCAAGTACCTGCGCGCGGGCACCGTGCTCGCAGCCTTCGCCGATGCAGGCGCCTCGCTCGCGGTGGTCACCGCCAAGGACAAGCTGCGCAAGCTGCTGGGCCACCGCATGAAGGGCATCTGCTTCTCGTCCGAGAAGGCCGACCAGGCCACCATCGAGGAGAACGGCATCGACGGCGTGGTCAAGATGGTCGGCATGCCCGTGCCCTCGGTGTACAGCGCGGAGCTGTCGGAGTTCGTCTTCGCCGCAGGCGTGAAGCTCATGGAATCGCGCCGCCCCGACCTGATGTACCTGTCGACCACCGACTACGTGCAGCACAAGGCCGCCCCCGGCAGCCCCGCGGCCAACGCCTTCTACGCCATGATGGACGGCTACCTCGCGCAGCTCGATGCGCTGGGCGCCACCATCGTGCTCACGGCCGACCACGGCATGAACGACAAGCACGACGCCGACGGCGCCCCCAAGGTCATCTACCTGCAGGACGTGCTCGACGACTGGTACGGCAAGGACCAGGCCCGCGTGATCCTGCCGATCACCGACCCGTACGTGGTGCACCACGGCGCGCTGGGCTCGTTTGCCACCGTGTACGCCCCCGACGAGGCCCGCGTGCCGGGCTGGATCGAGCGCATCCAGCGCCTGCCGGGCATGGAGCTGGTGCTCTCGCGCAAGGACGCGGCCGCGCGCTTCGAGCTGCCGCCCGACCGCATCGGCGACATCGTGGTGGTCAGCGAGCAGAGCACGGTCATCGGCACCTCGGCCAGCCGGCATGACCTGTCGGCGCTGGAAGTGCCGCTGCGCTCGCACGGCGGGGTGTCGGAGCAGCGCGTGCCGCTGATCTGCAACCGGCCGGTCACCGGCATTGCCGCCAGCCGCCGGCTGCGCAACTTCGATGCGCTGGACCTTGCGCTGAACCACGCCCAGTAAACCGTCGCCCGGAGCACTCCCCCATGAGCCAAGCCACCCTGAAGCCAGGCACCATTCACCGCGAAGCCCTGCGCATTGCCGGCGAGCGGATTCACCGCGACCGCACGATCGACGTCACCTACCCCTACACCGGCGAAGTGATCGCCACCGTGCCCAAGGCCACGCTCGAAGATGTTCGGGTTGCCTACAAGATCGCACGCGACTACAAGCCCACCCTCACGCGCTACGAGCGCTACAAGATCCTGATGCGCGCGGGCGAGATCATCGCCTCGCGCCTGGACGAGATCTCGCGCGTGATCACGATGGAGTCGGGCCTGTGCCGCAAGGACTCGCTGTACGAGGTGGGCCGCGCCTCCGACGTGCTGCTGTTCGCGGCCAACCAGGCGCTGGTGGACGACGGACAGGTGTTCTCCTGCGACCTCACGCACCACGGCAAGAGCCGCAAGGTCTACACGCTGCGCGAGCCGCTGCAGGGTGCGATCACGGCCATCACGCCGTTCAACCACCCGCTGAACCAGGTGATCCACAAGGTGGCGCCCTCCATTGCCACCAACAACCGCATGGTGCTCAAGCCCAGCGAGAAGACGCCGCTGACGGCCTTCATCCTGGCCGACATCCTGTACGAGGCGGGCCTGCCGCCGCCGATGCTGTCGGTGATCACGGGAGACCCGCGCGAGATTGCCGACGAGATGCTCACCAGCGCCGACGTGGACCTGGTCACCTTCACGGGGGGCGTGGCCATCGGCAAGTACATCGCGGGCAAGGCGGTGTACAAGCGCCAGATCCTGGAGCTGGGGGGCAATGATCCGATCATCGTGATGGAGGATGCGGACGTCGAGGAGGCCGCCACGCTGGCGGCCAGCGGCTCGTACAAGAACTCGGGCCAGCGCTGCACGGCGATCAAGCGCATGCTGGTGCACGAGGCGGTGGCGGACCGGTTCGTGGAGTTGCTGCTGGCCAAGACAAAGGCGCTGAAGTACGGCGACCCGATGGACCCGGCCACGGACATGGGCACGGTGATCGACGAGGCGGCTGCGATCCAGTTCGAGGCGGTGGTCAACGAGGCGATCAAGGCGGGTGCGAAGCTGCTGTACGGCAATGAGCGCAGCGGTGCGCTGTATTCGCCGACGGTGCTCGACCATGTGGACCCCGGGATGACGGTGGCCAGGCACGAGACCTTCGGGCCGGTGTCGCCGGTGATCCGCTTCAGGACGATCGAGGAGGCGATCCGCATCTCCAACGGCACGGCCTACGGGCTGTCGTCGGCGGTGTGCACGAACCGCATGGACTACATCACGCGCTTCATCCGCGAGCTGAACGTGGGCAGCGTCAACGTGCGCGAGGTGCCGGGCTACCGCCTGGAGCTCACGCCCTTCGG
>NZ_FNPM01000019.1:0-101293 GCF_900107295.1 Variovorax sp. YR266
ATGGACTACATCACGCGCTTCATCCGCGAGCTGAACGTGGGCAGCGTCAACGTGCGCGAGGTGCCGGGCTACCGCCTGGAGCTCACGCCCTTCGGCGGCATCAAGGACTCGGGCCTCGGATACAAGGAAGGCGTGCTCGAGGCCATGAAGAGCTTTACCAACACCAAGACCTACTCGTTGCCGTGGTAGTCGCCGCATCGCTCGCTGTACCGCTGGACGTGGAGGGCATCGTCGCCCTGTTCGAGGCCAAGGGCCACGCGCAGTACGACGGTGAACCCGTCACGCAGCTCCAGCACGCGCTGCAGTCCGCGCACCTGGCCGAGCAGGCCGGTGCATCCAGCGAACTCATCACCGCCAGCCTGCTGCACGACCTGGGGCACCTGCTGCACGACATGGACGGCACGCCCACGCAGCAGGGCCTGGACGACCTGCACCAGTACCGCAGCCGCGCCTTCCTGAAGCACCTGTTCGGCCCGGCCACGCTCGACCCGATCCGGCTGCATGTGGACGCCAAGCGCTTCCTGTGCGCGCGCGAGCCGGGGTATCTCGAAGCGCTGTCGGCCGATTCGCAGCGCAGCCTGGTGCTGCAGGGCGGCGTGTTCGACGAAGCACAGGCAAGGCAGTTCGAAGCGCTGCCGCATGCGCTCGACGCGGTGCGTCTGCGCCGCTGGGACGACAGCGCCAAGTGCGCCGATGCGAAGACGCCCGACCTGATGCACTACGCGCGGCACATGGTGCTCGCGTCGAGGCAGGCTGCCGCGCAGCAGCCATAACCTGAAACCGAGAGCCTTCCGACATGCGCCCCTTCTGGATCGAACAGGCCCTCTTCAACGACGGAGACCTCGCACCTGCACTGCAGGGCGCACAGCGCGCCGACGTCTGCATCGTCGGTGGCGGCTTCACCGGGCTGTGGACCGCCATCCAGGCGAAGCAGCGCAACCCGGCGCTCGACATCGCCATCGTCGAGAGCGATCTCTGCGGCTCCGGTGCGAGCGGGCGCAACGGCGGCTGCCTGCTGACGTGGTCGACCAAGTTCTTCACACTGCGCAGGCTGTTCGGCGAAGCCGAGGCCATCCGCCTCGTCAGGGCCTCGGAAGATGCGGTGCAGCACATCGCCGACTTCTGCCGCGCGCAAGGTATCGATGCCGAGCTGCGGCAGGACGGCACGCTCTACACCGCAACCTCGCAGGCCCAGGTCGGCGCGCTCGACCCCGTGATGAAGGGGCTGGAGGACTGCGGCATTCATTCCTACCGCACGCTGCCGCCCGAAGAAGTCGCGCGCCGCTCGGGTTCCGCGCGCAACCTGGCAGGCGTGTATTCGCCCATTGCCGCGACCGTGCATCCGGGCAAGCTGGTGCGCGGGCTGAGGC
This sequence comes from Variovorax sp. YR266, assembly GCF_900107295.1. Taxonomy (NCBI): domain Bacteria; kingdom Pseudomonadati; phylum Pseudomonadota; class Betaproteobacteria; order Burkholderiales; family Comamonadaceae; genus Variovorax; species Variovorax sp. YR266. Next base: position 1,371 of record NZ_FNPM01000019.1, read on the forward strand.
GCGTGGCGCTGGGCATGGGCATTCGCATCTACGAGCGCAGCCCGATGATCGACTTCACGCAAGGCCACCCGGTCACGGTGCGCACGCCGGCCGGCAGCATCGAGGCGCCGAAGCTGGTGCTGGCGATGAATGCGTGGATGGCCAGTGCCTTGCCTCAGTTCGAGCGCACGATCGCCATCGTGTCGAGCGACATGGTCATCACGGAAAAATGCCCCGAGCTGCTGCGCGCGACGGGGTTGGTCGATGGCGTCTCGGTGCTCGATTCGCGCACCTTCGTCTATTACTACCGCACCACCGTGGACGGCCGCCTGATGCTGGGCAAGGGCGGCAACACCTTCACCTGGGGCGGGCGCATCGCGCCGGTGTTCGACCAGCGCTCACCTTACGAGGCCGAGCTCACGCGCGCGCTGCATGGCTTCTTTCCTTCGCTGCGCGACGTGCCGGTGACCGCGAGCTGGAACGGGCCGTCGGACCGCTCCGTCACCGGCTTCCCGTTCTTCGGCAAGCTCAACGGCGCGCCGCACATCTACTACGGTTTCGGCTACTCGGGCAACGGCGTGGGGCCGACCTACATGGGTGGGCAGATCCTCTCTTCGCTGCTGCTGGACGAGGACAACGCCTGGACGCGCAGCCCGCTCATCCAGGGGCCGCTGGGGCAGTTTCCGCCCGAGCCGATCCGCTACATCGGCTCCATCGTCGTGCGCGACGCGATCCGCCGCAAGGAAGCGGCCGAGGACCGCGACAGCCGGCCGTGGATGGTCGACCGGCTGCTGAGCAAGTTCGCCGACGCGGCAGGCAAGTCGGACAAGGGCTGAGCGCGTTCAGGCCAGCCGGTCGAGCAGGCTGTACCAGGCCACGCCGCCTGCCACGTAGAAGCGCTGCAATCCGTGCAGTGGAATCGGCTGGATCGGCGTTACCGGGTACGGAAAATCGGCGCCCGCATCGACCAGTCGCGCCGCCACGTGCTTGCCCATGCTCGTGGCCAGCGCGATGCCGCGTCCGTTGTAGCCCAGCGCCACCGTCACGCCCGGCGCGGGCGTGTGCACGTGCGGCATGAAGTCGCGCGTGACCGCGATGCGGCCGGCCCAGCGGTACTCGTAGCGCAGCGGCCCCAGTTGGGGAAACAGCAGTTCGAGCGAACGTTCGAGGTGCGCGAAATCCGCGGGCCCGGCCGGGTCGGCAAAGTGGCCGCGACCGCCCATCAGCAGGCGACCCTGCGCGTCCTTGCGGAAGTAGAGCAGCAAGCGCTGCGAGGTCGAGGCGGTTTCGCCGCCCGGAAGAATGGCGTCGGCCGCCGCACCTTTGAGCGGTTCGGTCGCGACGATGAAGCTGTTGGCGGCCAGCACGGTGCTCGACAGCTTCGGCCACAGCGCGCCGGTGTAGCCGTTGGTGGCAATCAGCACCTGCTCGGCGGTGACGCTCGCGCCAGTCGATGTGCTCGCATGCCAGTGCGTGCCGCGGCGCTCCAGCGCCGTGACTTCGGTGCCGCCGTGCACGGCAGCGCCCGCGGCCTGCGCGGCGCGCACCAGCCCGCGCGTGTAGGCAAGCGGCTGGATGCCGCCAGCGCGGCCGTCGAGCCAGCCGCCGGCAAAGGCTTCGGTGCCGAGCCGCGCGCTGACGGCGGCGTGGTCGAGCTGCTGCGTGCTGACGCCACGCTTCGCCCACTGCTCGGCGCGCGCATGCAGCGCGGCCACGTCCTTCTGTGCGTAGGCGGCCTGGATCCAGCCTTTGCGCACCGGCTGGCAGTCGATGCCGTGGCGGGCGATCAGGTCGAACACCAGGTCGGCCGAGCGCGAGACCGCATCGATCAAGGGCTCTGCACGCGCATGGCCATAGAGCTGGACCAGCTCGTCGGGGTCGTGCTTGAGCGAAGGGTTCACCTGCCCGCCGTTGCGCCCCGACGCGCCCCAGCCGGGTTCGTGCGCCTCGAGCACGCAGGCCTGCACGCCGGCCTCGGCCAGGTGCAGCGCAGCCGAGAGGCCGGTGAAGCCGCCGCCGACGATCAGCACGTCGGCCTTGCGCGATTCGGTCAGCGGCGGTGTCGGTGGAGCGGGTGGCGCGGTGTCGGCCCAGAGCGAAGGAGGCAACGCGCGAACGCTCATGCGCGCACCTCCGCGGACGCCACGGCACCGGAGGGGTGCAGCACGCGCCGCAGAAAGTCTTGCGTACGCGCCTGGCGCGGCGCGCCCAGCACCTGCGCGGAAGGGCCTTCCTCGACGATGCTGCCGCTGTGCAGGAAGCACACGCGGTCGGCCACTTCGCGCGCAAAGCCCATCTCGTGCGTGACCACGATCATCGTCATGCCCTCGTCGGCCAGTGCGCGCATCACGCCGAGCACGTCGCCGACCAGCTCGGGGTCGAGCGCGGACGTGGGCTCGTCGAACAGCATGGCCTCGGGCTTCATCGCGAGCGCGCGGGCGATTGCCACGCGCTGCTGCTGCCCACCCGAGAGCTGCGCCGGATACGCCTGTGCCTTCTCGGCCAGCCCCACCTTGGCCAGCAGCGCCAGCGCTTCTTCGCGCGCCTGCGCCGCGTTCTGGCGCAGCACGTAGACCGGGCCTTCCATCACGTTCTCCAGCACGGTGCGGTGCGGGAACAGGTTGAAGCGCTGGAACACCATGCCCATGCGGCTGCGCAGCCGGTGGATGTTGGGCGCGTTGCGGTCCACCCGCTCGCCGAAGGCGCGCACTTCGCCGCCTTCGTACGACTCCAGCCCGTTGATGCAGCGAAGCACCGTCGACTTGCCCGAGCCCGAAGGGCCGATCAGGCACACGACCTCGCCCTTGTCCACGTTCAGGCTCACACCCTGCAGCACGCGGTGCGTGCCGAAGCGCTTTTCCAGTCCTTCGACGTGGATCATGGTTGTTTTCTCCCGGCGGCAAAGCGCTTCTCTAGCCGGCGCAGGCCGTAGACCAGCGGCAGGCTCATCAACAGGTAGAGCAGGGCGACCAGCGTGTAGACCGTCATGTTCTGGAAGGTCGACGAGGCGATGAGCTGGCCGGCGCGCGTCATTTCGGCCACGGTGATGGTCGAGACCAGCGAGGAGTCCTTCAGCATCATCACCAGCGTGTTGCCGTAGGGCGGCAGCGCGATGCGAAAGGCTTGCGGCAATATCACGCGCCGCATGATCAGCGCCGAGCGCATGCCCATGGCCTGCGCGGCCTCGCGCTGGCCCGGATCGACCGCCTCGATGCCGGCGCGGAAGTTCTCGGCCTGGTACGCCGAGTAGGCAATGCCCAGCCCGATCACGCCGGCCTGGAAAGCCGTGAGTTGCACGCCGAACTCCGGCAGCACGAAGTAGATATAGAAGAGCTGCACGATGATCGGCAGCCCGCGAATCACGTTGATGGCCACCGTGGCGGCCCAGGAGAGGGCGCGCACGGGCGACAGCTTCATCAGCGCGAGCGCAAGGCCGAGCGCGCTGCTCAGCAGGAAGGCGAGCACCGTAACCTGCACGGTGACCACCGCGCCCTGCAGGAGGATCGGCAGGAAGTCCTGCGCGTTCTGTAGAAAGGTGGGAGCAGCCATCTGCATCAGCCTCGTCGCTTGATGCGCGGCGCATCGAACTGGTCGGCCGACGCAGTCAGGCCCATTCGGGGAACACCGCGGAACCGGCTTTGCCGGGCCACAGGTGTTGCCCCCTGCAAGGGGGTTGGCGAAGCGACACGAAGTGCGCGAAGCCTGGGGGTGTGCATCAGATCCCCCATTTCTGGACGATCTTGGCGAGCGTGCCGTCAGCCTTCACGGAGGCAATGGCCTTGTTGATGCGGGCCATCGTCTCGGTGTCGCCCTTGCGCACCACCAGGCACACATCGCCCACGTTCACGGCCTTGTAGCTGTCGACCAGCTTCACGCCGGGGAAGGTGTTCTGGCGGATCTGGTAGGCCATGATGGGTTGGTCGCCCAGCCCTGCCTTGATGCGTCCGAGCGAAAGGTCGCGCGTCATGTCGGCCACCGAGTCGTAGCTGCGCACTTCCTTGAAGATGCCTTTCTTGTTCAGCATGTCGAGGAACACGGTGCCGACCTGCGCGCCCACCACTTCGCCCTTGAGCTCGTCGAGCGAGACATACGCGCGGGTGTCGTCGGCCTTGACGATCAGGCCCTCGCCGTACGAATACACCGGGTCGCTGAAGTCGACCACTTCCTGGCGCGCCGCTGTCTTGAGCATGGCCGCCGAGACGATGTCGATCTTGCGGGCCGTGAGCGAGGGAATCAGCGCCGAGAACACCGTCTGCTGCACGTTGACGTTGAAGCCGCCCGCCTTGCCTACGGCAGTGACGGTGTCGACCATCATTCCCTGGATGGTGTTGGTCTTCACGTCGAGGAAGGTGAAGGGCACGCCGGTGGCGGTGGCGCCCACGTTGTAGGTCGGGGTGGCGCCTTGTGCCATGGCCAGCGAGGCGGTGCCGGCGATGCAAAGACCCAGGGCCAGGCGGTGAAGGCGGCGAACGATGCGATTCATGGAAGCACTCCTCGGAGGAAAAGGACGTTGAAAAGTGGAAATGAACGGAAAGGGAACGGAAAAAGGTGATGCACCCCGCGATGCAACATGCATGCCAATAGTCGATTCTTTTGAATCTCTAATCAATAAATAGAAACCACTAGTCGGGTTTTAAGAATCGATATTCGATATTTCAAGAGACTGTAGCTATACTCCAGCGCCATGGACGCCACACCCGACACAGCCCCCGAAGACAGCCAGAGCCTGCTTTTCAACCAGTCGCTGGAGAAGGGCCTGGCCGTGCTGCGCGCCTTCAGCGCACGGCGGCGCACCATGACGCTGGCCGACGTGGCCGAGGCCACCGACATCACCAAGAGCTCGGCCCAGCGCATGGTCTTCACGCTCGAAAAACTGGGCTACGTGCGCAAGCACCCGAAGACGCGGCGCTACCAGCTCACGCCGCGCGTGATGGAAATCGGCTTCAACTACCTGGCGGCCCATTCGCTGATCGACATGGCCAACCCCTTCCTGTCGGAGCTGACCAAGGTGACGACGGAAACCTCCTGCCTCACCGAGCCCGACGGGCTCGACATGGTCTACGTGGCGCGTTTCGTCAGTGCGCAGTTCGTGCCGGTGCACATGCCCATCGGCAGCCGCATTCCCATGTACTGCACGGCTTCGGGGCGCGCTTTTTTGAGTGCGCTGCCCGAGGAAGAGGCGCGCTCGCTCATCGAGGCCTCCGACCGCGTGGCGCACACCATGCACACGTGCACCGATGTGGACGCAATCCTCGAAACGCTGCGCCAGGCGCGCCTTCAGGGCTTTGCCACCAATGCCGAGGAGCTGTTCCTCGGCGACATGACCATCGCGGCGCCCGTGCTGGGCAGCCAGGGGCGGCCGGTGGCCTCTGTGCACATCGTGGCGCCGACCAGCCGCTGGACGATCGACGAAGCCGTGCGCAAGCTGGCGCCCACGCTGCTGCTGTGCGCGCGCTCGCTGACCAGTTCGGCGCGCAGCATCGACTGACTGACGGCTATACGGTTTCAGGCATCGCGCTGGCGGTGGCTGGCTTTATGCTGTGCGGGATCACAACGCAGCAGCAGAGTCCCCCACCATGACCGATTTCCGCCCCGTCTACGACAAGAGCTTCGACCGCATCGCAGCCGACCGCCTGCCCGAGTTGCTGCGCGCCATGCCCAAGGCCGAACTGCACATGCACATCGAGGGTTCGCTCGAACCCGAGCTCATCTTCGCGCTCGCGCAGCGCAATGGCGTGTCCATTCCCTACGCCAGCGTCGAAGAATTGCGCAAGGCCTACGCCTTCACCAATCTGCAGAGCTTTCTCGACATCTACTACGCCGGCGCCAGCGTGCTGCTGAAGGAACAGGATTTCTACGACATGGCCTGGGCCTACCTGGAGCGCGCGGCAGCAGACAACGTGGTGCACACCGAGATGTTCTTCGACCCGCAGACGCACACGGCGCGCGGCGTGTCGATGGAGACGGTCATCAACGGACTGCACCGCGCCTGCGTCGATGCGCAACCGAAGCTGGGCGTGAGCGCCACGCTCATCCTGTGCTTCCTGCGGCACCTGAGCGAGGAAGAAGCCTTCGAGACGCTGGAGCAGGCGCTGCCATTCCGCGACAAGTTCATCGGCGTGGGGCTCGATTCGAGCGAAGTCGGCCATCCGCCAGAGAAGTTCGCGCGCGTGTTCGCACGCTGCCGCGAGCTTGGCTTTCACCTTGTCGCGCATGCGGGCGAAGAGGGCCCGCCGGCCTATGTGTGGAGCGCGCTCGACGTGCTCAAGGTCGAGCGTGTCGACCACGGCGTGCAAAGCACCAAAGACCCGGCGCTGATGAAGCGGCTCGCGCAAGACCGCATTCCGCTCACCGTGTGCCCGCTGTCGAACCTCAAGCTCTGCGTGTTCCCTGATCTGTCGCAGCACAACCTTGGCGCGCTGCTGGGCGCGGGCCTGGTCGCCACCGTCAACTCGGACGACCCGGCTTACTTCGGCGGCTACATGAACCAGAACTTCACGCAGACCTTCGCGGCCACCGGGCTCAGCGTGCAGCAGGCCTGGCAACTCGCGGCGAACAGCTTCGAAGGCAGCTTCATCGACGCGGCTGCCAAGCGCGCCTATGTCGACCGGCTCAACGCGGCCTTCGCGACTTTTTGATCCGCAACGGCGGGCCGCGGCACCAGCAGCGGCATCGCCACCAGCGCGCAGGCGCTGGCCGCCAGCCACACCATCGGCCAGCCCTGCAGCGCCAGCAGGTACGGAATGGAAAACGGCGTGACGAAGCAAACAAGGAACACGCTGGTGTTGGCCATGCCCAATGCCGTGCCGGCGCGGGCTGCACCGGCCAGCGTGGCGAGCTCGGTGTAGGCCACGCCGTGCCAGGCCGACACGGACACGCCGCTCACGCCCAGCAGAACGACCAGCGCGATGCGCAGCGCAACTGAATCGGCGGCATGCGTGCCCGAGACCATCACCAGCACCGCGAGGCCCGCGAACAGCAGCACGCTGAGCGCACTGCAAGCCCGCAGGTAGGCCGGCCGGTTGCGCCGCCGGTCGGTCCAGCGGCCACTCCACACGCGCATGACCATCGCGCCGACCTGCGTGAACACCATGGTCGCGGTGATCGTCGCAAAGCCCGCATGGCCAAAGTCGTGCAGGAAGACGGTGCCGAAGGACAGCACAGCGAACTGCGGCGCGCAGAGGATGCCGATGCCGGCCACGATGCGCCACACGCGCACGTTGCGCAGTGGACCACTCTTGGGTGCGGCCGCTTCCACGGTCTTGTTGCCGCGCGGCGCAATGGGTGGCTCGTGCACCCACGCCCAGCTCATCGCCGCGCTCAGCGCGCACAGCAGCGCGAGCAGGCCGTACAGCGCGGCAAAGCCGAAGTGCAGGGCGACGAAAGGCAGCACCAGCGCGCCGATGCCGCCGCCCAGTGGCACGGCCGTCTGCCGGATGCTCATCGCGAGGCCGCGCTCGCTGGCGTCGAACCACGTCATCACCGCGCGGCCACTGGCACCGTTGACGCTGCCGCCAAGCAGGCCGACCAGCAGCAGCCCGGCGCCGAGCCAGCCCAGGCCGGGAATGTGCCCTGCCGCGGGTGCGGCCCACAGCGCCATCGCTACGAGCGCGATGGCCGTGCTGCCCAGGCCCATCAGCAGCACCGGCCGGTCGCCCCAGCGGTCGGTCAGCAGGCCCCATGGCAACTCGCTCACCGCGATGCCCAGGCCCATGAGGCCGAGCACCAGCCCGAGCGTGGTGTTGTCGAGCTGGTAGCCGGTGCGCATGAGCACGGCGGTCATCGGGATGCCGCTGAAGGCCACGGAGAACGCTGCGTTGGCGGCCACGCCCGCAGTCAGCACCTTCCAGCGGTGGCGCGGCGAGAACGTAGAGGAGGAAGAGGGAGATTGCGTCATGTTGGGCGCAGTGTCCACCGCCGCCAAGGTTTTGAAAATCAGAAAATAATGTGCCAATCGTCCTGAAAAACAGGATGGTCAAGAAGGAGCCCCGACATGAGCCAGGTGATGTTCGATCTCGACGTGCTGCGCACTTTCTCCACCGGCATCGCGCTCGGCAGCTATGCGCGTGCCGCCGACAAGCTGGGCCGCTCGACTTCAGCAGTGAGCGCGCAGCTCAAGAAGCTGGAGTCACAGGCCGGCACCGTGCTGTTCCGCAAGGCCGGCCGCGGGTTGGAGCTAACCGACGCCGGCGAAACGCTGCTGGCCTATGCGCACCGCATGCTCGAACTGAATGAAGAAGCCAGCGCCGCCATGCGCGGCGCCGACCTGCAGGGCTGGGTGCGCCTCGGCTTGCAGGAAGACTTCGGCGAGACGCTGCTGCCGGCCGTGCTCGGCCGCTTCGCGCGCGCGCATCCCAAGGTGCGCATCGAGGCCTGCGTGGCGCGCAGCGGCGAGCTGCGGGAGCGGCTCGAACTCGGCCAGCTCGACCTGGCGCTGGCATGGGACGCGGGCGACCAGCCCCTGTCGCCGTATGCCGAGCGCGTGGCGCGCTTGCCCCTGCTGTGGATCGGCCCCAAGGCGCCCGACCGGGTCGAGGCCGACTGGTGGACGCAGCGCGAGTACCGCGGCACCGGTACGCGCCAGGCCAAGAGCAAGGAGCCGTTGCCGCTCATCATGCTCGACGCCCCGTGCCCGCTGCGCGAGATCGTCATCACTGCGCTCGACCGCGCCGGCGTGCCATGGCGCCGCGCCTTCGGCAGCGCCAGCCTGGCCGCGCTGTGGGCCGCTGCCTCGGCCGGCCTGGGCCTCACGGTGCGCACGCCTTTCGGGCTGCCCTCGCACGTGCGCATCATCGATCGCACGATGCTGTCCCTGCCGGCGCTGCCGCAGATATCGCTCGTGCTCTATCGCGCGCAGGCCCACTCCGAGGCCCCGGTGGGCCGGCTGGCCACGCTGCTGCTGGAGGCGGTGCGCCAGCATGTGCAGCCCATGGCCGTTCCGATGCGGGAGAATCCGCCGCTGGAGACAAAAACAAAAGTGATACGGCATGGCAACGCAAAACTTCCTGCACCTGTGGGATGACCGGTTCCTCTACATCACGCCGGCGATCCAGTCGGGCCTGACGGCCCGCTCGTCGGCCACGCTGCTGGCGTCGATCAGCGGGCATCCCTTCGCGCTGGAGGCGGTCGATGGCACACGCGTGCACTGCACCGCGGCGCTGGTCGCTCCGCACGTGTCGCGCCGGCTCGACGTCGATGGCTGCGGGCTGCTGTCGCTCAATCTCGATCCGGCGTCGAGCGCCTACCGCATGCTTGCAAAGCGCATGGGCGGCCACGGCATCCTGCCGATCGATGCGCGCCGCTTCGGCCGGCTGCGCGACGATTTCGATCCGGCGCAGCACGGCGCGCTTTGCAGCCGCGGGCTGCGGGTGCTCAGCGTGAAGCTGGTCGAGGCCATCAACGAATTCCCCGAGAGCGAAGCGGCCATCGACCCGGGCATCGAACGCGTGCTGCAGGCCATCCGCGCGCATGCGGGGCAGATTCCGCTGCGCGACCTGTCGGTGGTGGCCTGCCTCTCGCCCGACCGGCTCACGCACCTGTTCGCCCGGCAGGTGGGGGCGTCGGTCAAGCGCTATGCGCTGTGGACCAAGGTGCGGCGCACGGTGCAGCAGTTCACCGTGCGGCGCCCACTTACCGACGTGGCGCTGGTCAGCGGCTTCACCGACGCGGCGCACATGAGCCGCACCTTCCAGCGCTACTTCGGCCTGTCGCCGTCCTTCCTGGCGAGCCAGGTGCGCGTGACCGCCGACGACGGCGCCTCGCACGTCTGGGGTCATCAGCAGGGGCTGGCGTCAATGTAAAGAAGGGCGCGCGTGCGAGGCGTTCGCGTCGCCCGTCTTAAGATTGCCGCCGAACGCGCCACGCACGCTCATTGCCCACGCAGCTGCGTTCCTCATACACAACAGGAACACTGCATGCGCTCGAAATTCAAGTGCGGCCTCGGGTCGCTTTTTCTCGTGTCGGTTGCCATGGCCCTCGTGGCCTGCACCGGCATTACCGACCGTTCAACGCCCCCGCACGGCAGCTACAAGGCCGAGATCCGCCGCACCGCCATGGGCGTGCCGCACATCAAGGCCGACGACTGGGCCGGTGCCGGCTATGGCTACGGCTATGCGCAGGCGCAGGACGATCTCTGCACCATGGCCGACAGCTTTCTCACCTACCGCGGCGAGCGTTCGCAGTTCTTCGGCGCCGAGGCGCTGTTGACGGCCAAGAGCACCATCGGCCAGCCCAGGAACATCGACTCCGACTTCTTCCACAAGCACGTGATCACGGCCGACGTGGTGGGGGCCATGGCCCGCGCGCAGCCGGCCAGTATCCGCGGCATGGTCGAAGGCTTTGCCGCTGGCTACAACCGCTACGTGCGCGAGCTGAAGGCTGGTGCCGGTGCAGGCAACGCACATGCGGCCTGCCGCAACGAGGCGTGGGTGCGGCCGGTGAGCGCCGACGACATCTACCGCCGCATGTACGCCACCAACCTGGCGGCGGGCTACAGCAACTTCCTCTCGAACATCGCGAATGCGGCGCCGCCTGCCGCCAAGGTGTCGTCGCGCGAGGAGCACGGCGCGCAGCCGCTGGCGTTGCAGGTCGGCGGCGAGGCGGGCGTGGGCAGCAACATGATCGGCTTCGGCACGGCCGCCACCGGCGACGCGAGCCCGCTGCTGTTCGGCAACCCGCACTGGTACTGGCGCGGGCCTGATCGCTTCTATCAGGCGCAGCTCACCATTCCGGGGCAACTCGACGTCAGCGGCACTTCCTTCCTCGGCGTGCCGGTGATCCTGATCGGCTTCAACGACAACATCGCGTGGAGCCACACGGTGTCGGCGGCGCGGCGCTTCGGTCTCTTTCAATTGCAGCTCGCTCCGGGTGACGCAACGAGCTACCTGCGCGACGGTCGCGTGGTGAAGATGCAGGCCAGCACCGTCACCGTGAACGTGAAGCAGGCCTCTGGCAAGGTCGAGCCGGTGACGCGCACGCTCTACACCTCCGAATACGGCCCGCTGGTGAACCTGGGCGCGATCAACCCGGCGCTGGCCTGGAGCCAGAGCATGGCCTTCGCCATCCGCGACATCAACGCCGACAACTACCGCACCTTCCGCACCTGGCTGCGCTGGGCGCAGGCGAAATCGCTCGACGAGCTCATCACCGTCCAGCGCGAGGAGGCCGCGATCCCTTGGGTCAACACCGTGGCCGTGGGCCGCGGCAGCGCCAAGGCCTGGTATGCGGACATCGGCGCGGTGCCCAACGTGTCGCCCGAGCAGACGGCTGGCTGCACCACGCCCGCCGGCAAGGCGATGGCGGCCGCGCTGCCGCGCGTGCCGGTGTTCGACGGCTCGCGCAGTGCCTGCGACTGGCAGAGCGACGCCGACTCGGTGCAGAAGGGGGCAGTCGGCCCTTCGCGCATGCCGAGCCTGCTGCGCGACGACTACGTCGCCAACATGAACGACAGCTACTGGCTCGCCAACCCGGAGGCGCCACTCACGGGGTACCCGGCCATCTTCGGCCCGACGGGCAGCAACGCGCAGACATTCCGCACGCGGCTCGGCCACCTCATTGCGCAAGACACGAGCAAGGGCGCAACGGTCGATGCCGTCGAGCGTGCGACGCTCGGCAGCCGCGCCTACACCGCCGAACTGTTCAAGGCCCGCGCGCTGGAGCTGGTTTGCGCAGTGCCGCGCATTGCCGTGACGGGCGACGCGCAGACCGGTGAGGCGTTCTCGCCGCCGCGCAGCGTCGACACCGGACCCGCCTGCGCGGTGCTGAAGGCGTGGAACAACACCGGCCTGGCCTCGGCGCGCGGTGCTCATGTGTGGGACGAGTTCTGGGCGCGCGCCTCACGCCTGCCCGCGGACAGGCTCTATGAAGTGCCTTTCAGCGCGAGCGATCCGATCAACACGCCGAGCGGCCTCAAGACTTCAGCCGCTGAAGATCTGCGGCAGGCCTTCGGCGCGGCGGTGCTGCGCGTGCAGGCCAGCGGCTACGCCCTCGACGCGCCGCGCGGCGACACGCTGTTCGTGACGCGTAACGGCCAGAAGATCCCGCTGTCGGGCGGCTGCGACGGCCAGGGCTACTTCACGATCCTTTGCTCGGAGAACCGGCTCGACAAGGGCGGCTACACGATGGATGCCAACCCCAACGGCAACAGCTACATGCAGATCGTGCGTTTCCCCGTGGGAGGCGTCGAAGCTCACACCTTCCTCACCTTCTCGCTGTCGGACGATCCGGCATCGCCGCACAACGCCGACTACACACGCGCCTACAGCGCCGGGCAGTGGCTGCGCCTGCCGTTCTCGGAAGCGGAGATCAAGGCCGACGCCGCCTACAGCAGCGTGACCATCAGCGAGTAGGGAGGAGGGGGCAGCGGTGCTTCAGCGCCGCTTCGCCAGCCAGTTCCACCCGGCGCCCGCGGCCATCAGCACGCAGGTGCCGAGGAACACGGCGCGCATGCCGATGTGCCCGCCCACGAAGCCGCCGAGCAGCGGCCCCGCGACTTGGCCTGTGTACTGCGCAGAGGTCGAGTAGCCGAGCATGTTGCCCGCCACTCGCTCGGGCACGTTATGGCGGATCACGCTCGCGATGCAGGGCAGCAGCCCGCCGAGCGACAGCCCCATCAGAAAGCGCAGCACCACCAGCTGCCAACCCGAGCTGACGAAGGCCTGCGGCACCAGCAGCAGTGCCGACACCGCGAGGCAGCCGACGATCACGTTCCAGTGACCCACGCGGTCGGCCAGCTTGCCCAGCCACGAGGCCGAGAGGATGCTGCCCAGCGCCGCTGCCGACATCACGAGGCCGGCCATCATCGTCACGCGGTTCGGGTCTTCGACCAGCGTGGCGACGTAGACGGTGATGATCGGCTCGATCGACATGTTCGCGAGCATCAGCAGCATGCCGGTGAAGAGCATCGCGACCAGCGGGCGCTTGTCGGGCACGGCGGCCCAGCCGGTGTCGTCGGAGGCGCCGCGTTGCTTCGATGCGGAAGGCGCCTTCTTCTCTTCGCGGATGAGGAAGGCCGTCGCGAGAAAGGCCACGAAGATCATCGCGCCCGCCGCGAAGAAGGTGTTGCGAATGCCGACCAGCGGCGGCAGCACGCCGCCCACCAGCGGCCCCACGAGGTTGCCCGCCATGATGGCCGACGACATCGTGCCCAGCGCCCAGCCGGTGCGGTCCTTGGGCGTCTGCGTGGCGACCAGCACCATCGAGCCCGAGGCATAGCCGCCGAGCAGCCCCGCCAGCAGCCGCAGGCCCACGAGCTGCCACACGTTGCCCGCAAGGCCGATCAGCGCCATCGCCACCGCCATGCCGAGGCTCGCGCGGATCAGCATCGGCTTGCGCCCGTAGCGGTCGGCCAGCCGGCCCCACAGCGGCGCGACCAGCGCGGCGCTGAAGAAGGTGGCGCCGTAAGCCGCGCCCGACCACTGCACGATGGCCGCATGGTCCTTCACGCCCAGCTGTTCGACGTACAGCGGCAGGAAGGGCAGCAGCAGCGTCATCGCGATGATGGTGGTGAAGGAGCCGAACATGCAGACGGCGAGGTTGCGCTGCCAGTGGGTGTGGGCGCCCGTCCCGGCTGGCGGGGCGTTTGTTGCGTTCTTTGTTGTCGGGGGCGTCATGGGGAGCGCCCATTGTGGGACTGCGTGCCCGAGTTGGCGCTTGCCGATTGGTGGCGGCACCCATCGCCGCGCGGGAAGGCCGCGCTGCGTATCCCTCACGCCAACGCGGTCAGCGCAGGTCGTCTAGCCTCGCGTCCGTCATTCAGTGCAACCCTCTTTTCAGGACATGGCCATGAAACGCATCGGCGTGCTCGTCTTCCCCGGTTTCCAGATCCTCGACCTCGCGGCGATCGCGGCGTTCGAGCTTGCCAACATCCATGCCGGCAAGGCGGTCTACAAGGTCGAGCTGCTATCGGAAGAGGGCGGCCTCGTGACCAGCTCGTCGGGCGTGGCCACCGACAGCAAGCGCTTCGGCACGGCGAAGTTCGACACGCTGGTGATGAGCGGCGCGCTCTTCGTCGCGCCCACGTCCGAGAAGATGCGCCGCTTTCTGCGTGCGGGGCTGCGCAATGCGCGCCGCGTGGCCAGCATCTGCACCGGCGCCTTCGGGCTGGCAGATGCAGGCCTGCTCGACGGACGCCGGGCGACCACGCACTGGTCCTTTGCGGGCGAACTGCAGAAGCGTCATCCCGCCATCAGGGTGCAGCCCGACCGCATCTTCATCAACGACGGGCCGGTGTGGACCTCGGCCGGCATGACGGCCGGCATCGATCTCGTGCTGGCACTGGTGGAGGACGACCTCGGCGTGGAGGCTGCCCGGTTCGCGGCGAGGAAGCTGGTCGTGTATCACCGCCGCGCGGGCGGGCAATCGCAGTACTCCGCGCTGCTCGAGCTGGAACCCAAGTCCGATCGCATTCAACAAGCGTTGGTACATGCGCGGGCCAACCTGCGCGAGACGCTTTCGGTGGAGGAACTGGCCGAGGTCGCGCACCTGAGCCCGCGCCAGTTCAGCCGCGCCTTCAAGGCCGAGACCGGGCAGTCGCCCGCGCATGCGGTCGAGAACCTGCGCGTGGAGGCGGCGCGCGCGCTGATCGACGAGGGCAGCCTTGCGCTCGGCGTGGTCGCGCGCGAAACGGGCTTCGGCGACCCCGAGCGCATGCGCCGCGCCTTCCTGCGCACGCTGGGGCAACCGCCGCAGAGCGTGCGCCGAGTGGCCCGGAAAGAGGCCGCCACGGCCTGAAGCGCCGGATGTCCTGAAAGGTGGCTTATATGACATTTACGCCATAGCCTTGCAGGAGGAGACTTCCCCTCATGGCCACAACCCCGTGGCGATCAAAGGAAACTCCATGACTGCAACTTCAAATCCCGGCAAGGGCACAGCCCTCATCACCGGCGCCTCGTCGGGCATCGGCGCCGTGTACGCGGACCGCCTCGCGCGGCGCGGCTTCGACCTCATCCTGGTGGCGCGCAACCGCGAGCGCCTCGCCGCACTGGCCGCGAAGCTCGCGGACGAGACCGGGCGCAAGGTCGAGGTCCTTTCGGCCGACCTGTCCGACCGGAAGGACATCGCGTCCGTGGAAGCCGTGCTGCGCACTCGCGGCGACATCACCGTGCTGGTGAACAACGCCGGCTTCGGCGCCGCCGCACCGCTGCTCGGCTCGGACATCGACAGGATGGAGGAAATGATCGAGCTCAACGTGAGCGCGCTCACGCGGCTCACCTATGCGGCCGTGCCCGGTTTCGTCGAGCGCGGCGCCGGCACGCTGGTGAACATCGCCTCCATCGTGGCGATCTCGCCCGAGACGCTCAACGGCGTGTACGGTGGCACCAAGGCCTTCGTGCTGGCGCTGAGCCAGTCGCTGCAGCACGAGCTGAAGGACAAGGGCGTGCGCGTGCAGGCGGTGCTGCCCGGTGCGACGGCCACCGAGTTCTGGGGCGTCGCGGGCGTGCCGATCGAGCACCTGCCCAGCGAGATCGTGATGACCGCGCAAGACATGGTCGACGCGGCCCTCGCAGGGCTCGACCAGGGCGAGCAGGTCACGATTCCCGCGCTGCCCGACCTTGCCGAGTGGGATGCCTTCGATGCGGCGCGGCGTGCGATGTCGGGGCGGTTGTCCAGCACCGTGCCCGCGGTGCGCTACCGCGCCGCCTAGACGGCTCGGGGCATAAAATCCCCACCCCGCAGCAGGGCGTCCCGGCCTGCTGCGGGGTTTTGCTTTTCCGGGGCCATGTAGAGGAACACCATGTACAAAAACCTCGCGGGCCGCGCCGTTCTGGCGCTGGCCGCCGCGTGCTTTTTATCTCCCGCCTTCTCGCAAACGCAGCCGCCGAAAGTGCCGCTGAAGATCGGCTTCGTCTACGTCACGCCCGTCACCGATGCCGGCTGGGTGCGCCAGCATGAAGAGGGCCGCAAGGCCGTCGATGCGGCGCTGGGCGACAAGGTCAAGACCACCTATGTCGAGAACGTGGCCGAGGGTGCCGACGCCGAGCGCGTGATCCGCGACCTCGCGCAGCAGGGCAATACGCTCATCTTCACGCCGAGCTTCGGCTACATGGAGCCGACGCTGAAGGTGGCGAAGGACTTCCCCGAGGTGAAGTTCGAATCGATCACCGGCTACAAGACCGCGCCCAACGTGGCGACCGCCAATGCGCGCTACTACGAGGGCCGTTATCTCGCGGGCATCGCGGCCGGCCGCATGACGAAGACCAATATTGCGGGCTACGTTGCGGGCTTTCCGATTCCCGAGGTGCTGCAGGGCATCAACGCCTTCACGCTCGGCATGCGTTCGGTGAACCCGGCCGCGAAGGTGCACGTGGTGTGGCTCAACGAGTGGTTCGATCCGCCGAAGGAGCGCGACGCAGCCATGGCGCTGTTCAATCAGAACGCCGACGTGATCGCCTTTCACACAGGCTCCACCGCCGTGATGGCTGCGGCGCAGGAGCGCGGCAGGATGGCCATTGCCTACCATTCCGACATGCGCAAGATTGCGCCCGACGCGCAGATCGTCGCGGTCACGCACCAGTGGGGCGGCTACTACACGCAGCGCGCGAAGGCCGTGCTCGACGGCAGCTGGAAAAGCGGCAACCTCTGGGGCGGTGTGAAGGAAGGAATGATCCGCGTCGGCGACTTCGGCACGAAGGTGCCCAAGGCCGTGCAGGACGAGGTGCTGGCGCGGCAGAAGGACATTGCGGCGGGCAAGCTGCAGCCGTTTCGCGCAACTGCCGGTGACGTGCGTGACAACGAAGGTCACGTCGTGATCGCCAAGGGCGCGCAACTCAGCGACGAGCAGATACTGAAGATGAACTGGCTGGTCGAGGGCGTGCAGGGGCGGGTGGCGCGCTAGCTCTATTGACCTGCGCGCGCAGCACGAGGCAACAGAGCCTTGATGCGCTGGCGAAGCAGCGCGGGCGTCACGGTCGGAGTCATTTGCAGCACGGCCATGCAACGGTCCATTCGACCCGGTCGTGCAAGCAGCGCCTCGGCGGCCTTGGTGAGATCGGTGTCGATGCTGTTGCCGTAGGCGCGGCTGGCTTTGCTCGTTGCTCGACGCAACAGTGCCGCCCCGGGTTTCATCATGGCCAGGTCGATGATGTCGCGGCTGAAGACGCTGTCGTCGGCCCAACGGTCCGAGTTTGCGAGCAACTTGCTCGTTGCCATGTCGAGCGGCGTAAGGGTCGCGATGTCGCCGACTCGGTCCTCTGCTCCCGGCAATTCAAGTTCGATGCGCGCTTCGAGAACGATTTCAAACTTGATCTCGGTGTTGTCTACGCGAACCGACGATCGAATGCCGTATTGATCGGCGCGAAGTTCAGCCGATTGCTGAATCTCGGAGCCTTGGCGTGCGAGTGCGCCGAGGCCTTGATTCCTCGTCAGCAGTTGGCGCAGTTGGCGATAGCCATCGATGTCGGATACGAGGAAGTCGATGTCCACGGACTCGCGGTACTCGCCGTAGCGAAGCGCGATAGCCGTGCCTCCGCCGAAGAAGCAATGGCTTTGGGCGAGCAGGTTTGCGTCGAGTGAGGCCAGCACCTGAGCGACGCGTTGATGGTGTGGCCGTTCAAACATGCAATGGCTTCCTGCCAAGGGTGCGCGCCAGGTCTTCCAACAAGTCGCGCTCTTTGGCGTCCAGTGCGGATGTGTCGACATGGCGCCAGTTGCGCTCGTAGGTTCCCCATGCTTCTTCGGGCGTGAGTTCGGTGGTCGGGGCCAATTGCCAGGCAAGTCGGCGCAACTGGGGGTAATCGGCAATTCGAATGCCCCCTGGGAGCGGCGCAAGGGCTGGCGGCTCAGTGGACATCACCACATCGACGTCGAGACCCAATGCTCCCAGCGCATTCATATAGGCGCCCATCGTGACCGAAGGTTCTCCGCGCTCGATCCTGTGCAGCGTCATGCGAGACACGCCCGCTGCCTCTGCGGCGGTGGTGGCGCTGACCTTCAACGCCTTGCGGCGTGCATGAATGCGGCCGCCGAGCGTTGCGAGGCGCCGGTCTGCTGTGGCTGTGGTGGGCGGGGAAGTGGAGGGCATTGTGTCTCCCATGTTAGACAAATTTGAAAATTTGTCCAGAATGAGTGACATCAAGCGCTATCTTTCAGCCCAGCCGCTCGACCACAAAGTCTACAAAGGTCCGCAGCTTCGCACTCGGCCGCGCTTCCGGCAGCCGCATGATGTGCACCTGTCGCGTGGGCAGTTCCCACTCGGGCAACAGCTGCACCACCTGGCCCGATGCGAGTGCAGGTCCGAGCAGCGCATCGGCCTGCACGATCACACCCACGCCGGCCATGGCTGCGGCCAGCAGTGCCTGGCCGTTGTTGGTGGTGAGCGGGCCGCGCACCGGCACGTGCACCGTCTCGCCCTTGCGCGTGAAGCGCCACGAATGGTTCGGCCCCCCCCCCCAGGTCGCGAAGCCGAGCAGCGGAAAGGCCTCCAGGTCGGATGGGTGCTTCGGCTGACCGTGGCGCGCGACCCATGCGGAGCTGGCCACGGCATACATGCGCGCCAGCGCGAGCGGTCTTGCAATGAGCCGCTCGTCGACCGCGGCGCCCGAGCGGATGCCGCAGTCGAAGCCCTCCTCCGCGAGATCGACCACGCGGTCGTTGAGGCTCAAGTCGACCTTCACCTGCGGGTGGGCGGCGATGTAGTCGCCGATCACCGGCGTGAGCCGGTGCGCGCCGTAGGCCACGGGCGCGGTGACGCGCAGCACGCCCTGGGGCATGGCGCGCAGCGACTCGGCCACGCCGTCGGCGGTGTGCACGCTGGCCAGCACGTCGCGGCAGCGCTCGAGGTAGGCGGCGCCGATCTCGGTGAGCGAGTGGCGGCGCGTGGTGCGCTCCAGCAGGCGGGCGCCAAGCTGCTCTTCGAGCGCGCGGATGTGCTTGCCGACCATCACGGCCGACAGGTCGAGCGCCTCGGCGGCGGCCGCGAAGCTGCCCGCATCCACCGTGGCGACGAAGACTTCCATGGCGCGGAGCTTGTCCATATTGAGAATCCAGAGTTTCGAATGACCGAACCAGGTGGCAATTTATCAAATCAATGGTTCGTAAAACAATCGCTGCTTGTTGATTCACTTTTGGCGAGGTTCTCCATGAAGGTTCTTGTTGTGGGCGCGACGGGCGCAATTGGCAGTGCGGTGGCTCAGACGCTGGCTGAGCGCGGTCACGAGGTGATTCGCGCAGGCCGCACGCGCGGCGACTACCAGGTCGACATCACGAGCGATGCGAGCGTCGAGGCGCTGTATGCGGCGGTGGGACGCGTCGATGCCATCGTGTCGGCGGCGGGCGGGCTGTTCTTCGGGCCGCTGAATGAAATGCGGCCGGCCGACTTCAACGTCGGCCTGCAGGACAAGCTGCTCGGCCAGGTGCGGCTCGCGTTGCTGGGTCAGCATTTGCTGACCGATGGCGGCTCGATCACGCTGACCACGGGCATCGTGGCGGACGAGCCGATCCGCCAGGGCGCGAATGCCACGGCCGTCAATGCGGCGGTCGAGGGCTTCGTGCGCGGCGCGGCGATCGAGTTGCCGCGCGGCATCCGCATCAACGTGGTGAGCCCGACGGTGCTGACCGAGTCGCTGCCGCTGTACGGGTCGTTCTTTCCCGGATTCGAGTCGGTGTCGGCGGCGAAGGCTGCGCAGGCCTATGTTCGCAGCGTCGAAGGGCCGCAGACGGGGCGCGTGTATCGCGTGTGGCAATGAGAGTGCGTGCGCTGCTTGGGGGCGTGTCGCTCGCGTTCGTGGCGGCGATGGCTTCGGCTGCGCCGGCCTGGGTGCACGCCTTGCCGGACGACTGGTATCCGGAAAGCGTCGCCATCGGCCCGGACGGTTCGTTCTATGTCGGCAGCTGGCGCGAGGGCGCGGTCGCGCGCCTGAAGCCGGGTGTCGCGCCGAAGGCCGAGGTGCTCGTGAAGCCAGGCGCCAATGGTCTGGCGAACGGGCAGGGCGTGCTGGTCGATGCGAAGCGTCGGGCGCTGTGGGTCTGCTCGGGCAGCAGCGGCTTCACCACCGTGCCGCAGACGCCGAGCGCACTCAAGCGCTACGACCTGGCCACGGGCGCGCCGCGCGCGAGCTATGCAATGCCCGACGGCGGCTACTGCAACGACCTCGCGCAGGACGCACGCGGCAATCTCTACGTGACCGACTCCTACCACCCGCGCGTGCTGAAGCTCGCACCGGGCGCTGCTGCGCTCACGGTGTGGAAGGAAGACCCGGCGCTGGCCGGACCGGGCCCCTACAAGGGCCTGAACGGCATCGCCATCGATGGTGGGCGCGATGTCTATGTGAGCCTCGTGGCGGCGGCTCCTTACGTGCTGCGCATCGGTTTGGGCGCTGAAGGCAACGCCGGCGAGGTCACGCGCATCGAGGCGCCGCGCGTGCTGAAGAACGTCGACGCAATCCGCGCCTGGAAGCCCGGCCGGCTCGTGCTGTTCGAGAGCAATGCCTTCGGCGAAGGCCCCTACGGTGGCCAGATCACAGTGGCGCGTGTCGACGGCACGAAGCTCGGCCTGCAGACGGTAGTGACAGGGCTCAACGACCCCTCGTCGGGCGCGGTGCGGGGCGACCGCGTCTACTTCATCGAATCGAAGTACGCGCTGCTGACCAAGCGCAAGGAGGGCGACGGGCCGGTGCCGACCGGCGTGCCCTTCGACATCCAGTCGCGTGCGCTGCCGCCGCGGTGAGTGCGTTCCGCATATAGCACTCATATGCGCATGGAAATTGCGGTGCGGTGGGGCTGGATTACCCTCCGCACCCACGATGAAAAAAGCCTACCGCGCCTCCCTCCTGCGATTCGACGCCGCCGGCCAGCCCGTTTTCGATGAAGACGGCCTGCTGGTCGTGGCCCCCGACAGCACCGGCCGCCAGCGCGTGCTCGATGCCGGCAGCCACGCCGCCGTCGCGCCGCGCCACCCCGGCGCCCACGTGACCCATCTGCCGGGGCGCATCCTCGCGCCGGGCTTCGTGGATATGCACATCCACTATCCGCAGACCGACATCATCGGTTCGCCCGCGCCCGGCTTGCTGCCCTGGCTCGAGAACTACACCTTCCCTGCCGAAAGCAAATTCGCAGACCCCGCGCATTCGAACGAAGTGGCCGACGTGTTCTTCGGTGAACTGCTGCGCAACGGCGTGACCACCTCGCTGACCTTCGCGACTTCGCATGTGGCCTCGGTCGATGCCTTCTTCGAAGGCGCGCAGCGCCGCGGCCTGCGCATGATGACCGGCAAGGTGCTGCAGGACCGCAATTCGCCCGACGGCGTGCGCGACGAAACCGAGCAGAGCCTGATCGACTCCGAAGCGCTGATCCGCAAGTGGCACAACGTCGACCGGCTGGGCTATGCCATCACGCCGCGCTTTGCACCCGCGAGCACCGATGCCCAGATGCGCGGCGCGAGCGAGCTTGCCGCGAAATACGCCGACACCTGGATCCAGTCGCACGTGGCGGAGAACCGCGACGAAGTGAGCTGGGTGCGCGAGCTGTACCCCAAGGCGCGCTCGTATCTCGACGTGTACGCCGGCTTCGGCCTGATGCGCGAGCGCGCCGTGTACGCCCACTGCATCTACCTCGACGACGCCGACCGCGCCCTGCTGCGCGAGACGAAGACGGCCGCGGCCGTGAGCCCCACGAGCAACCTGTTCCTCGGCAGCGGCTTCTTCGACTTCGGCGCGGCCGACCGCGTGGGCTATCCGTACGGCCTGGCCAGCGACGTGGGCGGCGGCACCAGCTTCAGCCCCTTCCACACCATGATGGCCGCCTACTACGTCGGCCGTGAAGGCCAGACCAAGACTGGCCTGAGCATCGCGCCTTCGGAGCTCTGGTGGCGCCACACCGGCGGCGCGGCGCGCGCGCTGGGCCTCGACGGCGTGGTGGGCAACCTGCAGCCGGGCTGCGAGGCCGACTTCCTGGTGCTCAACCCGGCGGCCACGCCGCTGCTGGCGCGCAAGACAAAACTGGCGAGCACGCTGGAAGAAATGCTCTTCGCGATGATCGTGCTGGGCGACGACCGGCTGGTCGAGCGCACGGTGATTTCGCAGGCGCCGTAGCACCCGGGGCGGCGGGGAGGGCAGTGGCGCATGCCACAATTCGCGCCATCTCCCCCCGCAGCAGCAGTAGCGACCGCATATGAGCATCAAGAGCGACAAATGGATCCGGCGCATGGCCGAAAACGAAGGAATGATCGAGCCCTTCGAGCCCGGTCAGGTGCGCGAGAGCGACGGCCACAAGATCATCAGCTACGGCACCTCCAGCTATGGCTACGACATCCGGTGCGCGCCTGAATTCAAGGTTTTCACCAACATCCACAGCACCGTGGTCGACCCGAAGAATTTCGACGAGAAGAGCTTCGTCGACATGCACGGCGACTACTGCATCATTCCGCCCAACAGCTTCGCGCTGGCGCGCACCGTCGAATATTTCCGCATCCCGCGCAACGTGCTCACCATCTGCCTCGGCAAGAGCACCTATGCGCGCTGCGGCATCATCGTCAACGTCACGCCCTTCGAGCCCGAGTGGGAAGGCTACGTGACACTCGAATTCAGCAACACCACGCCTCTGCCCGCCAAGATCTACGCGGGCGAAGGCTGTGCGCAGGTGCTGTTCTTCGAGAGCGACGAGGTCTGCGAGACCAGCTACAAGGACCGCGGCGGCAAGTACCAGGGCCAACGCGGCGTCACCCTGCCAAAAACCTGACGAAACACCAGGCCGTCTGCTGACGGCCGGTTACCCCGGAGGGCGCCGGGGCAAGTACCATCCTGCGACCGCCGGCAAATCCTCCTGCAATGGCCGGCAAGGAGACTGCGATGAGATGGGAAGGCAACGAACAATCGGACAACGTCGAAGACCGCCGCGGTGAAGGTGGTGGCGGGGGCGGCGGCTTTATCGGCGGTCGCGGCATCGGCATCGGCACTATCGCGGTCGCGCTGATCGCGGGCTGGGTCTTCGGCATCAACCCGCTCACGGTACTGAGCCTGCTCAGCGGTGGCGGCGGTCCGGCCCCGGTGCAGCAACAGCAACAGGGGCCCGCACCCAAGCCACCGTCCGGCGACCGCGAGGCGGCTTTCGTCTCCACTGTGCTCAAGAACACCGAAGTGGTCTGGACGGGCATCTTCAAGCAGAACGGCGGCACGTACCACGCACCCCGGCTCGTGCTGTTCCGCAATGCCACGCCCACGGCCTGCGGCACGGGGCAATCGGCCATGGGCCCGTTCTACTGTCCTGGCGACCAGAAGGTCTACATCGATCTCGGCTTCTACGACACGCTGAAGAACCAGCTCGGCGCGCCGGGCGAGTTTGCGCAGGCGTACGTCATCGCGCATGAGGTCGGCCATCACGTGCAGGACGAACTCGGCATCACCGCCAAGGTCGACGGCATGCGCAGCCGCCTGAGCCAGACACAGAACAACGCGATGAGCGTGCGCGTCGAACTGCAGGCCGACTGCTTCGCGGGTGTGTGGGCACACCATTCGCAAGAGTCGAAGAAGTGGCTCGACCCGGGCGACATCGAGGCCGCCATGAACGCCGCGCAGAAGATCGGTGACGACGCCCTGCAGCGTTCCGCAGGCCGTGCAGTGGTGCCCGACAGCTTCACCCACGGCTCGAGCGCGCAGCGCCAACGGTGGTTCGGCGCGGGTTATCAAAGCGGCGATATCAAGTCCTGCGACACCTTCAATGCGCGTAGCCTCTGAGCTGCACCGTCTTGAAGGGCCTGCCAGTGCTGAATTGGTTGCTATCTAATAAATAGCAATTCCGCTGGCGCGGGCGTTGTCATGCCGCCGTCACTGCCGTTTTTTGCGGCAATGCGACAATAGCGGGCTCAATGACAAGCTCCTTCTCCAATCTATCGCTGGCGGAACCGCTGGCGCGCGCCGTAGCCGAAATGGGCTACGAGACCATGACACCGATCCAGGAGCAGGCCATTCCGGTCGTGCTCGCGGGCCAGGATGTGATGGGCGCCGCCCAGACCGGCACCGGCAAGACGGCGGCGTTTTCGCTCCCGCTGCTGCAGCGCATGCTCAAGCATGAAAACGCCTCGACCTCGCCCGCGCGGCATCCGGTCCGGGCTCTTGTGCTGCTGCCCACGCGTGAACTGGCCGACCAGGTCGCGCAGCAGGTCAAGCTGTACGCCAAGTACACCAACCTGCGCAGCACGGTGGTGTTCGGCGGCATCGACATGAAGCCGCAGACGCTGGAACTGAAGAAGGGCGTCGAAGTGCTGGTCGCCACGCCGGGCCGGCTGCTCGATCACATCGAAGCCAAGAACGCGGTGCTCAACCAGGTCGAATACGTCGTGCTCGACGAAGCCGACCGCATGCTCGACATCGGCTTCCTGCCCGACCTGCAGCGCATCCTGAGCTACCTGCCCAAGCAGCGCACCACGTTGCTGTTCTCGGCCACGTTCTCGCCCGAAATCAAGCGACTGGCCGGCAGCTACCTGCAGAACCCCGTCACCATCGAAGTGGCGCGGCCGAACGAAACGGCCTCCACCGTCGAGCAGCATTTCTACAGCGTGGCCGACGACGACAAGCGCCGCGCGCTCAAGCAGATCGTGCAGCAGCGCGGCATCACGCAGGCTTTCGTGTTCGTCAACAGCAAGCTCGGCTGCGCGCGCCTCGCACGCTCGCTGGAGCGCGATGGCCTGCGTACCACCGCACTGCATGGCGACAAGAGCCAGGACGAACGCCTGAAGGCGCTCGCCTCGTTCAAGGCCGGCGAAGTTGACCTGCTCGTGTGCACCGACGTCGCGGCCCGTGGTCTCGACATCAAGGACGTGCCGGCGGTCTTCAATTTCGACATTCCGTTCAACGCCGAAGACTACGTGCACCGCATCGGCCGCACGGGCCGCGCCGGCGCCTCGGGCCTGGCCGTGAGCTTTGCCAGCGGCGGCAACGATGCGCGCCTGGTGGCCGACATCGAGAAGCTGATCAAGAAGAAGATCGAGCTCGAACCCGTCGAGTTCGAAGAAGACCGCCCGCGTGGCCGCATCAATGACGGACGTCGCCACTGGCGCGAAGAAGGCGAAGCCGGCGACGCACGCGATGTGCTCGACCAGCCGCGCGAACGCCGCGAGGCCGAAGCCCGCCGCGGCGGTGGACGTCCGCACCGCGCACCGTCGGCACCGCGCGATCCGTTCTTCGACAAGCCTTACGAAGCCGGCGAGCCCGATGCCACACCGGCATGGGAAGCTGCCGCCAAGGCTGCTACGCCCGCACGCGGCATCTCCAGCAACATCAAGACCAAGCGCAAGGTCGCCGCTCTGTTCAAGAGCGCCGAGCCGAGCTGATCCAGGCGTGTAGAGGCGGCATCAGCCGCCTCGGTTCAGCGCCAGCCGCGGTGCCATCCGTATTGCGGGTGGTGCCAGCCCCAGCCGTAGCGCGGGTGGTAGGCCCACACGAAGCCGACACCGGGCGACACGTAGGTCGGTGCCACATAGGCCACACCCGGAGGTGCTGAGTACACGGGGGCTGCCGGTGCGACCACGCAGCCGGTCAGGACTGCTGCCAGCGCGGCGGCGGACAAGGCAAGAACAGGGAATCTCATGGCAAAGCTCCTGGGGCGAGTTGTTGTCGGTATGAACAACCAACGTCCCGTGGCATCGCCGGATGACGGCCTTTACCCAGCCTACACAGTGTCACCACCGTGTTGTCATCCTTTCAAAACGCTTGCATCTAGATCACGTTGAAATGATGCGTGCCGTCGCGCCCTAGCTGCGCCACCAGGCCGTACTCCCAATCGAGATAAGCCTGCATCGCTTCGGCCGGCGCATCGGTGCCTTCGTAGGGCCGGCGATAGCGATCAGTGCGCGCGGTTGCAAGGCGCGTCTCGCCAGTCTCCGCGTCGAGGCCTGCGGCGAACCATGCCGCGTTGCCGCCGGTCAGCACCAGCACCTCGATATCGCCCTTGCCGCGCGCATCGAGCAGCGCGCGCAGGTCGGCCGCGGCATATCGGGCGAGCAGGCTGCTGCCGCAGGTCAGCACGTAGCGCTGCGCCGGTGGAATGACCGCATCGAGGGCCTGCGCCAGTTGCGCGCGAATCGCATACCAGGCGCCGGGAATGTGGCGCTTCACGTAGTTCGCGCTCGTCGTCACGTCGATCACTGCGGTGCCGGGTTGCTTCAGCAACGCCGCCAGTTCCTTCGGCGCGAGCTCGCCCACAACGGCCGCAACCGGCGGGTATGAGCTCGGCGGTGCCGAGGTCTCGATGAAGTCCGCAGCCGTTGGCACGACCTCCGGCACGTAGACCTCCCACCCCATCTGCGCAAGCCACGACGCGCTCATCGAAGCCCGCACGCCATCGTCGTCCGCCAGCACGATGCGCGCGCCGCGCACGGGCACCTGGTGATCGGTTTCCTGCACAAATTGCCCGCCAGGCGCACTGGCAAAGCCGGGCAGGTGGCCCGCCGCATATTCCTCGGGCGTGCGCACGTCGAAGCGGTACACGGTCCGTCCCGGCGCTTCGAGCGTCTGCAGTGCGTCGAGCGCGATGCGGCGCACGCCAGCCAGATCGGCCACGCGTTTTGCATCGGCCTGCGCCTGTGCGCGATGCGTTTGCGACACCACGGCAGGCGCCTGCCGGTCGGCACCATGGTCCAGCACCTGCCCCGCAAGCTTCCAACCGATCGTGCCGTTGCGCAGCGCAGCCACCGGGTTCGGAATGCCCGCGTTCACCAGCGACTGCGTACCGATGATGCTGCGTGTGCGTCCTGCGCAATTGACGATCACCTGCGTCGAAGGATCAGGCGCCAGCTCGCGCACGCGCAGCACCAGCTCCGCGCCCGGCACGCTGGTGGCCGAGGGAATGCTCATCGTCTGGTACTCGTCGAAGCGGCGCGCATCGAGCACCACCACGTTGGCCTTCGCATCGACCAGCGCCTTCACCTCGGGCGCGGACAGTGAAGGTGTGTGCCGCTCGTGCTCGACCAGTTCGCCGAAGGACTTGCTCGGCACGTTCACGTCACGGAACAACTCGCCGCCCGCGCGCCGCCAGCCTTCGAGGCCGCCTTCGAGCAGATGCAAGTTCGTGTAGCCCAGCGCAGCCAATGTCTTCGCGGCCAGCGGCGCAAGGTCGACACCGCCGTGCTCGCCGTACAGCACGATCAGCGTGTCGCGCCGCGGAATGCGCCGCCACGCTTCGATCTCGATGCGCGACAGCGGCAGGTTCGCAGCCCACAGCGGATGCTCCTGTGCGAACGGATCTTCCTCGCGCACGTCGAGCAGGGCGGTTTCGTCGCGGGCGATGAGCCGCTCGCGCACGGCGGCGAATGAAAGAACGGGAAAGGAGGCAGTCGTCATACGGTGTTCGAGGATGCGAGTTCAGCGGAGCGGTCCCACAGGTTGGGCAGCAGCGCGTTGGAGTATCCGGAGACAAAGGGCTTGCGGCCGCCCTCCGTCGGGTAAGTATGCCGCCGCACGGCGCCGATGTTCGCGCCGTACACGTGGATGCTGATCGACACGCGATCCGCATGCGCGTTGTGCACGCGGTGCAGGTCGCCGATGGTGGGCGACACGGCTTCCACGTCGCCAGCGTCGAGCCGCACCGCCTCGCCCTGCGACTGCGCATTGCCCTGCGCATCGAGCGCATAGCCCTGGCTGTACTCCGCGCCGCGCAGCATGCCGATCAACCCCCACACCGTGTGGTCGTGCACCGGCGTGGCCTGTCCCGGCCCCCACACGAAGCTCACGACCGAAAAGCGCTCGGTGCTGTCCGCGTGCAGCAGAAATTGCCGATAGCGCACAGGGTCGGGCTGGGCAAAGGCCTCGGGCAGCCAGTCGTCGCGCGCAACCAGCGTGCGCAGCAACGCGCCGCCTTCAGAAAGAATGCGGGGCTCGTCAGGCGCGCTGTCGAGCAGCCGGCCGAAGGCGCCGACGAATTCGCGCAGGGGCGCCAAGGTGGCGATCACGCCGGGCGCTTCCAGACGCTGGTGTCGGTAATCGCGCGCACATCCACCCGCACCGGCAGGATGCCGTCGCGCGCCGAGCGGTCGGCTACGGCCTGCAGCGCGACGATGTCGGCTTCGCTCACCGGCCGGCCTGCCACCGAAGCCCGCGCGGTGATGATGCGCGACGACTCGATCGGCAGCCGCGTGAGCTGGCTGTAGGCCTGTGCGTAGGCTTCGGGGTTGGCCAGCGCCCAGTCGCCCGCGCGGCCCAGCCGGTCGAGAAACTGCACGATGGCCGCGCGCCTGGCCGGGTCCGCCAGCGAATGCTCGCTCGCGGTGATGAAGCCCAGGGCAGTGTTGATTCCGCGCCCGTCGCGCAGGATGCGTCCACCCTGCTGCAGCGCAATCGTGTAGTACGGATCGAAGATGGCCCAAGCGTCGATCTGCTTCGAGGCGAAGGCGGCGGCTGCGTCTGTCGGCAGCACGAACTTCACCGTTACCTCTTCGCGCCGCACGCCGGCTTCTTCGAGTGCGCCGTACAGCTGGTACTGCGAGATGCTGCCGCGCGCTGACGACACGATCACCGTCTTGCCGCGCAGGTCCGCAACGCTGCGCAGCGGCGAATCGGGCTGCACGACGATGCCCAGCGAGTCGGCCTTGCCGACGCGCGTGGCGACGATCTTCAGCGGCGTCTTGCCCACGGCCGCGGCCAGCACGGGCAGGTCGCCGGCCATGGCTGTGTCGACTGCCGCGCTGCGCTGCGCCTCGAACAACGGTGCCGCCCCCTGGAAGTTGGCCCAGCGGTAAGCGAACGGCGCGCCTTCGAGCGTGCGCGAGGCCTCGAAGAGCGAGCGCAGGCCACCGGCCTGGTCGCCAAGCACCAACGTCGTCTGTTGCGGCTGCGCCCACACGCGCAGCGAGCCAGCGGCGGCCAGCGAGAGCGCGGTGCCTTGCTTCAGCCAGCTGCGGCGGGAAGCCCTGGAAAACAGCAGGTCGGTCATGCAGCGGCTCCCGTCGAGAGCAAAGCGCGCCTGCCCGCGGCCACCAGGATCGCATCGTTTTGCGGCGTGTGGATGCGGCTGCACAGCACGTCGCGGTAGTGCCGCTCCAGCGGGTTCTGCCGCGTGAGGCCGTGGTTGCCGCTGAGCTGCAGCGCCAGCTCGACCGCGCGGATTGCGTTGCCTGTCACCGTGTACTTGAGCAGGCCGCTGTCGGCGGAGGGTTGTGTATGACCGCGATCGACGGCGGCGGTTGCGTCGTCGAGCAGCACCCGGTTGGTTCGCAGCAGCGCCTCGATCTCGCCCACATGCTCCTGCACGCGCGGCAAGCTCGCCAGCGGCGCGCCCAGGCTGCCGGGGGCGCGCTGGTTCAGGAAGCCGACCAGCCAGTCGCGTGCGGCCGTGGCCACGGCGTCGTAGAGGCCGCCGAGCAGCACCGTCATCCACGCCTGCTGCGTGGCATGGGCGTCGATATCGGTCTGGCTGCCTGCATCGGGCGCCCAGTCGGCCGGCGCGCGAAGGTCCACCGCGTGGTCGAGATCGATGGCGACGTCTTCGAACACCACCTCGTGGCTGCCCGAGGCGCGCAGGCCCAGATGGTCCCAGCTCGCGATCACGCGCACGCCGGGCGCGTTGCGCGGCACCAGGAACACGCCGGTGCGCGGGGCGGCTTCATCACCCTCATCGGTACGAGCCCACACGGCGAGCCAGCTCAGGCCCTCGATGCCGGTGGTGTAGAGCTTGTGGCCGTCGATCTTCCAGCCGTTGCCGTCGCGCCGCGCGACCGTGCCGGGCAGGCCGCCACGGGCCGGCGAGCCGAGCGCGGGCTCCACGCGCAGCGCGTTGATCAGCGCGCCGTTTGCGACTGCGTCCCGCGCCACGCGTTCGCGCAGATGCGGTGGCCAGCGGCTGTCGATGCGCGTCAGTGCGTGGTGTTGCAGATAGGTCATCGTGAGAATCAGCGCCGTGGCCGGCTCGCCCCGCGCCACGGCCGAGATCACGCGCCGTGCCGTCGCCAGCGTGGCACCGCCGCCGCCGTGCTCGGCGGGCGCGACCAGCCCGATGAGTCCATGCGCCTGCAGTGCCTCAAAGTTCTCGCGCGGAAAAGCGCCGCTGCGGTCGTGGTCGGCCGCGGTGGCTGCGAACTGGGCCGACAGGCGCGCCAGCACGGAGGCATCGACGGTGGAAGGCGGGGAGGGGTGTTCAGGCGTGGCCGGCGTGCGGCGCAAGGGGAGTGCACTCATGGTTCCCGCACGGTACCGGGCCGCCCGGCGCGGGAAAACGACGCATCCCGCATATGCAAACTCGTTTTTCTGCGTTCGCTTCCGTGGAGCGTCTGGTTACGGTTCGGTGCATGAAACCAGACTTTCCTTTGGACAGGCGTCGCCTGTTGCAAGCCGCCGCGGCGTTGGCCGCGACCGGCACAGCAGGCTGGACGCAGGCGGCCACGCCCTCGCGCGACCTGTCCGGCGTCACGCTGCGCGTGGGCACCTACAAGGGCCTCTGGCGCCCGCTGCTCGCCGCCTCTGGCCAGGCGAACACACCCTACAAGATCGACTGGCGCGAGCTCAACAACGGCGTGCTGCACATCGAGGCCATCAACGGCGATGCACTCGACCTGGGTTCGGGCAGCGAGATTCCGCCGGTGTTCGCGGCGCGACAGAAGTCCAGCGTGAAGCTGGTGGCCGTCACGCATGAAGACCTGAACAACCAGGCCACGCTGGCGCGCAAGGACGCACCGATCCGCACCATCGCCGACTTCAAGGGTAAGCGCGTGGGCTACGTGCGCGCCACCACCTCGCACTACTACCTGGCCAAGCAGCTGGCCGAAGCGGGCCTGTCGTTCAGCGACATCCAGGCCGTGAGCCTCACCCCGTCGGACGGCCTCTCGGCCTTCGCGCGCGGCGACCTCGATGCCTGGGCCATCTACGGCTACAACGGCCAGCTGGCGCGCACGCAGTACGGCGCCCGCGTCATCAAGACCGGCGTGGGGTATCTCTCGGGCAACTTTCCGATCTACGCCAACCCGCGCGCGCTCGACGACGCGTTGCGCCGCGCCGCGCTGAGCGACCTGCTGCAGCGCCTGCAACGCTCGTTCGCGTGGATCAACGGCAACTTTTTGGCCTATGCCCGCGCGCAGTCAGCCGAAACGCGCGTGCCCGTCGGCGACATCGTCGAGCTCTTCAACGGCCGCAGCGGCGACTACAGCCTTGGCCCCGTCAGCGATGCCGTGGTGCGCAGCCACCAGGACGTGGCCGACACCTTCCTGAAGATCGGCGTGCTCGACGGTCCGGCCGACGTCAAGCCGCTGTGGGACCGCAGCTTCGAGAACGCGCTGCGCCTGCCCGCTGCCTGACATCCACCTCCCATTCATATTCAAACAAGGACAACACCATGAGCCAGCAACACCAAGACGGCGTCGAATTCATCGGCATGATCCAGGGCCAGAAGGTCTCGGAGATCCACGCGGCCAAGGGGCCCTCGCTCGACCGCGACTACGTGCGCGCCTTCGCGCAGGCCCACGAAACGGCCGGCTTCGACCGCGTGCTGGTGCCGCACCACTCGACCAGCCCCGACGCCACGCTCACGGTGGCCTACGCGGCCTCGGTGACGCAGCGCATCCACTTCATGCTCGCGCACCGCCCCGGCTTCGTGGCGCCCACGCTGGCGGCGCGGCAGTTCGCCTCGCTCGACCAGTTCAGCGGAGGCCGGCTGGGTGTGCACTACATCTCGGGCGGCTCCGACGAAGAGCAGCGCCGCGACGGCGACTGGCTCGACCACGACCAGCGCTACGCCCGCACCGACGAATATCTCGAAGTGCTGCACAAGGTGTGGACGGCCGAGAAGCCCTTCGACCACGAAGGCGCGCACTACCGCTTCCAGAACGCGTTCTCCGAAGTGAAGCCGCTGCAGACGCGCAACGGCAAGCCGCACGTGCCGGTGTATTTCGGCGGCGCTTCCGAGGCTGCGATTCCGGTCGCCGGCAAGTACGCCGACGTGTACGCGCTGTGGGGCGAATCGCTCGACCAGGCGCGCGAGCTGACCACGCGCGTGCGCGCTGAAGCG
The DNA here is from genome assembly GCF_900107295.1 of Variovorax sp. YR266. Lineage (NCBI taxonomy): Bacteria > Pseudomonadati > Pseudomonadota > Betaproteobacteria > Burkholderiales > Comamonadaceae > Variovorax > Variovorax sp. YR266. The sequence continues at coordinate 33,270 of NZ_FNPM01000019.1, forward strand.
GCCAGGCACGGGCGCAGCGTGCGCTTCTCGGTGTCGTTCCGTCCGATCCTGGCGGAGACCGAAGAAGCCGCATGGGCGCGCGCCGAGAACATCCTGGCGGAGACCAAGCGCCTGCGCGTGGTGCAGGGCTACAACCGCGGCGGTCCGCAGCAGAGCGAAGGCGCCAAGCGCCTGCTGGCCGCGGCTGAGAAAGGCTCGCGGCTCGACAAGCGGCTGTGGACCGCGGTCGCGCAGGAGATCGGCGGTCGCTCGAACAGCACCGCGCTGGTCGGCACGCCCGAGCAGGTGGCCGATGCGCTGCTCGACTACTACGACCTGGGCGTGACGACCTTCCTGATCCGTGGCTTCGACCCGCTGGAAGACGCGCTGGACTACGGGCGCGAGCTGATTCCGCGTACGCGCGAACTGGTGGCGCAGCGCGCGCAGGCACAACGCAAGGCGGCCTGAGTCATGAGCGCTGTTCTCTCCATCGACCGCAACGCCCCTCAGCCGCTGAAGCTCAACCCGAACCCGCAGCAGAAGTACTGGTTCGACCCCATCCCGCCGCGCACCACCGTGCAGGCCGAGCGCCGCCATCGGCAGGAGCGCCTGGCCGGCGCCTTCCGCCTGTTCGCGCGCTTCGGCTTCGCGCAGGGCCTGGCCGGCCACATCACGGCGCGCGACCCTGAGCTGAGCGACCACTTCTGGGTCAACCCGCTGGGCATTCATTTCTCGCGCATCAAGGTATCCGACCTGTTGCTCGTCAACTCGAAGGGCGAGACCGTCATTGGCGACAGGCCGCTCAACAAGGCCGCCTTCGCCATTCACGCTGCCATCCACGAGCACAACCCGAAGATCATTGCCGCCGCCCACACACACTCGACCTACGGCAAGGCCTGGTCAACGCTGGGTCGCAAGCTCGACACCATCACGCAGGACAGCTGCGTGTTCCACGAAGACGTGGCGCTGTTCGACGACTTCACCGGCATGGTGGTCGACACCAGCGAGGGCGACCGCATCGCTCACGCGCTGGGTGACAAGAAGGGCGCCATCCTCAAGAACCACGGCATCCTGACCGCAGGCCCCACGGTGGAGGCTGCCGCGTGGTGGTACATCGCGCTCGACAACGCCTGCCACACGCAGCTGCTGGCCGAAGCCGCCGGCAAGCCGCAGCCCATCGACGAGGCCACTGCGCGCCACACGCACAGCCAGATCGGCGGGCCCGAAGGCGCCATTCATTCCTTCGACAGCCTCTATGAAGGCCTGGTCGAAGCCGAGCCCGAACTGCTGCTGTAACGCGACGACGATGACCCCAACTCTTTCCCGCCGCAGCGTGCTGCGCGCCGGCGGTGCAGCCGCCGTGGTCGCCTCGAGCGGCTTGATCGCCTCGCAGGCCTTCTCGCAGCAGGCGCGCAAGCTCACCTTCGCCTGGAACGCAGCGGCCTTCTGCCTCTCGCCCGTGGTGGTGGCGCAGGAGCGCGGCTACTTCGAGCGCAACGGCCTGCAGGTCGACCTCATCAACTACACCGGCTCCACCGACCAGTTGCTGGAGTCGCTGGCCACCGCCAAGGCCGATGCGGCCGTGGGCATGATCCACCGCTGGCTCAAGCCGCTCGAATCGGGCTTCGACGTGAAGATCGTCGGCAGCTCGCACGGCGGCTGCGTGCGGCTGGTGGGCGCGAAGAGCGCGGGCGTAACCAACCTCGCGAGCCTCAAGGGCAAGACCATCGGCGTGTCCGACATCGCGAGTCCGGGCAAGAACTTCTTCTCGATCCTGCTCACGAAGAACGGCATCGATGCCGACAAGGACGTCACCTGGCGCCAGTACCCGGCCGACCTGCTCGACATCGCGGTGAAGAAGGGTGAGATCCAGGCCATTGCCGACGGCGACCCCAACGTCTACCTGATCGAGAAGCGCAACCAGGGCGCCTACATCGAGGTGGCGAGCAACCTCTCGGGCGAATACAAGGACAAGGTCTGCTGCATCGTCGGTGCACGTGGCGAGCTCGTGCGCAAGGACAAGGCCACCGTTGCCTCTCTGGTGCGCGCCATCGCGCAAGCCTCCGATTACGTGGCCGAGAACCCGAACGAGTCGGCCAAGCTCTTCGCCAAGTATTCGCCCAACGTCGCGGTGGAAGACCTGCGCGCCTTGCTCGGCACGCTCACGCACAACCACCATCCGCTGGGCCGCAACCTGCGCGACGAGGTCGAGTTCTATGCGCGCGATTTCCGAGGCGTGGGCGTGCTCAAGAAGAGCACGGACCCGGTGCGCTTCGCCGAGCATGTTTCTTTCGATCCGCTGGCATGAAGCCCGGCATCAGCAAATCCATGACCCACAGTTCACGTCGCCAGTTTCTCGTTCAAGGCACCACCGCAGCCGCCGCCATCGCATTGCCCGGCTGGGCCTCCGCGCAGGGTCGCCCGGTGCTCAAGGCCGGCGACCAGAAGGGGGGCCTGCGCGCGCTGCTCGAAGCAGCGGGCGGACTCGAAGGCCTGGGCTACGACATCCAGTGGTCGGAGTTCCCGGCCGCTGCGCCGTTGGCCGAGGCTCTCAATGCCGCTGCGGTCGATTCCGGCCCCATCGGTGATGCGCCGCTGATCTTCGCGCTGGCCGCGGGCACGCGCGTGAAAGCCATCGGCGCGAACCGCTCCGACTCCTACGGCACGGCAGTGCTCGTGCGGCCCGATTCACCGCTGAAGACCGCTGCCGACCTCAAGGGGAAAAGCGTCGCGACCAATCGCGGCTCCATCGGCCACTACATCACGCTCAAGGCCATCACTGCGGCCGGCCTCAAGCCCGAGGACGTGAACCTGCGCTTCCTCGCGCCGGCGGATGCCAAGCTCGCGCTCACGCAGGGCTCGGTCGATGCCTGGGCCACGTGGGAGCCCTACACCGCACTGGCTGAGGTCAGCCACCATGCGCGCGTGCTGGTCAGTGGGCGAGGGCTGCTGCCGGGCCTGAGCTACCTCGCGGCGACCGACAGCGCCATCGCGGCCAAGCGGCCGGTGCTGCAAGACTTCCTGCAGCGCGTGGTGAAGGCCCAGATCTGGTCATACCGCAACGTCGACGCCTACTCGGCTGCGCTGGCTCGCATCATCGGCATTCCGCCCGAAGCCGCGAAGCTGCAGTTCGAACGCCGCCAGCAGAAGTGGGTGCCCATCGACGCGCAGGTCATCGCCGATCAGCAGGGCACCGCAGACTTCTACCGGCAGGTCGGACTCATCAAGCAGCCGCTTGATGTGAAGGGTACTTTCGACACGGGCTTCGGGGTAGCGGCTGGCTAGTGATGCCCGGCTGCAGATGCGCCGGCTTTCACCGAATGCTCTGCCGCGGAGGCCGTAACGGCCGCGGTGCCCGTTTCGAGCGAGCACCATGCTGCCGAAGGTTTGCCCGCCTCCAGCGAACACCATGCTGCTGCGGGTTTGCCTGCCTCGAGCGAACACCACGCTGCTGAAGCCTTGCCCGTCTCGAGCGAACACCATGCTGCCGAAGGGTTGCCGGCCTCCGCCGAACACCACGCTGCTGCAGGCTTGCCCGCCTCAAGCGAGCACCATGCGGCCACATCCTTGGCCGCCGCATGTCGGGGCGCTGGCGCAGGCTCGCCGAATTCCTCGACGGTCAGGCGCTGCATCTCCAGGAAGGCTGCTTGCAGCGCCTGGGCATCTTCCTCGCCGCGCAGGCCGAGGTACGGAAAGTGGTGCAGGAAGTAGCCGAAAGTGGTTTCGCAATCGGCTGCGTACTTTCTCGTGTCGAGGATGTGCATGTGCCAGAAGCGGTCGACGTCCTGCTCTGGAGCGAGCGTCAGGTCGGGGTGCTTGGCGTGCAGTATCAGGTAGCGCTTGTAGGCCACCTCCATCTGATCCGCGTAGGCTGCCGACCAGCCGTAGCCGTCCTCCTTGCGGCAGGCCTTGAACTTGATCGGTGTGAGGTCGAGCGCATTGATCGCGGTGATCGTCTGCTCCAGTGTCTTGCCTTGAGTGGAATGAACCATGAATGCTCCTGTTGAGTTGCTGGAAGGTCCGAGCGAACGTGCCCGGTGAAGATTGCTCCGAAGGTTCGGCCGTCAGACCACTACCGATGGGGCAAATTGGTTGCGCAGGTGATGCGCCATGAAATCGCGCGCCTCGTCGGCGGGTACGGGCTTGCACAGCCAATAGCCCTGGGCCTCGTCGCATCCGTGGCTGCGCAGGTAGTCGAGCTGGGCTGTGGTCTCGATGCCCTCGGCCACCACCTTCATCCGCAACCCGTGGGCCAGGGTGATGATTCCGTCGATGAGCGCTCGTGCGTCGGGGTCTTGCGAAAGGTCGTTGATGAAGGAGCGGTCGATCTTGACCGTCGACAGCGGGAAGTGCTTCAAGTAAGAGAGCGAGGAATAGCCCGTTCCGAAATCGTCGATGGCGAGCCTGACGCCCATGTCCCGAATCGTCCGGAGCAATTTCGCCGCATGCTCGGGGTTCGCCATCACCGCGCCTTCGGTGATTTCCAGCTCCAGCAGCGACGGCTCCAGGCCCGAGGTTTCCAGGACGGCCCGTATGTCGGCGATGAGCGTGCGGCTTTCGAATTGGCGCGGCGACAGATTGACGCTCACCAGCACCGCGGGCAAACCGTATTTCTGCCACGAACGCGAATCGGCGCAGGCCCTCTCCAGCGCCCACTTGCCCATGGACACGATCAAGCCGATCTCTTCGGCGATCGGAATGAACTGCATCGGCGGAATCATGCCCAGAACCGGATGGTGCCAGCGCATCAGCGCCTCGACGCCGACGATGCGCTGGGTCTGCAGATCCATCTTCGGCTGGTAATACATTTCCAGCTCGCCACGTTCCAGGGCATGGCGCAGCGCGCTTTCCAGCATCAGCTGCTCGGTACTCTGCGCATTCATCTTCGCTGCGTAGAACCGGTAGGTGTTGCGGCCTTTTTCCTTGGCGCGGTACATCGCCGTGTCGGCATTTTTCAGGAGCGCTTCGGCATCGGCGCCGTTCTCCGGATAGATGCTCACGCCGACGCTTGCGCTGACGTGCAGTTCGCGCCCCTCGATCACGAAAGGCTCGGCGCAGCAGGCCAGCACCTTTTCGGCGAGCACCTCGGCATCTTTCGGGCCGGACAGGTTCTCCAGCACCAGCACGAACTCATCGCCGCCAAAACGCGCCACGACATCGGTATCGCGCAGCAGCGCCGTGAAGCGCTCGCCGCAGATCTTGATCATTTCGTCGCCCACACCGTGGCCCAGCGTGTCGTTGATGTGCTTGAAGCGATCCAGGTCGACGAACATCACCGCGAACTGCCTCTGATGGCGGTTGCTGCGCCTGATGGCACGGGCAAGCTCGTGCTGCAGCGCGGCGCGATTGAGCAACCCGGTCAATTCGTCGTGGCTGGCAATGAAGCGAAGGCTCCGCTCGGCCCGCTTGCGTTGCTTGTACTGGGCGATCTGCAAGGCGATCACACGCAGCGACTCCAGCGTCTCTGCGTCGGCAACGTACGGATTGGAGCCAAAGAGTTCCAGTGCCGTGGTCGCATCGGCGGAGGCCATCGGCACGATGAGGCCGACGGTCAGCCCGGCCTGGTGGGCCATCGCATCACGCGTGAAATGGCTCGGAGCCGCCAGCGTGTCGATTCGCACAACGCCACCGATCCCCCAGGCGCGGCCCAGCGAACCTTCGCTGGGCCGATAGGTGAGCGACCGGCTGGCGCTGACGAATCGCTGCACCGCCGGGTCGTTGTCGGCATGCCAGGCCGCGGCACAGCGAGCCAGGCCGTCGTCGCCAACGCTCCACAACGCGCCGCAGTCCCAGCGCAGGTCGGTGCATACCGCCTCCAGCGCCAGCGCGATCACCGTCTCGGTCCTGCCGTCACCGGCAAGCAGCCGGGCGATCTTGTATTCGAGCTTCTGGCGCAACGCATCCTTGCGCGGCTGCGTGGCGTCGCGCACGGTGCCGCGCACCAATCTCTTGCCTTCATCTTCGGCCGATTGCGCGATGACGTGGAGCCAGCGTTCGGTGCCATCGGGCAGGCACAGACGATGCTCGAATTCGCTGCGTTCCGTGGACCGGGATGCCATTGCGATGCGCTGTTCGACCGCGAAACGCTCTGCGGGCGGAATGCGCAAGAGCAGCGTGGGCAGGTCCGGCGGCAAGGGGCCCGCCTCGAAGCCCAGGATGCGCCGGGCTTCTTCGGAGCATTGCAGGGCTCCGGTTTCAGGATCGAGGATCCAGCTGCCCAGGCTTGCCAGGTGCTGGGCCTCCTCCAGCTGCCGCTCGCTCCTGCGCAGGTGGCTGGTCATCCTGTTCGCCAGGACCTGGGCCCGGCTGCGTGCGGTGGTCAACGAAAAGACGATGCCGGCAAGCAGCATGCTGGTAGCCAGGCCGCCAAGGACGATGAGCCACGGGATGGTCTTGTCGAGCGGGCCGAAGACCTGGTTTTCGTCCTGGCCGACTTCCACCAGCCAGGAGTGCCCGCCCAACTCGAAGCCGAGCACGCGCTCGAGGCTGTGCGCCGGTGCGGCAGCGGGTTTCGCCAGGGACGCGCTGTCGAACAGCAATTGCCGCTCGCCGAATGGGGTTGGCGTTACAAACCTGGTCTCCACGCGCGTCCCGATCGCCCCCTTACCCGGCCCGGCATCGATCAGGCGCAACCGGAACGTCCTCGCGGCATCGGTACCGACCACGTCGCTCAGCATCCCTGCGATGCTGAAGCCCGCGCCAACCGAACCGATGTAGGCACTGCGCCGCTGCTCGAGCGTATCGAGCGGTTGCCTCGGGCGATAGACCGGCAGCCGCATCGCCAATCCAATGTCGGACTCGCGACCCGGGAGGCGGACCTTGCGGCCGGACATGACGAGCCCGCCGGTGTCGCGCCCCTGCTCGAGCGCGTTTCCTCTGTCGGGCATCGCGCCCAGGTCATTGCCGAGCAGCTTCTCGTTGCCGCCCTGCGGTTCGACGTAGATCAGCGGGTAGTACGTGTCCCGCCCACCGGGCGGCTTGATGGCGAAGCCGGAGGCAACGCCGGCGTCGAGGCCGGCATCACCGCGGACTCGTTCCTCGAAGGCCTGCTTGTCGTTGGCCGCGACGCGGGGCGCATAGTTGACAGCCTGGAAACCGGGGTAGGCGCTCGCCAGGTTCAGCCCCGCGACGTAGTCCCTGAAGTCGCTCCGCGTCACGGCATCGGAGGTGTTGAATCGCGCACGCAGGCCGATCAGGACGGCGATGTAGTCGTCGAAGCGGGCCTCGACCTTGCGAGCCAGATCGAAGGCGGCTGCGTCGAAGCGCGTCTGGGCACTACGCCCGATCTCTTGGTGGGCGGAGACACCGAGGGCGATCGACAGCGCCGTGCCGGCCACGAAAATTACCAGCGGCAAGCGAATCCTGACCCAGACGGACACTGACATCGGATTTGATCCTGTCGTTGGTACAGGCCGGTTAGCTCTGTGTGCAGTGGTGCGGCACGGCAGAGAACGCAGCAGGTTGCTTCGTTGCCGCAATATATATGGCTGGCGAGAGGGCGTCACGCAATTCGTTACAACAATAACAGCACATGCATGGGCGGCTCATTCCGAGTTTGAATGCTTAAGTTTCAACTCTGGCAAGGCGGAACCTGGCATTCGGATCAACCTGCCGATTCGGGGAACGGCGGTTGATCGCCCGGCGTAGCGACGGCGCTCCTGTGCACGCGCCCCGAAAAGAGACGTCAAAACGAAAACGTAGCCAAGTCCAAGACTCGCGTAGATGCGTCCCCCGGAAGCGGGGCACCGCTGGCTAGAGTTGTTACATGATTTCTGCCACCGACACCCTCTACGCCATCGCACCCGCGCCCGTTCACTCGCTGCCCATCCAGGGCGAACGCGCACGCTTCCCGGTCAACCGCATCTTCTGCGTTGGCCGCAACTATTCAGAACACGCCCGCGAGATGGGCCACAACCCCGATCGCGAGCCGCCGTTCTTCTTCATGAAGCCGGCCAGCGCCATCGTGGCCGACGGCGGCGAGTTCGCGTACCCGACGCTCTCGAACGATGTGCACCACGAGATCGAACTGGTGGTCGCGCTCAAGACCGGCGGATCGAACATCGCCGCCACCGATGCGCTCAGCCACGTGTACGGCTATGCCGTCGGCCTCGACATGACCCGCCGCGACCTGCAGGGCGAGGCCAAGAAGATGGGCCGCCCCTGGGACACCGGCAAGGCCTTCGACGGCTCGGCGCCCTGCGGCGAGCTGGTGCCCGTGACCAAGGCCGGCCATCCGGCGGCCGGCGAGATCCGCCTCGAAGTGAATGGCGCGCAACGCCAGGTCGGCGACCTCGCCGACATGATCTGGAACGTGCCCGACACCATCGCCTACCTGTCGACCCTGTTCATGCTGCAGCCTGGCGACCTGATCTTCACAGGCACACCGGCCGGCGTGGCGGCCGTGCAGCGCGGCGACCGCATGCGCGGCACGGTGGCGGGCGTGGGTGCGCTGGAAGTCGTGGTCGTCTGAGCCTGAGGACGGTCCGCGCATCGGACCTGCCGGGCCTGGCCGCCTCGCACGGCGGCAAGTTGGCGTACTCTCGCAGGCAGACGCCTGCCGCCACGCCTGTTCCGATGCGCCCCTCTCCCTCCACGTCCGTCCGCACCTACGGCATGCACGAGCGTGCCGACCACCTCGACTTCGACATCCGCTTTCAGGGTGCGCGCAACGAGCTCACGCTGCCGCACCGGCATGCGTACTTCCAGATCCAGATCGGCATCGAGGGCAGCTCGCAGCAGGCCATCGGCGGCGAGGTGCGCCCCTTCGGGCCGCGCCACCTGAGCTTCGTGCTGCCGTACCGGGTGCACGTGATTCCGCATCCGCCCGAGGCGCTGTACTGCATCGTCAACTTCGACCAGCGCTTTTTGTGGCCCGAACTCGAGGTCGACGCGCTCGACCTCGACGACGTGTCGCTCGCGCGCTACCCCGACCTCGCGCCCTTCCTGTTCCAGGAGTACGTCGACTTCGCCTTCGACGATGCCGACTTCGCCCGCATCCGCGGCTGGCTCGACGAGCTGCACGCACTGAACGCGGGCCGCAACTTCGGCGCCAAGATCGCGATGCGTGGCATCGTGCAGCAGATCATCGGGCTGGCCTGCATGCGGCAGGAGCAGGCGCTGATGCGCCTTTCGCTCCAGCACAACGGCAAGACCTCGCAGCGAGACGCGTTGCAGCGCGTGGTGCGCTACGTGCGCGACAACCTCGACAAGCCGCTGTCGCTGACCGATGCAGCGGCCGCTGCATTCCTCTCGCCCAACTACCTCGCCAACCTGCTGCGCAAGGAAACCGACCGCACCTTCACCGACCTCGTGACCGAGCGGCGCATCGAGCGGGCGAAGGAGCTGTTGTCATCCACCTCGCTGCTGGTGCGGGAGATTGCGCACCAGTGCGGTTTTACCGACGAGGCGTATTTCAACCGGCGCTTTCGGCAGTGGGTGGGTAGCACGCCGCGCAACTTCCGGCGCGACCACGTGGTGAATACGCGAGGTTGATTTCCCTCGGATCAAGTCCTCGACTGATCAGGCCTGGGTCACGCCGTCGATGGGACTTACGTCGCCTACGAGCTGCAGGAGGTCCACCATCGTAAAAGTCCCAGGCGTGCGCGAGGGAAGAGTCGGCGTCCAGTCCGGGCCTTTCTTCCAAAGGTAGGACTCATGATCGCCGTGGACCAATCCGATGAAGACTTCCGCCACGATACGCGCGCCCACAGGCCCCAATCGCTCGCCACCCTCTCTGATCGACGCTTCCTTGAGGATGTAGTACCACAAGGGCGTCTGCTCATGCAGTCCCTGCGCCTTGGCCACTGCGCCGTCCGTGCCGGACGAGATCTCGGCGCTTGTCAAAGGGTTGGGCACTTCCATTGACTGCGCAACCGATTGGCCTGAAGGCAGTCCGAGCATCACGCCCCGCTTCAGATTCAGGAATGGCAGGCTGGCACCGCCAGGCAGTGTATGCAGCGCCTTGACGACGAAAGGATCGATGCGCCGCGCATGATTGAGCGTGACCCCTGGGGGGTTGTTGCCGAAATCGTAGAAGCGCCGCCAGTCGATGATCCAGTTGCTGGCGAGCTTGCTTATCGGAGTCGGAGCGGTGAGCGGATTGGGCGCCAGGTCACCCACGATGCCACCTGAGAGGCCGGAGAACGCGAAGAGAAGTCCCAGCGAGGCGGGTGCGAGCCCGCCCGGGGTGAAGACTCTGTTATGGCTGTAGACCTCCCGAACCATGCTGTGTCCGAGCCGGTAGGCCGCACCGGAGAACTCCACGGGCATGTAGGGCGTCTTCTTGAACCGGTAGAACTGGCGGCCCTCGTTGAGAACGCGAGCCACGATGCCGTCTTCGGTGAGCCGTTCCACGAAGTCGTGCAGCACGAGCCATTGATAGTGCCAAGTCACCTCGCGCCGGGCTTGAAAGAAGAGCTCGGCGGGCGTGGGAGCCGTTGGCGAAGCCATCAGCAGGTCCACCACCTTGTTGTGGAACTTCATGAAGGCCAGATGAGTTTGTGCGACCAGCAGGTTCTCGTCATTGCGATGGTCGCCGATCAAGGCCTGGCCCTCGGGGCTTCTCGGAAGGTCGTTGGGGAACACGCCAGGTATGTCGGCCGCATTCTGTTGAAAGCCCAGGGTGGTCTTGCCGATCAGCAGCTTCGCGCTCGGCGCATTGTTGGGGCCGCGGGCGTAGAGGTGTGGGCTGCCGTCCGGACCTCGCCCATAGATCGAGTCCAGGTCCAGCGCCGGCGTCCTGAAGTTCTCGACCCCGGTCGGGTCCTCCAGCTTGTCGCCGATGGAGGTCAGATCCAGCGTGATGTCGTGGTCGACGAACTGGCCCAGATAGGTGAACCCCGCCGGCACTCGTGCGTTGTCTGCGCTGCTGTTGTCGTCCAGCATTGCAGCGGCGAGCGCCTTCAACTTGTCGTCGGAAACAGAAAGAGGCGCCAGGTGAGGGAACATCCGGCCGAACATGCCCGGATCGCCATGTCCCGAGAGCGCATCCAGCGATCCTTTGGTGGGGTGGCGGCCGGCTCGGCCGTGCTTGGGATCGACACCGATTTCTTCGGACATGAGGGTTTCCTTGCTTCGTATGTGGGGCTTCGAGCAACATGTTCAAAGCGGACTTGCATCCTACGAAGCGGCCGAAGAATTCATATACGCTGCACGCGGTAGGCCGGTTGCGCTAGCGAAGCTTTGCGACGAAGAGCTCACTGAATAGCCAGACTCTTTCTCCGGCCGTTCTAAATTTCTACCGCACGCGCCAATTGCGACAACCTCTTCACCAGCGGCTCGAATAGCTCCGCCGGCGTGTTGCCATACCCCAGCACCAGCCCGTTGTCCGACGGCGTGGGCTGCAGCGCGAAGCCCGATAGCGGTGTGGGCGCAATGCGATGGCGCAGCGCCTTGGCCGCGATAAGTCGATCGTCATAGCGCGCGGGTAGACGCACCGTCAGATGTAGGCCGCAGTAGCCACCGTCGATCTCGTGTAGCACTTTGAAATGTTTGTTCAGCGCGAGCCGCAACGCTTGCTGCCGGTCGCGGTACAGCCGGCGCATGCGGCCCAGGTGCCGGCTGAATTGGCCGCTCTCGATGAAGTCGGCCATGGCCAGCTGCTCGTGGCGGTGCCCACCGCGCAGCATCTCTTCCAGCGGCGCCTGCACGGCGGACATCAACTGCGCGGGCAGCACAAGAAAGCCCAGCCGCAGCGAGGGAAACATCGTCTTGCTGAAGGTGCCGACGTAGAGCACGGGCGCGTCGTCCACCAGCCCCTGCATCGCACCGATGGGCTCGCCCGTGTGGCGGAACTCGCTGTCGTAGTCGTCCTCGATGATCCACGCGCCATGCAGGCGGGCCTGCGCGATCAGGTCGAGGCGGCGCGCGATGCTCAGCACGGAACCCACCGGGTACTGGTGCGAGGGCGTGGTGTAGATCAGCCGGGGCGGATGTTTCTGCCAGTCGCGTTCGCTCACGCACAGGCCTTCGGCATCGACCCGCACGGGCACGATGCGCATGTCGCCCGCATGCATGGCAGCCTTCACGCCGCGGTAGCCCGGGTCTTCGACCCAGCCGATGTCGCCGGGGTTGGACAGCAGCCGCACGCACAGCGAGATGGCTTCCTGTGCGCCTTCGGCAATGACGACCTGGTGCGGCTCGCAGCGTACGCCGCGTGCCACCGACAGGTGACGCGCGATGGCCGCGCGCAGCGGCGGCTCGCCCAGCGGGTCGCCGTAGCCCAGCGCGGCAGAGCCGGCACCGCGAATCGCCCGGTCGAGCGCGCGCCGCCATGCGGCCGACGGAAAGTGCGATAGCGCGGGCACGCCGGGGCGCAGTGCCATGTCTGTCTCGGCGCGTGACACGCTGGGCTTGATGTTCGCGAGGCGCAGCGCGGTGGTGAGCGCGGCGGCTGGCTTGCCTGCACGCTTCGGCGCAAGGGCGGGCGACGAGAGCTCGGTCACGCGCGTGCCCTGCCGGTCGGGCCGCACATAGCCCTCGGCCGCCAGATGCTCGTAGGTTGCGGTGACGGTGTTGCGCGAGATGGCGAGCGCCTCGGCGAGTGCACGCGAACCCGGCAAGCGGCTGCCCGGCGCCAGGCTGCCGTCGAGGATGGCGCGCTTGAGCCGATCGTGCAGCTGGCGCTGCATCGAGCCAGCGTCGCGCTCCTTCACGAGAGGAGATTCAAGCAGGGCGGTGGGGGAAGGGAGTGGGCGTGGCACCATCGAATAATGTATTCGTGGCACTTTCATTGGAGCCACGATGCGGGTACTTTACGTCCTCCGACCTTGCCGTTCCAGCTTTTCAGAAAGACACCCGCATGCCAGTCCGCCACAACGAATTCGGCCAGTCCATCGGCCCCGGCCTGCCCGAATGGACCCCGCGTTCCCTGCCGCCGCGCCGCTCCCTCGAGGGCCGTTTCTGCACCCTCGAGCCGCTCGATGCAGCAAAGCACACCGACGACCTGTACGCCGCTTACGCGCAAGCCCCGGACGGCCGCGACTGGACCTACCTGGGCATCGAGCGGCCCGCTGACATCGACAGCACCCGGGCCTACGCCGAGCGCATTGCGAAGAGCACGGATCCGATGCACTTCGCCGTCATCGACAGGCAAAGCGGCCGCGCCATTGGCTCGTTGGCGTTGATGCGCATCGACCCCGCCAATGGAGTCATCGAAGTCGGCACCGTCAATTTCTCGCCGCTGCTCAAGCACACGCCGATGTCCACCGAGGCGCAATACCTGCTGATGAAGCTCGTCTTCGACGAACTCGGCTACCGCCGCCACGAATGGAAGTGCGACAACTTCAACGAGCCCTCGAAGCGCGCGGCCCTGCGGCTGGGCTTCCAGTACGAAGGGCTCTTTCGCCAGGCCGTGATCTACAAGGGACGCGGCCGCGACACGGCGTGGTTCTCGATCATCGACAGCGAATGGCCGGCGTTGCGCACCGCCTTCGAGCGCTGGCTCTCGCCCGAAAACTTCGACGCGCAGGGCAAGCAGCGCATGTCGCTCGACAAGTTCCGCCTGCCTTCCTGAGCCTGCATCGTCACTGCGTACTGGGCGCAGGCAGCGCCTTGCACAGGAAGTCGAGAAAGGCACGCACCACCTCGGGCAGCGTGCGCCCGGCCAAGGTCTGCAGCTCGACCGAGCGCGCCCGCATGCCGCGCTCGCGAATCTCCGCGGCATGCAACTCGCCGCGCCGCACGCGTTCGCGCACCGTGATCTCGCCGGCAATCGCAAGGCCGCCGCCGTGCAGCACGAAGCTGGCGAGCGCCTCGAAACGGTTGCTCACCAGCGCGGGCTCGAACACCACTGCGCGGTTGCTGCAGGCCACGTCGAACAGCTGGCGCACGGTGGTGTCCGGCCCCGACAGCCCGATGGGAAACGGCAGCATCTGCGCCAGCGTCACGCTGCGCTGCTTCGCCAGCGGATGGTCGGGCCGCATCAGCGCGAACACCGAGGCCGCCTGGCGATGCGACACCCGAACGCCCTTTACCGCGGCGCGGCTGTAGGTGAGGCCGATGTCGGCATCGCCGAGCAGCACGGCTTCGGTCACGTCGGCGGGGTCGCAGGCCTCCAGCTCGAACTGGATGCCGGGGTGCAGCGCGCGGAACGCGACGATGGCCTGCGGCAGGAACTCGTTCGCGAAGCCCGACGAGCAGGCGATGCGTACATGCCCGCGCTGCAGGCCTTGCAGTCCCTGGATGTCGGACACAACGCGCTCGGCTTCCAGCGCACCGCGTCGCGCGTGCGCCGCCAGCAGCTCCCCGGCTGCGCTGGGCGCCATGCCGCGCGGGCGGCGCTCGAACAGCGGCACGCCCAGCAACTCCTCGAGCATGGCCACCTGCCGGCTGATGGCCGATGCACTGACGTTGAGGCGCGTGGCCGCTTCGGTCAGCGAGCCGCCGCGGACCACCTCGAGAAAGTAGCGAAGCGAGGTTTCCTGCAGGCGATGGGAGGACATGGCGGCGGACGCGGGTTGGCTGCGTTGCAAAAAAAGCAAAGATATCCCGAAAAATCGGCAATTGTTCAAAAGCACGCGTTTGCCTAGACTGCCTCGCAACTGTCACAAAGCGGATCCCGCCATGCCCTTACAGCGCAGAACCTTGCGCAGCCCGCTCGCGCTGCTCCCACTGGCCTTGCTCGCAGGCGCCTGCATGACCTGCATGGCCGCAGCCGCAGAACTTTCCCCGGCCGATGCCGAGCGCCATGCGCAGGCCACCTATCGCGAGTACTTCGAGCTTCTGTCCTTGCCCAACGATGCGATCTCGCCGGAGGACATCCGCAAGAACGTCGAATGGCTGGAGCAGGCCTTCCGCAAGCGCGGCTTCACCACGCGGCAGTTGCCCAACGACGGCAAGCCGATGCTCTATGCCGAATACCCGGGCAGCGACCCCGCGCGCAAGACGGTGCTGTTCTACATGCATCTCGATGGCCAGCCCGTCATTCCCGCGCAATGGGCGCAAAAGAGCCCGTGGACGCCCGTGCTCAAGCGCAAGGCGGCCAACGGCGGATGGGAAGAGATCGATTCGGCGCCGCTCTTCAGCGGACCGCTCGACCCCGAGTGGCGCGTGTTCGGCCGCGCGTCGGCCGACGACAAGGGGCCGATCATGATGATGCTCGCGGCCATCGACGCCCTGAAGGCCGGCGGCGGGCAGCCGGCGGTCAACGTCAAGGTGATCCTCGACAGCGAGGAGGAAAAAGGCTCGCCGTCGATCAGCAAGGTGATGCAGGCGCACCGCGACCTGCTGCGCTGCGACGCGATCGTGATCCACGACGGCCCCATGCACGCCACCAACCGGCCCACGCTGGTGTTCGGCAACCGCGGCGCGGCCAGAGCCCAGCTCACGGTGTACGGTGCCAAGGTGCCGCTGCACAGCGGGCACTATGGCAACTACGCGCCCAATCCGGCGCAGCGGCTGGCCAGCCTGCTGGCCTCGATGAAGAACGATCAGGGCCGCGTGACGGTGGCCGGCTACTACGACCACGTGAAGATCGGCGAGGCCGACCGCAAGATCATGGCCGCCGTGCCCGACGACGAGGCCGCACTCAAGCGTCGTCTGGGTATTGCCCAGACCGACAAGGTCGGCGCCAACTACCAGGAGGCGATGCAGTACCCCTCGCTGAACGTGCGCGGCATGGCCGCGGCAGCGGTGGGCGACAAGGTGGCCAACATCGTGCCCGACAAGGCCGTGGCCGAGATGGACCTTCGCACCACGCCCGACTCCGATCCGGCCTACCTCGGCCAGCTCATCCAGAAACACATCGAGCGCCAGGGCTACCACCTGGTCAAGGGCGAACCGACCGACGAGGAGCGCAGCCGCTACGACAAGCTCGCGAGCTTCTCCTACCAGAGCGAGGGCGGCGAAGCAGCGGGCTCGCAGATCGACTCGCCCGTGGGGCAGTGGGCCTACAGGGCGCTGAGCGACACCTTTGGCGCCAAGCCCGAGCCGGTGCGCATCCGGATGATGGGCGGCACGGTTCCCACCGCCGAGATCGTGCGCGTGCTGCCGGTGCCCTTCGCGATCATTCCGCTGGTGAACGCCGACAACAACCAGCATGCAGCCAACGAGAACCTGCGCATGGGCAACTACGTGAGTGGCGTGCGCACCGTGTACGGGCTGATGACGCAGGCGTTCTGAGAGGTCCTTCAGCCGAGCTTCAGCCCGGCTTCTGCGCCTGCTCGCACTCGACCTGGATCAGCTCGCGCTCGTCCAGCGTCGCGCCGATGCGCACCGCACTCAGGCAGCCGCCCCACACACAGCCCGTGTCGGTCGAGAGCAGGTCGGGCCGCGAGAGCCAGCCCAGCGTCGACCAGTGGCCGAAGGCGACGGTGGCGTTGGCCGTCTTGCGCCCGGGCACGTCGAACCAGGGCATGAAGCCTTCGGGCGCGGTGGCCGCGCTGTCCTTGGCTTCGAACTCCATCACGCCGTCGGTCGTGCAGAAACGCAGCCGCGTCAGTGCATTGACGATGGCGCGCAGCCGGGCGCTGCCCGTGAGCGTGTAGCTCCACTGCGCCGGCTCGTTGCCGTACATCGACATCAGGAACTCGCCCAGCGCCGGCCCGCGCAGCACCGATTCGACCTCTGACGCCAGCACCAGCGTGTCGCCCACCGTCCACTGCGGCAGCACGCCGGCGTGCACCATCAGCAGATCGCCGCTGCCGATGCGCATGTGCAGCGCCATGTGCTGCTGGCGTACCCATTCGAGCAGCGCCTCGATGTCGGGCGCGGCCAGCAGCTCGGCCAGGGTGTCTTTGCGGCCGGCCTTGCGCGCGCCGTGCGCCACGCCCAGCAGGTGCAGGTCGTGGTTGCCCAGCAGGCTCAGCGCCGAGGCGCCGTAGCCCTGCACGCGGCGCAACACCGCGAGCGAATCGGGGCCCCGGTTCACCAGGTCGCCCAGCAGCACGATGGTGTCGCGGCTGGGGGAGAAATCGATCTTTTGCAGCAGCCGCTCGAGGGGGGCGTCGCAGCCCTGCAGGTCGCCAATCAAGTAAAGTGACATTCCCTCATTCTCTCCCTCAGTTCATGGATGTCTTCCTCCTGGCCTTGTTGACCACGCTCAACGCGTTGTTCGCAATGTCCGAAATGGCCCTTTCCACCAGCCGGCGCGCACGTCTCGCGGCATTGGCCGAAACGGGAGACACCGGCGCGGTGGCCGCGCTGAAGCTGATGGAGTCGCCCACGCAGTTCCTCTCGACGGTGCAGATCGGCATCACCTCCATCGGCATGCTCAGCGGTATCGTCGGCGAGGCCGCGTTTGCAGAGCCGCTCTCGGTGTGGATGGAAAGCGTTGGCATGGGCCGCGGCACCGCCAGCATCGCGTCTACCGCGGTGGTGGTTACCTGCATCACCTTCTTCACCATCATCTTCGGCGAGCTGGTGCCCAAGCGCATCGGGCAGCTGTATCCCGAGCCCGTGGCGCGCTGGGTGTCACGCCCCATGCGCGGACTGGCCAAGGCCGCCAAGCCCTTCGTTTGGATGCTGGCGGGCGCCACTGCCACCATGCTGAAGGTGCTGCGCATCGATGCCAACGCGGCCCGCTCCGTCACCGAAGAAGAGATTTCGGCCAGCCTCGAAGAAGGCGTGGACGCCGGCGTCATCGAGCAGCATGAGCACCAGATGGTGCGCAATGTGTTTCACCTCGACGACAGGCGCCTGTCGTCGCTGATGATTCCGCGTGCCGACATCGAATGGCTCGACGCCTCCTTCAGCGTGCAGCAGGCGCTGCAGAAGGTGGCCGAGGCGGGCGCGCTCAACCTCGTGCATTCCTGGTACCCCGTGTGCCGCAACTCGCTCGACGACGTGGTCGGCGTGATCAGCGTGGCGCACCTGCTGCGCCTGGGCGCCGCACACCCCGGCGTGCTCGGCCAGGAGGCCACGCCCGCCGTGTTCGTGCCCGAGACCCTCACCGGCATGGAGCTGCTGGAACAGTTCCGCGCCCGCGCCGGCCGCCTCGTGTTCGTGGTCGACGAATACGGCGTGGTGCAGGGCCTCATGACTCCGCGCGACCTGCTCGAAGCCATCACCGGCGAACTGCAGCCCGGCATGCAGACCGACGCCTGGGCGCGCGAGCGGCCCGACGGCGTGTGGGAGCTCGATGGCCTCATGCCCGTGTCGGAGTTGCGCGCGCGCCTGGGCATCCGCGAGCTGCCCGACGAAGAGCGCAACCGGTACAACACCGTGGCAGGCCTGCTGATGGCTGTGTCCGGCCACTTGCCCGAGGTGGGCGAGCACATCGATTGCGCCGGCTGGTGCTTCGAGATCGTCGCGCTGGAAGGCCGCCGCATCGATCGCGTGCTGGCATCGCCCGACCCGGCGGCGCCCCCCAAGGAAGACTGAGGCGCGGGCCATGCTGTCGCTGCTTGCTCTCAGCTGCCCGCAATGTTCCGCGCCGCTGCCGCGCGCCGCCCGTTGGCGCACGGTGAACTGCAGTTACTGCGGTGCCACTGTCGTGCGCAGCGAGGAAACCGTCGAGCGCGAGAGCTTCCGCGCCGCGCTGCGCCGGGCCAATGCCGACGTGGCCGGCGGACGCATCCTCGCGTGGCGCGGTGCGCGCTACCGCGTGCTGGCGCCGCTGGCTACCGGCGAGCACAGCGAAGTGCTGCTGGCCGAACGCCTCGGCGCATTGCCCGAGCGCGTCACCTTCAAGCTCGCGCGAGACAGCGCGGCCAACGACGTGCTTGTGCGCGAAGGCGCGGTGCTGCAGGCCCTGCAAGACTTGTCGGTGCCCGGTGCTGCCTACTTCACCCGCCGCCTGCCGCAGCCCTTGGGTGTGGGCGTGGCCGAGGGGCTGGGCGACGGCGCTCGCCAGGCGCTGGTGCTGCGCCATCCGCCCGGCTTCTGGGGCAGCCTGCAAGACGTGCAGCAGGCCAATGCACAAGGCATCGACCCGCGCCATGCCGTGTGGATCTGGCGCCGCATGCTCGAAGTGCTGGCTTTCGTGCACGGCGCTGGCTGGACGCATCGTGACCTGTCGCCTGCGCACGCGCTCGTGCATCCGCGTGACCATGGCGTGCTGCTCATCGGCTGGTCGCGCGCTCAGCATGCGACCGGCGCGGCCCAAGGCTCCGCTGTTGCTCGCGACCTCATGCAAGCCGCCTGGACCGTGCGCGCCGTGTTGCATGGCGGCGCGGCCAGTGAGCCCGGCTTCGGCTCTCACACCCCCGCACCGCTCGTCGCCTTGCTGCGCCAGTGCAGCGAAGATGCCGCCACCTGCCGGCGCCTCGGCGCGCAGGGCATCGAGCAAGAACTCTCCGCCGCATCGCGCGAAGCCTTCGGCGCATCGAAGTTCGTTCACTTCGACCCCGCGCCGCGCGCCGGCGCCTGAACCGCAGTCATCAAGGAAGAAAAGCTCATGGGATACGGAAACTACTCGCACGCCGCCCACACGGCGCTCATTGCCGATCGCGCCGCCAAGCCTGGCGCCGAGGTTTTCACGCAGCGCTCCACCCACCCGCTGATGAACCCGAAGGGCCTGAAGGTGCGTGAGTCGCGCGACAACGCCGACCACCCCAACTCCCTGGGCATCGTCTTCGCGCTCGACGTCACCGGCTCCATGGGCGACATCCCGCAGACCCTGGCGCGCCGCGAGCTGCCCACCTTCATGAAGCTGTTGACCGACTGCGGCGTGGCAGACCCACAGCTCATGTTCATGGCCATCGGTGACGCCACCTCCGACCACGCGCCGCTGCAGGTCGGCCAGTTCGAGTCGACCGCAAACCTCATGGACCAGTGGCTCACCTGGAGCTATCTCGAAGGTGGTGGCGGCGGCACCGGCGAAGAGAGCTACGAGCTGGCCTTCTACGTCATGGCGCAGCACACCGACATGGACTGCTGGGTCAAGCGCAAGAAGCGCGGCTACCTGTTCGTTACCGGCGACGAGCTGCCGTACCCGGCAGTCTCGCGCCACCAGGTCGAAGGCCTCGTCGGCGAGAAGCTCGACGAGGACATTCCCATCGAGGAGGTCATCGCCGCCGCGGCCGAGACCACCAACCTGTTCTTCCTGATTCCCGATGCCCAGCGCCGCCGCCGTTGCGAACCGCGCTGGCGCGAACTGCTGGGCGATCACGTCATCTGCATGGATTCGCCCGACGACGCCTGCGCCGTGGCCGCCGGCATCGTCGCCCTCACCGAGAAGGCAGTGCCCAGCCTCGAAGCGCTGGCCGGCGTGATGAGCGGCACCGGCATGGCCAAGGAGCGCGTCGGGGGTGTTCTGCATGCGCTCGACGGCTATGCCGCGCTGCTCGACCCGAGCGCATCGCGCCGCGCACCGCCGGCTGTGGCCGCCGCGGCAGCGGGCCCGCGTTCGTCGTGGTGGAAGCGGCTTTTCGGCTGATGGCCGTGTGACTGCCGCCACGCGCTACGTCTCGCTGCTGGGCCTTGGATTTGGAGACTGCGGCAAGGGGCTCTTTACCGATCACCTTTGCGGCACGCTGCAAGCCCACACCGTCGTGCGCTTCAACGGCGGCGCGCAGGCCGGGCACAACGTGGTGCTGGCCGACGGGCGGCATCACACCTTCTCGCAATTCGGCGCCGGCAGTTTTCATGCGGGCGTGGGCACTGTGCTCGCGAGCCCGGTGGTGGTGCACCCGACGGCACTGCGCGTAGAGGAAGCGGCATTGCGCCGCGTGGGTGTGGAAGACGCCTTCTCGCGTTTGCTGATCGACGCACGCTGCCGCGTGACCACGCCTTTCCACCAAGCTGCGGGGCGGTTGCGCGAATGGGTGCGAGGGGAGGGCGCGCATGGCAGTTGTGGCGTGGGTGTTGGCGAGACCGTGCGGCACGCGCTTGCTTCACCTGACGAAGCCCTGCACTACGGCGACTTGCTGCAGCCCGCACGCGCGCTTGAAAAACTGGAAGCCTCGCGCACCACGTTGCTGCGCGAGTTCGCAACCAACTCAGTTCCCTCGCATGCCGATGCTGCACAGGAACTCGCCATGCTTCGAGACGACACGCTCGCACGGCGCTGGCTTGATGCCGTGGCGCCGTGCCTTAAGCAGTCGCCACCCGCGAGTACGGACCGCATCGCTGAACGCCTCGCGCAGCCCGGCACCGTGATCTTCGAAGGCGCGCAGGGCGTGCTGCTCGACGAGTGGCGCGGGTTTCATCCGCACACCACGTGGAGCACCATCTCGACCACAGCGGTCGAAGCCGTGCTGCGAGACGTGGGCATCGATGCGCCCGTGCAGCACCTCGGCGTGCTGCGCACCTACCTCACGCGCCACGGCTCAGGCCCGCTGCCCACGCACGACCGCGCACTCGACGCGCGGCTGGCCGAGCCGCACAACGCCGATGACGGCTGGCAAGGGGCGTTTCGGCGAGGGCACCCGGACGCGGTGCTGCTGCGGTATGCACTCGATGCGGTCGGCAAGCTCGATGGGTTGGTGGCGAGCCATCTCGACGGCATCGAAGGCGCAGGCTTGCGCTGGTGCTCTGGCTATCGCAGCGCAGATGGTTCGAGGCTCGCCTCGCTGCCTTGCAGTGAGACGCCAAACCTCGATCACCAGCACACCCTGACGCAACAGCTACAAGGCGTGCAGCCACTGTACGAGCCCGGCGCCATCGCCACGCCGCAGGAATGGGTCGAACGCGTCGAGACCCTGAGCGGCCTTGCCGTGCGCTACGGTGCCTTCGGTCCGACGCGTGACATGGTGCGCGCATTGCAGCCCGTCAATCGTCTTTGAAAGACGTCATGCCCTACAACATTCCCTTGATCGTCGGCGCCGCACTCAGCGCCATCGCCGCACTGCTGCATATCTGCGTGATCTTTGGCGGGCCCGCGTGGTATCGCTTCTTTGGTGCAGGGGAGCGCATGGCCGCAGGCGCCGCTGCCGGGCACCTGTATCCACCCATCGTCACGTTGCTGATCGCGTGCGTGCTGGGGGTGTGGGCGGCGTATGCACTCTCGGGGGCCGGAGTGCTGCAGCCACTGCCGCTGCTGGCGTTCGTGTTGCCCGTGATCACCGCGGTGTACCTGCTGCGCGGACTCGTCGCATTGGCGCTGTTCGTCTTCGACCGGCAGCGGTTGACGGCCTTCTGGGTGTGGAGTTCGGCGATCTGCCTCGTGTTCGGCATCGTCCATCTGGTTGGATTGATCCAGGTGTGGGATAGGCTTTGAATTTGTCGAATGCGCGTCCGAGCGGTTCGTCCGCATCTGCGCATTGGTAAAAAAACCAGATGAAACAAGGGATCAAGACATGAAGAAATTCGTGGTTTCCTTTCTTTCGCTACCAGAGCGGTTCGGGTCCCTCTGAGCTGACCGGCTGGATCGTTACCTTGTTCCCCTACCTGATCGTCGACTGGAGAACCAAGGCGCTTGGGCCAAACAAGTACCTGGGCAACTGGAAGGCGCACTTCGACGCTGCGAATGCGCGCACGGGATGGCTGCGTTACGACGTGCCATCAGAAGGCCCTGGCATCCATGCGGTGCCGCAGGCGCTGGCTAGCGCGCCCGTGCGCTGCATCGATCTGCTGAACGGCTCGAAGAAAGAGCTGCGATTTGTGGCGGGTATGTTCGGCGTCGCGCAGGATGGTGACACGGGCGCGCTGTCAGCGAGCTTTGGATGGGCGGTGGTTCATGAACCGGCGGTTGATGCGGCCGCCGCCAGCCCGCTTTCCGAGCCAGTGCCTGTTCTCGATGAAGTCGGATGCCACGGGCGCGACCTATCCCATCCAGTTCTATCTGCCGGCCGGATACGACAGCGCAACGTCGTCCTATCCCGCGATCTACATCACCGATGGCGACGCCGTCTACAACAACAGCGTGACGCGCTTCAAGAACTTCACGGACATCCTCGAGGCGGCGGGCAAGAAGGCGATCGTCGTTGGCATCGGCGGCACCGCGCGCCGCAACACCGACTATCTGATGCCGGGTGCCAAGGCGTACCACGACTTCCTCACCGGCCAGCTGGTGCCGTACGTCGAGTCGAACTACCGTGCCAACCCGGCCAAGCGCATGCTCTCGGGCTTGTCGAACGGCGGCATCTTTGTCGCATGCGCCTTCTTCATGGAAGGTGCGAGCCAATTCACCTTCCAGTATTTCTTCTCTTCCGAGGCGCCCTTCAACGGCGCACACGACCAGATCGATCCGCTCGAAAGCCAGATGTACGCGAGCAGCAGCGGGCGGGACATCCCCGTGACCTTGCTGCTCGGATATGGCATCGGCAACGTCGGAGGAACGGTGATCACCGCGATGTACGACCAGATCGCCAGTCGCAACTACAAGGGCCTGCAACTGAGCGTGAAGGGCTATCCGGGCGGCCACACACCGATGGACCTGCCGTCATTCGAGGACATCGTGGCAAGGTTCATCGATTAGCAGCGCAAGCCGGTCCTCTTCTTCCAACGTTCAGTCCCGCCGGGTGCCCCTGGGCAGCAGAGCCGCCACCACGCCCAGCAGGGGCAAGTAGGCGATGGTCTGGTAGACGAAGGCGATGCTGGTGTGGTCCGCGAAGATGCCCAGCACCGCGGCGCCCAGCCCGCCCATTCCGAACGCGAAGCCGAAGAACAGGCCCGACACCATGCCCACCTTGCCCGGCATCAGTTCCTGCGCATAGACCAGGATCGCCGAGAAGGCCGAGGACAGCACAAGTCCGATCACGACGGTCAGTGCCGTGGTCCAGAACAGATCGGCATGCGGCAACAGGAGTGCGAACGGCGCTACGCCAAGAATGGACACCCAGATCACCGGTTTGCGGCCGATGCGATCGCCAACGGGCCCACCGAGGAGTGTGCCCAGCGCCGAGGCGAAGAGGAAGAAGAACAGATGCAGTTGCGCGTTCTGCACCGTCAGGCCGAAGCGCTCCATCAGGTAGAACGTATAGAAGCTGCTGATGCCCGCTACGTAGAAGTACTTGGAGAAGATCAGCACCAGCAGCACCGCGATGGCGCCCATCACCACCTTGGGCGGATACGGCGCCGCGGCGGCCGGCTTCTTGCGGCCGGCCGTGGCGACATGGTGCGCGGCATACCAGCGGCTCACCTGCAGCAGCAGGACGATGCCCAGCAATGCCGCCAACCCGAACCAGGCCACGCTGCGCTGGCCGAAGGGCACGATGACGGCAGCAGCCAGCAGCGGCCCGATGGCCGTGCCGGTATTGCCGCCCACCTGGAACACCGACTGCGCGAAGCCATGCTGCCCTCCCGAGGCCAGCCGCGCGATGCGCGACGACTCCGGATGGAAGATGGACGATCCGATGCCCACGAATGCCGCGGCCAGAAGCACGAAGCCGAAGCTGGGCGCGAAGGCCAGCAGCATCAGGCCGATCAGCGTGGACATCATTCCGAAGGGCAGCGAATACGGTTGCGGCCGGCGGTCGGTGAACAGGCCCACCAGCGGCTGCAGCAGCGATGCGGTCAGCTGATAGGTCAGCGTGATCAGCCCGATCTGCGTAAAGCTCAACGAGAACTCGCCCTTCAGGATGGGATACATCGCCAGGATCAGCGACTGCATCATGTCGTTGATCATGTGCGAGCTGCTGATGCCGGCGAGGATGCCGAAGGCCGGCTTGGATTTTTGAGAAAGAGAGGCCGGATCGCTGGCCGCGCCGGTCGGCGTGGCGCTGGCGTCCAAGGATGCTGCTGCGGAGGTTGTCATGGGAGAATTATCGAAAGCACCGCTGCGCCTGTCTCGCGCCAATCCACCAGAAACCCTCGCGAAAAGGACATGGACTCATCTCGCAAGCCCAAGGCCCTGCCTCAGGTGCTCAAGGAGATCGACGACGCGCCGACGCCCGTCACCGGCCGGGCCACCGACTACCCAAGCGGCTGGTACATAGAGCCGCATGCGCACACCAAGCACCAGCTGATCTATGCCGTGCGCGGCGTAATGGTGGTGCAGGCCCGGGCGGGCCGCTGGGTGGTGCCGCCCACTCGCGCCATCTGGATGCTGGCCGGCATGACCCACGAGATCCGCTGCATCGGAGAAGTGCACATGCGCAGTCTGCAGGTGGCGACCGATGCTGCCCCCAAACTGCTGGGCGAGACCCGGGCCGTGGGCATATCGCCCCTGCTGCGCGAACTCATCCGAGCCGCCATGGAGGTGCAGCAGCCTTACGTGCCCGGCACCCGCGACGGTCGCGTCATGCGCTTGATTCTGGACGAGCTGCGTGCATTGCCAGTGCTGCCGTTGCACCTGCACATGCCGTCCGACCCGCGGCTGCTACAGATCTGCGAACTGCTGCAGCAACGACTGGACGACTCCTCCACCATGGCCGACTGGGCGCGGCGCCTTGCGGTGAACGTGAAGACCATCCAGCGCCTGTTCGTGAACGAGACCGGCATGACCTTCGGTCAATGGCGACAGCAGGCCCGGCTGCTGCGAGCGCTGGAGCTGCTGGCGGCCGGCGAGAAAGTCATCGACGTTGCCCTTGCGCTGGGTTACGAAAGCCCCAGTGCCTTTGCCACAATGTTCCGCAAGCAATTCGACCAGACGCCCAGCCAGTTCTTTGCCGAAGGCTGAGTCCTCGCGGTAATCATCGGAACGAGCCATGAAGATCGACGCATTCGACGAAGGCCTTGAGCACCGGAATATCGTCCCGTATGACCTTGCATACGCCCGAGTCTTCGCCGGGGTGCAAGAGTACGTGCGAATGCATCTGAGCGACGTGGAACTCGTGCACATCGGGAGCACGGCGGTGGTCGGGCTGCGCGGCAAGCCGATGATCGACATCACGGCGATCACCTCCCGCGATGACCTTCGGGAAGAGCAGAGGGCGTTCGAGCGCATCGGCTTCCACCGTCGGCCGGTCTGGGTCGACAGGGATGAGAAGCCGTATGTCTGCGCCTCCGTCTTACATGAAGGGCGGCGCTTCAACATCAACATCCACATCTGCCATCGCGGCGATCCTGTTCACAAGGATTCGCTGGCCTTCATCGACATACTCAGCCGCCGCCCGGATCTGCGCAGAAGGTACGAAGAAGCGAAGGATCGCGCCCATGCGGTAGACCCGGCCAACCCCCAGGTCTACAACCGAGAGAAAGAGGCAGTGATCAAGGAGATAGAGGCGCAGATTCCGAAGGCCTGAGCAAAAGAAGGATGTATGGAAGTTCATCAAATTGGCGCTTCAGAACTCGAGGACCTTCTGGCCTTGTACAAGTATCTTCACGACGCCGATGACCCCTTGCCCGACGCCGCAACTGTCGAGGCCGTCTGGCAGGAACTGCTGGGCAACCCTCGCTACAAATACTTCGGCGGTTATGTGGGCGGCAAGCTCATCGCAAGCTGCACCCTCACCGTCGTCCCGAATCTCACCCGCGGTTGCAGGCCCTATGGCGTGATCGAGAACGTGGTGACCCACGCCGACCATCGCAAGCAGGGACATGGCAAGGCGGTGCTTGCAGAGGCCTTGTCCTTTGCGTGGTCGCAAGGCTGCTACAAGGTCATGCTGATGACCGGCAGGAAGGATGAAGCGACCTTCCAGTTCTACGAGTCGGCCGGCTTCAATAGCAATGACAAGCAGGCGTTCATTGCAAAGGCGCCTGCCGACCAGGGCCGTTCCTTCCCGTGAGCCCCGAAACAAGGCTCATCCTCTTCACTTCAGGAGAACACAACCATGGCTACCAACACTGTCCGTCTGCACCGCGTGCTGCGCACTCCGCCGGACCGGCTCTACCGTGCCTTCGTCGAGCCCGGTGCTTTCGAGCGCTGGCTGCCACCATTCGGATTCACCGGAAAAGTCCACAGCATGGAGCCCGTGGTCGGGGGCGCCTGGCGCATGTCGTTCACCGCCTTTGGTACGGGCCACAGCCACTCGTTCGGCGGGAAGTACCTGGAGCTCGTCCCCGGCCAGCGCATTGCATACGACGCCACTTTCGACGACCCCAACCTGCCGGGCACCATGAAGACCACCGTGACGCTGACTCCAGTGTCCTGCGGCACTGAAATGTCCGTTGTGCAGGAGGGCATCCCCGATGTGATTCCTGTCGAGATGTGCTACCTGGGCTGGCAGGAGTCGCTTGTCGCACTGGCCCAGTTGGTCGAGCCGAACATTCCGGGTTGAGGAGGCCGCTTTGAGCTTGTGCTCAGCCTTGGCCAGGTGGTGCCACCTCTCACCTCTCTGGAGGAGGGCGTTGCGACCTGGCCAGAATTTGCTAACCAAAGCTTCAGGGGAAAGGGTAATTCAATGCACCCTGTGATCCGTCTTCTCGCAACCCTCATCGTGTTATTGAGCAGCGTGGCACACGCAGGACAGGGGCGCGAGTACGTCAACTCCTATTTCGAACTCTGGCTCAAGGCCCACAACTTCACGAAATTCGAGAAGAAGCCGAATGGGCTTTTCTTCCCCGCGCAAGGGGTACTTCTCGACGGTGAGATCCATGAGGCAAAGGAGTTTTCCTCCAGCAAGTTGTACTCGGTCGAATCCCGGGTTTCCATCACGTTCAAGGATGGACGTCGGCTCGATGATTTCGTCGCAGGCATAGGGAGCAGCGCCGAGGACGCGTTCAAAGACTCGCTGCAGAACTTCTGTCTTACGACGTTGCACCCGATCTACGCGGAGCTCTTCGATCATTCCGACTCCCATGTCAGAAAGGATGCATGGGAGATCAATGGCACTCGGCGCCGGATTTTCTTGTCCGAGTGGGGGCAGCGGGGTGTGTCGATCAATGAGGCCACCCAGAAGCAGATCGAGCAGTTGATCGCGGCGGAGTTGCGGAACACCTCCCCGACAAAGGAACTGCAATGGGCGAAGCTGGTTGTCCTGATCGTCAAGGGGAAGGTGGAGCAGGTGGCGTTCACGGTCAACGGCATGCAGGACGAGCGCATTACGCGACGGCTCTCCGCCTTCAGGTGGCCAGTCTCCGGCGAATTTACGATGGCGAAATTGTTCTTTGTGATCGGCGGGGTGTAACTACCGGAGTGGCGGTCAAAGGCCGGCACTGATGAAGCATTGACGACAGCGCAGCGCCACGCTTATAGTCGCCCCCGCAGTCGCCTCCACGGCACTGTCGTAGGCGTTACCGTCATCCAACGCGTCCTTTGTCGAGAGGATCCCAGCAGGGAGTGTCTCGACGCAGTAAAGGAGCCTTTGGCATGACATCACTTCCCTCATCCTGACCCCGTTGCCACGCTTGTCGCACTGATCTTCGGTCGACTGGCGCTGGACTCGTCCATCTTTTCCTTTCACAAGCCGCATCGCCGATCCTTTCAAGGACGAGGCGAATGCGCTGTCACGTCACCTGCATACGACCTCAACACAACAAGGAGTAGCGAATCATGAAAATGACCGGCAACACAATCCTCATCACCGGTGGAACCAGCGGCATCGGCCGTGCGCTCGCCGAAGCTTTTTACGACCGCGGCAATCGCGTCATCGTCTCGGGGCGACGGCAGGCCCTGCTCGATGAAATCACGGCGAGCCGGCCGGGCATGGTCGGGATGCCGCTCGATCTCGATGACCCGGCCTCGTTGCCTCGTCTCGCCGAAGACGTTCGTGCGCGCTTTTCCGAACTCAATGTGCTCGTCGCCAACGCAGGCATCTCGCGGGCGGAGAACATGGCCGCAGACGGCTGGGATGTTTCTGCCGCCCAGGCCATCGTGGAGACGAACATAATGGGCGTGCTGCGTGTGACGGCGGCGCTCCTGCCGCTGCTGAAAAGGCAGCCAGACGCGGCAATCATGGTGACCAGCTCCAACCTTGCCTTCGTGCCTCGGGCCGATTTTCCGACCTATTGCGCCAGCAAGGCATTCGTGCACTCCTGGCTTCAATCGCTGCGCCATCAGCTGCGCAACGTTCCGGTCGAAGTGCTTGAACTGGCGCCGCCCTATGTGCAGACGGAACTCACGGGCGACAGCCAGGCATCCGACCCGCGCGCCATGCCGCTTGCCGCGTACGTGGCGGAGGTTATGCAGCTGCTGGAGTCGCAGGACCACCCCCGGGGCGAAGTGCTGGTCGAGCGCGACAGGGCACGGCGTTGGGCCGAGCGGGATGGCCGCTACGACGCTACCTTTGCCGCCATGAACCCGACTGCGGCGTAGTTGGAGGGGGAGGCCGCGCCAGTGGCGCGGCTTCGCCTCAACAGCGCGGGCTCTCCTGAAACAACGCCGCTGCCTCTCGAGCCAACTCCGCCGCGAGCCAGAGCACGTTGTTCAGATGCTCCGAGTCTTCCTGCTCGCCCCATCGGCCATCTCCGTGCAGGCACCAGAGCAGCGATTGCAACTGCTCCAGCTTGTTTTCGAGAAGATCCGACGGGCCTGGTCCGCTCTCGGTAGCAGTTGCGTCGGGAGATGCCGGCGTGCGAGGCCGGGCCATAATTCGTTTAGCCATTTGGTGTGCGTCCTTTCAAGGTGTTGCACGTCACTTGGTTAGACGGCTGGAGTGTTACCGCACCCTGGCCGTCGCCTTTTGCGCCTCACGTTCGCATCGGTGCGCGGGTGCGTCGATGGCCCGCCGTGAGGCGATGCGGTTTGCTTATGTGGATTGCCGTTGGTGCTGTCTTCCTTGCCCGCATAGCGGGTGTTTGGTTGCGAGGGCATTCACTTTAGAGAAGAGCGGCGCGGTGCGGAAAAGCAAATGCACTAGGAAGTCTCGATTTGCGGGAATAACTTTTCTTCAGCCCACAATGGCGGTTTGAGTACAACGAAGTCGTGGCGTCGGGTTTCTTTTCCACTTCTTCACAACGGAAGTACGACCTGATGAAGAGCCGAATCATGTATATCGAAGCGAAGTCGGGCGGCCTGACAGGACCGGCCCGCATCGGTCGAGTCACCAGTTCCAAGTCGGGGGCAACCTTGTACTACGGAGGAAAGGCCTTTCGCAGCCTGAAGGGAAGCGGCTTCAAGTCGAACTATTTCGACGTTGAAACCGGTGAGCACTACTGGATTTCAGGGCCTCGACGAGATGGGAAGGACGCCCTGTATGCGACGCACATTCGGCCCGTCATAGACGATGACGTTCGGGACGAGTATTGGTTGAAGGTTCGCGGGGAGGCGGTGCTGTGCGGGGGTGAGAAGCAACTCGTGTGAGTGCCGGTAGGTGTGACCCAGGGGTTCTACCAAGCAGCAAACTTCAGACCATGCCAGCAGCAAATATGCAGAAGTCCCGCTCGATAGCTCGACGGGCACTAGTTCTTTCCGCGGCGCTATTGATGACAAGCGGATGTGCTCCCATCGAAGTGAGGGAAAGTCAAAAGCTTGACGCCGTCTTGACAGCATCCAAGGGCGAGCCGCCTTCAAAGTTGGCTCAGAAGTTGGCTCTGCAAGGCTATGCCTGTACTGCAGCCCCTGAGGTTTCGTCGAGCAAGAAGGCGATGCTGCAGTGCTCAAGTCAGAGAGACAACCTGTGGCCGCCGTACTCCTGCATCTTCCGCGTTGATCTGGAAGCAGAACCGCAGGTAGGCTCGAACGAAACATCTCCAGTCGTGAGTCATGCGTGCGCTGGGCTATAGGCGGAATCCGGTCGGAAGCAGCCAGTCGCCAAGGGCAACTCCCGGGTAGGCTGTTTCCTCGGTAAGGTCATCCGCCTGGCTCGACCTGGACGCCAATTCCCCCAATACGCGACACCGTTGAAAGAGGAACCGAAGTACATGACAGTCAAGCGAATGGACAACATCCTGATCGTTGTCGACGATCTCGAAGCGGTGAAGGAGTTCTTTGTAGAGTTGGGCCTCGAACTCGAGGGCCAAACCACGGTTGAAGGGCCTTCTGTCGGGAGCCTCATTGGGCTTGGAGACGTCAGAGCCACCCTCGCGATGCTGCGGACTCCCGATGGGCAGGGAATTGAACTGGACAAATTCCACACGCCGAATGCGGTTCGGTTCGGGCCTGTGGATGCGCCAGTGAACACTTTGGGTCTTCGTCGAATCATGTTTGCCGTCGACGGCATCGATGCTGTCGTTGCGCGAATGCAGGCCCATGGCGCAGAACTCATTGGCCAGATGCAGTACGGGGAGTCGTACCGGCTTGCCTATCTTCGCGGGCCAGAGGGCATCATCGTCGGGCTTGCCGAGCAACTCGGTGGCGTTTAGGTCAAAAAAAGCCCCTGCCGCCTGACAAGCAGACGACAGGGGCAAGTGCGGCATCAGCCCTTCAGCCGAGCACCTCGGTCACGATGCCTGCGCCGACGGTCTTGCCGCCTTCGCGCATTGCGAACCGCATGCCGTTCTCGATGGCCACGGGCTTGTTCAGCTCGAAGCTGATCTGCGCCTGTGCGCCCGGCTCGACCAGACCGGTCTCGGTGTCGACGCGAATGACACCCGTCACGTCGGTCGTGCCGAAGAAGAACTGCGGCTGATAGCCTGAGCCGAACGGGGTATGGCGACCACCTTCGTCCTTGCTGAGGACGAAGATCTGTGCGCGCCCCGTCCGGTACGGCTTCAGCGCACCGGGCTTCACGACAACCTGGCCTCGCACGACATCGTCGCGCTTGACCCCTCGCAGCAGCAGGCCGACGTTCATGCCGGCTCGCGCCTCGGCGACGTCCTTGTGGAAGGACTGCACGCCGGTCACGATCACCTGTTCGTCGCCGTCCGAACTGAGCCCGACGATCTCCAGGCTGTCACCGACGCGGATCACACCGCGCTCGACCCGGCCGCTGACCACGGTGCCGCGGCCCGTGATGGTGTGCACGCCTTCGACAGGCATCATGAACGGCGCGCTGTAGTCGCGCACCGGATCAGGAATGCACGAGTCCAACGCGTTCACGAGCTCGACGATGCATTGCACGTCGGCGCCTTCGAGGTCGCCGCGCTCGGCGGCGGCCAAGGCCTTCAGCGCACTGCCGAAGACGAAGCGGGCATCGCGGTATCCGTGCGCAGCCAGCAGCGCGCCGATTTCCATTTCGATCAGCTGCTCGATGTCCGCGCGGTCACTTTCCGCAATGAGGTCCATCTTGTTCACGAACACCACCATGTGGCCGACGTTCACCTGGCGCGCCAGCAGCACATGCTCGATGGTCTGCCGTGCGGCGCCCTCGGTGCCGTCCACCAGCAGGATCGCGCCGTCCATCTGCGAGGCGCCGGTGATCATGTTCTTGATGTAGTCGGCATGTCCGGGGCAGTCGATGTGTGCGTAATGACGGCTGTCCGACTCGTACTCGACGTGCGAGGTATTGATCGTGATGCCGCGTTCGCGCTCTTCCTTCGCGTTGTCGATCTGCCCATAGGACAGCGCACGGCCGCCAATGCGCGCGGCCTGCACGAAGGTAAGAGCAGCCGTCAGCGTCGTCTTGCCATGGTCGACGTGACCGATGGTTCCGACATTCACATGAACCTTGTTCATCATGGTTTTCTCCAGTTTGAGAATAAAAAACCGATCCGATTCGCTGGCCAGGCGAAACGGTCGGCGGGTTGTCGGTGCGCGCGCACCAAACTCGCGATGCCCGCCATGCGGGCGAAAAAAAACCTGCTGGGTGGACCACCCGACAGGCTTTTCTTCTTGCCTGAAGGATGGACCTCCAGGCGCACGAGGGCCTGGAAGCTCTACACGAACCACTCCGCGGAGTCGAAGCACAGCACCGCGCTGGCAGCGCGTGCGGCGAAAGTAAGTTCTCGTTCGGGGCTCATGTCCAAATCTCCAACTGGGTAAGCAGAAAACAAAAAACCCGGTGGCTTGAGGCCTACCGGGTCTTGTGAAACTCAGGAGGCCGAGCCTCCAGGTGGAAGGGCTCTAGGAAAGCAATTCGGTGCCAAAAGGGCGCAGCGAAGCCGCCGCAACGGTGCGGGTCATCAATGCGTCTGGCGTGGTCAGGAACTGCTTCATGGGTCTCTCGTGCGGCTGGCTGTTGGCCGCAGCGCGATGGTTAATCTTTGGGGGGTCGGAGGCTAACATCGCTATAGCGATCCGGCAACAGAAGCGTTGCACGCGCGCAGCAATAGTTGCCCGGCGCTTCGTCGCAAATGTCGGCAAGCCGCATTCGTGGCGCCGTGGCACAGATCGACGCAGAAGCACGCCGGTTCCTTCGGCCCCGCGCCAGAGAGGCACCAGGCTCATAGGTCAACGCCCCTTTCAGTTCGCGGACGATGGCCGGTTGAGCGATCGGTTCTTCGCGGAGAACCGGGGCATCGGGAGCGGCAGCAACGCGCCCTTCGCGACGGCGGTGTGACTGGCTACAGTCGGCTAAGAACGGATATCTATGAGCCCCCTTTTCTGGGGATCTTTTTTGACTGGAGAAAAAAACCATGAGCTACTACACCCGCTTGGAACTGCAATGGGACGATGCTGACTACGCGTCTGGAAGCCTTACGCCTCAACTGATCGCCGAAGCGGCCGAGAGCTTTGTTGTCGGCAATGGTTGGTCGCTGGATGTGCTCAAAGACCTGCGGGCGTCTGCCGAAGGCAAAGGGCTTGATCGCCCGGGCTACAACTCCATCTATGCGGAACCGTTGATAGCAATGCTTCGAGAAATCTCGCTGGCATTCCCATCGGTCACGTTCTTTGCACGCGGTGTCGGCGAAGAAATGTTCGACACATGGGCTCGTGATATTCGCGCTGGCGAAGTCCACCGGGAGTTTGGTCCCTTTGAGCCAGCGGAGTAGTTTGCTCTCGAGCCACAAGCGGACCTAGAAGCCGCATTCATACTTTGTTATGAATGCAGACAAGAACTCTCGCAGCCTCTCTTTGCCATTCACCGCACCAGATTAGTACTTCGGTGAGCTCGATCGCGCATCGCTTTTGCGCAAAACCAACCGCAGGGGCAGCATATCGATCCGCGCCCGTAACAACGCTTGAAATTGTCATCGGTTCGGGCCCACACTCCGAACGCCTGTCACTCTGGATAGATCGCGATGTCCTTTTCGTTCGGTGCCGTTGTCGTCACCTATTTC
Source organism: Variovorax sp. YR266 (assembly GCF_900107295.1). NCBI lineage: Bacteria > Pseudomonadati > Pseudomonadota > Betaproteobacteria > Burkholderiales > Comamonadaceae > Variovorax > Variovorax sp. YR266. Next base: position 66,987 of record NZ_FNPM01000019.1, read on the forward strand.
CCCACCGACGGGCAACTGACGAACCTCCATTCACTCGCGCAGTCGTGCCCGCGCCTTTGCGTGGTCGACAACACGCCAGAAGTGGGCGACTGGCATCGCGCGCTCATCGACGCGGAGATCCCCGTGCTGCACAACGGCAACCGTGGTGGCATCGCGGGTGCCTTCAACTGCGGCATCGTCGAACTCGAAGCGCGGGGCGTTGAACTCTTCTTTCTGCTCGACCAGGATTCGGAGCTCCCGCCCGGCTACTTCAACGCCATGTGCCAGGCCGCAGTGGCAGCACGAGACAGGAAACACGATCGCGGCACAGGCGATGCCGGCGAGAGCGAAGAAGACGCTGCCTTCCTGATCGGCCCGCTCGTCCACGACACGAACCTGGACGCGCTGATTCCGCAATTCGGCCTCGAGGGCAAGCGTGTCTATCAGTTCGACCTGCGAAAGCCTTTCACCGAACCGCTGGTCCGCTGCGCCTTCCTGATCTCTTCTGGCTCTTTGATTTCGCGCGCGGCCTGGGCCAGGATAGGTCGCTTCGACGAGCGCTACGTGATCGACCACGTCGACACCGACTACTGCATGCGCGCACTGCACTGCGACGTACCGATCTATCTGAATCCGCACGTCGTGCTTCAGCATCAGATCGGCGATCTCCAGGCGAAGTCGCTGTTCGGCTGGAAGATCTACGTTATCAACTATTCGGCCGTGCGCCGCTATTACATTGCGCGCAATGCCCTCGACCTCTCGCTGGCGCATGTGCGTGCCTTTCCCGCGATTCTGTTCATCAACGTCTACACGCTGAAGCAGATCCTGCCCATGCTGATCTTCGAGCGCGATCGTTTGAGAAAGTGCATTGCACTGATGGTCGGCTTATTCGATGGCCTGCTCGGCCGGCTTGGCGGCATCCGCGAGGCGCGTCCCCGGATGAGCAAGTACCTGAGCCGCAGCGGTTGAATTCGCGATGAGCTCGACCCTTCAAGCGCCCCGCGCCCGCCGCGCCGCGCTCGCTTTCATATTCGTGACCGTGCTGATCGACTTCCTGGCGTTCGGGTTGATTCTTCCTGGTCTGCCGCATCTGGTGGAGCGCCTCGCTGGTGGTAGTACTGCAACAGCGGCGTATTGGATCGCAGTGTTCGGCACGGCGTTTGCGGCTATTCAGTTCATCTGCTCGCCGATTCAGGGCGCCTTGTCCGATCGCTTTGGGCGGCGACCTGTGATCTTGCTGTCGTGCCTGGGGCTGGCCGTGGACTTTGTGTTCATGGCCCTGGCCAACAGCTTGCCGTGGCTGTTCATTGGCCGGGTGGTGTCCGGCGTGTTCTCGGCCAGCCTTACTGCAGCCAATGCCTACATCGCCGATGTGACGTCGCCGGAGGAGCGCGCCAAGAGCTACGGCATAGTGGGCGCGGCGTTCGGTGTGGGCCTGGTGCTCGGGCCGGTGCTCGGCGGGCAACTGAGCCACATCGATTCACGCTTGCCGTTCTGGTTCGCGGCCGGCCTGACCATGCTCAACTTCTGCTACGGATGGTTCGTGTTGCCGGAGTCGCTGCCCTCGGAACGGCGCAGCCGGAAGTTTGACTGGTCGCACGCCAATCCGATCGGATCGCTGGTGCTGCTGAAGCGCTACCCGCAGGTGTTCGGGCTGGCGGCGGTGATCTTCCTTGTCAACCTCGCGCAGTATGTCTATCCCAGCGTGTTCGTGCTGTTCGCCGACTACCAATACCGCTGGAAGGAAGACGCGGTGGGTTGGGTGCTCGGACTGGTAGGCGTGCTCAGTGTGCTGGTCAACGTGCTGTTGATCGGACCGGGCGTGAAGCGCTTCGGCGAGCACCGCACCCTGTTGTTCGGGCTGGGTTGCGGCGTGCTCGGCTTCGTCATCTACGGCTTCGCCGATGTCGGCTGGGTCCTTGTGGCTGCGCTGCCGTTCGGCACGTTGTTGGCGGTCGCCGGACCGGCGGCACAGACGCTGCTCACCAGGCAGGTCGACGCTAGTGAGCAAGGTCGCGTTCAGGGCGCGTTGACGAGCCTGGTGTCGGTGGCAGGTATCGTCGGACCAGCGACGTTCGCCGGCAGCTTCGGTTATTTCATCGGGGCGGACGCACCCGTGCATTTGCCAGGCGCGCCTTTTTTCATTGCCGCGGTGTTCCTGGGCATCGGCGCGCTGATCGCGTGGCGCTACGCACGGCCGACGGTGGCGGTGGACGCAACAGCAGCGGTAGTCAAGCCGACCTAGCACGGCCTTCTCGGCCATGCCTCGGCAAGGTCATGGGCAACGGAAGCTATATTGTTCATCTAGCAACAAGAGAGAAGTCACCATGGCAAAAGCCTATTGGGTCAGTGCGTACCGTGCCATCAAGGACGCCGACAAACTTGCAGCCTACGCAAAACTGGCCGGCCCGGCGATCACTGCTGGCGGTGGGCGCTTTCTGGCGCGTGGCCTGCCCGCCAAGGTCTACGAGTTCGGTTTGTCCGAACGCACCGTGTTGATCGAGTTCGACAGCCTCGAGCTGGCTACGTCCACGCATGACAGCCCTGACTACCAAGCTGCGCTTGCCGCGTTGGGCGACGGCGCCGAACGGGATCTACGGATCATCGAAGGGGTCTGAGCAACCGCGGGCCAGGGGCTGGCGCCGACTCAAGCAGCCGAATCCTTCTCTGGCAGCAACGCCTCCAGGACGAAGCGTGTCGGTCCGCTGGCACCCCGGTCGCTGACCGCTAGACCGAGCTGCCGCCATAGAGCCGGGCTGAGCGGGCGAACGGCGATGCGAGGATCGCGCGCGGGCTCGTGCGATTCCTCCGGCAGCAAGGCCGCTCCGTAGCCGGCGGCGACCAGTGTCCTGATCGCATCGTTGTAGTTGAGCTCGATGCGCGGCCGGCAATGGACGCCAGCCGCAGAGAACCATTCCGCGGTCAGCCGGTAGAGACGTGTGGAAGAGTCGTTCATGATCAGCGGTCGCTGGGCCAGCCACTGCGGGGTAAGCCGCTTGGGTGCTTTCCAGTCCGCCGGCAGAAAGGCGACGACAGATTCGCGCCGCAGCGGAGTGACATGAACACCGCGCACAGGCGCCTGCGGCAGCGCCACGACCGCCAGGTCGAGGCTGCCTGCGGCGAGCCGGGCCATGCTGTCGTTGGAGGTCAGCACCTGCACGTTCACGTCGATGCCGGGATGGTTCCGGGCAAGACGTTCGAGCGCGGGCGGCAGCAGGTGCGCGATGGCGCCCGTCGATGCCCCCACCCGCACGCGGCCCGTTTGGCCGGCGAGCTGACGTCGAACGTCCTCCACTGCGTCGTCCGCGTCTGCCAGCAACCTGCGGGCACGCGCGATGAAGCGCTCTCCCAAGGCAGTCGCTTGCGCGGGCCCCCGCCCGCGAACGAGCAACTGGCCACCCAGGCGCGACTCCAGTTCCGCGATCTGAACGGTGACGGTGGGTGCCGCCAGGTGAAGGGCGCGCGCAGCATTGGCCAAAGACCCGAGGTCGGCGATGGCGACAAGGGTGCGCAGATGGTCAAGGCTCAGTTCCCGCATATCGCTAATTTAACTTTTCTTAATCTGGGGTTCCATATATTTAGCTGGAGCCATCGAGGTCGTATCCCTACGATCGCGCTCCATGGACCTCAATATCTTCATCGACGGCGACCAGGGCACCACCGGCCTTGACCTGCAGAACCGCCTGCGGGGCGGGGAATTTCGCATCCGCACATTGCCGACAAGCCTGCGCAAGGATGCGGCTGCCCGCCGGGCCGCTCTCAACGAGTGCGACATCGCAATCCTTTGCCTGCCCGATGCCGCGGCGCGCGACGCGGTGGCGATGATCGAGAACCCTGCCGTGCGTGTCATCGACGCCAGCTCGGCCCACCGCACCAGCCCGGGTTGGGTCTACGGCCTGCCGGAGCTCGATGCACAGCAAGGCGAACGTATCGCCTCGGCACCGCGGGTCACGAATCCGGGCTGCTATCCCACCGCCGCGGTCGCTCTGCTGCGACCGCTGACGGATGCGGGTTTGTTGCCCACCGACTATCCGCTGGTCATCCATGCCGTCTCAGGCTATTCGGGTCAGGGCAGGGCGGGGGCGGAAGCGCACGAGGCCGCAGCTGGCGGCGCAGGGGCGCATTCGCTGAAGGTCTATGGCCTTGCACTCGAGCACAAGCACGTGGCGGAAATCGAGGCCTATGGCGGCTTGGCGCAGCGGCCCATCTTCGTGCCGGCCTATGGCAGCTACCGGCAGGGCATCGTGCTGACCATCGGATTGCACGCGCGGATGCTTCCCTCTGATGCTTCGGGCGTGCGCATCCACGAATGCCTTGCGGAACGATACCGCGATGCGGCGCATGTGCGCGTGCTGCCGATGTCGTCTGCTGTGCCGATGACCGAACTGGACCCGCAAGTCCACAACGGCTCGAACGACATGAGTCTGGCCGTTGCATTCAATGAACGCACAGGTCAGATCGTCTTGAGCGCGGTTCTCGACAATCTGGGCAAAGGTGCCGCAGGCGCGGCCGTGCAGAACCTGCGATTGATGGCGAGCGCTTCGTAGCCCACGTTGCGAATTCGAAAGGCGATACGGTTCACTCAGCTGGATTGTTGTGAGTCCTTCTTTCCACACCTCTCACCACGCATACCCCGCCTGCACCCGAGCCGCAACCCTGTTATTGCTCCCACTGCTCGTAGCCGTCGAAACCCCCACCCCCAGATTCAGGTTGTCATTGACCTGATAGCCAAACGCAAAGCCCACAGCCGACGCACCTGCATAGTTGCCAACCGCAGCGCCCATCCATTTCTTGCCCACCGGCAGCGTTGGCATCGACGGCATGGCCAACGCCGCGGCCACGCCCTGCGCAGCAAATGCATTGGCCTGGCTGGTCGCGTTGCTCACCGCCTGCTGCAGCTGATTGACGTTGACTGCGTCAGTGCCCAGCACCCCCGGCGCGACATTCGTGATGCCGCGCAACTGACCGGTGGCGGCATTGCCCACCGACACGGTGTTGTCGCGCTCCGCCACGGAGCCCTGGCCCAGTGCGACCGCGTTGTTGCCAGAGGCCAATGTGTTGGCGCCCAGCGCCACGGCGTTGTTGCCGGTGGCGATGGCGTTGTTGCCTACTGCGGTGGTTGGGTCGGCCAGCGCCTTGGCGCCGGCACCGATGGCGACCGAGCCCGCATTGCTGGCTTGCGCCCCGTTGCCGATGGCCACGGTGTTCTCGCCGTTGGCCTGTGCGTTGGTGCCCATCGATGTGCTGCCCGCGCCGCTGGAACTGGCGCCGGGGCCGCAGGCCACGGCACCGCCAGCGCCCACCGCGCACACGCCGCTGGCCAGGGCCTGGTTCATCAGCGTCTGCAGCGCCGTCACCTGCTGCACGGTGAAGTTGTTGGCCGTGGTGATGGCGGTCTGTTGCGCCTGCTGCACCTGGCCGACGTTGGCTGCATCGGTGGTCGCCTGACCCGCGCTCACGTTGCTGATGGTGGTGCCGGCGCCGCCGTTGGCGTTGAGTTGCAGCGATGTGCCGCCCGCGCCGTACTGCGCCGAGTTCTGCGCGAGGGACTGCGCAGTCGAGGCGGTCTGCTGCACGGTGTAGAGCTGGCTGCCGTTGACGGCATCGGTGCTCGTGGCGTTCACCGCGCCGGCGTTGACGTTGACGAGGGTGCGCGTCTGGCCCGCCGAGCCGAATGAAACGGTGTTTGCCGCGGTGGCGACCGAGTTGGCGCCGATGGCTGCGCTATTGGTCGCGCCACTGGCAACCTGGCTGCCCGTGCCGACGGCCACGCTGCCGGTGGCCAGCGCCGACGCACCGGATGACCCGTTGTAGGCGCCGCCAATGGCGGTGCTGCCGTTGCCCGATGCCACGGCGCCCTGGCTGGCGCCCGAGGCACTGCCGATGGCGACCGCCGAGACGCCCGATGCCTGCGCGCCGCCGCCGCCCGCCTGGCCGCTGAAGCCGCAGCAGCCGTCCGTGCCCTGGCCTCCCGACCCGACGGCGATGGCGCCGCTGGCAGAAGCTTGTGCACCGCTGCCGCCGTTGCCGCCCGTGCCGCCCGCGAACCCCTGCCCGGCGGTGCCGCCGCCGCCGATGGCCGTCGCGCCGTTCGCGTTTGCGCTGGCGCCCGCTCCACCTGTGCCGCCGGTTCCGCCGGCGGTTCCGTTGCTGCCGTCGCCGCCCGCTCCGATCGCGGTGGCGCCATCTCCGGAGACCGTGGCTGCGCCACCGCCGCTGCTGCTCGTCCAGCCCGGCTGGTTGGGGCCGGGGTTGCCGGCGTCACCGGCCACGTAGCCCGCTGCGTGAGCGCTTCCCATGGTGAGCAGGGCCACGGCCGGCAAGTACCGGCGCGAGAGCTGGAGTCGAGTGAGCATGGTTCTTCCCTTGCAAAAACGAATAAGACAAAACGCGGGCGAGTGTGTCTTTTTGTTTGCAGAAGAGCCATACCCGAGAACTGGTAGATCCGGCTCCGGCAAGGCTCGGCGTCAGGTTGAGCGCGTCATACTCCCAGCCGGATCATTCGCACGGGATGTGATGTGCCAACCGAGCCGGGAGTAGAAAAATGATCACTGCATGCTGGCGTGCGCTGCCTGCCGCACTGGCGCTTGCCCTCTCGCTGCTGATGAGCGCCTGCTCCAGCCTGCCGCCCCGGGTGCCGGAACAGCCTGTCAACGCCATCGCAGATTTCTCGGCCACGCCGTTGAGCGCGATCACGCAGAAGGTGCTGCCTCAAGATACCCGCTCGGGCTTCCAGCTCCTGCCCTATGGCCCCACTTCCTTCGCCACCCGCATCGCAATGGCGAAGCTCGCCACCCGCAGCCTCGACGTGCAGTACTACCTGCTGGCCGCGGACAACACCGGCCGCGCCCTGATGCGCGAGCTACGCGACGCCGCGCTGCGCGGAGTGCGCGTTCGGCTGCTGGTCGACGACCTCTACACCACTGGCGAAGATGATCTGCTGCTGGCGCTCGCCAGCTATCCGAACGTGCAGGTGCGCCTGTTCAACCCGTTTCCGGGCGGGCGCGGCAGCGACGTGACGCGCTTCATCAGCTCGGGCCTGGACTTCGACCGCATCAACCGGCGCATGCACAACAAACTGTTCGTGGCCGACAACGCCGCGGCCGTGGCGGGCGGTCGCAACATGGCAGACGAATACGTGATGAATGCCGCCGGCAGCAACTTCGTCGACATGGACGTCTTCGCGGCCGGCCCGGTGGTGCGCGAACTGTCGAACGAGTTCGACCACTACTGGAACAGCGAGGTCGTCTACCCCGTGGGCCAGATCGCTCGCAGCAGGCTCACACCCGCGCAACTGCAGCAGAACTTCGAAGCGCTCACCGCCACGGCGAAGCCGCCCGAGGCGTTCCGAATCCCGCTGGACGGCAAGATCCTCAACGCCAGCGCAAACGAGCCTTCCGTCGTGCCGCTCGACATGGTGCCCATGCTGAACCTGCCTTTCGAGCTGGCCGAGCACCAGTTGAGCCCGCTGCTGTGGGCCAATGCGCGCGTGCTGTTCGATCCGCTCACCAAGACCGAGGGCCTGAACGAGCGCGAGAACTCCATCAAGGGCACGGTGACCGAAGGCGTCATCCGCTGGTTCGAGACTTCGCGCTCCAGCATCAAGATGGTGTCGCCGTATTTCGTTCCGTCCGATGCGGCCGTGGCCAACCTGGCGCGGGCGCAGGCCGAGGGTATCAGCGTGTCGCTGGTCACCAACTCGCTTGCGTCCACCGACGAGCCATGGGTGTACGTGGGCTACTGGCCGCACATCCACGAACTGCTCAAGTCCGGCGTGACCATCTACGAGCTGAGCCCCACGCTGAGCGTGAAGCGCGGCAAGTACGGCATCTTCGGCCACCGCACGGGCGCGTTGCACATGAAGAACGGCATCGTCGACCAGAAGCAGGTGTTCCTCGGCTCGATGAACCTCGACCCCCGCTCGGCCCGGCTCAACACCGAACTGGGCGTGATCATCGACAGCCCCGAGATGGCGCGACAGCTGCTGAGCTTCGCGGATGCGGGCAGCTCCTACCGCTTGCGGCTCGACGCCACCGGCCGGAACGTCGAGTGGGTAGAAGAAGACGAGGACGGCAAGGAAACGGCCTACGACGTGCCGCCCGAAACCTCGGCGTGGCAGCGCTTCAAGCTGCGGTTGATCGCGCCGTTCATTCCGCAGAGCCAGCTGTAGCGGCTCTGCGTTCGCGGGCTCGCCCTTACCGCTCTCACACGTTGCTGGTGGCGCGCACTTCCTCGATGGTGGTCTGACCGGCCAGCACCTTCTCGATGCCGTCCTGCCGCAGCGTGCGCATGCCTTCCTGCAGGGCAGCCTGCTGAAGCTCCTCCGCGCGTGCGCCGGTCTGCACCAGGCGGCGCAGCGTCTTCGACATGGTCATCAGCTCGTGGATACCCACGCGCCCCTTGAAGCCGGTGTCGCCGCAATGCTTGCAGCCGGTGCTGGTGTAGGTGTGCAGGTGCCCGTCGCGGCCGTATCGCTGCACCCAGTCGCTTCGCACCGCCTGCCGCTGGGCCGCATCGTGCTGCTGCGCGCCGAAGGCGTGCATGTAGTCGTCCAGCAGTTCGTCGACGGTCTCGGGGCTTGCGGGCTTGCTGCTGGTGCATTGCTTGCACAGGCGGCGCACCAGCCGTTGTGCGAGCACGGCCAGCAGAGAGTCTGCGAAGTTGAACGGGTCCATGCCCATGTCGAGCAGTCGGGTCACGGTTTCGGGCGCGCTGTTAGTGTGCAGGGTCGACAGCACGAGGTGGCCGGTCAGTGAGGCCTCGATGGCGGTCTTCGCGGTTTCCTCGTCGCGGATTTCGCCGACCATGATCACGTCCGGGTCGGCGCGCACGAAGGCTCGCAGCGCCTTGGCAAAGGTCCAGTCGATGCGCGGATTGATCTGCACCTGCCGCAGCCCGGCCTGCGTGATTTCGACCGGGTCTTCCGCCGTCCAGATCTTTCGCTCCGGCGTGTTGATGTGCATCAGCGCCGAGTGCAGCGTCGTCGTCTTGCCCGAGCCCGTGGGCCCCACGCACAGCACCATGCCGTAGGGACGCTCGACGGCCTTGGTCAGCTGCGCAAGGTTGTTCGGCGACAGGCCCAGCTCGCTCATGGGAATGGGCTTGGCCGATGCCAGGATGCGCATCACCACGTCTTCGAGCCCGTTGTTGGTGGGAATGGTTGCCACGCGCAGTTCGATGCGGTGCTGCGGCGAGTACTTCGCGAAGTTGATCTTGCCGTCCTGCGGGTTGCGCTTTTCGCTGATGTCCAGGTCGCACATGATCTTCACGCGCGCGACGATGGCGTTGCGGTAGCTCGGCGGCAGCTCCAGGTAGGTGTAGAGCAGGCCGTCGCGGCGAAAGCGGATGCGGGTTTTTTCCTGGCCGGGGTAGCTTTCGATGTGAATGTCCGACGCGCCCTCGCGATGCGCCTCGAGGATCATGCTGTTGATCATGCGCACAAGGGAGTTGTCAGACTGCTCGATAGGCGCGTCGGAAGTGGGCGCGGCGGGGCCTTCTTTCTCCAGCGTCTGCAGCAGTTCGCTGGTGCCGGCCATGTCGAAATCGAGCGGCTGGCTGGGATCGAGGCTGGACGAGAAGGCGCCGGGAGCGGAGGCCGTGTGCTCGCCGATCTTTTCGTACACCGCTCGCAGCACGCCGTCGAGGTCGAGGCATTGCCCCACGACCGGCGTGACCTTCATCTGGGCGATGAACTCCACTTCGTCGAGTGCCGAATGCCGGCTGGTCGGGTCGTCGATCGCTACGACGAGGCGCCCTTCGTGCAGCATCAGCGGCATCACCTGCAGGCGGCGCGATACCGCATACGGGAGCTTGCGCAACGCCTCGGCAGCAGCGGGAAACAGATGCAGGTTGACGAGGGGGTAGCCCATCTTGCGCACCAGCGCGGTCTGCAGCTGGCCGCGGCTCACTACGCCCATGCGCACCAGCGTCTCGCCCAGCGGCACGGTGGGCTCCAGCTTTTGCTGCGCCAGCCCCGCGCGAAGCTGCTCGTCGGTGATCATGCCCAGCGATGTCAGCGCTTCGCCGATGCGTGCGATCGGTGTGCGGCTCTGGGCTTCGAGCGCGCTATGCAACTGCTCGGGCATGACGACTTCGATGGGGGGCATGGGGCGATCTCCTGTCTGGATTGCGGACAGGCAATCGTAGAGCGTGATCGATGCACTTGCCACCAGCTTGACCCTTGAGTACACAAGTTCTCAATGCTGCAATGAAATGCCCCCAAGGCTTCGCGCACTTCGTGTCGCTTCGCCTGCCCCTCGCCGGGGGCGACACCTTCTCGGCCGTGGTTCGCACCCCGAATCTCCTTTAGTCCTACGCGGATTGCCCGCCATCTGCCCAAACATGGCCCCGATGCGTCAATTGATCCTTGCAACGACCCTGGGGCTGAGCGCGCTCGGCGCTTCCACACAGGCCGAGCCCGTCAAGGTGCCCGTCGACAGCGACGAGAAGGGCTCCGTCTACGTCGCGCCTAACGTCAACCCGACCGAGACATCGGCCACCGTCAAGGGGGGCACGGTCGGCGTGCTGCGGCCCGATGGCAGCGGCACCTACATCGGTACCGACACCTCCATGCCACGGCCTACTTACTCGCTGGGCGGAAGCACCGGCGGCAATCTGTCGCTCTCGGGCGGGTTGTCGTCGGACGGCAAGAACAACAACGGCGTGAAGGCCGGCGTCACCATCAAGTACTGAGTCGGGTACCGAAGGCCCCGCGGTCTCAGACCAGCGTGCCGTACACGATGAACCCAGCCGTACACGATGAACCCATCGTGCGTCGCGACCTTGTCGTAGAGCGTGCGGCCGGCTGTGTTGGTCACGTGCGTCTGCCAGTACACGCGATGCACGCCTGCATCCTTCGCGCGCTCGTACACACCCTGGATGAGCTGGCGGCCAACGCCACGCCCACGCTCCGACGGCAGCGTGAACAGGTCCTGCAGATAGCAGGTCGGGTCCAGGCGCGTGGTGCTGCGGTGAAAGAGGTAGTGCGTGAGCCCGACCAGTTGGCCATCTCGCTCGGCGACCAGCGCGTGCACCGGCTCGTAGGCATCGAAGAAGCGCTGCCAGGTGGCCTGCGTGATTTCATCGGCGAGCGCGGTCGCACCCTCGCGTCCGTAGAAAGCGTTGTAGCCGTCCCAGAGCGGCTTCCATGCCGCGTAGTCTTGCGGCGTCGGCGGGCGAATCAGGAGGGAGGAGGTCATGGCGTCGGTGGTCTGCACGTTGAAAGACATGCGATTGCAACATGACCGGACTCAGGGCGCGAAGAACTCCGTCAGCGCTTCTTCAGGCAACTGTCCGCGCAGGCCGATGGCGACAACGCCGGGGCGCGTGTCATCGGCGGGCGGCGCGGCCTTGCGCAAGCTGCCGTGACGGCCGGCGAACTGCACCTCCGACCATTCACCGTCGCCAGTGCGCAGCAAGCCCTTGAGCCGCAAGACACCCGGCGGCACCTCGCGCAGCCAGGCGCGCAGCGTGGCGGCGGGAATCGCGGCTTGGGGCAGCGCGCTCCACGTCTGGAACAACGATCCGTGATCGGGGTTGTCATGACCGTGGTGATCGTGACAGTCATGACCGCAGACATGCGGAGCCACATCCGCATGCGGCAGCCCCGACAGCAGCGCCAGCGGCACCGCCGATTCCGTCGTCTCGATGCATGGCGTGCCCGGCGCCGTCGCACCGACCCACGCTCTGGCCCCAGCGAGCGCCTCGGCGGATGCAAGGTCGGCCTTGTTCACCACCACGAGGTCGGCCGACTTCAGCTGCCGCACCAGCGTGTCCGCCAGCAATGGGTCTGCCGACTGCTGGGCCACCGCACTCGCATCCACCAGCACGATCACGCCTTCGAGGCTCAGCTCCGGCGCGGCCATGCCGATCTGCGCGATGCGCCACGGGTCCGACACGCCGCTGGCCTCGATCACCACCGCGTCGAAGGGCGTCTTCGCCTCGATCACGTCCACCAGCGCCCGCCCCAGGTCGTCGCCGATCTGGCAGCACACGCAGCCGTTGGTCAGCGCGGTGGTGTCGCCGTGCGTGGCGGCGATGAGTCCGGCGTCGATGTTGAGGGCGCCGAAGTCGTTCACCAGCACCGCCATGCGCAGGCCGTTCGCCTCGCGCAGCCAGCGGTTGAGCAGCGTGGTCTTGCCCGCGCCCAGGAAGCCGCCGATGACGGTGAGCGGCAGGCGCTTCTTCTTCGGCGTCATGTGGCCTTCAGCCTCTTTGCGCCTCGAACACGCGGCCCGACAGCACCGTGCCCCACACGCGCGCGTCCTTCAGCGTCATCGGGTCCATCTCCAGCGGATCGTCTTCCAGCACGCAGAAGTCGGCGCGCTTGCCGCATTCGATGCTGCCGATCTCGCCGTCGAGCTTCAGCGTCCACGCCGCACCGAGCGTGATGGCGCGCAGTGCCTGCGGCACGCTGATGCGCTCGGCCTCGCCCAGCAGCCGGCCCTTGGGCGTGATGCGGTTCACGGCGCACCATGCGGTGAAGAGCGGCCCGAGCGGCGTGACGGGCGCATCGGAGTGGATGGCCAGCGGCACGCCAGCCGCCAGCGCGCTGCCGCAGGCGTCGAGCCGGTTCGCGCGGTCGGGGCCCATGGTCATTTCGTAGTGCTGGTCACCCCAGTACCAGATGTGGTTGGCGAAGAGGTTGGCGCACAGGCCCAGCGATGCCATGCGGCGGAACAGCGGCGCGTCGATCATCTGGCCATGCTGCAGCGTGTGGCGGTGGTCGGGGCGCGGGGCGCGCGCGAGCACGCGGCCGATGGCGTCGATGGCCACCTCGCTGGCCTCGTCGCCGTTGGTGTGAGTGTGGATGGTGAGGCCGGCCCGGTGATAGGTCTCGAAGTCGGCCTCGTACTGTGCGGGAGCGGTCACCCAGATGCCGTTGGGTGCGCCGTTGAAATGCCCCGGCCAGCGCAGCCGCGCCGAGAAGCCCTGGATCGATCCGTCGAGCATCATCTTCACGAGACCGTAGCGCAGGCGGTCGGTGTTGCGCGGCATCAGGCCCTTCACATGCTCCGCGCCCTGCGCGGCGCCATGCGTGCCGTGGAAGGCCTGGAACGCGGGCAATATGCGCACGCCGAAGCCGTCGTCCTGCGTCACCGTCTCCAGCACGCCGCAGTCTTCAGGCGTGAGCTTGTTGACGAGGTCGGTCGCGGTGGTCACGCCCTGCAGGCAGGCCAGCCGCGCGAAGGAGCGCACGCCCGCTTCGGTCATCGGCGCGAGCAGGCCGGCGTTGCCGATCTTGCGCAGCACAAGAAACATGGCGGCCGGTTCCTGCAACTCGCCAGTGGGCTCGCCTTCGCTGGCTCCGTCCGCGAACTTGACCACGCCTTCGACCTCGTTGTCGCGCGTGATCTCGGCGATGCTCAACATCGCACTGTTGACGTTCATCAGGTGCCCGTTGGCGTGACCGATGACGATGGGGCGCGTGCTGCTCGCGCAGTCGACGTGTTGCACCGTCATGCGCTCGCCGCCGAAGTAGATGGGATCGAACCCCCAGGCGATGAGCGGCTCGGTGTCGGGTACGCCATCGGCCGTCATCTTCGCGGCCACTTCGCTCAGGCGCGATACCACTTCGTCCATCGAGCGCAGGCCACTCCACACCTTGCCTTCGGGGTCACGGCGGTCGAACCAGCCGAGGTACGTCCAGTCCCACATGCTGCCTTCCTTCAGGTGGCAGTGGCCTTCGACGAGGCCGGGCATCAGCACCTTGCCGGCAAAGCTCTCGTCGAGCGTGAAGGGGCCCCAGCCCTGAATGTCCGCCAGCGCGCCGACGGCCAGCACACGGCCGTCGCGCACCGCCACGTGAGTGGCGTGCGGCTGCATCGGGTTCATGGTGATGATCTTGCGGGCGGGGTAGACGGTGGTGTTGCTGGTGCTCATGGCGATATGGGAATCGAAAGAGGAGGGCGCGGCAAGCCGTCGACGACATCGACGCGCCTGCAGCGTACCCAATGATCGGGCGCGACTTCGCGCAGCGGCGGCAGTTCGGCCGCGCAGGCCGGCTCCGCCACGGGGCAGCGGCCGGCAAAGCGGCAGCCCTGCGGCGGGTTGATGGGGCTCGGCGGATCGCCGCTGAGCTTGATGCGGTTTGCCGCGCGCCGCCGCCCGCCGCTCACCGTGGGCACGGCCGACATCAGCGCCACGCTGTACGGGTGCAGCGGCCGCGCAAAGAAACTGCGCCGCGGCGCGCGCTCGACGATCTGGCCGAGGTACATCACCGCGATGTCGTCGCAGATGTGCTCCACCACCGCCATGTCGTGCGAGATGAAGAGATAGGTCAGGCCCAGCTCGCGTTGCAGTCGTGCGAGCAGGTTCAGTATTTGCGCGCGAATGGCGATGTCGAGTGCCGACACAGGTTCGTCGCACACCACCAGCTCCGGGTTGGTGGCCAGCGCCCGCGCGATGTTGATGCGTTGGCGCTGCCCGCCCGAGAACTGGTGCGGAAACAGATGCTGCTGCTCAGGCCGCAGGCCCACCGCCTCGAACAGCTCTGCCACGCGGCGCGTGCGTTCTTCCGGCGTGCCCACCCGCATCAGGTCGAGCGGCGCGCGCACCGCTGCGCCAGCCCTCTTGCGCGGATTGAGCGAGGAGAACGGGTCCTGAAAAATGATCTGCATGCGCGTGCGCGCCTGCCGCAATGCTTCGCCCTGCAGCGCGCCCAGGTCGGTGTCGCCAAGCCGCATGCGGCCCGAGGTAACGGGCGACAGCCGCATCACTGCGAGCGCGGTCGTGGTCTTGCCCGAGCCCGATTCGCCGACCACCGCGAGCGTGCTGCCGCGGCGCACCTCGAAAGAGACGCCATCCACCGCCTTCACCACCTCGGGCGTGCGGCCCCAGCCGGCCTTGCCGCGCGGAAAGTGCACCTTCAGGTCATCGACCGAAAGCAGCGTGTCGGTCTTGCCGATGAATGTCATGCGGCCTCTCTTTCGCGTTGGTCGAGAGCTTCGGCATGCAGCCAGCAGGCCGCGCCGTGCGGCACGCCAGCGGCCACATTGCCGTGCAGCGCGAACATCGGCGGCACTTCGGAGGCGCAGCGTGCCATCGCGCGCGGGCAGCGTTCTCGAAAGGCGCAGCCCGTGCCCAGCTCCCAGATCGAAGGCACCACGCCTGCGATCTCGGCCAGGTCTTCACGCGCATCGTCGTCGTACGCTGCGCTGCTGCCGAGCTCGGGCAGGCAATCGATCAGCCCGCGCGTGTAGGGGTGGCCGGGCTCCGACAGCACCTGCTCGGTTGTGCCCTGTTCGATGACGCGGCCTGCGTACATCACCATCACGCGGTCGGCCATCTCGGCGACCGCGCCCATGTCGTGCGTGATGAGCATGATGGCCGTGCCCTTCTCGCGCTGCAACTCGCGCAGCAGGTCGAAGATCTGCGCCTGCACTGTCACGTCGAGCGCAGTGGTGGGTTCGTCGGCAATGAGGATGTCGGGGCGACAGGCCAGCGCCATCGCGATCATCACGCGCTGGCGCATGCCGCCGGAGAGCTGGTGCGGGTACTCGTCCACGCGCCGCTCGGGTGCGGGAATGCCCACCTGCTGCAGCATCTCGATGGCGCGCTGCCTCGCTGCGCGTGCGTTCATGCCCGCATGCAGCTGAAGCGATTCGCCGATCTGGTCGCCCACGGTGAACACCGGGTTCAGCGATGTCATCGGCTCCTGGAAGATCATCGAGATGCGGTTGCCGCGCACCTCGCGCATGCGCGCGTCGGTGGCCTGCACCAGGTCTTCACCCTGGAACAGCACCCGGCCGTCGCGGATGCGGCCCGGCGGCGAGGGAATGAGCCGCAGCAGCGCCAGTGCCGTCATGCTCTTGCCGCAGCCCGATTCGCCGACCACGCACAGCGTTTCGCCGGCGCGGATCTCGAAGTCGACCCCGTTGAGCACCAGCGCCTGGCCGCGCCTTGTCTTGAACTCGACGTGCAGGTCCTGCACGCGCAGCAATGCGTCGTCGTTCGTCATCAGCGTTCCCTCAGCTTGGGGTTGAGGGCATCGTTCAGGCCGTCGCCGATCAGGCTCACGGCCAGCACGGTGATAAAGATCGCCGCACCGGGAAAGGCCACGGCCCACCAGCACGAGAGCACGTACTGCCGGCTGGAGCCGATCATCAGCCCCCAGCTCATCTGGTTCGGATCACCCAGCCCGAGGAAGGACAGGCCCGCTTCGAACAGAATCGCCGCGCCGATGGCCAGCGTGGCCGACACCACCAGAGGCGGCAGCGCGTTCGGCAAGATCACCTTCCAGATGATGCGCGCGTCGCGTGCACCGATGGCACGCTCGGCCCGCACGAACTCAAGCCCGCGAAATTTCATGAACTCGGCACGCGTGAGCCGCGCGGTGCCGGTCCAGCTCACGATGCCGATGGCCAGCGTCACCGTTACCAGCGTGGGCGAGAACAGCGTTACCACCACCATCGCGAACAGCAACGCAGGCAGCACCTGGAAGAACTCGGTCAGCTTCATCAGCGCCGCATCGACCTTGCCGCCGTAGTAGCCCGCGAAGGCGCCGAGCGTGATGCCGATCAGCACCGAGAGCAACGCGGCAACCGCGCCCACCAGCAGCGTGGCGCGCCCGCCGTAGATCAGCGCGGTGAGAACGTCGCGGCCCAGGTAGTCGCTGCCGAGCCAGGCGTCTTCGCTGAAGGGCGGCGTGAGCGGCGCGGCCTTGATCTCGAACGGATCGGCCGGGTAGACCCATGGCCCGGCAATGGCCACGAGCAGCACGACCAGCAGCATCGCCATGCCGGCGATGGCCGCGGGGTTGCGCAGGAACATGCGCATCGCTTCCACCCCCGGATGCTCGACGCGCACGGCGGGTTTTGCCTGGGCCTTGGAAGATGCGGCAGCAGCAGCAGTAGGCATCGTGATCACCTTGCTCATGAGGCCTTGATCCGTGGATCGATGAAGCGGTAGCACAGGTCGGTGAGCTGGTTCATCACCACCACCACGATGGAAGAGAACAGCAGCACGCCGAGAATCGTCGGATAGTCGCGCCGCAGCACCGACTCGAAGGCCAGTCGGCCGAGGCCCGGCCAGTTGAACACCGTCTCCACCAGAATGGCGCCGGCCAGCACGTTGCCGAACTGCAGCCCCAGCACCGTGACCACCGGCAGCAGTGCGTTGCGCAGCGCATGCTTGTAGAGCACCACGCGGTCGGCCAGCCCTTTTGCGCGAGCGGTGCGGATGAAGTCGGAGCCCAGCACGTCGAGCATCGACGAGCGCGCAAGCCGGCTGTACTGCGCGAGATACACTAGGCTCAGTGTGAGCGTGGGCAGCACCAGGTGCTGTGCCACGTCGAGCATGTCCGCGAAGCCGCCGGTGCCAGTCGAGTCGATGGAGCGCATGCCCGCGACAGGAAGAATCGGAAACACCGATGCCAGCAGGATCACCAGCATGATCCCCAGCCAGAACACCGGCGCGGCGAAGCCCACCAGCGACAGCACGGTGATGAACTGTGACAGCAACCCGTTCGGCCTGCGCGAAGACAGCACGCCCAGCGCAGTACCCACGAAGAAGGCCAGCAGCACCGAGCTGAGCACCAGCAGCAGCGTGGCCGGCACGCGCTCGGCGATCATGCTCGTCACCGGCAGGTTGAAGAAGTACGAATAGCCCAGGTCGCCCTGCGCCACCTTGCCCAGGTACACGCCCAGTTGCACCGGCAGCGACTTGTCGAGCCCGTACTGCGTGCGCAGCTGCGCCATCAGCTCGGGCGACATGCCGCCGCTGGCGCCGGCAATGGTTTCCACCGGGTCGCCCGGCGCCGCGTGCACCAGCACGAAATTGAGCACCACCACCGCGAGCACCAGGCCCAGGGCCTGGAGCAGTCGCGAGGCGGTGTAGCGAAGCGTGCCCATGTCGTGCCCGCCTTACTTGATGTACACCTCGTCGAGCGGCGACAGCGGCCCCCAGATGGTGGTCGGCACGTTGCCCACCTTCTTGCTGGTGATGGTGTGGTACGGCACCTGGTTGATGAACTCGATGGGCAGCTCGTCGGTCACGATCTTCTGGAAGGTTGCGTAGTAGGCCTTGCGCTGTGTCGGGTCGATCAGGCCGCCTGCGGTGTTGAGCAGTTCGTCGACCTTCGGATTGGCGTACGACTGCGTGTTGGTCCACACAATGGGCTTGATGTTGGTCGACAGGTAGGTGCGGTGCACGCCGATGATCGGGTCGCCCCAGTTGAACACCGCGTCCATCGACATGTCGAAGTCGTGCGAGGCCAGGCGCTTGGCCCAGGCTGGGAAGTCGGCCGAGGCGCGCACCTCCACCGTGATGCCCACTTTCTTGAGCTGGCCGCGGATGTACTCGGCCACGTTCTTCTGCTGGTCGTCGCCGCCGGGCAGGTAGTCGATGGTGAGCTTGAAGCGCTCGCCGCCTGCGCCTGCCTTGTAGCCCGCGGCGTCGAGCATTTCGCCGGCCTTCTTCAGGTCGAGCGGGTAGCGCACGAGGTCGGGCACGGCAAAGGGGCTGCTGGCCACCAGCGGGCCGTCGGACACGGTGGCAAAGCCGCCCATCAGCGCCTTGGTGATGAAGTTCTTGTCGATGGACGTGGCGATGGCCTTGCGCACCTGCACGTCCGACAGCGGCTTCTTCGCAGTGTTGAAGGCCAGCCAGTTGAGCGGGCCGATGCCGTCGTAGCCCTTGGGCGTGAGCGACACCCTGGGGTCGTTCGCGAAGCGCTTCAGGTCGGTGGGCAGCGTGGCGAAGGGCAGCATCTGGATGTCGCCGCGCTCCAGTCCGAGCACCAGGCTCGCCATGTCGGGCGTGACGTTGACGATGATCTTGTCGAGGTAAGGCTTGCCGGGCAGGAAGAACTTGTCGAAGCGCTCCAGCACGATTCGCTGCGCAGGCTTGAACTCGGTCACGCGGAAGGGGCCCGAGCCGATCACGTCGGTGGTGTTGCGCGGATGGTTCTTCAGGTCTTGCCCGTCGCCGTAGATGTGCTTGGGAAGAATGGGGCACAGCGCCGGCGACATTGCCAGCACGATGGCCGGGTGCGGCACGCTCATGCGGATGATGGCCGTGTACGCATCGGGCGTTTCCACCTTCTCGACCGGGCCGAGCATGGTGGTGAACGGATGGTTGGCCTTGATGGCCATGATGGAGAAGGCCACGTCGGCCGAGGTAACGGGCTTGCCGTCATGGAACACGGCATCTTTGCGCAGCTTGAGCGTGAGCGACTTGCCGTCGTCGGCCAGCTTCCACGACTCGGCCAGGTAGGGCTGCGGATTCCACTTGTCGTCGAAGCGCAGCGGGCTCGCAAAGATCTGCGTCGAGGGCAGGGCGGTGGCAATGCCCGACTGCACCGCGCCGTTCAGGTGCCGGGGCGTCTGCGTGCTGCCGATGACCAGCGTGCCGCCGCGCTTGGGCTCGTCGGCCGCGGAGGCGGGCAGCGGAAGCAGGGTGCTCGCGGCCAGGAGCGCGGCGGAAAGCAGTGTGGTGCGGCGCGTGAAAAGAGAAAGCGGGAGCTGCATGACAAGACCTCGGAGAGTTCGACACAGGCAATCGGATTCGGCCAACGCCAACGCGAAGACCTTGTGTCGAAGATAGGCGCTTGGTACACACCGGCGAAGAGCCAACGCGGCACGACTCACAGGGCCAGAAGGGGCGGGTTTGCCCCGTTGTGCAGCAGGGCGTGCGCCACTTCGGTGAATGCGCGCAGGCGGTGCGCCTACTTCTCGTCGCGCAGCCAGTACCACTTGTAGAGCATGCGCTGGCCGATGCGCCGGAACGGCGCGAACGCGCGCGACTCGACCACCCCCAGCACGTTGGGAAAGGGCAGCGGCGAGCGGTAGATGGGCAGCTCGAACACGTCCTTGCCCGAGTCCTTGCCCGCCACGCGCTCGGCCAGCCGCTTGCCCGCCCAGGTCGAGAACGACACGCCGTTGCCGCCGTAGCCCACCGCGTACCAGATCTTCTTGCCGGCATCGGGCTGCGTGATGCGCGGCATCATGTCGTGGCTCATGTCGACCCAGCCCCACCACGAGTAGTCGATGCGGATGCCCGCCAGCGGCGGGAACTTGCGCGCGATGGCGTCGGTGAGCAGCTTCAGGTGCACCGGGCCTTCGGCGTCGGCGCCGCTCACGGCGCTGCGGCTGCCGATCTGCAGCCGGTTGCCCTTGAGCAGCCGGTAGTAGAAGCGCAGCGTGCGCGTGTCGGTCAGGAAGGTCTGCGACTTGAAGTTGGTGGCTTGCAACTCGGCATCGGTGAGCGGGCGCGTGACCACCGAGTTCGACAGGATCGGCATGATCCGGTTCTTCAGCAGCGGATTGAGCGCCTGCCCCGTGTAGCCACCGGTGCACACCGCCACGCGGCGCGCGCGCACCACGCCGGCCGGCGTCTGCAGGTGGTGCACGCCGTCGATGGTCTGCCAGCCTTGCACGGGGCTGGATGTGTGCACCGTCACGCCCAGCGCGCGGGCGCGCCGCATCAGGCCGAAGGTGAACTTCAGCGGGTGGATGCCCACGCCCTCGGCCTCGTACATTGCGCCGACGGTCTCGCGCTCGTCGCAGTAGTCGTGGCGCACTTCCTCGGCGCTCATCATGCGGGTGGCGTAGCCGAACTTCTCGCGCATGAGCCGTGCCTCGGCGTCGAGGCCGGCGAGCTTTTCGGGGCGGTGTGCGAGGTAGAGGTGGCCGCCGTCGTAGGCGTCGCAGTCGATCTGCGTGGTGAGGTGGCGGAAGTTCTCGAAGCCGCTGCGGATCTCGGCGTCGAGCCGCTTGGCGGTGTCGAGGCCCCAGCGTTCGATCCACTGCGATCGCTTGAGCCGGCCGCTCGCGTTCTGGCCCTGGCCGCCGCTGCGGCTGGAGCAACCCCATGCGGCCTGGTTGGCTTCGAGCACGGTGGCGCGGATGCCGTGCTCCTGCGCGAGGTAGAGCGCGGTCGACATGCCGGTGGCGCCCGAGCCGATGATGGCCACGTCTACATCGATGTCTCGCAGCAGCGGGCCGTCGTCTTCCGGCGGCTCGCCGGCGCTGGCCACCCACCAGGTGGGTGCGTAGGCGCGGCCGGCGCCGGGGTCGGGTGCGCGCAGCGGGTCGTACTGCGGGTCGTAGGGGCGGAAGGGGGCCTGCGGCGGCTGCTGCTCGAACGCTGCGGCGTCGATGGCCGCGCTGACGGTGGCCGTGGCGGAGGCGAACTGCACGGTGCCTGTCATGGTCATGAAGGGCTCCAGGAGAAGGGGAAAGAAGAGGGCCGGAAAGAAGTGGGCCGAGGCGTGCTTGCCTACTTCGCGGCGGGCAGGTTCGGGCGTGCCTTGCGGAACACGTTCTTCAGGTGGATCTTTCCGCCCTTGAAGGTGAAGACGTCGATGCCGTCGGTCTCGATGCGGCTGCCGTCGGCGGCGGTGCCGGTGAAGGTCCACTGCGAGGTGCCGAAGTCGCCGTGCACGAAGTGCTGGCCGTTGATCCATTGCGCGTCGGGCACGGCTTGCCATGCTGCGGCAAAGGCCTTGCGCACCGCCTCGGTGCCAACGTGGCGGGTGCCGCAGGCGTCGGGGCCGGCGGCGGTCTGGAAGATGCAGTCGGTCGTCATGAAGCTCATGAGGGCGTCGATGTCATGGCGGTTCCAGGCGTCGCTGAAGGCGGCAAGGGTGTCGGTGGTCACTGAAGTGGAAGGCATTGCGGTCACGCGGGAACTCCGGAAATTGATGCGGCAAGATTAGGCAGCCGCCTGCCAGCGCGATAGGGCCAGTTGGGAGGATTCGACCGAGCCAGAGCACCACGAACCGCGTGCGCTGCCCTAAACTGCGGCGCACCATGCCCCCGAATCCGCGAGCCACCCAGTGGGCGCAGCTCTTCGCGCTGCCCGATCAACCGGCGCTGCCGCTGCAGGCCCGTTTGCGAGCCGCCGTGGTGCAGGCCATTCTTGAAGAGCACCTGGCGCCCGGCGCGCCGCTGCCTTCGTCGCGCGAGCTTGCGGCGCTGCTGGGGCTGAGCCGCAATACCGTTACCTCGGCGTACCTGCAGCTCATTGATGAAGGCTTTCTGGAAGCGCGTCCGCGCAGCGGGGTGTTCGTGGCGCACGATGCCCGTCCGCTTTCAGCCGTTCATGCGGAGCCGCTGGTCGGGCGCAGCGGGCAGGCGAGCCAGCCGCCCGACTGGTCGGGTCGCGTGCTGCGCTCGCTGGTCGACAAGCCCACGCTGTCGAAACCCGACCGGTGGCGCGACTATCCGTACCCTTTTGTCTACGGCAACTACGACCCGCAGCTCTTTCCCACTGAAGACTTCCGCGAGTGCTGCGCGCGCAGCCTGGCGCGCTCGCAGCTGCCGCACTGGACGCCCGACTTCGAAACCGACGACGTGCCCGACCTGATCGAGCAGATCCGCACGCGCCTCTTGCCCAAGCGCGGCGTGTTCGCGCTCAAGGAAGAAATCCTCGTGACCATGGGCGCGCAGCATGCCTACTACCTGCTGGCCGAGGCGCTGTTCGACGAGCAGACGCGCGTGGGGCTGGAGGAGCCGGGGCATCCGCATGCACGCAACAGCTTCTCGCTGCGGCAGCCCAAGTGGGTGGAGGTGGATGTCGATGAAGACGGGCTGGTGGTCGATGCGTTGCCAGCGGCTGACTACCTGTTCGTTACGCCCTCGCACCAGAGCCCCACGACCGCAACGCTGAGCCTCGAACGGCGCCAGTGGCTGCTGCGCAAGGCCGAGTTGCAGGACTTCGTGATCATCGAGGACGACTACGAGGCCGAGAACCTGTACGAAGGCACGCCCATGCCCGCACTCAAGAGCCTGGACAAGACGGGGCGGGTGATCTACGTGGGGTCGGTGTCGAAGAGCCTGTCGCCTGCCTTGCGGCTGGGCTTTATCGTGGCGCCGCGTGCGCTCATCAAGGAGCTGCGCGTGATCCGGCATGCGATGGTGCGGCACCCGAGTGCCTTCCTTCAGCATGCGTATGCGCTGTTTCTCTCGCTGGGCCACCACGAGTCGCATGCGCGGCGGGTGAACCACGCGATGCAGGAGCGGCTTGCGCTGGCTGCCCAGGCGCTGCGAGACCATCTGCCCGATTTCGAGTTCCGACTGCCTTCTGGCGGGGCTTCGATATGGGTGCAGGCGCCGACGTGGGTAGATGCCACGGAGCTGTCGCTCATGGCGCGCAACCATGGGGTGCTGATCGAGGCCGGCGATGTGTTCTTTGCGAAGCCGCCGTATCCGTGTCCTTTCTTCCGGCTGCGCCTGTCTTCCATTGCGGCCTCGCAGATTCCGGCGGGGATCCGGGCCCTGGGAATAGCGGTGGAAGAACTGGCTTTGGCGCGCGGTGAGAAGCGGCCGGCGGGCGGCCGGACCCATTGACCGGCTGAAGAGTTCGGGGGAGGCAACGCCCCGTCTGAGTGCCATGTGCACCAGAACAAGGGTATTCACCCATCGGCTGGCTCCATGCCCGCCCCGGTGCTGGTACTTCCTGGCTGGAGGCGATGCGTGCAAAGTCGCTGCGAGATTCACCTACTGGAGAAACCCGATGACCATGTCCCGCCGTCTCCCCCTGCAACTCGCCGTGCTGGCCACCACGCTGGCAGCCTTGTGCGGCACCGCTTCCGCACAGCAGGCCAAGGAACTCACCTTCGCCCACCAGGACATGCTGGTTCCACTGCGCCTCGTCATGGAGTCCGGCGAGGTCGAGAAGGCCACGGGCTACAAGATCAACTGGCGCATGTTCGCGGGCGGCGGCGACGTGATCCGCGCGATGGCTTCAGGCGACGTGCAGATGGGTGAAACCGGCTCCAGCCCGCTGACGGCCGCGGCCAGCCAGGGGCAGGACATCAAGCTGTTCTGGATCTCCGCCGACATCGCGAATGCGGAAGCGCTCATCGCGCGCAATGCATCGGGCATCAACAGCATGAAGGACCTGGCCGGCAAGAAAGTGGCCACGCCCTTCGTGTCGACCGCGCACTACCAGCTCATGGCCGGCATGAAGATGGACGGCGTCGACCCCAAGAGCGTGAATGTGATGAACATGCGCCCGCCGGAGATCGCGGCCGCATGGGAGCGCGGCGACATCGACGCCACTTTCATCTGGGACCCGGTGCTCTCGAAGATCAAGGCCAGCGGCAAGACCATCGCCACCTCGGGCAGCATCGGCAAGCGCGGCGCGCCCACCTTCGAGGGCATCGTGGTCAACGCCAAGTGGGCGGCCGCCAACGAGCCCTTCATGATCGCCTTCGTGAAGGCACTCAACCGCGCGAACGAGGAATACAAGGCAACGGGCAAGAGCTGGACGCCCGACTCGCCGCAGACCAAGGCGATGGCCAAGTGGACCAAGGCCGATCCGAAGGACGTTGGTGCGGCCATGGCGCTGTACACCTTCCCGACCATGGCAGAGCAGGTTTCGCCGACGTGGCTGGGCGGTGGTGCTGCCAAGGCGATGGCTAACACGGCGGCCTTCCTGAAGGAACAGGGGCGGGTGCAGGAGGTGAAGCCTGACTACGGCGCGTTCGTGACCACTACTTATGTCGAGAAGGCAATGGGCAAGTAGCAACGAACGGAAAGCGGAGATCTGAAATGCCCACGCTAGACATCCGAGACCTGACGGTCAACTACGCGGTAAAGGGCGGCACGCTGCAGGCGCTGGCCCCCGTCAACCTCACGATGCACGACGGCGACTTCGTCGTAGCGCTAGGTGCCTCGGGCTGCGGCAAGACCACGCTGCTCAACAGCATCGCCGGCTTCCTGCCGCCATCGACCGGCGAGATCCTGTTGGACGGAAAGCCGGTAGTCGGCCCCGGCGCTGATCGCGGCGTGGTGTTCCAGAAGCACGCGCTGATGCCTTGGCTCAACGTGCGCGACAACGTGGCGCTGGGCCGGCGACTGGCCGGCGTGGGCAAGGCCGAGCGCGACCGCATCGCTGAAGAAAAGCTGAGCCTCGTCGGCCTGCAGAAATACGCCGACCGCGCGGTGTACGAGTTGTCGGGCGGCATGCAGCAGCGCGTTGGCATTGCGCGCGCACTCGCCAGCGACCCGGCCGTGCTGCTCATGGACGAACCCATGGGCGCGCTCGATGCTTTCACGCGCGAACAGGTGCAAGAGATTCTTCTGCAAGCCTGGTCCAAGTCGAACAAGATGGTGTTCTTCATCACCCACTCGGTGGAAGAGGCGCTGTTCCTCGCCACCCGGCTGATCGTGATGAGCCCGAGCCCCGGGCGCATATCGCACGTCTACGACGACGTGCCTTTCTCTCGCCAGTACCTCTCGCACGGCGACTCGCGCAAGGTGAAATCGGAGCCCGAATTCATCCGCATGCGTGAAGAAGTGCTGTCGATCATTCATCATCGCGAGGTTGCCCATGTCTGAGGTGTCGATCGCATCCCCCGTCGCCATGACGCCACCGCCTTCCAAGCCCGCCACCCCGCCAGTACTGCCTGCACCCGCAGCAGGCGCCAAGCTCAAGACCAGCGCCTTCAAGGTGCCGGGCGAAGGCTCGAGCGTGGCCATCAGCATCGTCACCGTTGTGGCGTTGGTAGCGCTGTGGTTCATCGTCACCAACATGGGCTGGGTCAAGCCTCTGTTCCTGCCCACGCCGCAGGCGGTGTTCCAGCAGTTCTACGAATACCTCACCGGCCAGGCCAACGACAAGCCGCTGTGGCAGCACTTTCTTGCCAGCATGTTCCGCGTGTTCTCGGCCTTCTTCCTGGCCTGCGTCACCGCCATTCCAGTGGGCATTGCGATGGGCATGAGCCGCTTCTGGCGCGGCATCTTCGATCCGCCGCTGGAGTTCTACCGGCCGCTGCCGCCGCTGGCGTACCTGCCACTCATCATCATCTGGTTTGGCATTGACGAGCTGCCGAAGGTGCTGCTGATCTTTTTGAGTTGCTTCGCGCCACTGGCACTGGCCGCTCGCTCTGGCATGCGCAGTGCCTCACAAGAGCAGATCAACGCGGCGTACTCGATGGGCGCGAGCTACATGCAGGTGATCCGCCACGTGATATTGCCGTCGGCGTTGCCCGACATCCTTGTGGGCATGCGTATCGCCATCGGCTTCGGCTGGACAACGCTGGTGGCCGCCGAGATGGTGGCGGCCAACATGGGGCTGGGTCAGATGGTGCTGAACGCGTCGAACTTCCTGCGCACCGACATCGTCATCATGGGCATCATCGTCATCGGGGTGGTTGCTTATCTGTTCGACCTGCTGATGCGGTGGCTCGAGCGACGTCTGGTGCCCTGGAAAGGGCGCATGTAGTCGGTGCCATGTGCACGGGCTGCTGTGGCGGCAGCGCCGGGCCTTCGGCCAGCGCGCCCATCGATTGCTCCAGGAAGTCGAGCATCGCGCGCATCGCGGCGCTGTTGTGGCGGCGCTGTGAGTAAGCGGCATACAGCCAGTGTTCGCGTGGCATGTGCTCGCGCAGCACCGGCACCAGCGCCCCGCGCTCCAGGTGCGACTGCGCCAGCGGCTCGGGCACATAGGCCACGCCCACGCCACGCAGAGCCAGCTCGATCAGCGCCACGGCGTCGTTGGCTTCCATGCGGCTGTGCACGGGCACGTCGTACGGTTTGCCGCCGGTCTCGAAGGGCAGGTGGGTGGTCGGCTTCGCCGAAAAGCTCAGCACATCGTGCCGGCCCAGGTCTTCGGGCGTCTGCGGCATGCCGCGCTGGGCCCAGTAGGCCGGCGTGGCGCAGACCACCATGTCGAACTGCACCAGCCGGCGCACGATCAGGTTCATGTCGTCGATGCGCCCGCCCGTCAGGTGGATGTCGATGCCTTCCTCGATCAGGTCGAGGTTGTCGTTGGTGAACACCAGGCTCACGTACACGTCGGGGTAGAGCTTGATGAACCCGGCGATCACGTCAGAGAGCCAGCCGGCGATAAGCCCGTGCGGCGCGCTCATGCGTAGCCGACCGCGCGGATGCGAGCCGTGGGCCTGCAGGTCGTTCAGGGTGTTCTCGGCCATCGTCACCAGTTGCGTGCTGCGGTCGAGCAGCACCTGGCCGGCGTCGGTCAGGCTCAGGGAGCGGGTGGAGCGGTTCAGCAGGCGCACGCCGCTGCGGGTTTCGAGCTCTGCCACATAGCGGCTCACCGTGGCTTTCGACATGCCCAGCGAAATCGCCGCGCGGGAGAAGCTGCGCCGGAACGCGACTTCACGGAATGTTTTGATGAGATCGAGGCCGTCCATGGTGGAGGCATTGTTCCAGCATCGAGGATGAGGCCGTGGGGTGTAGGGGCATACCCAGGCCTGGATCGGACTTCACGCGAGACGGCTTCCGTGACGATCGACACGAGTAGACTCCGCGGCTTTTCCTTTCTGCAGAGGAGCGAGCTGCATGGCTATCTTGGACGCCGGCCCCTACTTCCACGGTACGCGGGCGGACCTTCAGGTGGGCGATCTGCTCACGGCCGGCTTTCGGTCAAACTACGACGGCCGCGTCGTCATGAACCACATCTACTTCACCGCCTGGCCCAAGGGCGCTGGGCTGGCCGCCGAAATGGCTAGGGGCGACGGCCGTGGCCGCGTCTACATCGTCGAACCCACGGGCGCCTACGAGGACGACCCCAACGTCACCGACAAGAAGTTTCCGGGCAATCCCACACGCTCGTACCGCAGCCGGGAGCCGCTTCGGATCGTCGGCGAACTGGAGACCTGGGAACTCTTCGATCCGGAGTACATCCGGCAGCTCAGGGAGCGCGTACGCGTTGGCATGGGAGAGATCATCAACTGAATCCCGCCTTCCGTGCCGCGCCGGGTAGCGAACGGAAATGGATTGGGTTGTTGACCGTCTTGGGCCTCTCGGCGCCACTGCTGTGCGGCTGAATTCGGCCAGAAGCGCTCCCTCGCGGCCGACGTTCGAAGCTGAGGCAGCCGCAATGAGTTCAACCCACAGGGCTACGGCAGTTGGTCATTTTGGATCGATGACATCAAACTCGAACTGCACCGGAGCGGAGTCTTCGACGTAGGCGCTGATCAGGTAGTGGCCGGCAGGATCGCCATCGGCCACGTTCCAAGACTTCGAAACGGTGCCGTCGTAGATGGTCAGGGTCACGTCCAGCGAAATGGTCTTGCGATCCGCCGACGTACCGTAAGGCTGGCCACCGCTGCCCCACGTCTTCGGGGTTTCCGGCAATGTCACGCGTTCGAGAACGCGGACCTTGCCAGATTTCCGGTTGAGTTTCAGGATCCAACCGTAGTTTTGGTTGATCGCCCGTGGCACGGTGTTCGAAACCTTGAAGTCCAGCACGTCGTTGTTGGGCGCGAGCTTGAAGAGCCCAAAGACCGCATCGAGCGGGCACGCTCCATTCGCTGTCGGGGCGACGGCGCAAGCTTTGAACACGGCGGCATTGGATTCAGAAATGAATCCATGCGATGCAGCGCCCGTTGTTTGAGCGCCAATGTGGGTGCATGCGACCGCGGCGAAAAGAACAAGAAGGTGGCGTGAATATTTCATGGCAGATGAGGCTCGGCAAGCGACTGTCAAACGATCAAACCTTGAATGTCTTGTGGCATAGGTTGAGCCAGGAGCGAGCTCGACCTTCGATGCGAGATGCGCCCGCCATGCTCTCCCGGCGAAACGCAGCAGCAGGATTGCCAGCGAGACCTACTGGAATGTAAGGCTCAAGGGTCGGCTCCCGTCAACCAGGCGTACCCGGCGGAATCCTAAGCGTCCGCTTTCGAGAACGTCGCTGGGCCCTTTGCGCAGACTTCCCGTGCGGCCACAAGCGGCCAATCGCGAATGGCTGCTTCGGCGATGCTCTATCCTCATTAAAAAGGTGTGGGATCGTTAACTCGGAGGAGCAAGCGATTGACGCGCGCAGCCTTCGCTGCTTAACATCAATGCACCTTCCACCGTCGACGTGCCATGAAACGCCGTGAGTTCGTTCTTGTTGGCACTGCGCTCGCCTCACTCGGCGTGTCAGCGTGCACCCATTCGATCGGAGGCTTCGCCGCAAAGACTTCGCGAGAAGATGACTGGAACATCGCCGCGGGTGACGACGGCAAGCTCGTTGACACCACCGCACTCAGCAAGATGGCCGATCGGCTTGCGGCTTCGGGCTCGAACATTCACTCCGTTCTTGTCTTGCATCGCGGCAGGCTCGTTTTCGAGCGCTACCTCCAAGGCAGCGATCAGGTGCCGACCAGCTTTTTCGGCAGCCGTGTGGAGAACGTCGTCTTCAACGCCGGCATGCGCCATGCAATGAAGTCAGCGACGAAGAGCGTCGCGTCGCTCGCCGTCGGCATCGCGATCGACCGGGGGCTGATCCATGGCGTCGACGAGCCGATCCTTGGCTTCTTCCCCGAACTCGCAGACCTGCGAACGCCAGAATCGGATCGCCTCTTGCTGCGGCACGCGCTCGGCATGACGCTCGGTCTCGAATGGATCGAGTCAACGCCCGCGACCGGCGATCTCGCGAACGACGAAACGCGCATGTATTTTTCGGGCGATCCGTGTCGCTACGTGCTCACGCGCCGAACTGTGGCGGCGGCTGGGCAGCAGTTCTTCTACAGTACCGGCGCGCTGGCGCTTATATCGGCGATCCTGCATCGGGCCACCGGCAGACCGCTCGACGAGTTCGCGCGAGCGAGCCTGCTGGAGCCCCTGGGCATCTCCGGCGAAGAATGGAGCCGAATGGGCAGAGACAGCGACGCCGGCGGAGGCCTTCGTATGCGTCCACGGGACATGGCGAAGATCGGACAGCTCGTGCTGGCGGGCGGTCGCTGGGATGGACGCCAGATCGTGTCGAAGGGCTGGATCGAAGCTTCCACCGCGTCGCTCATCAAGGCAACGGACGACCAGGACTACGGCTACCTTTGGTGGAGCGGCCATGCCAGAGCGCACCGACGAATAGTCCGCTGGATTGGTGCGCTCGGTCGAGGCGGGCAATCGATCCGCATCGTGCCCGAGCTCGATCTCGTCGTTGCCGTGACGGCAGGCTACTACCAGGACTACAGCCCGCAGGCATTCAAGTTGCAGTACGGCGTGTTCAACGATGTGCTGCAGGCTATCTCACCGTCCCTGTGACTCGGATACCGTGACTGGCGTCCATGCTGTCAGCGCTTAATCGAACCGCGAAACACCGGGCGATCTTCGCGAAACGCCTATTACGGTGACTGGCCGCTTGGCGATGGCCCACGTTGCACTCGCTACATCCGCTTGGGGCCCAGAACCGACATAGGCCGCGGCACGTGGCTCGCCGGATACCTGACTTTCGTGGCGTCGAGAAGTGGACTTCAGGTTTCGACCCAAGATCGTCTGACGGTATGTCCAACCGGTCGCCGGAAACCCGACTAAGCTGACCACAGTCGCGGCCATTCTTGGTCGAGCCATTTGGTCGGCAGCACTGCAGCGCGACCGGTCGACCTGAACTCGCGAATTCGCGCAACTGATCTGGAGCAGGCGCTCCGCAGGGGCACGGCCGCTCTATATGGCTAGCCGTAGTGCTGGCTGCTCAGTCACGATCTGTGCGATGAAGTCCATCACGGCACGCACAGATGCGCTACGCCGTAGATCCCGATGCACAAGCAGCCAGATGTCGCGGAAGAAGGGCTTGCCGTCCGGCTCCAGCCGCTGTAGACCCGGATCGACATCGCCGAGAAAGCGCGGCAATCCGGCCACGCCAGCGCCGGCCCGCGCAACCGCCAAGTGACTGGAAATGTCGTTCAGTGTGCAGGCTACCCGGCGGCCGTCGGCCAGTCCCAGCAGCCACTGCTGCTGCGGCATCTCGTCGAACTGCGCGTCAAAGGCGACGAACTCCCATTCGGCCGGGCGCTGAAGATGGACATAGTCATTGCTGGCATACAGCCCGAAGTGCATCCGGCCGATCCGCCGCACGACATAGCTGGCGTCCTTGGGCCGCACCAGACGCAGCGCCACATCGGCTTCGCGCCGGATCAACGACACCTGCTGGCCCTGGGCCGAGACCGCAAGCTGGAGCCCCGGATGACGACGCCTGAACTCGGCCATGTGGCTTGCTAGCAGCTGCGTGACCAGGACAGGGGGCGCACTGAGTGAGACCTTGCCATCGAGCGGCGCACGCGCTGCATGCAGCAGCCGCTCGATGGCATAGGCCCCATCTTCCATGGCTTGCACCTGTTCGAACACCCGATGACCCAGCGGCGTCAACCGGCAGGAACGGGGCAGGCGGTCAACCAAGGCGGCTTGCAGCTCGTACTCCAACGAGGCCAATCTGCGGCTGACCGTGGCATGGTCCACCTGCAGGGCGCGGGCAGCGCCGGAGAGTGTGCCAATGCGCGCGATCGCCAGGAAGTGGCGCAAACTTTCCCAGTCCATCATCAGTGCGTTTTCTCCAGGATATGTGCGATTTTAGGGAATTTACGCAAAGCTCCATCAAGCCCAGCATCGAGGCCTTCCAGCTCTCTCGAATGCCTGCCATGTTTTCCATATCCCATGCGCGTTCACGCGGTACGCTGGCGGCCGCTGCCATCGGCTTTGTGGTCGTCCTACTCGATGTCAGTGTTGTCAACGTGGCGCTGGACGCACTGCGCCAGAGCTTCGACACCGACATTGCCGGGCTGCAATGGGTGGTCAATGCCTACACCCTGGT
The DNA here is from genome assembly GCF_900107295.1 of Variovorax sp. YR266. Lineage (NCBI taxonomy): Bacteria > Pseudomonadati > Pseudomonadota > Betaproteobacteria > Burkholderiales > Comamonadaceae > Variovorax > Variovorax sp. YR266. The sequence continues at coordinate 98,448 of NZ_FNPM01000019.1, forward strand.
CTTCGCCGCCTTGCTGCTGTCGGCCGGCGCCTTGGGCGACCGCTTGGGCGCCAAGCGCGTCTTCATGCTGGGCTTCGCGCTCTTTACCCTGGCCTCGGCGGGCTGCGGCCTGGCCCCCAGCCTGGCGGCGTTGATCCTCGCGCGCATCGCGCAGGGGCTTGGCGCGGCGATGCTGGTGCCCAATTCCTTGTCCATGCTGCAGCAAGCCTTTCCAGACCCCGCGCAGCGCAGCCGGGCTGTGGGCTGGTGGGGCGCAGCAGGCGGCATCGCCCTTGCGGCAGGCCCGGTGTTGGGCGGGGTGCTGGTGAGCCATGCCGGCTGGCGCAGCATTTTTTTGGTCAATCTTCCTATCGGCTTGCTCGGCCTGTATCTGAGCTGGTGCCATGCCGAGTCCGGCCAACGCAGCTCAGCAAGCCCCAAACGCGGGCTCGATCTTCCCGGCCAGGCGACCGCCTGCCTTGCCCTGGCGGCCCTGACCTATGCCCTGAGCGCGGCGGGCAGCCTGGGCTGGGAACACCCCTGGGTCTATGGCGGCCTGCTGCTTTCCTTGGCATCGGCGGCCAGCTTCATCGCCATCGAGTCCCGCAGCGCCGCACCGATGCTGCCGCTGACGCTGTTCCGGCTGCAACGCTTCACGCTGGCCTCGGTGTGCGGTGCCATCATCAACTTCGCGTACTACGGCCTGATCTTTGTTTTCAGCCTGTTCTTCCAGATCGAACAGCATCTCTCGCCGTTGCAGACCGGCTTGGCCTTTCTGCCCATGACGGCGGTGCTGATGGCGGTGAGCATCTTCGTCGGTCGGCTGAACGGCCGAATGGGTGCAAGGGGGCTGCTTCTCTTCGGCATGTCCTGGGCGGCTCTCGGTTACGCCTTGCTATGGCCCGTCAGCATCGAGGGTGCCTATGGCTGGCTGATCGCGCCCATGCTGATTGCCTCCAGTGGCATCGCGACGATGGTCCCGACCTTGACCAATCTGACCTTGTCATCGGTCGCTCCGGCGCAGACCGGTATTGCCTCGGGTGTGCTCAATGCCGCACGCCAGGTGGGCGGCATGCTCGGTGTGGCTGTCTGCGGCTTTTTGGTCCGGGGCACCGAGCCTGCCGTCTTCATGCAAGGTATGCACCGTGCAATTGCCATGGCAGCAGCCTTGCTGCTGGCTGGTTTCGTACTGTGCTGGTTCGGCATATCAAGCCAAGACAGTGCAATCGATGGAAAACGACAGCCCAATCTGTGAGCACCAGCGTTCACAAGCAAGACCTTCGCAGGGCTATCTCCCAATCGATACGGCGGCAAAGCAGCCATCGGAGAGCGTCCGGTTCTGGCCGGGGCTGTGTGGAAACGTCCTCGTCGCGCCAGTATGCCGAACTCTCGTGCTGTCGATGCCTTGTTGGGCCTCAATGGACAGCCAGTAGGCGGGCGGTCGAGAATGACTGCGTTTGATGTGCACTGAAGCGCTGCATGTCGGCAAGGCTGCAATTAAGAGGCTCACGCCCCCACCAGCTGCATCGCCTTCATCGTCTTCGCGATCCCCAGGATTCGCATCACCCGCTTGAGGTTATATGCCAGCACGTGCAGGCTCATCTCGGTGCTGACGTGCGCCAGCGTCTTCGTCAGGAAGTGGGTGGACCCCATCCAGTGCTTCAGCGTACCGAACACGTGCTCCACAGTGCGTCGTCGCAAGGTCATGGCGTCAAGTTTCCTGTCCAGCCGTCGCTGGACGCGCTCCAGAACATCTTCGTGTTCCCATCGACGGATGCGCCGGTAGTCGCTGGTCGTGCACTCATCTTTCATGGAGCAACGAGGGCAAGCGCTGGTCCAGTAGACGCGCGCGTCGAGGCCATTCCTCTCGATCGTGTTGAACCGATAGATGGCGCGTTCCCCTGCTGGACACTGGTACTGGTCATCCTTGGCGATGTAGATGAAGTCGCTCTTGTCGAAGCGTCCCTGGGCCTTGGCGCCCGAGGTCATCGGCTTGGGCACGTAAGTCGCGATGCCCGCGTCTTCACACGCCTTGAGCTCAGTGCCGTTGAAGTACCCACGGTCAGCCAGCGCTTGCAGCTTGTCTTTTCCCATTGCATCGCGTGCCGCCATCGCCATCTTGCTCAGCTGCGAGCGGTCGCTGCCAATGTTGGTGACCTCGTGCGTCACGATCAAATGGTGTTTGGCATCGACGCCCGCCTGACGTTGTAACCCACCAGGCCCGTGCCCTTGGCCTGCGAATTCATCGAGCGCGCGTCGGGATCGGTGGTGGAGCGCTGGCCATCGGGTTCGTGCTTCAGTTGTTCCTTGGTCTCATCGAGCTGGCGCATCTGCTCGCGCAGCTTCTTGATCTTGTCCTGCAGCCGCTCGGTCTTGGCTTCGACCTCCGCAGGCTGCGTGCGGTCGGCGGTCTCCAGCGCGTCGAGGTAGCGCTGGATGCTCTGCTCGATCTGCCGCTGGCGCGCATCGATCTTGGCTGGCGTGACGTTGCGGTCTCTGCTGTTGACGGCCTTGAACTTGCTGCGATCGATGGCCACGACGGCCTGCGTGAACAGCTTGAGCTCCCGGCACATGCCGACGAAGCGCTTGCAGACGTTGCGGATGCCCGCTGCGTTGCATCCAGACATTCCGGCAACAGCGCAACCTGCTGCCGGTCTTCGCCTTCGATGAATCTCTTCATGGGGCACCTCGCTTGGAACGGGTGCATCGATTTCATTTTTTGACGGGCAGGACTGGAAGTCTTTTCACACAGCCTCGGCCGACTGAAGTCGAACACGCCACCGTTGCGAACGGAGGTCGCCCGCCCCCCCATCGCTGTTCGACGCCTCTCCGACACTACTCTCGGAACCAAATCTTGAGCGTCACAT
>NZ_FNPM01000006.1:0-429664 GCF_900107295.1 Variovorax sp. YR266
TGATCCACAGCGGTGACATCGCGACTGTCATGTTTCTGTGATTGGCGAGTTGGGGTGGAAGGTAGACCGAGGCGGTGAAGGTCGGCTACTGGCCGCATGCCGCTCTAGGGGCGGACGGTCCCTTGCTGCGACACAAACACGTCAGCGAAGAATACGAGGCCGTTTGCATCGGGGTCAACGATGAACTTCCGCGCACGCTCGACGGGAAAGATGTTCGTATCACCAGCCCTCACGGCAAATCCTTCACCATCTCTCCCGGCGACCCACTCTCCTTGGAGTTCACGGCGAAGGATTTCACCTAGGTAGGCCCCCACGAGAAAGCCAGCGCCGTTGAGGGTGGACTGGTCGGCTCCGATGTCCTTCAGGGCGGTCAAAATTTTTTCGAGCACCCGCACCGAACCGAGGTTGAACGAGAGCTTTGCCCCCATGTCCGTCGCCGTCTTTTCCAGATGGGCGCATGCCGCATCAATGGTGCCTTGGAGGGTCTTGCCGGTCATATTTCTGGCTCAATGGAAGGTTGGTACGAAGGTCCGGTTCTGGCCGAATTCTGTCCGCGGTTGCAGGTCCCGGTTGTTCAATTCTGGTAGAGGGTCGCCCAAGTCTCGGTGAAGGTGTCCAGGCCCAGCCGCCGTTCGTGAGGGTCTGCATTCTTGAAGAGGCCGGAACCGACTCCGAAATCCTGCACAGCGTCCCGAAAGCCGCCGGAAAGGCCAACCGGGATGCCCCAAGCGCGATGCTTCCACACCGAGAAGGGACTGTCCAGGAGCTTCGCAATGGTGGTCATCGCAGCACGCAGTTCGACTCGGCGAGCACCAGCGGAGGACGCAGCGAACGCGACGACGAGAATGGAGCTGAATTGAGGTGAGTGGTCCTGCTTGCAGGGCGGCGCGCAAAGGAGGTGCATGTAGAAATCCGGAGCCTCGAGGTTCTTCTCGCACACGTTCCAAGAAGGCGCCCAGACTTCGGTTCCAACGAAATTCCAAGTCTCTGCGTCGGGGCTGCTCGTAGGTGAACCGTGAGTCCAACTGGCGTGTGACTTTTGGTCCCACCCCATTCGACCGAACGCCACCGACCGGTGCTGTTTTCCAAGGCCCATCGTCTGGCTCGAACGGACAAACGGTTTTCCTCGAGGAGAGCCCACAAAGGGGGACAGTAGCGGCGCAATCTCTCGCCACACCGACCATGCCCATGGCAACACGCCAGGTGCGCCGAGCACGACATAAACTTCGTATTCCTTGGCGTGGTACGAAATGGGATTCTCCGTATTCGATAGAGGGTGGTTGCTCTTCGGCGCAAATTCTGCCTCGCCGTCGAACGACCGGTTCTGGCCGAATAGCGCTCTTCAGTTGGCTCCAGCCCGGCGCACCCAAGGCGAGCCCGCGTCCGCACGCGAGGCGGTCCATCCGAGTGGCAGGTCTGCCAGTTCAACTAGGGTTCTGTCGCGCGCTACCAATTGCGCCAGAGCCACAAGCATCGCTTGCGACATATCAGCGGCATCGCTCGTCAGCATCTGCCAAGCGCCATCGTCTGCATCATGGGAAACGTAGAGGATTGGCGCGGCCCCATTCATGATCGACCTCACGGTGAAACATGCTAGGTTCGGAGGGTCTTCGAAGGGCCACATGTCGTCAGCGTTGGACATGATTTTCGCCTTGGAGCGTTGGTTATCGGCGCGATGGAGGGGCGATGCCAAATGTCGGCTCTTGGCCGCTACCAGTACTTCTCATATTTGGCGCTCCGGCCATCGGCGGCGAGGAAGGTTATCGGAAAAAGCGTCGCCTCCGGTACACCTAAGTGTCGAGCCACGCGAGCCGCTGCTTCCTGGCCTTCGCGCTTCATGTTCACGTTGAACATGATTTCCTCATCGCCACAGAACACAGCGAATGCAAAGCCGCCGGTCAGGTACCCAGGCAAAGTTTGACCCGACGAAAAGCGCGCCTCCGCGCCTACATGCGTGCCCCGAACCAAACTCACTGGCGTGTTTCCGAGGTACGGATAGAAGTACTCGCCGTTCGGGTCAGGCTCTGCCCTGCGACGCTTCCATGCTGCGGCGACATCCACCCCCCAAGAGGCGATTTCGATGTCCTGCTCTGGCTCCTCCCATTCCACCCAGACCGAGGCTTCTTCGAATGCTGCGCGGGTGAGCTCTTGATGGGTACGGAATCGGAACTCTGTCATGAGCGGGCCTGAAGTTGGACGGGAAAGTTGAGTGACTGGTTCTGGCCGACTGTAGTCTCAGACGTTGGTGGCGCAAGGGCCCCTGCTTCTGAGTGGACCGAAGCCCCCAACAGCAGCCGATTGAAGCCAGGAGGAGATCTTTGACGAACGGGCAAGCACTACCGTCGCCAAAACTGCCACCATCCTGTGCGAACCGACTCAACTTCTGCTCCTGATTTATCTGCTTGAGCATGCACTGGCGAGGCTGACCAGCTTTGAAGCTGATCGCGCTGGAAGAAGCCACGGGTCAACGGCCTGAAAAACTGATCTTCGTTCAGACGGACACCAAGCGGCTGCAGAAGCGTGGCTAGGTCGACCTCGTACTTGCCTGAGCTGAATGTCGCGACGACCGCTCCGCCCTGGAGATGCATTCCCTCGTGCATGCATACACCGCCGAAGCAGTCAACTTCGATGTAGACGAAGAACGCCTCCGGAAATTGCGCCGAGAGCGCTGCCAAGCCCGTTTTCACTTCATCGATCTGGGTGAGGAGACGTTCCGCAGCATCCTCTCCTTCAAGTGGATGAAGGTCGAGCATGTTCGGGCAGCGGACGATGAAGCCGTCAAACTGGTCGTCCAGGCGCTTGGCCTCACAGAAATCCCAGCGCCGCAACGCCGTATCCGCCGCTTCCGCGTTCGCAGTCAGAAAACCGTTGAATTGATAACCCATGTTGAAAGCTTGAGATATTCAGCCGCACTACGCAACACCCCAATCCGCTCCGATCAGGGCCGCCTTCAGCTGAATTTCGCCTTAGTTCCGAGTGTCGGGTTCTGGCCGACTGTAGCCTTAAGTACGACTGGCGCAAGAGCGGAAATTTAAGCAACTACTCGTTTTTTGACGACGCCGGGAAAGTTCCAATCGGGAACAAGTAGTGCGTCCCAATCTACCTCTTCGTAGGAGTATTGCGCCTCGAAGGCACCATCGCGGGACAAGCGAAATTTGCAACGTGAAAACACCCGGACGTCGCCGTCTGGAAGTCTTTCTCGAAGTTCTCTCAATAGCCCATCCAGGTCATTCGGCAGAACTATCCCGACTTCCTCGAGGCCTTCAGGCGAGCGAGTCACATAGCTGCCCAGTAAGGAGCTTTGTGTCTCATCCACATGGTAGTCAATGACAAGCGCCATCCAGTCTGGCTCCAGAAGATGCGAGACCGAATCGAAAACTGCTTGAGGCAAGTGGGTTGGGTTCTTCATTTCGCGCCACAAAGAAGTCAGTCTTAATCTAGCCTCGGGATGTCCGGTCTTGGCTGCGTTGCGCCAGCATGACGAACGGCCGGTAGTGGCCGAGAGCCGAGTTTGCGGACCTAGGGAAAGTAGACGAGGCCGAGCGCCCTCAGTTGACGCTCGATGTCGTCACTCGGAGGTGCAACGAAGACTTTGATTTGAATCTTGGCGGTCTTCGACCCGTCGGCCTTGGGTGTCCCCTCTTGGTGAAGGTCTTCAACGACCACGTTGAAGCGGTCCCCGTACCTGCCCTTGAGTTCGCCGAAGGCCACGAGCGCCCTGTCTAGCGTTCCGCCTGGCTCAGGCGACCAGTCTGCGTTTGCGCCGAAGGTCCAAAACCCCATGTGATTTGCTCTCTTTTGTGCCTGAACTGGAGCGACGAATGCCTGCATCATCAGCAGAAGCAGGAAGAGGCGCAGCACTTTTATCAAGCTCACTCCAAATTTGAATGTTTGACCGAATGTACCCGCGGATGGCCCTCGTTCCACGGCACAGGAGCCCAAGACTGAGCGGCCGACGTGAACGTCTGGTTCTGGCCGATAGTACCCCTCCGACCAGCGCTATCGCAGGTCAGCACCCAGTCTGAATCGAACATTGAACGCAGTCACTCCAATTTCGACCGCGGCCAGGATCAACCCTTCGAACTTCTGCTTGTCCGCTGCTCGTCTCACACAAAAGCTCAGTGGTGCGCTCCCGCATGCTCATCTGCGATCCGCAGCAGCGGTCAAGCTGCCAGCGTCACAGCTGCGCTCATTGTGCGCAGGCCATCGGGTGCTCCCTGCAGCGAAATAAATATGGAGCCCGCAGGCTGCGGGGCATTTGTGGAGGGGGAATGCCCGGTGGTCCGTGCCCACGCCCTGAACAATGAACAGCTCTAGACAGCCTGCTTGTGCCGCTCAATGCAGACGTCCAGCGTTTCCGCGCCGGGCCGCCGCCACCAGTCGAGGTTCGAAAAGATCTCGACCTCGCTGAAACCGGTAAAGCCAGCGTCCTCTACCCACCCGCGGATCTTCTTCAGCTCGACCACGCCGTCGCCCATCATTCCGCGGTCACTCAGCAGGTCGCGGGTAGGCGTGAGCCAATCGCAGACGTGATACGCCAGCAGCCGCTCGCGACCGGCGCGGGCAATCTGCTGTTGCAGCTTCGGGTCCCACCACACGTGATAGATGTCGAGGGCCACGCCGATCATGCCGCTCTTGCCTGCGTCGAGTTCGTCGCAGAGGTCGAGTGCGTGTTCCAGCGTGTTGATGCAAGCGCGGTCGGCCGCCTGCATCGGGTGCAGGGGCTCGATGGCGAGCGGCATGCCGACTTCGCGGGCGTATTCGAGCGATGCGGCGATGCCGTCGCGCACCTCGCCGCGCGCGCGGCCGATGTCCTTGTAGGTGACCTTGCCTTCGAGCGCGCCGGGCAGGGCGCCGACTACGAGCACGAGACAGGGCGCATCGAGCGTCTTCGCTTCGTCGATGGCGCGGCGGTTGTCGTCGAGCGCGGCCTTCAGGCCAGCCGCATCGGGCGCGGGGAAGAAGCCGCCGCGGCAGTAGCCCGAGAGGCCGATGCCGTGCGCCTTCAGCTGCCTGGCCACCTTGTCGAGTCCGACAGCCGCCACCTGGTCGCGCCAGGGGCTGATCGCGCGGATGCCGCGCTCGGCGCACTGGTCGATGATGCGGTCGAGCGAAACCTCCGCGCCGGACTGCTTGCGCACCGTGGCGGTGTTGATCGACAGCCAGTCGTGGTTCTGAGAGAAATCGCGCATGGTCCGAATCAGCCTTCCACGCCGTGCAAAGCCAGCAGCGTCTTCATGCGCTGAATCGCCAGCTCCGGCTGCTCCAGCAGGTTGGCCGCATCGGCCAGCCGGAACAGCTCGGCAAAGTGCTGCAACGAGCGTGTGCTTTGCTGACCACCGACCATCGTGAAGTGCTTCTGGTGGCCGTTGAGCCACGCCATGAACACCACACCGGTCTTGTAGAAGCGCGTGGGCGCCGCGAAGATGTGGCGCGACAGCGGCACCGTGGGGCCGAGGATGGCGTGGAACTTCTCGGTGTTGCCCTGCGCAAGCGCACCGAGGGCGGCGCTCGCGGCGGGGGCGATGGCGTCGAAGATGCCCAGCAGCGCATCGCTCTTGCCGTGCGTCGGTTCGCTGCCGAAGCCGTCACCGGCAATCAGCTCGGCGTAGTTGAAGTCGTCGCCCGTGTACATGCGCACGCCCTTCGGCAGGCGCCGGCGCATCGCAATTTCCTTGTCCTTGTCGAGCAGCGAGATCTTGATGCCGTCGACCTTCTCCGGATGCGCCGCGATGATGCCCAGCGCCGTGTCCATCGCCGCATCGACATCCTTCGTGCCCCAATAGCCTGCCAGCGCAGGGTCGAACATGTCGCCCAGCCAGTGCAGCACCACCGGCTGCTTTGCCTGGCTCAGGATGCGGTCGTACACGCGCTCGTAGTCGGCCGGGCTCTTGGCCACGCGGGCCAGCGCGCGGCTGGCCATCACGATCAGCTTGCCGCCGAGCGCCTCGATGGCGGCCATCTGCTCTTCGTAGCCGCGGATCACGTCGTCGACGCTCTTCACGTCGTCGATGTTCAGGTGGTCGGTGCCGCAGCCCGAGGCGACCAGCGCACCGGGCACGTCCTTGGCTGCGTCGAGCGAGCGGCGGATCAGCTCCAGCGAGGTCGGCCAGTCCAGGCCCATGCCGCGCTGTGCGGTGTCCATGGCTTCGGCCACGCCCAGGCCAAGCGAGAACAGGCGGCGGCGGTAGGCGATGGTGGTGTCCCAGTCGACCGCGCATTGCAGCCACGGATCGATGGCCGCCAGAGGATCGGCCACCACGTGCGCGGCCGAGTAGGCGATGCGGTTGAACTTGATGCCCGCATCGGGCTTCACCGGTGCGGTGCCGCGCAGCGCGTAGGGCGCGAGCGTGCCGCCGGCGGTAGGGAGGTTCAGCGAAAGAGCCATGGCGAGGGACCTCAGACCTTCAGCGCCGGAACATCGACCCAGCGACGGTCTTTCCACGATTCGAGCGCGGCCTCGACCAGCTGCACGCCCTTGGCGCCTTCGGGCAGCGTCCACTTGTACGGCTCGTTCTCGACCACGTGGCGAATGAAGTGCTCCCACTGGATCTTGAAGCCGTTGTCGTAGACCTGCGAGTCCGGAATCTCCTGCCACTGGTCGAAGAAATTCATCATCTGCTTCTCGTCGGGGTTCCACACCGGGCGCGGCGTGGCCACGCGCGACTGGGCACGGCAACTCGACAGGCCCGCCACGGCCGAGCCGTCGGTGCCGTCGACGTGGAAGGTCACGAGATCGTCGCGGCGCACGCGCGTGACCCAGCTCATGTTGATCTGCGCGATGACGGGTTCGCCGTTGTGGCCGGTGAGCTCGCAGGTGGCGTAGGCCGCGTCGTCGGCGGTGGCCTCATACGGCTTACCGGCTTCGTCCCAGCGCTTGGGGATGTGGGTGGCGCCAATGCACGACACCGACTTCACTTCGCCGAACAGGTTGTCCAGCACGTAGCGCCAGTGGCACATCATGTCCAGGATCATGCCGCCGCCGTCTTCCTTGCGGTAGTTCCAGCTCGGGCGTTGGATGGGCTGCAGGTCGCCCTCGAACACCCAGTAGCCGAACTCCAGGCGCACGCTGAGCATGCGGCCGAAGAAGCCGGCGCGGCGCAGCATGTCGAGCTTGCGCAGGCCGGGCAGGAAGAGCTTGTCCTGCACGGCGCCGTGCTTCAGGCCCGAGCCTTCGGCGAGGCGTGCGATCTCCACCGCTTCGTTCAGGTTGGTGGCAATCGGCTTCTCGCAATACACGTGCTTGCCGGCGCGGATGGCCTTGGCCAGCAGCGTGGGGCGCATCTGCGTGGTGCCGGCGTCGAAGAAGATGGTGTCGTCCTTGTTCTCCAGGGCCTTGTTGAGGTCGGTGCCCCAGCGCGCGATGTTGTGGGCCTTGGCGAGCGCTTCCATCTTCTCGGCGTTGCGGCCGATGAGGATCGGGTCAGGCATGACCTTGTCGCCATTCGACAGCGTGACGCCGCCTTGCGCGCGGATGGCGCAGATCGAGCGGATCAGATGCTGGTTCATGCCCATGCGACCGGTGACGCCGTGCATGATGATTCCTAGACGTTGGGTGGCCATCGTTTTCTTCCTTGAGATGCGAGAGAGATTGCAGATCGAAGCGGGGGGCTTCAGTAGACGGAACGCATGGCGTCCCACGAGATGCCGGCGCCGGGTTTTCCGGTGGCAAAGCCGGGCGCGGTGGCGAGCGAGGACAGGTCGAGCTGCCCGTCGCGGATGGCGAGGCGCACTGCGCCGTCGCTTTGTTCGTACAGGCCTGGATGGGCGCGCAGCAGTGCCTGCTGTTCAGCCTCGGGAGCCGCGGCAAGGCCGTTGACGTAGTGGTGGCCGTTGCGCTCCACGTGCGAGAGGCCGAGCCAGGAGACCAGCGCCAGGTCTTGCTGCACGCCGATGCCGGCCTGCATGGTGAGGTCTTCGCCGGAGAGGAAGTAGCGCGGCTTTTCCTCGGAGGCGTTCCAATGCGCGCAGCGCGCTGCGTTGATGACCGACTTGTAGAAGCCCTTGCAGCTCTTGCTCGATACGCCGGTGTAGCCAAGCGCGCGGGCCTGCACGAAGGCATCGAGCATGGCGTCGGATTCATCGATGAGCAGCGGAATGCGCTTGCCGAGCGCGGACACGTCGCGCTGCAGGGCTGCATCGCGGCGGATCGGCTGTTCGACGAAGACCGTCTTCTGCGAGAGCTTCCACAGCACGGGGGTGGACAGCATGCGGTCGAGGAAGACGCCGAAGTCGTCCGCATCGGCGTATTGCTCATTGCCGTCGAGCGTCACGAGCTGTGCGTGGCCGTCTATCACGCGGGCGATGCGTTGGAGTCGGTCGATGTCCTGCGCGGTGTTGCCGCACAGCTTGAGCTTGAAGTGCGTGAGACCGTAGCGGCGCACGGCCGCTGCGAGCGTCGTGGGCAGGCCGTCGGTGGGGGCGTCGGGCTGGGCGTCGCTGTCGTCGATGGCATCGGCCAACCCGACTGTGTGGCGCGCCGCGATGCGCGTGCGCGGCGATTGCCTAGACAGGAAGCCGGGCATCTCGAAGCCTGCGAGGTCATCGGCCAGACCGCTGCCTGCGACGTCGATGCCGCTCAGGTTGCCGCTCATCGCCGTCGCGAAGCTCACGCCGCTGTGCAGGCATAGTGCGTCGAGCAGCGCGCGGTCGATCAGCGCCGGGCCGTAGCTGGCCACGAGCGGCTGCAGGCCCTTGGCCTTGGCGCGCGCCTGCAGCGCGGCGTAATTCGACGCGAAGTGAGTCCAGGCGGTCTGTGCATCGGGCTCGGCGGTGTAGGCCTCGCGCGCGTCGCGCAAGGCGAAGCGCAATTGTTCGAAGTTCTGTTCGTTGGTGAGCGCGGGGGTCTTGTCGAACCACTTGGGCACCATCATCTCGGCGGCGCAGCCCTCGGCCGTGCGGCCGTCCGAAAAGCGGATGCGGGCCTTCACGTAGACCTGCGGGCAGGCGGTGACGGTGGCCGCGCCGAAGCGGAACGGCAGCCGCAGCGTGACGTTGCGCTCGGCAAAGCGGATCTCCTCGACGTGAAAACGGATGGCATCCATGGCTGGCGCTTTCAGTGGTCCAGGATGCCCTGCGAGAAGAAATGCGCGCGCACCAGCTTCGTATATGCGCCGAACTCGGCCGAGGCCATCATGTCGAGCGTGCGCGGGCGCGGCAGGTCGATGTCGTACACCGCGGCGATGGAGCCGGGCCGCTCGCTCATCACGATCACGCGGTCCGACAGGAATATGGCTTCCGGAATGCTGTGCGTGATGAGCATCACCGTCTTCTTCGACGCCATCCAGATGCGCTGCAACTCCAGGTTCATCTTCTCGCGCGTCATCGCGTCGAGCGCACCGAAGGGCTCGTCCATCAGCAGCACCGACGGGTCATGCAACAGCGCACGGCAGATCGACGCGCGTTGCTGCATCCCGCCCGAGAGCTGCCAGGGGTATTTGCCCTCGAAGCCCTTCAGGCCGGCCATTGCCATCAGCTCGCGTGCCCGGGCCCGCGAAGCCTCCTTGGGCAGATGGCGCATCTCGGCCTGAAGCAGGATGTTGTCTTCCACGCTGCGCCAGGGCAGCAGCACCGCGCTCTGGAACACGATGCCCACATCCTTCTGCGGACCCTTGATCGGCTTGCCGGCCAGCGTGAGGCTGCCGCCGCTGATGGGCAGCAGGCCCGCCACCATCTTCAGCAGCGTGCTCTTGCCGCAGCCCGAGGGGCCGACGACGGAGACGAACTCGCCTTCCTTGATGGCGAAGTCGAGTGGCTTCAGCGACTCGACCGGGCCGTCCTTGCTTTGGTAGATCTTCGAGACGCCGCGCGCTTCGATCAGGACTTCAGTGGACATGGAGAGTAGTTAAAGGACGGAAGCGGACGAGGCGGCGGGATGCTGAGGTCTTTTCGGGGAACACCGCGGAACCGGCTTTGCCGGGCCGCAGGTGTTGCCCCCGGTAGGGGGGAAGGAGAAGCGACACGAAGTGCGCGGAGCCTGGGGGCGAGCCTGCTTACGGCAGGAAGTCGAGCGTTACGTAGTCTTCGGGCTTGCCGCGTGTGGACGCATCCATGCCGCCGTACTGCACCAGCAGGTCGAGTGAGTCGCTCACGTTCTTCATCGCCACGCGGTACGGGCGCTGGTTGGCCGTTTCCTTCGTGTGATAGAGCGCCACGCTCTGCTTCATGCCGACGATCAAGGTGTCGCGCACGCCGGCCTTGGGGTTGGCCTTGAGCATGGCGTCGACCGCGGCCTCTGGGCTCTTCTCGGCGGCTTCGGCGGCCTTGGTGGAGGCGCGCATGAAGCGCTTCACGAGGTCGGGGTTCTCGGTCAGCAGGTTCTTGTTGGTGATGATTCCGGAGCTGATCTGGTTCACGCCGGAGTCGGCGAAGCGGATCGGCGTAACGGGCTTGCCGGTCGCGTCCTGCAGCTTGATGGCCTGGTCCATCACGTAGCCCAGCAGCAGGTCGGCCTGGCCGTTGGTCACGGCATTGAGCTTGGTCTGGCCGTCGCCCGAGACGATCTTCACCTGGTCGGCCGTGATGTTGTTGACCTTGAGGAACAGCGGCCACATCTGCGACATCGAGTCGCCCGGCGTGACGGCCACCGTCTTGCCGATGATGTCCTTCGGCGTCTTGATGTTCTTCTCGGTGAAGCCCATGACCGACATCGGGCTCACCTGGAACAGCACGCCGGTCGACTTCAGCGGCGCGCCCTTGGCGGCGGCCTTGATCATGGTCGTGACGTCGATGTAGCCGAAGGTTGCCGACTTGGCGGCCACCGCCTGCGCGGTGACGGCGGAGCCGCGGCCTTCCTGGATGTCGAGGTCGATGCCTTCCTCGGCGTAGAAGCCCTTTTCCTTGCCGAGGAAGAAGGGCGCGTGCTCGCTGTACAGGTACCAGTTGAGCATCAGCGTGACTTTGTCCTTGGGCTTGTCGCCCTGGGCCTGCGCAGGAGCGATGGCGAAGGTGGCGAGCGCTGCTGCAGCGAGCAGCGAGGGAAGCAGTTTCTTCATGGTCTTGTCTCCGGGAGTTGTTGGCTTTGCGAAGGAACTTGAAGCGGAAAACTCAGTTCGCGTGGCGCTGCGAGGCGTGCCAGGGAATCATCACGCGCTCGACCAGGTCGACCGCGACGAAAAGAATGACGCCGATGCTCGAGAGAACCACCAGCGCGGCGAACATCAGCGGCAGGTCGAAGTTGCCGTTGGCAACCTGCAGCACGTAGCCGATGCCCGAGTTGGAGCCGACGAATTCACCGACCACCGCGCCCACCACGGCCAGCGTGACCGACACCTTCAGGCCGCTGAAGATCGAAGGCAGCGCCTGCGGCAGGCTGATCTTGAGAAAGGTCTGCAGGCGGCTCGCACCCATCGAGCGCGAGAGGTCGAGCATGTCGGGCTCGACCGACTTGAAGCCCATCACCGTGGACACCACCACAGGGAAGAAACCCAGCAGGAAGGCGCTGATCACCTTCGGGAAGATGCCGAAGCCGAACCACACCACGAACAGCGGCGCGATAGCGACCTTCGGGATGCTCTGCGAGAACACCAGCAGTGGATAAACGTACGACTCGACGACGCGCGAGTAGGCGATGACCATCGCGATCGGAATGCCGATCAGGATCGTCAGGCCGAAACCACCCAGCGTGGCGAGCGTGGTCTTCCAGCTCTCGGCGAGCAGGCGCGGCCACTCGGCGACGAGCTGCTTCACGACCTCCCACGGCGGGGGAATCAGGTAGGCCGGAATCTTGAAGAGGCGGATCGCCAGGTCCCACAGCACCAGCAGCAGCAAGATGAGGATGAAAGGGCGCAGGGCCGGGGAGAGCAGGAGCTTGCGGAACATGGCGAGGGCCGGGGCTTTCAGGGGACTTGCTTGTTTACTGTTGGACCGAGAGCCCGGCTGCCTTCACGAGCTGCGCGTTGCTCGCGATCTCTTCCTTGATGTAGGCGTCGAACTGCTCGGGCTTGAGCGTCCAGGCGTCGGCGCCGAGCTTGGCGAAGCGCTCCTTCACCTCGGGCGTGGCCAGCGCCTTCGCCACCTCGGCGTGCAGGCGCTCGACGATGTCGCGCGGCGTCTTGGCGGGCGCCATCATTCCAATCCAGAAGTTGAACTCGGAGCCGGGCACACCGGCCTCGGTGGTGGTGGGCACGTCGGGCAGGGCGGCGGCGCGCTTGGGCGAGCCGACGGCCAACGCCAGCAGCTGGCCTTCCTTGATCTGGCCGATGACCGGGGCGATGGGCGAGAAGTAGTAGTCGACGCGGCCCGAAAGCACTTCGGTCACGGCCTCGCCCGATCCCTTGAAGGGAATGTTGGTCGCGTCGATCTTGGCGGCCATCTTGAACTTCTCGGCGTTCAGGTGCGTGGCGCTGCCCTGACCGGCAGAGGCGAAGTTCATGCTGCCGGGCTTGGCGCGCGCGGCGGCCAGCAGCTGGGGCAGCGTCTTGATGTTCTTGCTGGGCGAGATCACCAGCGCATTGGGCAGCGACGAGATCGGCGTGACCCCCGCGAAATCGTGCACCGTGTCGAACGGCAGCTTGGCGAAGGTCGAAGGGCTGACCGTGTGCGACGACGAATGGATCATCACCGTGTAGCCGTCGGGCGCAGCCGTGGCCACCGCCTGCTGGCCGATGGTGCCGCTGGCGCCGCCGCGGTTGTCGACCACCAGCGTCTGGCCCATGCTGGCGCTCATCTTGTCGGTGATGGCGCGGGCAATGATGTCGGTGGTGCTGCCGGCCGCGAAGGGAACGATCACGCGGATGGGCTTGCTGGGGTAGCCGTTCTGCGCGGCGGCCAGGCCCGGTAGCAGTGCAGCGATGCAGGTCAGTGAGGCAACGACGGTGGTGCGTGCAGTGCTGGCAAAGAGCTTCATGGATGTCTCCGCGCGGTCGGGCCGCTTTCTTGAACCGATCAATTCACCAGTGAGTGAATTATAGATTGTAGGAACGGCTGCGCCGCAGCGTCAACGGCCGCTGCCTAGTAGATACCCGGAGAGTGCGAAGACGCGCTGATGAAGCTCAGTGCAGGACGTAGCCCAGCACGAGATCAGTCATGTGCGAGAGGCGTTGCGCCATTGCCTTGGGTGCGCGCAGGTCACGGCCGAAGATGGCCGAGAGCGTGTGGTTGTTCGAGAGGTAGAAGTAGCAGAGCGACGCGATGGAGATATAGAGCTGCACGGGGTCCACGCCGGCGCGGAACAGGTTGTCGCGCCGGCCGCGCTCCAGCACGGTGTCGAGCAGCTGTACCAGCGGCGAGTTCATCTCCTGGATGCGCTCGGAGCGCTTGAGGTGCGCCGCGCAATGCAGGTTCTCGCTGTTGAGCAGCGTGATGAACTCGGGGTGCTCGAGGTAGTAGTGCCAGGTGAACGAAACCAGCTGGCGGATGGCCTCGACAGGCTCGATCTCGTCGAGGTGCAGGCGCTGCTCGGCCTCGCGGATGTCGGCGTAGGTGCGCTCCAGCACCGCGAGGAACAGGTCGTCCTTGCTGCCGAAGTAGTAGTAGATGAGGCGCTTGTTGAGGCCCGCGCGCTCGGCGATGCTGTCCATGCGCGCGCCGGCGAGGCCGCGCGCGGAGAACTCGTCGCGCGCCGACGCGAGGATGGCGAGCTGCGAGCGGTCGGCGTCGCGCGAACGGGGTTCGATCACTTCGGCGGCGTCGGGTGAGGGGTCCTTGGAGGCCTTCATGGCGCGAATTTAACCAATTGGGGAATTAACGCAAGGCGTCTGGAGCGGGCGCACATAATTGCCGAAGACATTTGCAGCTGAGGTTCTACTTCTCATGAGTACATCACAACCCGCAGGCCACCTGATCGTGGAGTGCCTGGTCGAACAGGGCATGGAAATGGCGTTCGGCGTGCCGGGCGAAAGCTTTCTGGCGGTGCTCGACGGCTTTCATGCGTACCGCGATCGCACGCGCTTCATCGTCAACCGGCAGGAGGGGGGCGCGGCCTTCATGGCCGAGGCGCACGGCAAGCTCACCGGGCGGCCGGGCGTGTGCTTCGTCACCCGCGGGCCCGGCGCGACGAACGCATCGATCGGCGTGCACAACGCCTTCCAGGATTCGACGCCGATGGTGCTGTTCGTCGGCGACGTCGGCAGCGACTTCCGCGACCGCGAGGCTTTCCAGGAGGTCGACTACGGTAGCTTCTTCGGACCGAGCACCAAGGGCTTTGCCAAGCGCGTGGAGCGCATCGACGATGCGAACCGCATTCCCGAATACATCGCGCGCGCCTTCGCCACCGCGATGAACGGACGGCCGGGGCCGGTGGTGCTGGTGCTGCCGGAGGACATGCTGCGCAGCGAGACGACGGCTCGGCCGCTGGCGCGCGTGGAGGCGGTGGAGCCCTGGAGCGACCCGGGTGCGCTGCGCATCTTGCGCGAACTGCTGCTGAAGTCGCAGCGCCCGCTGGTGATTGCCGGCGGCGGCGGCTGGACGACGCAGGCCGCGCAGGCGCTTCAGCGCTTTGCGGAGAACTGGCGACTGCCGGTGGCGAACGCCTTCCGCTTTCAGGACACTTTCGACAACCACCATCCGCTGTATGCGGGCGATGTCGGCATCGCGATCAACCCGAAGCTCGCGCAGCGCGTGAAAGACGCCGACCTGATCCTGGCCATCGGTCCGCGCCTGGGCGAGATGACGACCGGCGGCTATACGCTGCTCGAAGCGCCCAAGGCGAAGCAGACGCTGGTGCACATCCATGCGAGCGCCGAAGAGCTCAACCGCGTGTACCAGGCCGACCTGGCCATCAACGCCGGCATGAGCGCAGCCGCGCGCAGCCTGGAGGTGCTGAGCGCGCCGCCGACGCTGCCCTGGGAAGAATGGACGCTGCAGGCCCACGCCGACTACGAGGCCAACCTTGTGCCGCAGGCGCTGGCCGGCATGCCCGCCGAGACGCCGCGCGGGCCGGTCGACATGGCGGAGGTCGTCGCGCTGCTGCAGAAGCACTTGCCGGCGGACGCGGCCATTACCAACGGCGCGGGCAACTTCGCAAGCTGGGTGCATCGCTACTTTCGCTATCACGGGCTCGCGAAGGGCGCGAAGACGCAGCTGGCGCCGACCAGCGGAGCGATGGGCTATGGCGTGCCGGCCGGCATCGCGGCCAATCTTGCGACGGGGCGCGTGGCCTTCACCATCGCGGGCGATGGCGATTTTCTGATGACCGGGCAGGAGCTGGCGACGGCTGCGCAGCATAGCGGCAAGAGCATCGTCGTGCTGCTCAACAACGGCATGTTCGGCACCATCCGCATGCACCAGGAGCGCGAGTACCCCGAACGCACGAGCGGTACTGCGCTGCGCAACCCCGACTTCTGCGGCCTCGCGCGCGCGTATGGCTATGCGGCCGAGCGCGTGACGGAAACGGCGCAGTTCGAAGCCGCGCTGCTGCGTGCGCTGGCGGCCGATACGGGCACGCTGATCGAGATCCCGCTCGACCCTGAAGTGATCACCACGCGCGGCACGCTGGCGTTGATCACGCGTTCGGCGAAGCAGCAGCAGGCGCAGGGCTGAGCGCCGAGCGATGTCGGGCCACTTCGTCGCGCAAGGACGGCGAGCGCAGCTCGAACACGTCGAACAGGCCGAGCGCGTCGAGGGCGGGGATCAGGGAGACCAGGTCTTGCTCGGCGGCGTGCCTGTCGGCGGCCGACGCGCTTGCGTCTTCGAGGATGCGAACGTTGGCGAGGAAGGCGCCGACCGATCCCTTGCGCAATGTGCGACCGTTCACGACGGTGAAGTCTGCGCCGTCGGGCAGTACGTCTTGGGCTTTCATGGATGTTCCTTGGATGGGTTGTTGAGGATCAACTCGATGCTAGGCAGCGTCGCGCGTTCGGGCTTGCGGCGCGGGGCCAATCGATACCTCTGGCGGGCCAGCCATGGCTGCTGAGGCCCCTGTGAAGCTCTGGATCAACGCCTACGAGGCGCCGCGCGTCACGGGCTACCACGCGCACGAAACCGGCCAGCTGTTCGCACTGCGCGAGGGTTTGCAGGTCATCGAGACGCCTTCGGGCCGCTGGGTGCAGCCGCCGGGGTGGATCGGCTGGATCGCACCGCGCTGCGCCCATGCGGCGCAGAGCTTTGGTGCCACCGCGGGCTGGAGCTTGCACATCGACTCGATGATGGCGGCGTCCTTGCCGGACGGGCCGCATGTGTTTGCCGTCACGCCGCTGGTGCAGGGGCTGGTCGACCGGCTGACCTCGATGAATGCCACCGAGCCCCTGCTGGAGCCGCGCCGTGCGCGTCTGGTGGGCGTGCTGATCGATGAGCTTGCGACAAGCGCCAGGCCGTCGCTGCACCTGCCGATGCCGCAGGACAAGCGCCTTGCCGCGATGGCTGCTGCGGTGGCCAATGATCCGGCGTTGCCGGACAGCATCGACGAATGGGCCGATCGCATCGGTATGGCGCGCAGGACGCTCACTCGCCGTTTCGCCGTGGAAACGGGCCTGAGCTTCGCGCAATGGCGCCAGCAGGCGCGGTTGCTCAAGGCCGTCGAGCTGCTGAGCCTGAAGGAGCCCGTGACGGCGGTGGCGCTGACGGTGGGCTACAGCTCCGTGAGTGCCTTCATCGAAGCCTTCCGCAAGCACTTCGGCCGCACGCCGTCGCGCTTCTTCGAAGAAAGCGTGGCCTTGCCGCAGGCGAAAAAAAAGCCCGCATGAAGCGGGCTTTTTGATTCAGGAGCGCGAGGCCCCTGAGCGCTTACTTGACGTGCTTGCCGATCAGCGCAGCCAGTTCGAACATCGACACTTGGGCCTTGCCGAAGATTTCCTTCAGCTTGGCGTCGGCGTTGATGTTGCGCTTGTTGGCCTTGTCTTGAAGGTTGTTCTTCTTGATGTAGTCCCACAGCTTGCTCACGACAGCGGTACGCGGCAGCGGCGTCGAGCCGACCACAGCGGCGAGTGCCGGGCTGGGGGTCAGGGCCTTCATGAACGCGGCGTTGGGCGTGCGCTTCTTGGCGGGAGCAGCCTTCTTTGCGGGAGCGGCCTTCTTGGCAGGAGCCTTCTTCGCCGGAGCAGCCTTCTTGGCAGGAGCAGCAGCCTTCTTGGCCGGTGCAGCCTTCTTCGCAGGAGCCGCCGCCTTCTTTGCGGGAGCGGCCTTCTTTGCCGGAGCTTTCTTGGCCGGAGCCTTCTTTGCAGTTGCCATGGTTGATTTCCTTTTTTGGTTGAACACTCACCAATGAAAAACTTGCGTCTCCAGTGGCAATGCGGATGCTAAATGAGAAAAAACGCGTTTCCAAGGGAAAAAGCGCTTTTTTCATTGGGAGTTGTTGTTTTTTCAGAGGGGAGAAGCCCTGTTTTTCACGTTCGGCGCCCAGGCCATGTCGCAAGCACCACACCCGCGAGGGCAATGACGAACGCAACCAGCTGTGGCGAAGAGAGGTTTTCACCCAGCACGAGCACGCCGACGAGGGCTGCGCTCACGGGCAGCATCACGGCGAAAACACCTGCTTGTGCGGCTGGTACGTGGCGAAGTCCGGTCATCCAGAGCCACACCGTCCAGATGCTTGCAGCGAGCGCGTAGACCACGAGCAGAGCCCAGGTGCCGAAGCGCACCGCGGTGAAATCGAACTGCAGCGCGAACCAGATGCCGAAGGGCAGCGAGAGCACGAAGCCCCACAGGTTGATGAGCGAGGCGATGCGCTTGGGCCCCAGGCGCCCCGTGAGCGACTTGCCGATCACCGCGTAGGCCGTCTCGCAGAGCACCGCGCAGAACACGAGCAGGTTGCCGAGCCAGGGCATCGATGCCGACGAAGCAGTGGGCGATGCCGGTGCGTGTGCAGGCGACAGCGCCAGCAGACCGATGCCGAGCGCGGCGCATGCGATGGCCAGGCCGATGCGCACGGTGATGCGCTCGCGCAGGAACAGCCAGCTCGCCACGGCCACGCACGCGGGGATTGACGCCATGATCACGCCTGCCGACACCGCGCTCGTGAGGCTCACGCCGAACAGCATGCAGATCGAGAACATGAAGTTGCCGAGGAACGACTCGAGGAACACCAGCCAGCGCGTGCGCGCGGTCATCGGCGGTTCGTCGGGTGTGCGCTTGAGCCAATGCGGCATGGCCAGTGCGGCGATGCCGAAGCGCAGCCATGCGAGCAGCAGCACCGGAAAGGCGGCGACAAGGGGCTTGGAGAGGGCGACGTAGCCGCCGACGAGCGACATGCTCAGGGCCAGGCAGCCGTAGGCCACGAGGCGGCCTGATGCGGGAGCAGCGGAGTTCAATAGACTGAAGTTCTGTAGTTGCGGAGAAGGCGGTTTCGATGATGCCCCACGTTTTTGTTTACGGCACGCTGCGCCGCGGCGGGCGCAACGACATCGCGCGATATCGGCCCGCGCCGGTGTGGGTAGGTGAGGCGAGCATTTCCGGCACGCTGTATGACCTGGGCGCCTATCCGGGTGTCGTGCTGGGTGGGGTGGGGCGCGTGAAGGGCGAGGTCTATGTCGTCGAGCCCGCGGTCGAGGCAGCACTCGACGTGCTCGAGGAAGTGGCTGACGATGACTCAGGCGAGTACATCAAGCGGCAGGTGCGCGTGGATGTTGGCGGGCAGTGGCTCGATTGCCTGATCTACGAGATCCATCCGGCGCGCATCGTGGGCCGCCGCGTGATCGAAAGCGGCGATTGGATTGCGCATGCAGCACGAAGCGATGCCTCGTTTTCACAACCGAAAGATTGATTGCGCATTGCGAAACCGGCGGCTGCTGCGCCGCAATATTTTTTCTCAATATGAGAAAAATAATTTTGCATTGAGAAATATATCTGTAAGTGGTTGATTTTGTTGATTGAAAAATATGTCTTCTATAAGACATAAGAGTCTGCAGTCCGATTACAGTAACTCCACGGCCGCAGCGCCCAACCTTCAATCAACCTCACGGAGTGACCATGCCCCAGACCCTCACAGAACAACTCAGCCGCGAACAGCAGATTGCCGCCCTCGAAAAGGAATGGGCCACCGATCCGCGCTGGAAGGGCGTCAAGCGTGGCTACAGCGCGGCCGACGTGGTGCGCCTGCGCGGTTCGTTCCCCATCGAGCACACGCTGGCCAAGCGCGGCGCAGAGAAGCTCTGGGACAAGATCAACGGCGGCTCCAAGAAGGGCTACGTGAACGCGTTCGGCGCCATCTCCGCCGGTCAGGCGATGCAACAGGCCAAGGCTGGCCTGGAAGCCGTGTACCTGTCGGGGTGGCAAGTCGCCGCCGACGGCAACAGCTCCGAGACGATGTACCCCGACCAGTCGCTGTACGCCTACGACTCGGTGCCGACGATGGTCCGTCGCATCAACAACACTTTCCGCCGCGCCGATGAAATCCAGTGGGGCCGCGGTGTCAACCCGGGCGACAAGGAGTTCATCGACTACTTCCTGCCCATCGTGGCCGACGCGGAAGCCGGTTTCGGCGGCGTGCTCAACGCCTTCGAACTGATGAAGAACATGATCACGGCCGGCGCAGCTGGCGTGCACTTCGAAGACCAACTGGCTGCCGTGAAGAAGTGCGGCCACATGGGCGGCAAGGTGCTCGTGCCGACGCATGAAGCCTGCGAAAAGCTGATTGCCGCGCGCTTCGCAGCCGACGTGCTGGGTGTGTCGACCATCGTCCTGGCCCGCACCGACGCGGAAGCCGCGAACCTGATCACCTCCGATCACGACGCCAACGACAAGCCCTTCCTGACGGGCGAGCGCACGCAGGAAGGCTTCTACCGCGTGAAGAACGGCCTGGAGCAGGCCATCAGCCGCGGCGTGGCCTACGCGCCCTACGCAGACCTCGTGTGGTGCGAAACCGGCGTGCCGGACATCGGCTTTGCCCGCGAATTCGCACAAGCCGTGCACGCCGCCTGCCCCGGCAAGCTGCTGTCGTACAACTGCTCGCCTTCCTTCAACTGGAAGAAGAACCTCGACGACAAGCAGATCGCCTCGTTCCAGGAAGACCTGTCGGCCCTGGGCTACAAGTACCAGTTCATCACGCTGGCCGGCATCCACGTCAACTGGTTCAACACCTTCCAGTTCGCCCACGCCTACGCCCGCGGCGAAGGCATGAAGCACTACGTCAACATGGTGCAGGAACCCGAGTTCGCCGCGCGCGACAAGGGCTACACCTTCGTGTCGCACCAGCAGGAAGTGGGCGCCGGTTACTTCGACGACGTGACCACCGTGATCCAGGGCGGTTCGTCCAGCGTGAAGGCGCTGTCGGGCTCGACCGAGGAAGAGCAGTTCCACTGATCGGGTGATCGACCCTCGCGGGTCGGTCTTTCGATAGACAGATATTTCGCTGTCTCTTTCAGCCCGGCCGCGTGCCGGGCTTTTTTGCGTCCGTTGCGTGCTCAGGCTTCGAGGCGCACCTCGCGCACGCCGCGGCCCAGACGCTGGCGCAGCAGGGTGCGCAGCGTGACACCGTCGGCGTAGCCCACCATGCCGGCGATCTGCTCCAGGCTCTTGTCGCTGGTCTTGAGCAGGTGCACCGCGCGCTCCACGCGCAGGTCCTGCACGTAGGAGAGAGGGCTCTTGCCCAGCACCTGCTGCATGCGACGGGCCAGCGTGCGCTTGCTGGTGCCCGCGGCCTGTGCGGCCTCGTCGAGCGAGAAGCCGTCGGCCAGCCGGCCGCGCGCCCAGCGCTCGAAGCGCTCCACCAGCGGGTCGGAATGCGAGAGGTGGTCGGAGATCACGTAGGCCGACTGCGAAGGTCGCGAGTCGACGATCAGGTAGCGCGCGACCAGCGTGGCGAGTTCGGGGCTGGCCTGGCGCACGATCCACAGCGCCATGTCGACATGGCTCAGCGCCGCGCCGGCCGTGACCAGATTGCCGGAGCTGACCAGCATGCGTGAGTCTTCCAGTTGCACGGCAGGGTAGCGCTGGCGGAACAGCGTGGCCAGCCACCAGGTCGTGGTTGCCTTCTCGTGATCGAGCACGCCCGATTCCGCGAGCACGAAGGTGCCGATGCAGGCGGCGGCCAGATTGGCGCTTTTGCTTGCGCGTTCCTGCAATGCGGCGCAGGCGTCGCGCACGTCGGGGCGACACAAGGCGGGTTCCAGTGTTTCGGGCATTTTGCAGCCGAGCGCTGGAACGATCAGCCAATCCGCGGACCCGGCGTCGAGCGCGCGAGCCACCGGAACGGTGAGCCCCTGCGAGGTTCTCACCCGCTTGCGAACGCCCGTCACCGTGACTTCGAACGGCGCCACGTCGAGCTGCAGCATGGCCGCGAGTTCGTTGGCAGTGGTGAACACGTCGAGCACCGTGGACAGGCCGGTGTCGAACACGCCATCGAGAGCGAGTACATCGAGCTTCATGGCCATAACGATATCAAAGATGTCAAAAACGCCAATAGCTCCAGAGACAACGGCTGCCTAGAGTCCATACCAACGCCGCGCAATGTCGCGCGCCGTTCAACTCAGGAGATCACCCATGATCAAGTACGCACTGTTCGCTCGCCTCGAAGCCAAGCCGGGCAGGGAAGGCGATGTAGAGAGGTTCCTCGAAGCCGGCCTTGCGATGGCGCGCGACGAGAAGACCACGCCGATCTGGTTTGCGCTGCGCCTGTCGCCGAGCACCTTCGGCGTGTTCGACGCGTTCGAAGACGAAGCCGGTCGCCAGGCTCATTTGACCGGCCCGATCGCCCAGGCGCTGATGGCGAAAGCTCCCGAGCTGTTCGCCAAGCCGCCGTCTATCGAGCCCATTGAAGTGCTGGGACTCAAGAATGCGGCGCCCGCGTCCTGAACGGGCAGCGGCTAGAATTGCGGACTCTGCACTCAACAAGAGCGAGAAAGGCACCTTGGTTATGACACCGCGAACTACTCCGCAAGGATTCAGCGGCTTTTTCTTCACTGAAGGAAAAGGCCGGTAGCCCCGCGCTCGCTGGTTTCTGCCAGCTTCACAACCAAGCAAAGCGCGGCATCCACCGCGCTTTTTTGTTTTTCTCCCCCGAGGTTTTCTTCAAATGATCCAGATCACGCTCCCCGACAACTCGCGCCGCGAGTTCCCCGGCCCGGTTTCGGTGGCCGAAGTCGCCCAGTCCATCGGTCCCGGCCTGGCCAAGATGACGGTGGCCGGCAAGGTCGACGGCAGGCTCGTCGATGCCAGCGACGTCATCGACCATGACGCCAAGCTGCAGATCATCACGCCCAAGGACGACGAAGGCCTGGAAATCATCCGCCATTCGACGGCCCACCTGGTCGGCCATGCGGTGAAGCAGCTCTATCCGACGGCCAAGATGGTGATCGGGCCCGTGATCGACGAAGGCTTCTACTACGACATCTCGTACGAGCGCCCGTTCACGCCCGAGGACATGGCCGCCATCGAGGCGCGCATGCGCGAGCTGATCGCGCAGGACTACGACGTGATCAAGAAGATGACGCCGCGCGCCGAAGTCATCGAAGTCTTCAAGTCGCGCGGCGAGGACTACAAGCTGCGCCTCGTCGAGGACATGCCCGACGAGCAGGCCATGGGCCTGTACTACCATCAGGAATACGTCGACATGTGCCGCGGCCCGCACGTGCCGAACACGCGTTTCCTGAAGGTCTTCAAGCTCACGAAGCTGGCTGGCGCCTACTGGCGCGGCGACGCCAAGAACGAGCAATTGCAGCGCATCTACGGCACGGCCTGGGCCGACAAGAAGCAGCTCGACCAGTACATCCAGCGCATCGAGGAAGCCGAGAAGCGCGACCACCGCAAGCTCGGCAAGGAGCTTGACCTGTTCCACATCGACGAAGTGGCGCCGGGCGTGGTGTTCTGGCACCCCAAGGGCTGGGCCGTGTGGCAGGCCGTCGAGCAGTACATGCGCGGTATCTACCGCGACACGGGCTATTGGGAAGTGAAGGGCCCGCAGATCCTCGACAAGAGCCTGTGGGAGAAAACGGGCCACTGGCAGAACTATCGCGACAACATGTTCACGACGGAGTCGGAGAAGCGCGAATATGCGCTCAAGCCGATGAACTGCCCGGGCCACGTGCTGATCTTCAAGAGCGACCTGCGCAGCTACCGCGACCTGCCGCTGCGCTACGGCGAGTTCGGCCAGTGCCACCGCAACGAACCCAGCGGTGCGCTGCACGGCATCATGCGCGTGCGAGGCTTCACGCAGGACGACGGGCACATCTTCTGCACGGAGGACCAGATCCTCGACGAGTGCATCGCGTACACGGAGCAGCTGCAGAAGGTCTACGCCGACTTCGGCTTCACGGACATCCTCTACAAGGTCGCCACGCGGCCCGAGAACCGCGTCGGCTCCGACGAGCTGTGGGACAAGGCCGAGCACGCGGTGATGGAATCGCTGCGTCGCTCGGGCGTCGACTTCGTCATCGCACCGGGCGATGGCGCCTTCTACGGCCCCAAGATCGAATACACGCTGCGCGATGCCATCGGCCGCCAGTGGCAGTGCGGCACGATGCAGGTCGACTTCAACACGGCCGAGCGCCTGGGCGGCGAATACGTGACGGAATCGAGCGGCCGCGCGCACCCTGTGATGCTGCACCGCGCGATCGTCGGCAGCCTCGAGCGCTTCATCGGCATGCTGATCGAACACCACTCGGGCGCGCTGCCTGCATGGCTCGCTCCGGTGCAGGTGGCGGTGCTCAATATCAGCGAAGGACAGGCCGATTACGCTGCGCAAGTTGCGAAAGCGCTGCAAAATCAAGGGCTTAGGGTTCAGCTTGACCTGCACAACGAGAAGATTACGTATAAAATACGGAAGCATTCGTTGCAAAAGCTCCCTTATATTGTTGTCGTAGGCGACAAGGAAAAGGAAGCAGGTGCCGTCGCAGTGCGCGCCCGGGGCAATCAAGACCTCGGTGCAATGTCCCTCGAATCGTTCGTGCAACGGCTCGTCCAGGATATTGCCGACAAGCGTTGATTTGTCTTCGGAACACCCCATATGTTTCAAAGCCAAATCATGCCGTTTGTCCGCGAGGACTGACCGGTGTTCGCTACAGATTTTGTAGCAAATTTTGAAGGATTCTGACCATCGCTACTGCATTCCGCGACCGCCGCCACCGCGAGGAACGCCAACACCGCCTGAACCGGGAAATCATGGCCCCGGAAGTCCGCCTGATCGGCCCGGATAACGAGCAATTGGGTGTCGTGAGTCTTGCCGAGGCTCTGCGCCTTGCCGGTGAGCAGGACGTGGACCTGGTGGAGGTCGTTGCGGCGGCCAACCCGCCCGTGTGCCGCCTGATCGAGTACGGCAAGTTCAAGTACCACGAGCAGAAGAAGGCAGCCGAGGCGAAGTCGAAGCAGAAGGTCATTGAGGTCAAGGAAATCAAGTTCCGGCCCGGTACCGACGATGGCGACTACAACATCAAGATGCGCAACATCAAGCGCTTTCTTGATGAGGGCGACAAATGCAAGATCACGCTGCGCTTCCGCGGCCGCGAGATCACGCACCAGGAGCTCGGTCTGGCTTTGCTGCAGCGTATTCGCGACGAACTGGGTGACCTGATCATGGTCGAGCAGTTTCCGAAGCTCGAAGGCCGGCAGATGATCATGATGATCGCGCCGGGTCGCAAGAAGGCTGGTGGCGCTGCGCCGAAGCCGGCTGCAGATGCCGCTGCCGCGCCGACAGCGTCGCCCGCAACAGCCTGAGCGTCAGGGTTGCAGTAGAGAAGAGAAGGTTCGAAGGGATTTCGCCCTTGCCAGCGCCTCGCAAGAGATGCCGGCAGGGGCGGGATAAAGAAGTGTCTCGGGGCCAACAAGTCCGTGGAGCATCCATGGCGCCTCACGAGCACAAACTAAAGGAGCATTCACATGCCCAAAATGAAGACCAAGAGCAGCGCGAAAAAACGTTTCCGCGTTCGTCCCGGTGGCACCGTCAAGCGCGGTCAAGCCTTCAAGCGTCACATCTTGACGAAGAAGACCACCAAGAACAAGCGTCACCTGCGTGGTGCAGTCGCAGTGCATGAGACCAACATGGTTTCTGTCGCCGCCATGCTGCCCGGCCGTGGCATTTAACTCAGACGAACAAGGAGTACACACATGCCTCGCGTCAAACGTGGTGTAACGGCTCGCGCCCGCCACAAGAAAGTTCTCGCACTCGCCAAGGGTTTCCGCGGTCGCCGCGGCAATGTCTTCCGCGTCGCCAAACAGGCGGTGATGAAGGCAGGCCAATACGCCTACCGTGACCGCCGTACCAAGAAGCGCGTGTTCCGTCAGCTGTGGATCGCGCGTATCAACGCCGCCTCGCGTGAACTGGGCCTGACCTACAGCCAGTTCGCCAACGGCATCCGCAAGGCCGGTATCGAGATCGACCGCAAGATGCTTGCGGACATCGCCGTGCACGACAAGGCCGCTTTTGCCGGCATCGTGGAGCAGGTCAAGGCCAAGCTGGCTGCTTGATTCTGCACAGCAGGGATGCTGCCTCCGGGCAGCTTCCTGCGCCCACGGCTCAAGGGCTGGCGCTTGAAAAGGCTCCAGCTCTTTTTTATTTCCCCTCGAAGATTTTTGTTGCTATGAACGAGTTGGACTCCCTGGTCGACACCGCACGCGCCGCCTTCGCCGAAGCGAAAACGCCCGCCGAGCTCGAAAACGCCAAGGCCCAGTTCCTCGGCAAGTCGGGCCGCATCACCGAGTTGATGAAGGGCATGGCCGCGCTGAGTGTCGAAGAGAAGAAGTCCCGCGGCGCAGCGATCAATGTCGCCAAGCAGGCCATCGAGGCCGCACTGACCGACCGCCGCCAGCAACTGGCCGACGAAGAACTCTCGCTGCAACTGCGCGCCGAAGCGCTCGACGTGAGCCTGCCAGGCCGTCGCCGCATTCCCGGCGGACTGCACCCCGTGAGCCGTACCCTGGAGCGCATCGAGGAGATCTTCTCCAGCATGGGCTTCGACGTGGCCGACGGCCCCGAAGTCGAGAGCGACTGGCACAGCTTCACCTCGCTCAACAATCCGCCGAACCATCCGGCGCGTTCGATGCAGGACACCTTCTACGTCGACATCAACGGCGACGACGGCATCCCCTACAACCTGCGTCCGCACACCAGCCCGATGCAGGTGCGCTATGCGCATCAGCACATCAAGAAGTACGCCGCCGAGTTCGCAGCCGCTGCGGCCGACACTACCGGCACCGTGAAGGCGCCCGAGATCCGCGTGATCGCCCCGGGCCGTACCTACCGCGTCGACAGCGACGCCACCCACTCGCCCATGTTCCACCAGTGCGAAGGCCTGTGGCTCGGCGAGAACGTGAGCTTCAAGGACCTGAAGGTCGTCTTCACCGACTTCTGCCGCACCTTCTTCGAGCGCGACGACCTCGTGCTGCGCTTCCGCCCGAGCTTCTTCCCGTTCACCGAACCGAGCGCCGAGATCGACATCCAGTTCGCGAGCGGGCCGCTGGCCGGCCGCTGGCTCGAGGTGTCGGGTTCGGGCCAGGTGCATCCGAACGTGGTGCGCAACATGGGCCTCGATCCCGAGCGCTACATCGGCTTCGCTTTCGGCATGGGCCCTGATCGGCTCACGATGCTGCGCTACGGTGTGAACGACCTGCGCCTCTTCTTCGACGGCGACCTGCGTTTTCTCTCGCAGTTCCAGTAAGCACCCCTCCATAGAAAAACCAGATCGAGATCGAAGAGATGCAATTCCCGGAATCCTGGCTGCGCGAGTTCTGCAACCCGCCCCTCGACAGCGCCGCACTGGCCGAAACGCTCACCATGGGCGGCTTCGAGGTCGAAGAGCGCCGACCGGTGGCGCCGCCTTTCACGCGCATCGTGGTCGGCGAAATCAAGGAAGCCGAGCAGCACCCGAATGCCGATCGCCTGCGCGTGTGCCAGGTCGACGCGGGGCAGGGCGGCTTGCTCAATATCGTGTGCGGCGCGCCCAATGCGCGCGTTGGCATCAAGGTGCCTTGCGCACTCGTCGGCGCCGAACTGCCGCCGGGTGAAGACGGCAAGCCCTTCCTCATCAAGCTCGGCAAGCTGCGCGGCGTCGAGAGCCAGGGCATGCTGTGCTCGGCGCGCGAACTGGGTCTGAACGAAGACCACGGCGGCCTGCTCGAGCTCGATGCCGACGCGCCCATCGGCGCCGACGTGCGCGACGTGCTCAAGCTCGACGACGCGCTGCTCACGCTCAAGCTCACCCCCAACCTGGCGCACGGCCTCAGCGTCTACGGCGTGGCGCGCGAGCTCGCCGCGCTCACCGGCGCGCCGCTCAAGACCCCTGCCATCGCGCCGGTGGTGACGTCGTTCGCCGACGTGTTGCCGGTCAAGGTCGAGGCTCCCGAACTCTGCGGCCGCTTCTCGGGTCGCATCGTGCGCGGCGTCGACACCAAGGTCGTCACACCGGCATGGATGGTCGAGCGCCTTGCGCGCTGCGGCCAACGCAGTGTGACGCCGCTGGTCGACATCTCGAACTACGTGATGTTCGAATACGGCCAGCCCAGCCACATCTTCGATCTCGACAAGA
The DNA here is from genome assembly GCF_900107295.1 of Variovorax sp. YR266. NCBI lineage: Bacteria > Pseudomonadati > Pseudomonadota > Betaproteobacteria > Burkholderiales > Comamonadaceae > Variovorax > Variovorax sp. YR266. Next base: position 27,330 of record NZ_FNPM01000006.1, read on the forward strand.
TCCACGGCGGCCTCACGGTGCGCTGGGGCAAGGCGGGCGAACAGCTCAAGCTGCTCAACGGCACGACCATCACCGTCGACGAGAAGGTCGGCGTGATTGCCGACGAGCGCGAAGTCGAATCGCTCGCCGGCATCATGGGCGGCGACGCCACCTCGGTGACCGACGACACGCGCAACATCTATGTCGAAGCCGCTTTCTGGTGGCCCGAGGCGGTGCAGGGCCGTTCGCGCCGCTTCAACTTCTCGACCGATGCGGGTCACCGCTACGAGCGCGGCGTCGATCCGAGCCGCACTGTGCAGATCATCGAGCGCATCACGCAGCTGATCGTCGAGATCTGCGGCGGCGAGGCCGGCAGGATGGACGACCAGACGCTGAGCGTGCCCGAGGCCGTGCCCGTCACGCTGCGCGTCGAGCGTGCGGCGCGCGTGATCGGCATGCCGCTGACGCAGGCGCAATGCGCCGACGCGCTGAATCGCCTCGGTTTCGCGATCACCGAAGGCGAGGGCACGTTGACCGTGACCCCGCCGCCGCATCGCTTCGACCTGCTGATCGAAGAAGACCTGATCGAGGAAGTCGCGCGCCTGATCGGCTTCAACAACCTGCCGACCACCGCGCCGCTCGCCCCCATCACCGCCCGCGTGCGGCCCGAGGCGCAGCGCAGCCGGTTCGCGGTGCGCCGCAGCGTCGCAGCGCTGGGCTATCAGGAAACGATCAACTTCAGTTTCGTCGAAGCGCATTGGGAGCAAGACCTCGCAGGCAATGCCAACCCGATCAAGCTGCTGAACCCCATCGCCAGCCAGATGAGCGTGATGCGCTCGTCGCTGCTGGGCTCGCTGCTGCAGGTGCTCAAGTTCAACCTCGACCGCAAGGCGCCTCGCGTGCGTGTGTTCGAAGTGGGCCGTGTGTTCATGCGCGACGACAGCGTTGCCACCACCGACAGCACCGTGCGCGGCGTGAACCAGCCGATGCGCGTGGCGGGCCTCGCCTGGGGCGACGCCGACGAGTCGCGCTGGGACGGCAAGCCGCAGCGCGTCGACTTCTACGACGTCAAGGGCGACGTCGAAGCACTGCTCGCGCCGCTGGTGCCCAGCTTCGAGGTGGCCGAGCATCCGGCCCTGCACCCGGGCCGTTCGGCGCGTGTGCTGGTTGGCGGCAAGGCCATCGGCTTCGTCGGCGAACTGCATCCGCGCTGGCGCCAGAAGTGGGACTTCGCCCAAGCGCCCGTGTTGTTCGAACTCGACCTCGACGCCGTCACGGCGCGCCCCGTGCCGGTTGCTCAGCCAGTGCCCAAGCATCAGGCCGTGGAGCGTGACCTTGCCGTGGTGGTGGCTGAAGCCGTCACGCACGATGCACTGGTGCAGGCCATCCGCGCGACGACAGCTGCGCAGGGACTGCTGCGCGACGTGACGCTGTTCGACATCTATCGCCCGCAGCCGCTGCGCGATGGTGCCGTGGCTGCGCCGGGCGCGTTGGCGCAAGGCGAGAAGAGCATGGCGGTTCGCCTCAGTTTCCAGAGCGACAACGCCACCCTGACGGACGAGCAGGTCGAGCCCGCAGTCCGTGCAATCGTCGAACAACTGGACGCCAAGCTCGGCGGCCGCTTGAGGGGATGATGAGAATGAACGCTGCCGAATTCACGCTCGAGGCTCTCGAAACGCCTGCGCTCACCAAGGCGCATCTGGCCGACCTGCTGTTCGAGCAGATCGGCCTGAACAAGCGCGAGTCCAAGGACATGGTCGAGGCGTTCTTCGAGCTCGTGGCCAGCAGTCTCATCGAAGGCACGGACGTGAAGATCTCGGGCTTCGGCAACTTCCAGATCCGCGTGAAGGCGCCCCGGCCGGGCCGCAACCCGCGCACTGGCGAGGCCATCCCGATCGGCGAGCGCCGCGTGGCCACGTTCCACGCGAGTGCGAAGCTCAAGGAGCAGATTCATGGAAGCATCGACCAGAACGGCGCATCTGAAGTCGAGTGGAGCCTGGGCGCCGAATAGTGCTTGGTGCTGCGCGCCTGCGTAGAGTAATCTCTCAGGTTTCCCGCGCACAGTCTTGATTTCAATGGAGAAAACGCTCCCTCCGATTCCCGTCAAACGCTACTTCACCATTGGTGAGGTCGGCGAACTGTGCGGCGTCAAGCCGCACGTGCTGCGTTATTGGGAGCAGGAGTTCACGCAGCTGCGGCCCATGAAGCGGCGCGGCAACCGCCGCTACTACCAGCACCACGAGGTGCTCATGATCCGCCGCATACGCGATCTGCTCTATGACCAGGGCTTCACGATCAGCGGTGCGCGCAACAAGCTTCAGGAGCTCGTGCAAGGTGAACGCGACCGTCGCAAGGCGGGCGAGGTGCCGCTCGACGGCATGGAGGCCATCGAGATCGACCAGGAAGAATTCGATGCCGCCGTGGTGCAGGATTCGCCCTCGTCGTCTGCCACGCAGACGGTCGACCTGTCGCAGTTGTTGCACCTGCGGCGCGAACTCTTTGAAATTCGTGAGCTGCTGACTCTCGGACGCTGAATTTCAACCGCTATAATCGAGAGCTTCGGTGTGTGGCGCAGCCTGGTAGCGCACTTGCATGGGGTGCAAGGGGTCGAAGGTTCGAATCCTTTCACACCGACCAAAATCAGTAGATAGAACGACGGGTTATGCTCACAAGGCGTAACCCGTTTTTCTTTGATAGAGCCAACCAGAAATAGACGGCATCAGTCCAGAGTAATGTTGGACTGCCGACCAACTTCTGGTGCTGCGACTAAAGCGGCTTCTTGGGACCTTCCTTCGGCCAAACCAACTCCTTGCCGGCGTATCCGATTGCGCACAAGGTCGCAACCACGGCAGTCGCGTGGAAGCTCGCTCTGCTTGCCCTGATCACATAGCCTCTGACTCCTCTGGCGCCGGGGTAGTACTGGGGAAGGCTTCGGTGCGCGACTTTGTGCGGCCTGACCGGATCTTCCTCGGATATGAAGATGGCGTTGGGTCGATTCGCAGGACCAACGAAGACTTTGCCCACGACGACACGGTTCTTGTTCTGGAAAAACAAGGGCTTATTCGTGAAATAGTCTTCCCAGACGTCAGCAACCAGCGATGTCTCGACTGACAAGGTGGGCTTGGTGAAGTCGTGATTGCCCAACCAGCCGAAAAAGTAGCCCAGCAGGTCGTACTGGCCTCGTTGAAGTCGTGGAGCAATGCCGTGCCAGAGCGCGTTGTCGGTCAGCGGGTGTCCCATTCGCACGTTCGCCACGGAATTGGAAAGTCCCAAGGCCAATGAATTCCCGTATGCCAGCTGCCTGGTTTGTGGCAGTCCTGCTGCTTGAGCCGCGACGACCGCCAGCACCTTTGCCAGCGCACTGACCCATTGCGCCCAGATCACGAAGAGCCGTGGGGTAACTATCACGTCGACCCAACTCGTCAGATAGAGCGTGCCGATCCGGTCGACGAATCGTCCAAGGGTTATCTGCTTGTTCAGGTACTCGCAAACACACTGCTGGATCACATGGTCGGCCACATGATGCGCCCGCATGGTGTTCTGGCCGGGGACCGAGACCCCCGTCTTTGACGTCGTGCCAGTGTGAGGCACACCAGCCAGATACCTCTGCTCGACCAACCCCAGCGGGTTATAGCCGCCCAGAGGGTACATGGCTCGTTGCAGCCAGGAGGTCGATCGGTCGACGAACAGCGTCGTACTTTGTTGAAAGTCGTTCCTGCCCCTGACTTCGAAGCGTGGAGGCGGGCCTGGATTGAAGACGATCGGCATGGCTTTGCATTGCCACCTCTTATGTCGCCCGACTGGCTTGTGTGGCCTCCTCTTGCGTAAATGTAAGTTTGCGTCACACAAGATGCAAGTCGGGCCGTCTATCGCTTGCGTGGTGGCGAATGACGGTGCAGCCAAAAAAAAGCTCGCACAAAGGCGAGCTGAAGGACCCCGTTCTTGCGCGTGGGGTCGGAGGGAGGAGCCCGCCGGAGGGAGGCGGGCAAACCGATGATCGCGACCAATCTGGGAGACATTGAGGATGAGGGGTGCGCCGGATATCCCCTGATGGCAATCTTGAAGTATTGCTAATGCAAAGGAACTAGTTCCTTGGGGCGCTGCGGGTTCGAGGCCTATCCTCAGCCCCAACATGAACGTCACACAGCAACAACTACAACTCCTCGTCAACCTGCCCGATGGCTGGTCGAGCCGCATCGATATCAAGCAGACCACCAGCGGCCGCTATGCGGGCGTTGCCGAGTTGAGCCTTCGTGGGCTCAGGCGGGGAGTGGTCGTATTCATGCAGCAGCCCACGCTGGAGGCTGCATTGCAGCGGGTGCGGCTCCGGGCCAGTCAGTTCGCGAGAGAGCGGCTCTCCTTGCCGGGTGCCAAGTCGTAGATGCTGCTCTTGCAGGTTGGGCTTTTCTATCCCGCACATGAGGATTCCCAACCCACGAACACCCCGCCGCGCGGCACCATTGAGCTTCACTGAAGGAGAACAACGCCATGAAGGCATTCAGGAAGTTCGTCGGCGGCGCCATTTCTATCGCCGGGGCCGTGGTGCTTGTAGCGCAGCACCTGTAAGGGGCACCAAGGGCGATCAGCCGAAGGTGAACACGTAGGCCTGCGCGCCCGCGTCGAGAAATTCGATTTCGAACAGGCGGTCTTTTTCGTTCGCCGTCTGGCGCACCAGTTGGTACAGCCGCTGTCCATCGATGGTGCCATTGCCTTGCGCATCGGTATCGGTGCCGTGGTCTGCCAGCGGTGGCTTGCCGTCGATCAGAACCTTGAAGCGCACGGGCTTGCCATCGGCCGACGGGCCGAGCACCAGATGCAGGTCGCGTGCATGAAAGCGATAGGCGATGCGCCCATTGGCCCGCACCAGCACCGCGCGTTCGCTTTCCACCGACCATTCGCCGCTCAGTGCCCACTGGTTGGCGCGCAGTGATGAAGCCGCGGGATAGACCCGCGCACGATCCTTCGCGATGCCACCAGGCGAGGCGAAGCTCTGCGCGCGCTCGTAGCCCAGGTAGGTCTCGCCCGACAGGGCCGGCGACGCAGCCGCCGCAGCCTGCGTACCCTGGCCTTCCGGCGAGACCGTGTCGGCCGGCACAACCGGCCGCCCGGCTTCCGCCAGCAACTGCTGGATGACCTGCTCCGACTTCGCGTACTGCCCCTCGCCGAACTGGTGATGCCTGATGCGCCCCTGCGCATCGACGACATAGAACGCCGGCCAGTACTGGTTGCCAAAAGAGCGCCAGATCGCGTAGTTGCTGTCGACGGCCACCGGGAAGCCAATGCCCAGGTCCTTCGTTGCGCGGCGCACGTTGGCAGGCTGCTTCTCGAACGCGAACTCCGGCGCATGCACGCCGACCACCACCAGCCCCGCGTCCTTGTACTTCTCTGCCCATGCGCGAACGTAGGGCAGGGTGCGCAGGCAGTTGATGCACGAGTAGGTCCAGAAGTCGACCAGCACGACCTTGCCGCGCAGGCCCTCGGGCGTCAGCGGCGCGGAGTTGAGCCACTCGGTGGCGCCGGCCAGCGAAGGAAAGCCACCTTCGTCGGGCAGTGCCAATGCGGGCTTCTTCGGCTCCGGTTGCGTCGACGTCAGCATCAGGCCGCCCGGGTCGATGGAAGCCTTCGGTTGCGGCGATGGCATGGGCATGTCGATCTTCTCCACCAGTGCTTTCTCCAACGCCGAAGTTGTGCCGACAGAGAGGCGGCTGAGCAGCCCGGTGTCCAGCCCCAGCGCAATAGCGCCGACGCCCACAAGAACGGCCACGCCGGCCACGCGCCGCATCCATTCACCGGTGCGCAGCGACCCCTTCATCGCCGAGAACAGTCGACCGCCAAAGAGCAGTGCAGCCGCCAGCGAGGTGCACGCACCGGCCGCATAGGCCAGCAGCAACAACGAAGTGCCGATGCTCGCGCCGTTGAGCGCGGCGCCAGTCAGGATCAGCCCGAGGATCGGCCCCGCGCACGGCGCCCACAGCAGCCCCGTGCCAACCCCCAGCAACAGCGGCGAGAACACCGACGCCTTCTTCTCTGAAGCGGGCCCCGACAACCGCAAGCCAAGCGCCACCAGCGGACGGCTCAGCCGGTCGGCCACCGATGGAAACAGCAGCGTCACGCCGAACACCGCCAGCAGCGCAATCGCCGCATAGCGCCCGTATTCGTTGAGCGCCACGACCCAACCACCGCCCACAGCCGCCAGCGTGGCGATGGCCGAGAACGCCAGCGCCATGCCCAGCAGCATGGGCATGCCATGCGAGCGGAACGGCCGATCGGCGCGCGCGAACACGAACGGGAGCACGGGCAGGATGCACGGACTCAGGATGGTGAGCACACCACCCAGGTAGGCAACGATGAGGAGGAGCATGGTCGGGGTCTGGTCAATGGGGGGATGAGGGCGCGGCTCAGTTCGGCGGCGTGGCGCGCGTGCTCATGGTCAGCCGGGCTTCGAGCCCGCCTTCGGGGCGGTTGCGCAGCACCAGCTCCGCGCCCATCGCCATCGCCAGTTGGTGAGCGATGGCCAAGCCCAGCCCGGTGCCGCCGGTATTGCGATTGCGCGAGCCTTCCACGCGGTAGAAGGGCTTGAGCACGTTCTCCAGCTGGTCGGGAGGAATACCCGGTCCGTTGTCGACCACGGCCAGCACCAGCCGGTCGGCCTCGGCATGCACCTGCAGGCGCACGTCAGTGCCGAACTTCAGCGCGTTGTCGATCAGGTTCGTCAAGATCCGCCGCAGCGCATTCGGCCGAGTCACGATGGGCTTGCCCGTGCGGCCTTCGAGCAGCACCTGTTCGCCCGAGTCCTCGTAGTCGGCCACCATGCTCTCGAACAGCGCGTCGGCGTCGATGCGGCAAGGCGGCTCGGTGGCGCCGTGCAGCGTGCGCGCGTAGGTCACGCCTTCGCGCACCAGGGCGTGCATCGCATCGAGGTCCTGGCGGAACTTGTCGCGGTCCTGGTCGCTGTCCATCAGGTCGGTGCGCAGTCGCATGCGGGTGATGGGCGTCTGCAGGTCGTGCGAGATGGCCGCGAGGATTTCCACGCGCTCGGCCATGTAGCCCGCAATGCGCTTCTGCATTGCATTGAATGCGCGCGCCGCGTGCTTCACCTCGGTCGGGCCTTCTTCGGGCAACTGCTGTCCCTTCAGGTCTGGCCCCAGTTCGTCGGCTGCGTCGGCCAGCTGCGCCAGCGGTCGCGTGACCAGCCTCACCGCATACCAGGCGCACACGGCCAGCACCAGCAGCTGTATCCACAACAGCCACATCACCCAACTCGACACCGGCATGTCCACGCGCCGCGCATGCACAACCACGGAAGACCCGTCCGACAGCCGCACCTGGATCTGCAAGCTTTGCGGTGGGCTGCCCACCTGGCCGACCTTGACGATCTCGAATGGGCGCATCGCATCGACGATGGCGGCGGCGAACTGTTGCGACATCGGCGTGTCGGGCGGCGTGCCCTGTGCGCTGCCGCCCAGCACGAAGCGGTAGTTGCGCCGCTCCAGCCGCGCGAGCCAGCTTTCGCGCTCGGCGGCCGGCAGCCGGTCGAGGATGGCGACCGAGCTCGCGATGTCGCGCTCGATGCCGATCATCATCAGCTCTCGCATCGCGATGCCGCGTTCGTAGCGGATCGCCGTGAAGGTCAGCAGCTGTGCAATGGCCAGCCCGATGACGATGATCAGCGTCACGCGCGAGAACAGCGAGCGGGGCAGCAGCCGGCGCAGGCCTGCGGGGTTGACCGGGGCGAGGGGTGCGGGGAGGCTTGCGGATGTAGGCATGGGCTGGTTTATAGACCCGGGCTCGCGCCGCAGATCACTTCTTTGTATTGCAGTGTGTTGGGCGGCAAACGGGACATACAACATTACCTGCCGGGGCTCAGATGCCGTCGCAGCTTCGGCTTTGTATGGCCGTGTATCCGGCGCAGCCCGTACACACGGCCATACAAGAACACCCCTGGCATGACACATGCCGCATACATCCCGCGCATTCAATCGTTCCGTCGCCAACACAAACGAAGGAACACCCCATGTCCGAAGAACCCGTCAACCGTCAACGCCGTTTCCTGCTGGGAGGCGCCGCCGCCAGCCTCGCCGCCGTCGAGCTGGCATTCATGAGCAGCACCGTCCACGCGGCCGATGCCGTGCCCGCTGCCAAGCCGCGCAAGCTGGAGCCCATCCGCCAGATCAAGGCCGGTGAGCTCGATGTCGGCTACTACGAGGCCGGCCCTGCCGACGGTATTCCGGTGCTGCTGATGCACGGCTACCCCTACGACATCCACAGCTATGCCGAAGTCGCGCCGCTGCTCGCGGCCCGTGGCTGCCGAGTCATCGTGCCGCACCTGCGCGGCCACGGCACCACGCGCTTTCTCGACAGCGCCAACCCCCGCTCCGCGCAGCAGGCGGCGGTGGCGCTCGACCAGATCGCGCTGCTCGACGCCCTGAAGATCGACCGCGCCGTCATCGTCGGCTACGACTGGGGCGCGCGTACCGGCTGCATCATCGCGGCGCTCTGGCCCGAGCGCTGCATCGGGCTGCTCTCGGTCAACGGCTACATCATGACCAACCGCCCCGGCAACAAGCTGCCGCTGCCTGCGAAGGTCGAGCTGGGCTGGTGGTACCAGTACTACTTCGCCACCGAGCGCGGCCGCCTCGGGCTGGAAGCGAACCGGCGCGACATCGCGCGCATCCTGTGGACCACGAATTCGCCGAAGTGGGCATACGACGACGCCACCTTCGAGCGCACCGCCGCGTCGTTCGACAACCCTGACTATGTGCAGATCGTCATCCACAACTACCGCTGGCGCCTCGGTCTTGCGGACGGCTTCGCGCAGTACGAGGAATACGAGAAGCGCCTGGCCGCGTTTCCGACGATCAAGGTGCCGGCGATCACGATGGACGGCGACTCCGACGGTGTCGTGCCGGCCACTGACGGCAAGGCCTACGCTGCCAAGTTCACCGGGCCGCGCACGCACCTGGTCGTGAACGCGGGCCACAACGTGCCGCAGGAGACGCCGCAGGTGTTTGCCGATGCGGTGTGGAAGCTTGCGTCGGCAACGTAGTGTGGCCGTCCGGGGCGCCGGATACACAGGAATACAAACCCGCTTGTCCCGGCCCGCAGCCGGGCTACATTGCGGCTTCCGACGTACCGGCCACCCGCATGACGACCTCGAAGACCTCCGACCACATCCTCATCGTCGACGACGACCGGGAAATCCGCGAACTGCTCACCACGTACCTGGTCAAGAACGGCCTGCGCGTGGTCGCGGTGCCCACGGGGCGGCACATGCGCGCGGCGCTGGAGGAGTCGGGGCCGTTCGATCTCATCATCCTCGACCTGATGCTGCCGGGCGAAGACGGGCTCACGCTGTGCCGTGACCTTCGCACGGGCAAGTACAAGGCCACGCCGATCCTCATGCTCACTGCGCGCAGCGAGGAGGCAGACCGCATCCTCGGTCTGGAGATGGGCGCCGACGACTATCTGGCCAAGCCGTTTTCCGCCCGCGAACTGCTGGCGCGCATGCGCTCGGTGCTGCGCCGCACGCGCATGCTGCCGCCGAACATGCGCTCGACCGAGTCGGCTTCGAAGCTGGGGTTCGGCGAGTGGCAGGTAGACACCACTGCGCGCCACCTGATCGACGACAGCGGGGTGATGGTGGCTCTCAGCGGTGCGGAGTACCGGCTGCTGCGCGTATTTCTCGACCACCCGCAGAAGGTGCTGAGCCGCGACCAACTGCTGAGTCTCACGCAGGGGCGCGAGGCCGAGCTTTTCGAGCGCTCGATCGACCTGCTCGTGAGCCGGCTGCGTCAGCGTCTACGAGACGATGCGCGCGAGCCGCGCTTCATCAAGACGGTGCGCAGTGAGGGCTACGTTTTTTCTTCGACTGTCGAGGCGTTGGACTGAATCGTGCTGTGATGCACTGGCAGCTCACCGGGTTGCGTATCTCGTGCGTGATGCCGCCTGCCAAGAAGAGGAGGGCGAACCAGAGCTTCTTCATTCTGTTGTTCCAGCGTTTGTTGTGTTTGTGTGTTCGTGTTCGGGGTGAGTGCGAATGACACCGGGTGCTCCCCTCCGCGAATGTCCCCCGTCGGCGTGATCGCGCCCTGAACAAAGTTCTCAAGATCCCACCGGCGCAGGCTCAGCCAGCAGCGCCTGGATCTTCTTTTCCGTAGTGCCATAGCTGCCTTCGCCAAAGTGCGAATAGACGATCTTTCCCTGCTTGTCGATCAGGTACACCGCAGGCCAATATTGGTTCCTGAAGGCCTTCCAGGTGCCGTAGCTGTTGTCTTGCGCCACCGCGTGCCTGATCTGCAGCCGCTGGATCGCGTCCTTCACGTTCTTCGTCGATTTCTCGTACGCGAACTCCGGCGTGTGCACGCCGACGACGATCAGGCCTTTGTCCTTGTACTTCTCGTTCCAGTCCTTCACGTAAGGCAGGTGGTTGAGGCAGTTGATGCAGGTGTAGGTCCAGAAGTCGACCAGCACGACCTTGCCGCGCAGCTCACTGAGCTTCAGCGGCTGCGAGTTGAGCCAGGTGTCGATGTTCTGGAATTCAGGCGCTGGCACCGCCTCGGCGGCCGGAACGTCGCCGCCGAGCGGCGATGGTGCGGCAAAGGTCAGCGTGAGGGCCGCCGCCGAGGCCGCGATGGCGACGGCGAAGAAGAGGGTGGAAGAGCGAAAGCGCATGGTGGTTCCTTCGGAAGAGTGACGGGCGTTCGTCTGTGAACGGAGCCGATTCTTCGTTGGGCCGCTCTGCCGTGGCGCGAAACGCGTATGCCTCTGTATCCGCGGGGGGAAACCCACACACTACGTTTCACGCACACCCAGTCGAGTGCAGGATCAATCGACCCTGATGTTGCGTGCCTTCACCAGCGCGCTCACTCTTCCCGTCTCGTCCTGCACGAACTTCGCGAAGGCCTCGGGCGTGGTGCCGGCCGGCTCCAGGCCGAGCTGCAGCAGCTTCTGGCGCACCGTCGGGTCGTTGACCGCAGCCTGCACCGCCTTGCCGAGTTTCTGCACGATGTCGGCCGGCGTTCCCTTGGGCAGGAACACGCCGTTCCACTCGACCACGTTGTAGCCCGGCAGGCCCGACTCCGCGAGCGTCGGCGTGTCGGGCAGCCCCGGCACGCGCTTGATGGAGCTCACGCCCAGCGCGCGCAGCTTGCCGCCCTTGACGTAGCCCAGCGTCGACGCCACGTTGCCGAAATAGGCCGACACCTGCTCGCCCATCACGTCAGTAAGTGCGGGCGCGCCGCCCTTGTAGGGCACGTGCATCAGGTTGATCTTCGCCTGCTCGTTCAGCGCCTCGCCCGCCAAGTGCGAGCCGGTGCCGCCGCCCGCCGACGCAAAGCTCAGCTTGCCCGGGTTCTTGCGCGCGAAGTCGATGAACTCCGCGACGGTCTTGTACGGTGCGCTCGTCGGCACGACGAGGATCTGCGGCGCGGTGGCGACCAGCGACACGGGAATGAAGTCTTTCGCCGCGTCGAAGGGCAGCTTGCGCAGCGACGGATTCACCGAGAACGCCGATGCGTCGTAGAGCACGGTGTAGCCGTCGCCGGCCGCCTTGGCCACGTTGTCGGCGCCAATCACGCCACCCGCGCCCGGCTTGTTGTCGATGACGATCTGCTGGCCCAGCGCAGCGCTCATCTGCTGCGCGACGATTCGCGCGGTGTTGTCGGCGCCGCCGCCCGCGGCGTACGGCACCACCATGCGGATCGGCTTGTCGGGCCAGGCGGCCCAGCCCAGCAGGGGAGCGGCGCAGGCGGCCAGCGCTACGACGGATTTCAGAAGGCGCTTCTGTGGTTGCTTCATGCCAATGTCTCGGAGTTTGCTTGTAGTTCAGGAAAAGTCGTAGAGCCGCGCCGGGTTGTCGACCAGCACGCGGCGGCGCGCGGCCTCGTCGGGAACCCACTGGCCCAGCAGGTCGAACAGCTGTGCGTCGTCAGGCTTGGCGGTGCGCTCGGTCGGGTGGGGCCAGTCGCTGCCCCACACCACGCGGTCGGGTGCCTGCTGCGCCCAGGCTTGTGCGATGCCGGTCGTGTCGGCGTAGCCGCCTGCCGCGCCCACCTGCGAATCGAGGTAGGCGCCTGACAGCTTGATCCAGGTGCGGCCGTTGTCGAGCAGCCGGCGCACGACGTCGTATGCGGGGTGCGCCAGCGCATCGGGCAGTGGCAGGCGGGCAAGGTGATCGAAGACGATCGTGCAGGGTAGGCGCGCGAGCAGCGCCGCATGCTCGACGATCTGGTCGGCGTTCCAGTGCAATTGCACATGCCAGCCGAACGCATGCACGCGCTGCGCCAGCGGCTCGACCATGGCGAAGTCCGTCGCCGCATTCGCCGGTGTGTACAGCGTGAACCGGATGCCGCGGATGCCGCCCGCGTGCAGGCGTTCGAGTTCGGCATCGCTCACCTCGGGCCGTACCACCGCCACGCCGCGCGTGTGCTCGGCGCCAAGCGCTTGAATGGCGGCCAGCGTCACGCTGTTGTCCGTGCCGTGGGCGCGCGGCTGAACGACCACCGTGCGCTGTGTGCCGATGCGTTGCTGCAGCAGGCGGTAGTCGGCGGCCGTGGCGTGGTCGAGCATGGCATCGGGCGGCCCGTGCAGCGCGAAGCGTCGGTCGTACACATGCATGTGCGCGTCGCATGCACCCTCAGGCGCTGTGCTGGTGGGCTTGTTCGTGCCGCTGCTGTGGGGCACCACGATATCGGTGGGCATGTCCTATTCGTCCAAGCGCTGCGCGGCCAGCACGCCTGCTGTGTGTTGCCCCAGCGTCGGCGCGGCAAAGGGCTCAGGCCCAGGCGTACGGCCGAATCGCACCGGCCGGGTGAAGCCGCGGTACGAGCCGAGCGTGGGGTGCGCGAAGTTCGCCACCATGTCCTCGGCCAGCACCTGTTCGTTGTCGAACATGTCTTCCACGGTGCGTGCTGCCGCGCAGGGCACTTCCTCGCCGAACAGTTCTTCCCATTCGAGTGCGGTGCGCGCGGCCAGCGCGGCGCGCAGCTTCGGAACGATCTCGGCGGCGTGCTGGGCGCGCTTGCGCACCGAGTCGTAGCGCTCGTCGGTCGCCAGTTCCGGCAGGTCGACCTTGGCGCACAGCGCCTGCCAGAAGTGCGGCGTGTTGGCCGAGATGTAGATGTGCCCCTCGCGCGTGGGGTGGAGGCCGGTGATGCCGCCCGAGCGCATGTCGCGCCCCACGTCTTTCGGCTCGCCCTCGGCCCACACCATGCGCGCCGACTGCATCGTGAGCGCGGAGCGCAGCAGCGAAACGCCGACGAACTGGCCTTCGCCGCTTTTCTCCCGCTCGTACAGCGCAGAGGCCACGCCGGCAGCCACCAGCGCGGCCGCGTAGTAGTCGACCACCGAGCCGTAGATGATCTCGGGCGGCTCGCCGCGCTTGCCCTGCAGCGCGCACATGCCGGTCATGGTCTGCAGCACCTGGTCGTAGCCCGCCTTCTCGCGCAGCGGCCCGGTCTCGCCATAGCCGGTGACGGCGCAGTAGATCAGGCGCGGGTTCACCGTCTTCAGCTGGTCGTACGCAATGCCCAGCCGCGGCGGCACGCTGGGGCGGAAGTTGTGCACCAGCACGTCGGCCGTGCGCACCAGCGCCATCAGCGCGGCGAGGTCCTGCGGGCTCTTGAGGTCGAGCACCACGCCCAGCTTGCTGCGGTTGACGCCGATGAACGCACGGCTTTCGGCTTCCAGCGTCGATGGGTACTTGCGCAGGTTGTCGCCCGTGGGCGGCTCGATCTTGATGACTTCCGCGCCCTGGTCGGCCAGCAGCGAGCAACCGTAGGGGCCCGCGATGTAGGCGCTCAGGTCGAGCACACGAAGGCCGCTCAACGGCCCGACGGGGCCCTGGCGCGCGGGCAGGTGCTTGTCGTCGCCAGCGTTGTCGGGGGCGGTAGTGCTCATGGGTTCTTCTTTCCTCAGTCGGCTGTGATGTTCTGTTGCTTGGCCAGCTTCTTCCAGCGCTCCACGTCGTCGGCGATGACGGTGCCGAACTGCGCAGGCGTCAGCGGCGTGGCGATGGCGCCTTCGCGCAGGAAGTTGGCCGTGATCTCGGGCCTGGCCAGGATCTGGTTGACGGCGCCGTTGAGCTTTGCGACCACGTCGGGCGGCGTGCCCGCCGGTGCCAGCAGGCCCCACCAGAGTTCGAATTCGTAGCCGGGCACCGCAGTGGCCATTGGCGTGAGATCGGGGGCGATGGGGCTTGTCTTCAGGCTCGTGATGCCCACGGCGCGCAGCTTGCCGGCACGCACCATCGGCAGCAGCGACGGGCCGCTTGAAATCAGCAGTTGCGTCTGGTTGCCGATCAGGTCGGTCACGGCCGGGCCCATGCCCTTGTAGGGAATGTGCGCGATCTGCAGGTCGCCCACCTTGGCCTTGAGCAGCTCGGTGCCGAACTGGTTCACGCTGCCCGAGCCCGACGAGGCGTAGTTGTACTGGCCCGGCTTGGCCTTGATGGCGGCGATCAGCTCGGCCGGCGTCTTCGCGGGAAATTCGTTGTTGACCGCGACGATGAACGGACCCTTGGCGAACATTGCCACAGGTGCGAGGCCTTTCACCGGATCGAAGGGCATCTTCGATTGCACGGCTGCGTTGGTCGTCATGCTGGACGACACCGCCACCAGCGTGTAGCCGTCGGGCGCGGCGCGCGCCACCTGCGCCGTGCCGGTGTTGCCGCTCGCGCCGGGGCGGTTGTCGATGATCACCGGTTGCCTGAGTTGGTCGCCCAATTCCTTGGCCACTTGGCGCGCGAAGGTGTCGTTGGAGCCGCCGGCCGGGTAGGGCACGACGATCGTGATGGCCTTGCCGGGATAGGCGCCCTGGGCGAATGCCGCGCCGGCGAGCGCTGCCGCTGCAACAACAGCGAGCACGCGAGGGCGAAGGATGGAAGGGAATTGCATTTTCTTGTCTCCGGTTTTTATTAATAGGAAGCTCGGCTCATCCAGGCAGCAGCCCAAGGCTCAATTGGGAAGCAGCCCAAGGCTGCGTGCACTCTCGACGATGGCGCGCGCGCGAATCACGAAAGGGATGTCGATCATTTTTCCGTCCACCACGTAGGCACCGACGCCGTTGGCATCGGCCTCGCGGGCCGCCTCGACCACCTTGCAGGCGTGCGCGATCTCTTCGTCGGTGGGGCGAAACACCTCGTTGGCGATGGCGATCTGGCTCGGGTGGATGCAGGTCTTGCCCAGAAACCCGAGGTCGCGCGCCAGCATGGCTTCGGCGCGATAGCCCTCGGCATCGCGGATGTTCGCGAACGCGCCGTCGTAGGCATACACGCCCGCTTCGCCGGCTGCGATGCGCACCGCGAACATCGCCTGGCGGATGGCGGAAGGTTCGCGCCGGGCGATGCCCAGCGGCTCGAACAGGTCGCCCAACCCCAGCTGCAGCCCCGACACGCGCGGATGCGCCAGTGCGAGTTCCGCTGCCGTACGCAATGCAGTGGGTGTCTCGATGTTCAGCAGCAGGCCAATGGGCGCCTGCACGCCGTTGGCGCGTTCGGCGCGCTCGATGACTTCTACCGCCGTGCGTACGTGCGCCGGGCTTTGCGGCTTCGGCAGGTTGATCAGATGCACGCCGGCCTGCGCCACCGCCGCCACGTCGCGCTCGAAGTGCGGCGTGTCCATGGCGTTGACGCGAACGATCAGTGTCTTTTGCGAGGAGGCCGCATCGCCGCTGGCAAGCAGCAGCTGGCGCACGGTCTCGCGCGCCTCGTCCTTGCGCGGCTCGGACACCGCGTCTTCCAGGTCGAGGCAGATGGCATCCGCCGCACTGGCCAGTGCCTTGGCGAACAGTTCAGGACGGGTGCCGGGAACGAAGAGTTTGCTTCTCATGCATGCAGTGTCCGCAGTTCATGAGAAGAGAAAAACAGCTGCTCCCTGCGATCAGATCGCAGAAAATCTATCTTCATGGAAACGGCCTACCTGCAAAGCTTTCTTCTGGTGGTGGAGTCGGGCTCGATGTCGGAGGCCGCGCGCCGGCTCGACCTGACGCCCGGCGCGGTGGCGCAGCAGATCCGCGCGCTGGAGCGGGAGCTCAACGCACCGCTGCTCGCGCGCGCCGGCCGCACGGTGCAGCCGACCGAGGCGGGGCACCGGCTGGTGCAGCGCGCCCGCACGCTGCTGCGCGAGGTGAGCGACATCAAGGCGCTGGTGGGCAGCGAGGCGGCCGGCGGCGAGCTGGTCATCGGCACCATCAACACGGCCATCCACAGCCTGCTGCCGGACATCCTCGCGCGCTTCGTGAAGACGCATCCGGGCGTCAAGGTGTACCTGCAGTCGGGCAACACTGCCACGCTCTACAAGGCGATGCAGCAGGGCGAGCTCGATGCTGCCGTGTGCCTGTATCCACCGTTCGCGCTTGCGAAGACCTTCGACTGGGCCCTGCTGCGCGAAGAACCCCTGGTGCTGCTCGCGCCGAGCCGCCTCGCGCGGCGCGATCCCCACGAGCTGCTGCGGACCTCTCCGCTCATCCGCTACGACCGCAACCTCGGTGGCGGCAAGCAGGCCGACCGCTACCTGCGTTCGGCGGGCATCGTGCCGCAGGAGCGCTTCGAACTCAGTTCATTGCTGGCAATCGCGATGATGGTCGATCGAGGCCTTGGCGTGTCGGTCGTGCCCGACATCGCTTCGCCGCTGCTCGACGGGCAGCGCATCGCCAAGATCCCGCTGCCGCTGCCTTCGGAGACGCGGCGCTTCGGCGTGCTGTGGCTGCGGGCGTCGCCACGGCTGAGGTTGATTCACGGCTTTGTCGAGAGTGCGGGGCTTGTCATTGCCGGGAAGGGAAACGGCTCTCGCAAGTCTGTGACCCGTTAGGCAGGCTCCATGCCGTGCCGGCGCTTGGCTTCTGCGCTGTCGCCGGAGGCCAGGTACGCGAGCAGCCCGCTTGCGGCATCCGGCTGCGAAGCGCAAGAGCCCGGCGCTGCGCTGAACACCGTGGTGATCTGGATCGCCGGCGGCAACGGCCCCAGTAGCGCGATGCCTTCGACGCCGATCAGCTCGCTCAGTTGCTGAAAGCCCAGCGCAGCTTCTCCGCGTGCGATCAACGAGCCCACCGGCACGCCGGGTGGCGCCTGTACCAATCGGCCCTTGATGGTGTCGGCGATGCCCCAGCGCTCGAACAGCGCGGCCAGGGCAACGCCACTGGGCCCGGTCGAATACGCGACGCTGGCCGCATCCAGCACGGCGCGCCGCACCGCTTCTTCCGTGGAGATATCGACTCGCGCGGCGTTCGCGGCAACGGCCACGGCAACGCCGGAGCGCACCACGTCGGTCTTGCGCGATGCGTCCACCTTGCCGGCAGCCGCCAGCTTGTCGATGGCATCCGAGGCGAGAACCACCACGTCGAATGGCTCTCCTGCCGAGACGCGCCGTGCGGCATCCACACCGCCCACTGCCTCGAACGAAACCGCCACGCCGCTCGCACGCGTGTACGCCGCGGCCAGCTCCAGCAGCAGGCCCTTCGTGGCCATGGAGCAGATGCCCCGTATCGAATTCGACATGGTCATGCGCGGCCGATGAGGCGATCCGCGTAGGCCTGCCAGTCGCTTGCGGCATCCAGCCCTTCGAACAGACCATCGCGTGCCTGCGCCGCAACCCAATCCTGCTTGGCCGCGATGGCGGCCGTCATCAGGGGCTCGAAGCCGGCCTCGCGCACGGTCTGCGCCGCTTCGCGCATTTCTTCCGCGCGGCGCTTGCCGTGCTGCACGACGCGGCTGAAGAAGTAGGCGCCTTGCTTGTCCCAGTCGATCTGCGGAAAGGTTTCCTTCAGCGTCGGCAGCACATGCGCTTCGACGCCATAGCGCCTGGCGGTGGTGTAGCTCTCGATGACCAGCGCCTCCAGCCCCTTGATCATGATGCTGCGGCTCATCTTGATCGCCGAGGCCACGCCGAGCTGGTCGCTCACCACGCGAACGTCCATGCCCCAGCCGCTCAGCATTTCGGCAAGCGCTGCGGCCTGCGCGCCGCCCAGCAGCATCGGCACGCGGATGCCGTAGGGCGGCACCGAGGTCATGACGCCGGCCTCGACGTAGGCGACGCCCACGGGCTCCAGCGCCGCCGCGGCGCGCTGCTTGGTGCCGGGCGATGCCGAATTGAGGTCGAGAAAACGGCTGCCGGTGCGCGCGTGGCGAGCGGCCTCTTCGGCTACCGCCAGCGTGTTGGAGGCGGTGACGGCGGATATGAGCAGGTCGGCGTGGCTGCAAAGCTCCTGCATGCCGCTCGCCACGTGCATCCCGTCGCTTTCTGCCGCAGTACGCGCTGCCGCGCCCGTCGCGGGATCGGCGAAGCGCTTGTCCCAGACCCAGACGGCATCCACGCCGCCTTGCCCGCGCAACCCGCGTCCGAAGATGCCGCCCACTTCGCCGTAGCCGATGAGGCCCAGTGTCGTTCCCATGATCGTGTGTGTCCTTGTCAGAAGATGGCCTTCTCGCCGGGCTTCAAAGCCAGCACGCGCGTGCTTGTGCTGCCTAGCGCGCGGATGTATTCGTCGGGCGTGCCCTTGCCGAGCGGGTTGGCGCCATAGTGCATCGGAATCACCGCGCGCGGCTTGAGCCATTCGCGCGTGGCGTAGGCGGCGTCCACCGGGTCCATCGTGAAGTGGCCGCCGATCGGCATCAGCACGAGGTCGGGCTTGTAGTAGTCGGCGATGAACTTCATGTCGGCGAACAGGCCCGTGTCACCCATGTGGTAGATGCGGAATCCGTTCTCCAGCTCGATGATGTAGCCCACGGGCTCGCCGCCGGGGTGCACTTCGTCCTTGCCGGTGGCCGGGTTCTTCCACACGATGACCGAGGAGTGCTCAGCGTGCACGGCAGTCACCTTGATGCCCGGCACCGGGTTGATCGTGCCGCTCTTGTTGAAGCGCGGCACCAGGTTGGGCGGCAGGATGCCGAGCACGCCCACCGTCTGGTTCATGTCGCCGGGCGCGTACATCGGCACCTGGTTGAGCAGCGCCAGCGCAGGCGCATCCGCGAAGTGGTCGAAGTGACCATGCGTGACCAGCAGCACGTCGACCTTGCCGAGGGCTTCGAGGTTCTTGTATGCCGCGGGCGTCAGCGGATTCAGCTTGAGCCACGGGTCGGTCACGATCACCTTGCCGCCCGGCGTGGTGATGCGGAATGCCGACTGGCCGAGCCAGAGCACTTCGGTCTTGCCACCACTCGTGGAGGGCGGCGATTGGGGCGATTGCGCGCAGGCGGCGAGCAGTGCCGCGACGACAAGGGCGAGCAGCAGACGGGCGAGCGATTTCATGGCCGGTGTGTTCCTGTCCAACTTCAGTCGACGGTGATGTGGGCGCTCTTGATCACGCGGTCCCATCGTTTCATTTCGCTCGCGATCAGCTGGCCGAAGGCCTGCGGCGTCGTGGGCGTGGGCTCGGCGCCCTCGGCTGCCAGCCGCGCGTGAACGTCCGCCGTGTTGAGCGACTGGTTGATCTGCCGGTTGAGCATGGCGACGATGTCCGCGGGAGTCCCGGCCGGGGCAACCACGCCGTACCACTGGTCGGCCTCGAAGTCCTTGGTGCCTGGCACGCCGCTTTCCGCCACCGTCGGCACCTCGGGCAGCAGCGCGATGCGCTTCGGGCTCGACACCGCCAGCGCACGCAGCTTGCCGGACTTGATGTGCGGCAGCAAAGCGGGCGCGCCGGTGAAGAGCAGCTGCAGCTGGCCCGCGAGCAGATCGGTCACGGCCGGGGCCGTGCCCCTGTAAGGCACGTGCAGCAAAGAGGCGCCCGTCTGCAGCTTCAGATATTCGGTAGCGATGTGCGCCGCGCTGCCGTTGCCGCCGGAGCCAAAGGCCAGCTGGCCCGGCCGTGCCTTGGCCAGCGCGACCAGTTCGGCCAGCGTGCGCGCCGGAACGGAGGAATGCACCACGAGCACGTTCGGCACGCGCGCCACCCAGGCCACGGGCGCAAAGCTGCGCACGGGGTCGTAGTCGAGCTTGGGGTACAGCGATGGGTTGATGGCCAGCGTGCCGATGTGCCCCATCAGCAGCGTGTAGCCGTCGGCAGGCGACTTGGCGACCTTGTCGGCACCGATGGAACCACCGGCGCCGGGGAGGTTGTCGACCACCACGGGCTGGTGCCACGCGCGGCCCAGCTCGATGCCGATGGCCCGCCCGAGCACGTCGGTGGAGCCGCCGGGCGGGAAGGGAATGATCATGCGGATCGGCTTGGACGGATAGGCCTGCTGCGCCATGGCGGCGCGGCTTGCCGGCAGCAGGGCAGCAGCTGCTGCCGCGAGGCAGGCGTGGCGACGGGTGATGCCTGTCGTGGTCATGGCGATCAATCGGGCTTGATGTTGGCTTCGCGGATCAGCTTGCCGTAGCGCGCCACGTCGGCCTTGAGCAGCTTGTCGAACTGCTCGGTCGGCCCCGGCAGCGGAACGCCGCCGGCCGCGGCGAGCTGTGAGCGCACCTCGGGCGAGTCGATGGCCTTCTGCACGGCGTCGTGCAGCTTGTCGACGATGGGCTTCGGCAGCCCGGCTGGCCCCACGAAGCCGTACCACACGCTGGCCTCGAACCCCGGGTAGCCTGACTCTGCAACGGTCGGCACGCCCGGCAGCACGGCGGAGCGTTCGGCGCTCATCACCGCCAGCACGCGCAGCTTGCCGGACTTGGCCAGCGGCAGTGCTTCGAGCGCATTGACCGCAACCACGTCCACATGGCCACCGAGCACGTCGGTGAGCGCCTGCGCGCCGCCCTTGTACGGCACATGCCGCAGTTGCAGCCCGGCGGTGTGCTGGAACAGTTCCATGGCCAGGTGCGGTGTCGATCCGTTGCCTGGCGTGGCGACGGTCACGCTGCCCGGCTTGGCCTTGGCCGCAGCGACCAGTTGGGGCAGCGTCTTGATGGCCGATTCTTCGCGCACCGTGAACACCACGGGCACCCGGCCGACCGAGGCCACCGGCGTCAGCTCGCGCTCCAGGTCGTAGGGCGTGGGCTGGAACAGCGAAGGATTCACGGCCAGCGCGTTGGCGGCCAGCAGCAGGGTGTAGCCGTCGGGCGCGCTCGTGATGACGGACTTCACCGCGATGTTGGTGCCCGCGCCGGGCTTGTTCTCGACGATGACCGGCTGGCCCAGGATGGCCGACATCCGCAGGCCGACCGAGCGCGCAATGGCATCGACCGCGCCGCCGGCGCTGTAGCCCACGAGGATCTTCACGGGCTTCGACGGAAAGGCGTCGGCCGCGCTGGCAATGCCGAGCTGGCCGAATGCGGCCAGTGCGGCAACGCCGAGGGCGAGGCGTCGGGAAAGGGGCTTCATTTGTGTTGTCTCCAGAATCAAAAAATCAGGTGCGGCTCAGCGGCGGTCCCATGCCTGCGGCGCGGCGTCCTTGCCGGCCACCGAATACAGGGCGCCGGGCGCATTGCGGGTCTGCTGGAACTCTTCCAGCGATTGGCCGCGCATCGCGGCATAGATGTGCAGGTTCGACACGCCCACCACCGCACCCAGCTTCTCCAGCATGAAGAAGATCACGCCGTACTGGATCAGGCCGCGCCAGTCGCGGCCGCGCACCATGTCGCGCTCCTTGCCCGTCAGCGCGGCAGCGTCGAACGCGGCCTCTTCGTCGGCAAGAAAGGCCGCGCGGTGCGCCGGGCGCGTCATGCCGTGCAGGAACTTGTTGAGGCGGTGGGCGCGCACGCTGGTCTCGAGCGTGAACGGATAGGTGCCCTGCAGCGCTTCCACGCCCGCCAGTTCCTTGTCGATGTGGCGGAGATGCCGCTCGACTTCACCGGCGACGGGCGGGCTCGCCAGGTTCTCGTAGATGGCGGTGGCAATGCCCGTCATCGAGGGCAGGTAGTAGCTCTGGTGCGTCTTGCGCACGTTGGACGACAGGGCGCCGCGCATCACCAGCCACATGATGACTTCGGCGCCTTCCATGCCGCCGAGCGTTGCCAGTTCGGCCTGCGTCATCTCGGTGAGCCGCACCGGGTCGTTCTCGATCAGGTCGAGAAACTGGGCGTCCCAGGCGGTGTTGTTGAAGCCCGCGCGCTCGCCATGCACCTGGTGCGAGAGCCCGCCGGTGGCAACGATTGCCACCTTGATGTCGTCCGGATAGCTCTCGATCGCGCGCCGCAGCGCCTGGCCGAGCTTGTAGCAGCGCCGTGCCGACGGCACCGGCGACTGCAGCACACCAACCTGAAGCGGCACCACCGGTATCGGCCATGCGGGCTCATGCGGGCACAACAGCGACATCGGCGAGAACACGCCGTGGTCCAGCGCCCGGTCCTGGAAGAAGGACATGTCGAACTCGTCGGCCACCAGCGAGCGGCCGATGTGCCGCGCCAGTGCCGGATGGCCCGCCAGGGCCGGCAGGTCGCGCGCGCCGCCGCCTTCGTCGGCCACTTCGTGCCGCTCGCCCACGCCCAGGGAGAACGCCGAGTAGTGGTCGAAGAAGAACGAGCTGACGTGGTCGTTGTAGATGAAGAAGAGCACGTCGGGCTTCTTCTCAGCCAGCCACTGCTGCACCGGCGCGAAGGCCTCGAAGATGGGCGCCCAGACCGGGTCCTGCTGCTTGTTCTTGTCGAAGGCGAAGCCGATGGTGGGCGTGTGCGAGCAGGCGACGGCGCCGATGATGCGAGCCACAGTGCGGTCCCTTGCTCAGTCGATGTAGCGCAGGCCGGCCTTGGCAAGCGGCTCGCGCATGGCGTACATGTCCAGCCCCAGCTCGCCGGCCGCGAAGCGCGCGCGCTTGCCGGCCTCGTTGGCTTCGCGGGCCTCGGCGGCATCGGCTACGCGTGCGGCCAGCTGCGCCGGCACAACGACCACGCCGTCAACGTCGGCCACCACCACGTCACCCGGCTGCACCAGCGCGCCGGCGCACACCACCGGCACGTTGACCGAACCCAGCGTGGACTTGATCGTTCCCTTCGAATGGATGGCACGGCTGAACACGGGAAAGTCCATGGCGATGAGGTCGCGCACGTCGCGCACGCCGCCGTCGATCACCAGGCCCTTGCAGCCGCGCGCCTTGAACGAGGTTGCGAGCAGGTCGCCGAAGAAGCCGTCGGTGCTGTCGGCGGTGCAGGCGGCCACGACCACGTCGCCGGGCTGTATCTGCTCGGCCGCGACGTGCAGCATCCAGTTGTCGCCGGGCTGCAGCAGCACCGTGATGGCGGTGCCGCAAATGCGCGCTTCAGGATGGATGGGGCGGATGCGCGGCGCCATCAGGCCCAGGCGGCCGAGTGCTTCGTGCACCGTGGATACGCCGAAGCGCGACAGCTTCTCGACGGCGGCCGCATCGGCGCGCACCACGTTTCGGTGCACGACGCCGAGTTCCTGGAGGAGGGGAGTGGTCGACATGTTCAAAGTCCTTTTTGCTTGAGTGCGCGGTCCAGCCGCGGGTACACGCGGCGCGCGTTGCCTTCGTAGATCTGATGGCGCGCCTTGTCGTCGAGCATCGGCGTGGCGTCGATGTAGCGGCGCGTGTCGTCGTAGAAGAAGCCGGTCTCGGGGTCGATGCCGCGCACCGCGCCGATCATTTCGCTGGCGAAGAGCACGTTGTCGACCGGGATCACGCGCGTGAGCAGGTCGATGCCGGGCTGGTGGTACACGCAGGTGTCGAAGAAGATGTTGCTCAGCAGGTGGTCTTTGAGCAGCGGCTTCTTCATCTCCTGCGCCAGGCCGCGAAAACGCCCCCAGTGGTAGGGCACCGCGCCGCCGCCGTGCGGAATGACGAAGCGCAGCGTCGGAAAGTCGCTGAACAGGTCCGAGGTGAGGCACTGCATGAAGGCCGTGGTGTCGGCGTTCAGGTAGTGCGCGCCCGTGGTGTGGAAGCAGGCGTTGCAGCTCGTGCTCACGTGCACCATCGCGGGAATGTCCAGCTCCACCATCTTTTCGTAGAGCGGGTACCAGTGCCGGTCGGACAGCGGCGGGCTGGTCCAGTGGCCGCCCGATGGATCGGGGTTGAGGTTGACGCCCACGAAGCCGTATTCGTTCACGCAGCGTTCCAGCTCGGGAATGCAGCTGGCCGGATCGACGCCCGGCGACTGCGGCAGCATGGCCGCGCCGATGAAGTGATCGGGAAAGAGCTGGCTCACGCGATGGCAAAGCTCGTTGCAGATGGCGGCCCAGGTGGACGACACCTCGAAGTCGCCGATGTGATGCGCCATGAAGCTCGCGCGCGGGCTGAAGATGGTCAGGTCGCTGCCGCGCTCCTTCATCAGCCGCAGCTGGTTGCCCTCGATGGACTCGCGCAGTTCGTCGTCGCTGATCTTCAGCTCCGAGACTTTGGGCCTGGCCGACGGGTCCTTGATGCCGGCGATCTGCCGGTTGCGCCACGCCTCGAGGGCTTTGGGCGCGGTCGTGTAGTGGCCGTGACAGTCGATGATCATTCGCAACGCTCCGGAAGGTGTGCAGGGGGTGCTTCAAGCATGAAGAGAAGTCTGCGCGGCGGTTGCTTTGCGTGGGGTGAGTTAGCGTTGCGCTGCCATCATTCTTTTTTATCGATAAAGGGTTTACCCTTAAGCATGAAAATGCATGATCGAGAGCGACGCCTCCACCCGTGAACAAAAAAAACGAGCATCACAAAGTTATTGCGCACGCCGACAGCGTGGCGCTCGGCATCAACCTGCGCCACCTGCGCGCGTTCTCGGCCGTGGCGTCTGCCGGGAGCATTGCCGCGGCTGCCGAGGCGCTGTTCCGCGTGGCGTCGGCGGTGACGCGTTCGATCCTCGATCTGGAGGCCGCGATCGGCAGGCCGCTGTTCGACCGGCGCTCGCGCGGCGTGGCGCTCAACGCATACGGAGAACTGGTGCTGGCGCGTGCCCTGCGCATCGAGCGCGAGTTCGAGGAGGCGCGAACGCAGCTGGCGGCGCGCGGCGGAATCGACAGCTCCGCCGACGTGCATTCGCTCTTCACTTCGATCCTGAACGGCCGACGCCTCGCCGTGATAGCGAGCCTTGCCGAGAAGCGCAACATGCCCGCCGTCGCGCGCGAGTTCGGCATCACGCAGCCGGCCATCAGCAGCGCATTGAAAGACTTGGAAAGCGGGCTCGGCGTCACGCTCTTCAATCGGAATGCGCGCGGGCTCACCGCGACGCCGGCGGGCGAGATCGTGGCCTTCTACTTCAAGCGCGTGCTGTCGGAGCTGCGGCACATCGGGCCAGACATCGCGGCCAGCGAAGGCACCTTGCAGGGCAGCGTGAACGTCGGTGCGCTGCCGCTCGGGCGCACGCAGATCCTGCCGCTGGCGATTGCCTCATTGCTCGCGCGGCATCCGGGCCTGCACGTCACCACGGTCGAGAGCCCGTACGACGCGTTGGCCGCGTCGCTGCGCAGCGGCGACATCGACTTCATCCTCGGCGCGCTGCGCAGTGCAGGTGAAGCGAAAGACCTGCAGCAGGAGCCGCTGTTCGAAGACCGCATCTCGGTGATCGCCCGTGCCGGCCATCCGCTCGCACGCGCGAAGCGCATCGACTTCAGGATGCTGCGCGAGGCGAGCTGGACGCTCTCTCGGCATGGCTCGCCATCGCGCGAGCTGCTGGAGCGCTTCTTCTCTGATGCGCGGCAGGCGCCGCCGCTGCCTGCGGTCGAGACAGGCGACCTTGCCGTGCTGCGCGGCCTGCTGCTGGAAAGCGACATGCTGACCGCGATCTCGGCGCACCAGCTGCGCTACGAGATTCGCGACGGCAGCCTGGTGGTGCTGGACTTTCCGCTCGAGGAAACACGGCGCGAGATCGGCCTGACGCAGCGACTGGGCGCGTTTCCTTCACCGGGCGCGCGGGCCTTGATGGACGAGATCCGCAAGGTGGTGGCCGGGTCGCCGGATTTCCACGTGCCGAAAGGGCGGTAGTGGTGCGGCCGGGCATCGCCTTCAATGTGGCGTTGCGGGCGACTTCCGCCTGAAGTCGAAGCCGCGGCACACGCCGGTAGCGATCACGCCGGTAACGCCGAGCATCGCCGCTGTGTGAACGCCGACGGCCGCGAGCGCCAGCATCAGCGAGCCCGATGCGGTGATCTCGCGAGCTGCCGGAGCGTCGCCCATGCACAGCGGAATCAGCGCCGGCACCAGCATCAGTCCGGCGCCGTGCGCGGTGGACATCATGAAAGACCAGAGCGCCAGCCCGGCATGCCCGGCCGTCTTGCCCGAGCTGCGGCCCCACACGTGGTACGCCACGACCGCGACAAGCAACCCACCCGCCAGCGCCTGCAGCGCCATCCGATCCATCGACAGGCCCAGCGCTACAGCAGCGGCAACCAGTGCGACCGATGCGGCGTGCCCGACCGCGATCGGCACCAGGGCCCGCAGCGCCTGCGACCGGTCGCGTGAGCGCACGCCCCAGGCGGCTGCGAAGGCCCAGCCGGTGGCGGGGTTCAGCCCGTGAAGGGCGCCGATCCCCGCAACCGCCAGCCAGGGCCAGAGGCTTGCCATGATGTTTCGCGCTTCAGCCGTGTGCCGAGCAGCACGAATCGCCCGCCGTCTTTGCCTGCGGCTCGTAGCGGTCGTGGTGGCGCACCCACTCCATCTTGTAGGGCACCTCGCGCTCGTCGCGGCCCTTGGGCGTGAGGTCCATCATGTAGTAGGCGCCCATCATCACTTCCACGCCGCGACCGAAGGTCGAGTAGGTGTGGAACACCTCGCCTGCGTCGTCCTTGTAGAACACGCTGACGCCGGGCGCCTCTTCCTGGGGAAAGGGCTGTACGGCGTAGTTGTAGTAGACCTTGCCGGTGGCCTGCTCCTCGGGCGTGAAGCTGACGTGGAAGTCGTGGTTGAAGTCGCTGCCGTTCGCCGACACCCACCTGAACTGCCAGCCCATGCGCTCGCGAAAGCGCGCGATCTCGGCCAGCGGTGCGCGCGAGACGGCCACCATCGTGATGTCTCGAGGCGCCAGATGCACGTTCATGCCGTCGGTGTGGTCGGCCATGAAAGAGCAGCTCTGGCAGCCTTGTTCCCACCCCGGGCCGAGCATGAAGTGCTGCACCATCAGCTGGCGGCGTCCCTCGAACAGCTCGGCGAGCGTGCGCTTGCCCTCGGGCGTGTCGAAGACGTAGTTCTTCTCGACACGTTCCCATGGCAGCGCACGGCGCTCGCGGGCAATCTGGTCGTGCAGGTGCATCAGCTCCTTCTCGCGCGCCAGCAGTGCCTTGCGCTCGGCGAGCCATTGGTCGCTGGACACGACGGGGTGGTTTGCTGCGTGATTGATTTCGGTCATGTCAATGCTCCGTTGAGTTGCGGGGACGGCGCACGGCGCGGACCTTGCCGCTCTTGCCGCCGCCGGCATAGAAAAGATCGGCCCCGTCGGACTCGAGCCCGCTGACGCCGATGCCATGCGGCATTTCGAGCCGCTCGAGCACAGCGCCGCTTTGCGGGTCGATGCGGCGGATGTCGCTTTCTTCAGCCTCCCAGGTGCCGTGCCACAGTTCGCCGTCGACCCAGGTCACGCCGGTGACGAAGCGGTTCGACTCGATGGTGCGCACGACGGCGCCGGTCTCGGGGTTGATCTGGTGGATCTTGCGGTCGCGGTGCTGTCCCACCCACAGGCTGCCTTCGGCCCAGGTGAGGCCCGAGTCGTTGCCATGGCCGGGCGAGGGGATCGACGCCAGCACCTTGCCCGTGGCCGGGTCGATCTTGTCGATGCGCGACTCGGCGATCTGGTAGAGGTATTTGCCGTCGAAGGCTGTGCCGGCATCGCAGGCGGTGTTCAGCGTGCGCGTGGTCTCGCCGCTGGCGGGGTCGAAGGCCACCAGCCTGGCGCCGGTGGCGGCCCAGACGCGCTGGCCGTCGTAGGTCACGCCGGCCACCTGGGTGGCGTCGGCAAAGGGGCCGTACTCGCGCACGATCTCGGCCGGCCGCACGGTGGGCTGGGGTCTGCTCTTGCTCGTCTTGTTGTTGCTGCTCATCGTTGGCTCCTTGTGAAACGCCTCGGATTGGCGCCTGGAGACAACTCTATTCAAACGGCAGCGCAGCGGGGAGTAACAAGATCGTCGTGAATCCCGCCAGCGGCGGCGACAGCCAGCGGCGCGAGCGCGTCTGGCCGATGGAGCGCACCCGGCCTTCGGCCTCCAGCTCGACCAGCGCGCGCTGCACGGTGCGTTGGCTGGCCCCGAGCGCCAGCGCCAGGGCCGAGGTCGACCACGCCGCGCCGTCGGAAAGCAGCGCCACCAGCGAGGCCTGGTCGCCGTCGATGGGCGGTGCCAGCAGGGCGACGGCGCGTTCGCCGTGCGGCTTGAGCACGAAGCCGCGCGGCGTGGCCTCGATGCTCGCCAGCGTGGTGACGAGTGCGCGCAGGCGGCCGATCTCGACACGCAGGCGCGCCCGATGCGTTTCGTCGGGGTGGCGGGTGCGGAATGCGCTTGCGATCAATGCTTCGCGATCGACATCGCCGGGCCACGCCTCGGCCAGCGAGCGCGCGAGCGTGAACAGGATCGGACGGCGCGCCAGCGGCTGCCACGTGTCACCAGCGCCCAGGCCCCGGCGGCAGGCGTCGACCACCAGTGCGTCGGAGGCCAGGAGCGCCGCGACTTCATCCAGGCGCAGCGCCTGCTCGCCGCCCGCGAAGATGCGCCGTGCGGCGGGGCGCTCGAAGGCTGCGCGCGCCTCCGCCACCTCTGCCAGCAGAGCCGGCACGCGCGCGCAGACGGCCGCTTCGTGCGCACGGGCCAGCGCTGCCTGCGCCGGGCCGATGCGCAGCGAGCGCAGCGCCAGCTCGGCCGCGCTCAGCTCGGCCACCGCCGCCAGCGATGGCGGCAGGCCGCGCGCATCGAGGCGCTCCAGCGCGGCTGCGGCGTCGGCGAGGCGCCCCAGCAGCAGGAGCCGGCGCGCCGCGATCAGCCGTGCCTGCAGCGCGTTGGCGTGATCGTCGTGCGCCTCCAGCGTGGCTGCCGCAGCCGTCAGCGTGCGCGGCGAGCCGCCGAGGTCGCGCATGGCCAGCGCCACCTCGGCCTCGGCCACGATGCAGCGGGCGCGCGACAGCACTTCATGCGCGCCGAAGTCGCGTGCGGCGCGCCGCAGGAGTTCGCGTGCGCGCGGGTGCTCGCCGAGCTGGGCCATGGCGATGCCGCGCAAGGCCAGCGCAGGCGGGTCGTCGCGCAGGGCGACCCGCTTGAGGGCACCTAGCGCATCGCCAGCGGCCAGGGCGCGGGCGGAGGCGGCGATCAGGGAGTCCATGGCATCGACCAGCCAGCGGGCTATGCCGCCTTCGGCTCGGGAATGACCGCCGTCAACGCAAAGTCGACGAGATAGAGCCAGGTCTCTTCCAGACCCATGATGCTGTGATGGTTCGACGCGGGAACCGTCTGCACGCTGACCGGGGTGGGCCATGCGGCGATGAGTTTTTGCGAGCGCTCGGGCAGCACGACGTCGTCGTGCTCGGCCAGCAGCACCTGGGTTTTCGCGGCGACCTCCTTGCAGTGCTCCAGCGAGTTGAACTGGTGCCGCAGCAGCAGCGACAGCGGCACGAGCGGGAAGCGCTTCTTCGCCACTTCCAGCATCGAGTCGTAGGGAGTCACCAACTGCAGGCTCTCGAAGTCTTGTCGCGCCACGAGCTGGATGGCCACGCCAGTCCCCAGGCTGCGGCCGACCACGTGCAGGCGTGCATGCGGAAAGGCGCGGCGCAGATGGTTGGCGAACTGGCTCGCGTCTTCGACGGATGCGATCTCGGAAGGGCGCCCCTGCGAGTCGGCCACCCCGCGGTAGTTGAGCGCGGCAAAGCCGAAGCCTTCGGGCAGCCAGTGCAGCATCTGCGCGGTGGCGCGCACGTCTTCGCCGCGGCCGGCGAAGTAGACGAACAGGTCCCGCAGCGAGTCTTCACCCTGGGGGTGATAGACATACCCGCGGACCATTCCGCCCGGCACGGTGTGGGAGTACGTGGAGAAGTCGTCCGACAGATGGACGACGGGCAGTTTGCGGGCGTTGAAGAGGATGTGCCCCTGGCGCGTGGCAAGCAGGGTCCAGTACGCCGCGATGCTGCCAATGGCGGCAGCCGAGGCCGACAGGGCAATGCGGGAGACTTTGGATGACAAGGTAGGCTCCGGAGGAAAGACTGATACGTGGCGCCTAGTTTCGCCTCATTCCTCCGTGCAGGGCCTTTGTCGGCTTCTTCCGCCTAGTGGGACGCGATCAGCTCCTGGTAGGCGCGTGGCGCGTTGGGTGCGTAGGTGCCCAAGGCACTGACCGATGTGGTCGCGGATGCAGCAGTGTGCTGCCGCTCCAGCTTGAACCTGCCGACGATCCGCGACAGGCTGCCCGCCTGCTCCTGCAGCGACTGGGCTGCGGCCGAGGCCTCTTCGACCAGCGCCGCGTTCTGCTGCGTCGCCTGGTCCATCTGCGTGACGGCCTGGTTGATCTGCTCGATGCCCGAGGTCTGCTCCTGGCTTGCCGCGCTGATCTCGCCCATGATGTCCGTCACGCGCTTCACGCTGCCGACGATCTCTTCCATGGTGCGGCCGGCATCGGCCACCTGCCGGCTGCCTTCCTCGACCTTGTCGACGGAGTCGCCGATCAGCGTCTTGATTTCTTTCGCTGCCGCGGCCGAGCGCTGCGCCAGGCTGCGCACTTCGGAGGCGACCACAGCGAAGCCACGCCCCTGGTCGCCCGCGCGCGCCGCCTCGACGGCCGCATTGAGCGCCAGGATGTTGGTCTGGAACGCGATGCCGTCGATCACGCTGATGATGTCCACGATCTTCTTCGACGACGCATTGATCGAGCCCATCGTCTCCACCACCTGGAACACGACGCTGCCGCCCTTGACTGCCACTTCAGAGGCGGAGGTGGCCAGTTGATTGGCCTGGCGTGCGTTGTCCGCGTTCTGCTTCACGGTGGAGGTCAGCTCCTCAAGGGAGGCCGCCGTCTGCTCCAGCGAGCTGGCCTGCTCTTCGGTGCGCGACGACAGGTCCTGATTGCCCGTGGCGATCTGCGAGCTGGCCGTGGATACGTTCATCACCACGCCATGCACCTGTGTCAGCGAGCCCTGCAAGGCGGTGCGCATCTGGTCGAGGGCGCGCAGCAGGTGGCCGGTTTCGTCCTTGGCATAGCTTGGCTGGACTGCACCAGTGAGGTCCATCTCGGCGATCGACTGCGCGATGGTTTCGGCGCTGCGCAGCGGGCGCGTGATGCTGCGTGCCAGCAGCCAGGCCAGCAGGGTGCCGAGCACCAGGCTCACGGCGGAACACACGATCAGCAGCGTGCTGGTCTGTGCGCGCAGATTGTTGGCGCGGGCGGCGGCGGCATCGAGCTGCTCGCGCTGCATGTCCACCACTTGCTGCACGCCCGCGATGTAGCTGACCGATGTGGGCTGGAACTGGGAGTCGAAGATGCGGTTGGCGCCTTCGAGGTCGCCCTTCAGCTTGAACTTGCTGACTTCCTCGCGCGAGGCGAGGTA
Organism: Variovorax sp. YR266; assembly: GCF_900107295.1. NCBI lineage: Bacteria > Pseudomonadati > Pseudomonadota > Betaproteobacteria > Burkholderiales > Comamonadaceae > Variovorax > Variovorax sp. YR266. Next base: position 58,619 of record NZ_FNPM01000006.1, read on the forward strand.
GGCCTTTCGCAGGTTGCCGACCTTCTCGAGCAGCTCACGCTCCTCGGGCTTGGCCAGCTTGCCTTCGATGAACTTCTGCAGCTCGTTGGTGTCCTTGATCGACTTGGCCGTGGCCGGCGCGAAGTAGTCGATCAGGCTGGCGTCGCTGCTCTTGGCAATGGCCGCCGCCCGCTGCACGCCCGACGTGGTGTGGCGCAGCCAGTCGGAGCCGGCGCGCTCGGTCTTGACGTTGTCCTCGATCATGGCGTCGATCTCCTGGCTGAGCTGCTGCAGCTTCCACACCGCGGCGACGCTGGTGGCGAGAAAGAGCGCCAGGATGGTGCCCAGCACGATGGCCAGGCGCTTGCCAATTGAAACGTTGCTCAGAAACATATTCGGACTCCGGAATCCAGGGGAATGGCTGGATATCGGCAGTCCAAATGAAAACTTTAGTAAATGGCCCACGGATGGAGCCGCGCCGGGCCCTCGGGCCCCTGCTTCAGATCTTCAGGGGAGCGAACGACTTCACCAGATCGTCCAGCGCCTTGATCTGCGTCAGGAACGGTTCCAGCTTGTCCAGCGGCAGTGCGCTCGGGCCGTCGCACTTGGCCTGCGCCGGATCAGGGTGGGCTTCGAGGAAGAGGCCGGCCAGGCCGACGGCCATGCCGGCGCGTGCCAGGTCGGCCACCTGCTCGCGGCGGCCGCCCGATGCGGCGGCGCCGGCTTCGCGCTGCTGCAGCGCGTGGGTCACGTCGAAGATGATGGGCAGGTTCTGCGTGACCTTCTTCATGACGCCGAAGCCCAGCATGTCGACCACGAGGTTGTCGTAGCCGAAGCAGGTGCCGCGGTCGCACAGGATGAGCTTGTCGTTGCCGGCTTCCTTGAACTTCTCGACGATGTTGAGCATCTGCGAAGGGCTGAGGAACTGCGGCTTCTTGATGTTGATGATGCGGCCCGTCTTGGCCAGCGCCACGACGAGGTCGGTCTGGCGTGCGAGAAAGGCGGGCAGTTGGAGCACGTCGACCACTTCCGCGACCGGGGCCGCCTGCGCGGTTTCGTGCACGTCGGTCAGCACGGGCACGCCGAAGGCGTCTTTCACGGCCTGCAGGATCTTCAGGCCTTCGTCCAGGCCGGGACCGCGGTAGGAGTGGATGGAGGAGCGGTTGGCCTTGTCGAAGCTGCCCTTGAAGACATAGGGAATGCCCAGTTTCTGCGTGACGCGTACGTACTCCTCGGCGCTGCGCAGGGCCAGGTCCTTCGATTCGAGAACGTTGACGCCGCCGAAGAGGACGAAGGGGGCTTCGTTGCTGGCGTTGACTTGAGGGGTGATGGTGACGGTGGACAAGGTTTTCTCCTGGACAGGTGCTTCACTGCAGCCGCCTATTGTCGTTGCGCCGGCAGAAGGGGGTCAGCCTGCGGGCGTTACCGTCAGGTAAAAGGGCGTCAGAGTCCCGGCCACGGGCCGCAACAGCTTGAGCAGCAACGGGCGTCCATACCCTTCTCCCGCCAGCCGCTTGAGCAGGTCGGACAGCTGGGCCAGCGGCACTCCGTCGCAGCCAATGAGGATGTCGCCGCTGCGCAGCCCGTCGCGCGCGGCGGCCGAGCCGGCCACCACCTCGACCACGCGCACCCCGGTGGCCACGGGCCATTCGTTCTCGCGCACCCAGCGCCTGGGCAATGCCACGGCCGCGCATTGCACGCCCAGCTTGCCGCGGCGCACCGCGCCATGACGCATCAGCTCGCCGGCCACCCAGCGCGCGGTGTCGATGGCCACCGCGAAGCTCAGGCCTTGCGCCGAAGGGATCACCGCCGTGTTCACGCCGATGACCTGCGCCGCGCTGTCCAGCAGCGGGCCGCCCGAGTTGCCGGGGTTGAGGGCCACGTCGGTCTGGATCACGTCCTCGATCATCCGGCCGCCCCGCGCGGGCAGGCTGCGGCCCAGCGCGCTCACGATGCCGGCGGTCACGGTGAAGTCGAAGCCCAGCGGATTGCCGACCGCCACGGCCAGCTGGCCGGGTTGCAGGGCGGCCGAACTGCCCAGCGGCAGGAAGGTGCTCGGGTGCGACTCGATGCGCAACACCGCGATATCGGTCGAGGCGTCCAGCCCGACCAGGCGCGCGACGCTTTCGGTGCCGTCTGCGAATGCGGCGCGCAGCTCGCTCGCGCCCTCGACCACGTGGGCATTGGTGAGCGTGAAGCCATCGGGCGTGAACAGGAAGCCGGAGCCGCTGCCCTGGCCGCCCGCGCCGCCGCGCTGTGCCTGCTTTCGGACCTTGATGTGGGCGACCGCCGCGCTGGCGGTGTGCGCCACCTGCGTGACGGTGGCCGAGTAGGAGTCAAGAATGAATTCGTCGCGCGCGCCCATGGAGCACCTCTTTTCAGTCGCCAGATCCCAGAGGAAATGGCGGCATGCCGGAGGTTTTCAACCCGGGCACGGGAAGCCGGCAGGGCCATCGTTTCAGTGCCCAGCGTTCATGAAGCCTTCAGCAGAGGCTCAGCGATTCTTCAGCAGCCGCCCGGACACTGGGGCTCCCAAGAACTACACCGACAGCACGGGGAACACAGCTTGAAGCACCTCATTCTTCTGCTTGCAGTCGCCAGCCTTGCGGCCGGCTGCGGCCACGACAACCACCGCCGCAATCGTGACCGCGACCACAACGGCATTCCTGACCGCTATGAACGCAACCGCGACAGTGATGGCGACGGCGTGCCCGATCGCTATGACCGCCGGCCGGACAACCCGCGCAAGTACTGATCGCCTCGTCGCTCAGGGCGCCTTCGGCCGCGACGACGGTTCCCACGAGTCGGGCGTGGTCGCCACCAGCGACTTGAAGTCCTTCCACGGCCGCGCGCCCGGGATGGTGCGCCCGCCGACGATCAGCGACTTCGCGAACACCACCATGCGCTCGCGCAGATAGGCCTGGTCGGATGCGGGCCAGGTCTCGATCGAATGCGGCCCGCGCGCCAGCACGATCTCTTTCACGCCGCGGATGCGGTTGTAGGCGGCCACGGTGCCTTCGAGCGTTTCCGCGCGGTCCCACAGGCCCTTGCCGAAGAAGGCGGCAGGCCAGCGGTCCATGCCTGCGAGCGTGGACGAGTTCGGATAGAACACGATGTGGTGATCGGCCGCCATGCCGCCCAGGAACAGGTTGCGGTCGGCCAGGTCGGGCGAGTCGCCCACATAGCCCGCGCCGCTGGCGAACGACGACAGCAATATCGCACCGCGAATGTTCCGCAGGCCCTTGGGTGGCGTGCAGTTGGGCTCGGGCATGTCGAAGCTGCACTGGGCCACGTAGTTTCTTGTCATGGCCCAGGCGGTGGACATCGAGCCGCGCGAGTAGCCGCCGAGCACCAGCGGGATCTCGCTCGATGGCATGCCTGCGAGCAGCTTGCCCCGGGTGGCTTCGCCTTCGAGCACTTCGCCCTGGGGCGTGAGGATGCGTAGCCCGCGCCCGGTTTCCAGCGCCGTGAGCGCGCGGAACACGTCTTCCCCTTGCTCCAGCGTGTTGGTGTCGCTGAAACCGCCCGACAAGCCTTCGCCGCGCCGGTCGTAGGCCAGCACGTCGAAGCCGGCCTGGTTGAGCGCATACAGGTTCTCGCGCCACCAGCGCTGGCCCATGGTCTCGGTGGTCGCGTTGGGAAAGTTGATGGGAATGGTCTTGCCGGTCTTCTCGTCGATGCGGTACGAGGCCTCGTCGGGGTGCTGGATGGCCGTGAGCTGCCCGCCGCCTCCCGGCGCCATGATGACCAGCGCGCGCACCTTCTTGCCCTTGCCGCCGTCCACGCCGGCGCCTTCGATGTACCAGCCGCGCAGCTTGATGTCGCCGGTCATCTTCAGGTCGATGCGCTCGAAGGTGTCGCGCGGCGCGGTGAACTCGACCACGTAGGTGCGGGCGTCGGCCCCGGCGATGCCTTCGCGGTACGGCGCCTTGGCGAAGAAGGCGGGCCGGCGGATCTGCTTCAGGTCGACCTGGCCGTCCGGATCGATCTTGCCGGAGGGGTCGACCACGCCTGTCGATCGCGTGGCGCGTTCCTTGTTGGGCGGCAGCCAGCGCTGCATCTGCGCGTCGATGCGCTTGAAGCACGCCGGGTCTTCCTTGCAGGCGCGCCAGCGGGCCTTGAGCTTGTCGTCGGTGAACTCGGCGATGTGATAGTCGCCGCCCGCATAGCCGGAAGGCGTGGGGTTGGCCGTCATCAGCACCGGCACGCAGACCTTGGTGCCCTTGCTGTTCTTCTGGTCCTGCGGCAGCAGGTAGCCGCTCATCATGGCGTTGCGGTCGGTGCCGACCCAGGCGGTGCAGTCGGTGGGCGGCGGCGTGCTGGCGGTTGCCAGGCGCTGGGCTTCCGTGGGGCCGCTGCATGCTCCCAACAAAAGCAGTGCGGCAGCGAGGCCGGATGCGGCTGCGCGGCGGCGGAGCCGGGCAGGGCGCGTGATCGTTTCGGTCATCGAGTCGGGTGCTCCGGAAAGGCTCCGGGTACAGGAAATCTGGAAGCTGCGATCTTCGCCGGATCGGCGCTGCGCAATGGAAGCCGAAGCCGTTTCCGGATACAAGTTCTCTCCTTGTTGTCTGTAGGAAATTTCCTGCACGCGCATGCGAATTTTTCTACTCTTTGCCGTTGCTGCATGCGCGTCCAATCGCCGCCGCTTCACAAGGAGACAAGAGAGATGAATTTCGAAGGCATCTATTGCTTCGACACCGCGAGCGTGCGATTTGCCTTCTACCCCGAAGGCCCCGGCGGCCCCCGTGTCGTCGCGCAGATTTCCGAGGAAACCCTGCACGACGAATTCGGCGCGCGCGAAGTCGGCGACAGCCTGCTGGAGACATGCAGGCAGCACTTTCACGTCATAGAGCCCGTGGCCGTCGCGCGCTACCAAGCCGAGCCGCATCGGTCCATCACGCTCACGATCGACGACTTCGCGCTGCACGCCTGAGCCGCCAAGGCTTGAAGGCGCCGTGAGCGATTCAATCAACCGTGCCCGACAGGCGCGCGGTGACGAATCTCGCTCTGCAGCGCACGCTGGCCGGCCGAGAGCGCCAGTTCATAGCTCTCCACAGCGTCATACGCTTTGCGCAGCACGCGCGGGTGCGTGCCCTTGTCGTCGGTTTCGAGCAACTGCCAGACAAAGGCGCCCGGCAACGGTTCTTCAATGGTGAGTTCGATGGGGTGTGTCATGGGTTTCACCATGGCGCGGCGGGAGAGTCTTGTCTGTAGGTCGGCGGCGACGGCTGCTGCGCGAAGGCGGGGCAAACGCCGGGCATCCGGGCGCAATTTCACCGGCACGCGGTGGCGGCGCAGCCAAGTAATTCATATGCATTACATCGCCCGAAAAACCTTCGACGTAATCTTACAAAGCGTGACTAAATGCCTTGCTGAGATGTAACGCTATCCCATAATCGCGCCCCTGCAACGCGTGTCTGGACACAAATGTGTTGCGGATTAACAAAGATTTGAGGGAGCGCTAAACATGAATCGGCACTTGCACCGCGTTGTTTTCAATGCGGCCAGAGGTATGCGTATGGTGGTCCAGGAAACGGCCGCCAGTACCGGCAAGGGTGCGAGCAAGGCGACGACCGCAGCGGGCGCCATGGCCATCGCCGGCGTCATGATGGCAGCGTCGGCCCACGCACAGATCGTCGGCGCGCCCAATGTGCCAGGCAATCTTCGCCCGACGGTGCTGGTGGCGCCCAACGGCGTGCCGCTGGTCAACATCCAGACGCCTTCGGCCGCAGGCGTTTCGCGCAACGTCTACAACCAGTTCAATGTGGGCGCGAACGGCGCGATCCTGAACAACAGCCGGGTGAACGTGCAGACCCAACTGGGCGGGTTCGTTCAAGGCAATCCTTACCTCGCAACGGGGCCGGCGCGCATCATCCTGAACGAAATCAACGGCGGCTCGCCGAGCCAGCTTCGCGGGTACATCGAAGTGGGTGGCCAGCGCGCCGAAGTGATCATTGCGAACCCGGCCGGCATCAGCGTGGACGGAGGCGGTTTCATCAACGCCTCGCGGGCTACGCTCACCACGGGCACGCCGCAGTTCAATGCGATCGGGGGGCTCGACAGCTTCTTGGTTCGTGGCGGCACCGTCACCATCGATGGTGCGGGGCTCGATGCGAGCAAGACCGACTATGCGGCCATTCTGGCGCGTGCGGTGCAGGTCAATGCGGGCATCTGGGCGAGCGAGCTCAAGGTGGTGACTGGTGCCAACGAGATCAGCGCTGATCACAGTCAGGTTACGCCGACAGCGGGCACCGGTGCTGCTCCGACCTTTGCGCTCGACGTCGCGGCGTTGGGTGGCATGTATGCGAACAAGATTTCGCTGATTGGGACAGAGGCTGGACTGGGTGTGCGCAACGCCGGGAGCATCGGCGCGAGCGCCGGCAATCTGGTCGTCACGGCGTCCGGTCGCCTGGAGAATACCGGCACGCTGGAGGGCCAGAGCGTGCAGCTTGCCAGCACCGGCAGCGACATCGTCAACCAGGGGACGATCCGCCAGACCAGCATGGCGTCGCTCGCGCTTGCGGCCCCCACGATCAGCAACACCAATGATGGGTGGATCGGCAGCGAGCCTGTGCCTGCTTCGACAGCCGGTACTGGCAGCGGCAGCACCGGTGCAGGTGCCACGCCAAGCTCGGGCTCAAGTGGCTCGACGGGCACCACCGCATCGACCGGCAGCACGACAACCGCTGGCACTTCAACACCAGCAGCAGCACCGATTGAACCGGGCAGCCTCACAGCCGCAGGTGCTATCCGCAACGATGGCGGCAAGGTTTACGCAGGTGGCCCGATCACGGTGCAGACAGCGAACCTGGTCAACAACGGGGGAGCCCTGAGCGTCACGAGCATGTCGCTCAACCAGCCGAGCTTCCAGAATACAGGGGGCACGCTGAACATCTCGGGCGCTTTCACGGCCAATCTCGGCACCTTCAACAACAGCACGGGCACCCTGCACGCCGGCAGCCTGGATATCACGACCACGGGTGACCTGAACAACCAGGACGGCATGCTGACCAGCGACAGCAATGCAAACCTCACGGTCGGTGGCAACGCCGACAACACACGAGGCACGATCTCCGCCACCGGCGCACTGACAGCCAACGTCGCCGGCGCGATCCAGAACACCTCGGGCACGCTGACCTCGAACCAGAACCTCACGGTCGCAGGTCAGTCCCTGAACAACAGCCAGGGGACCATTTCTTCGGCCAGCGGCAACGTCCAGTTCTCCGTCGGCCAGCAACTGCTGAACACCGATGGCCATATCGCCAGCGGTGGGACTCTCGCGATCCAGACCGGCAGCCTCGACGGTAGCAAGGGCAGTCTTCAAAGTACCGGCGACATGAGCGTCACGGCCACGCAGGCTCTGACCTCTACCGGCACCAACGTCGCAGGCGGCAACGCCACGCTCAAGGGTGCTTCCGTCGACCTCTCCGGCAGCCAGACCGGCGCATCCGACATCACGATCACGGCCACCCAAGGCAACGTGACCACCAGTGGCGCCACTGTCGCTACGCCCGGTACGCTCGCCATCACCGCCAACGCGCAGCCCGGCCAGACGCTGCTCAACAGCGCCGGCCAGCTCAACGCCGCTCGGTTGAAGATCGATGCCTCGAACATCGCCAACACCAACGGCGGCGAGATCGTCCAGACCGGCACTGGCGCGACCATCCTCGCCGTCAGCGGCAGCATCGACAACTCGAACAGCCACATTGCCACGAACGGCCAGGACCTGACACTCCAGGCAGCGTCCATCACGAACACAAACGGCAAGATTGATCATGCCGGCACCGGCACCCTGACCATCGCGGGCGGCAGCTTCAACGGCGCGAATGGCAAGATCACCGGCAACGGTGCATTGGCCGTCAATCTCACGGGCATGTTCAATCAGGACGGCGGCACGGCTTACGCCCAACAGATCAATCTGTTGGCCGGCTCCCTGAGCAACCAGAACAGTGGCAGCATCGTGCAGGCAGGCACAGGCACCACGACCCTCAACGTCGGTGGAGCCCTGGTCAACAACGGCGGAACCGTCGCGAGCAATGGCGTTATCACCGCCAACGCGGGCTCCATGGCCAACCAGGGCGGCAAGTTCCAGGCAGCGGGCAGTTCCGACCTGAATCTCACCGTCACCGGTCTGCTCGACAACTCCGCGGCGGGCCAGATTCTGGCGGGCAGCAATGCCACCATTCAGGCAGGCAGTCTCAAGAACGACGCTGGCAACCTGACGGCCGTCGGCAACCTCAATGCAACCGTCTCGGGTGCAGCCACGAACGTAGGCGGTACGCTGGCCGCCAACGGCAACACCACGGTCACCGCCGCCAGTCTGGACAACAGTGCGGGAACGGCCGCAGCCGTCAATGGCAATCTGGCTGTCACGACCACGGGCACCACGACCAACACTGGCGGCACCTTGCAAGCCGGTGGCACGACTACGTTGAACAATGGTGGCCTGAGCAGCGCCGGCGGCAAGGTCTTCGGCAACAGCCTGTCCATCGACACGCATGGCAATGCCCTGGACAACAGCGCCAAGGGAACGATAGCTGCGACCACCACTGTCGACGTGAAGTCCGGTGCGCTGAACAACGACGCCGGCCTCGTGCAAAGTGGTGGCACCATGGTCATCGACACGAATGGCCAGGCACTCACCAACGCCAACGCATCGGGCTACACCAACGGCCAAGGCGGCATCACAAGTGCCGACATGCTGACACTCAGTGCAGGCGCTGTGAACAGCAGCGCGGGCTTCATCGGCGCCAAGGGGGCCTTCACGGCCAACACACAGGGCTTCTCGAACACCGCTGGCGGAAAGATCATCGGACAGGCCGCGGTCACGATCAACACGAACGGCGTGACCTACGACAACAGCGGCGGCCAGACCCAGGCGGTCGGCGCCCTGACGGTCAATGCCGGCAATATCCAGAACGTAGGCGGCCTGTTTCGCTCCAGCGACACCACGACGCTGAGCGCCGCCACTGTCAACAACGCCAACACCAGCGGGACGGATCAGGGTATCGAGGGCACGAACGTCGCAATCAGCGCCACCAACCTTGGGAATCAGACGGGCGCCGTGCGCGCCGCGCAGACCCTCACGGTGACCGGTGGGGGGACCATCGACAATTCCGCAGGCGGTCTGCTTTCGGCCGGCGATACCCTCAAGCTTGTCGACCCGAACGCCGCCAACCCGAGCGCCAAGACGCTCAACGTCGTGAACACCGGGGGTACGCTCACAGCCAGCAACAGCCTCCAGATCGACGCCGCGAAATTCAGCAACGACGGCAGCTTCACCTCCGGCCGCGACATGGCCATCGCGCTGACGCAGGACATCGTCAACAACCGCGATGTCAGCGTGAGCGGCAATCTCACCTATGGCACGACCGGCCACCTGACCAACAACGCCAAGCTGCTCGCAGGTCAGACGCTCACGGTCAACGGCAATGTGGTCGACAACACCGCCACGGGTGAGATGTCGGGCACGAACACTATCGTCAACGCGGGCACGCTGAACAACCGAGGCCTGATCGACAGCCATGGCGATACAAACGTCAATGCAAGAACGCTGAACAACATCGGCACGGGCCGCCTCTATGGCGATGCCATCTCGATCAGCGCCGGCACTGTCGTCAACGACACTGAGACCGTGGGCGGCGTCACCACGGCCGCGACCATCGCATCTCGCGGTGACCTGGACATCGGCGCGACCAACATCATCAATCGCGAACATGCGCTGATCTTCAGCGGCGGAAACATGGCCGTCGGCGGCGCGCTCGACGCGAATCGCGCTGCCACCGGTCAAGGCGGGACGCTTGACAACCTGAGCGCAGACATCCAGTCGCTGGGCAATATGTCCATCTCGATGGCGCAGGCCAACAACCGCGATATGCACATTCAACTTGGCACGCCCACCTCGATCTCGAGCGTCATGGTCGGCGTGGCGCCCGTCACGCCAGTTGGCAGCGGCGTGGGGAGGACTACCCAGTACACGCTCGCCGAAGTCACCCTCGATCCGGCCAATGGCTTTGTCTATCGTAAGGATACCGGCGAACTGGTGGGTATGGGCGGTTATGGCCTATGGACCAACAACATCACCACGGTCACAGACACCGCCATCAACGCCGACCCCGCGCACCTGATCGCAGGCGGCAACATGACGGTCAATGGCCGTCTGTACAACCAGGACAGCCAAGTGCTGGCGGGAGGCACTATCACCGCCAGCGACTACCAATCGAGCCAGCTCACTGGCTCGGTGAATGTGTCGGGTCTGGCGAGCGTGATCAACAACCAGGGCCAGGTGCAGGGCACCAACATTCCCATCGTGCTCGCTCCGGTGAGCATCCCGTTGGGCGCCTACAAATACCAGCCGAACCTCAATGCGACCACCGGCTACAACGCTGGTACTGCGGCCACAGGGGCCGGTAGTGCGACCGGTGGCGGCGCCGGTGGTGCAGCCGGCGGTACTGGCGCGGGCGTCATCGTGGAGGTGGCGGCCAACGTAGGCACGGTCGTCGGCGCAGGCGGTGCGGGGGCTGGCGCATCTGGCGGCGCGAGTGCCGGAAATACCCAGACCATTCCGACAGTCGTGCGCACAAGTACGCCGAACCTGAACGTGCCGCAGGCAAGCCTGTTTCGCACGCAGGCCGGCGGCAACTACCTGATCGAGACGGACCCGAGGTTTGCGAACTACCGCAACTGGCTGTCCAGCGACTACCTTCTGAGCAACCTCGGGCTCGATCCGAACAACATCCTCAAGCGCCTGGGCGACGGCTTCTACGAGCAGAAGCTCATTCGTGAGCAAGTCGCTCAGCTCACGGGCTATCGGTATCTGGATGGGTTCAACAATGACGAGGATCAGTACGCCGCACTGATGAACGCTGGGGTGACCTTCGCAAAGCAATATGGTTTGCGCCCGGGCGTTGCACTGACTGCGGCGCAGATGGCGCAGCTCACCAGCGACATCGTGTGGCTGGTCGAACAGACCGTCACGTTGCCGGATGGCTCGACGCAGAAGGTGCTTGTGCCGCAGGTTTATGTGCGGGTGTTGCCGGGCGACATTGATGGTTCGGGGGCGCTTTTGAGCGCGGATGCCACAGTCATCAAGAGCACAGGTGACGTGACGAACAAGGGCACGATTGCTGGCCGCTCCCTGGTGTCGATCACCGCCGAGAACGTCAACAACCTCGATGGTGGGCGGATTGCGGGTGGCAGCGTCGGCATCGATGCGCGCAACAATATCAACAACATCGGAGCCAGCATCACGGCCAAAGATGCCGCTGTCTTGAAGGCCGGCGGGGACATCAACATAGAAACCACCACCCGATCCCGTGCCACGACTACTGCCATCGACCGCGTAGCAGGGGTCTACGTCACCAATCCCGGTGGTACGTTGATTGCCTCGGCAGGCCACGATGTCAATCTGATTGGTGCGGCCATGGTCAGCGTGGGCTCTGTGGCCGTTGGCGCCGGGCACGATGTCAATCTCGGCACCGTCACCGAGGGATACACCATCTCGTTCGCGAACAAGAACATTGCGGGTATCTCATCGCAGAGCAAGGAAATTGGCTCTGTCATCCAGGGCCAAAACGACGTGAGTCTTGCGGCTAGCAATAACGTGAACATCCGCGCAGGCACCGTCATCAGTGTGGATGGCGCGGTGACGGCCACCGCCAAGAACGACATCAACATCACCGCGGGGCAGGCGACGAGCAGCGTGGCCGCAGCTTCGCAGAAATCCTCCAACGGCCTGTTCAGGAAGAGCAGTTCGAGCACCCTGGACAGCTCAAGCACGGTGGACGTGCTGTCCAGCAGCTTGAGCGGCAAGACCGTGACCCTGGTGGCCGGTAACGACATCAATGCGCAGGCTACGCAACTGAGTTCGCAGGACGCGATGAGCCTGTGGGCCGGACGCGATATCAACCTCACGACCGCCAATCGGACCACGCAGGACTTGCACGCCAGCCAGCAGCGCAGCAGCAGCACTGGGTTGTCCAAGGCTTGGGCTGTTGCCTCCGACGCCGGAGGTCCGGTCGGTGGCTACGGCAACCGGCAGTTTTCGGGGAACAGCGCCAGCGCCGACATCAGGACCCAGGCTGTCGGCACCACCATCTCGGCCGGCAGCCTGCAGACCATCAGCGGGCGCGACACCACCTTGCAAGCGGCCACTATCGTGGCGGACAAGGACATCATCATGACGGCCGGGCGCAACCTCACCATCGAGAGCGCCCAGAACACAGAGCTCAGCAGCAGTTCCTCGGCCAACGGCAAGAGCGGGTTCATCGGCTCCTGGTCGTCGCCTGGACTGGGCAACATCAAGGACTTCGGTGCCCAGGCGACCATCAGCACCACACAGCAATCCAGCCAGGTGGCCAGTCTCACGGGCAACGTGACCTTGGTGGCTGGCAACGAATACCGCCAGACCGCCAGCAGCGTCCTTGCTGCGGGGCAAGCAGGGCCACAAGTGGGCGGAGATATCAACATCCTCGCGAAGAACGTCACCATCAACGAGGCATACAACACCGAGCAAACGGTCAGCATGCAGCGCAGTTCCAGCAGCAAATTGGGCGGCAGCGCGAGCTTCATGGGGGTGAGCACCGACAGCTTGCGTAATGCCAGAAGCACCGTGCGAGCGATGGAAGACACCAGCGGCAATGGCCGTATGCAAGCCTTGGGTGCGCTGAATCTGGCAATGGCGGGCCAACAAGCCTACGGCGCGGGCAGCACGCTCGCCGGCGCGCTGAGCGGTAGCGGCCCCAGCCTGACCGATTTGAGCAACGCGGGCCAGCTCAGCTATGGCGTCAGCGTGAGCGCGAGCCGCAATACCAGCCAGGGCACCAGCGTCACGACCAATACGACGGCCGTTGGCTCCAGCGTGACGGGGGCGAACAACGTCAACATTGTGGCCACTGGCGCAGGCGCGGGCTCCAACATCCACGCCGTGGGCTCCACAATTGCGGCAGGCAACACCGTCAACTTGGCGGCGGACAACGACATCCTGCTGGAGGCCAGCAAGAACACCAGCTTGACGGTGGGGCAGAACTCCAGCCACGGCAGCAGCGTCGGGGTGACCTTTGGTGCTGGCGCGCAGACCGGCTTCAGCATCCAGTTGGGCGTTCAAAACGGCAAGGGTAGCGACAACCAGAACGAGACGACCTACAACGTCACCCAGGTGTCCGGCGGCAACGCGGTGAATGTCTCCAGCGGTCGCAACCTCACGCTCAACGGGGGAACCATCGAAGGCAACCGTGTGAAGGTGGATGTCGGGGGTGACCTGAATATCACAACCTTGCAGGATGTGAGCGTGGGCCAGAGCCGACAGTCCAGCAACGGCTTCGGGGTGAGCCTGTGTATCCCACCCATCTGCTATGGGGCCGTAGCCACCGCTAGCGGCAATACCGCCAGTGCCAAGGCGGACGGGGTCTTCATCAGTCCGAGCACGCAGTCGGGCATCAAGGCAGGGGACGGCGGCTTTGATGTGAACGTCAAAGGCAACACGAACCTCACAGGTGCGGTGATCGAAAGCACCCAAGCGGCCATTGACGCGGGCAAGAATAGCTTCTCCACGGGCGGTACGCTCACGATGGTTGATCTGCAGAACGTCAGCCAGTCAAGCGGCAGCAGCTATTCGGTTGGCGCAGCGGCGAGCGTGGGACAGACAACCGATCCCAATGCCAATCCCTGGCAACGCTCGGAGCAGGATCGGCAGTCACAGCCCTATGTGAGGCCCACTGGCATTGGGCTCGGCTCGGAGAGCAGCAGTCAGAGCAGTACAACGAAGTCGGGTATCAGTGGCCTCGCGGGTGACCAAACGGTACGCACTGGAGACACGACCAGCGCCGGGACCTTGATCAAGAACTGGAATACCCAGGACATCATCAGGAACGTCCAGGCGCAAGCGCAGATCACGCAGGATTTCTGGCCGCAGGCCACCAGTACCTGGAGCAGGTATGCCGACGCTCAGCGCGATGCAGCCGTCAAGAACAACGATCCTGAAGGTGCCGCTTGCTGGGGTTCCGATGGCGCATGCCGTGCCGCAGGGCATAGCGTGATTGGTGGGTTGGCTGGCGGTGTGGGGGGCGCCTTGGGTGCAGGCGTAGCTTCTTATGTGGCAACGGATGTGAGCCAGGCCGTGACCAACTTGGGACTCACGGGAGCGGCACACGATGCGGTCGTGGCGGGGTTGAACACCGCTATCGGTGGTGCTCTGGGAGGGGCGAGCGGAGCAGCGGGCGCTGTCACGGAGGCGTTCAACAACTTCTTGACGCACACCCAATACGACGACTTGAAAAAGAAACTTGCGGCTTGCAATGTCGGCGGAATTTGCTCGACCAACGACTTGCACAACATCATTCAGGAAATCAAGGGTTATTCCGACCAGAACATCGATGCCGTCAAGACAAGCATTCTCTTGGGATCGTCGGCGAACATCAAAAACCTTGAAGATCAAACAACGGATTCCGGCAGCTCAATTTCGATCTTGTTTCAAAGCTTGGGGAAGGCGTACGACGAGCTGCCGGAGAGCGACAAAGCGGTACTAAGAGGCGTTGCGGCTAACCAAGACAATGTGATCAGAACGGGCTCCATCTACGGAGGCTCTGCCACGGATGTGCAGCAGGCTCAGGCGATTGCAACCTGGCGGACAAAGAATTGCCAGGGGATCAGCCAAAACCAATGCACCCAGGCCCTCGTTGTGGCTCAAAGCAAGGGTGAGTTGGCAGCGCTGGCCGTGGTCGGGGGAGTGCTGGCCGCGCCTCTAGCGGCTGAAATCGCAGTAGCAATGGGCGGAAGCATTGCGGATGCTGCTATCACCTGTGCCGCCAACATACCGTTGTGCATCAATACGGTCGGGGTCGTGGCAGCGGATGCCATTACGGCCGAGGCTACTGGAGGTGCAGGGATTGGTGGAGCCGCGGCATTGGTGGCGGGCAAGGCTGCAACCGAAGCCAAGATAGCAAGCCAGATTATCGATGACGCGGCAGCGGCGGCGAGCAGAGGAGGCGCAGCAACCTTGCGCGAAGGCCAGCAATTGACACAGTTGGAAGCCAATGCTGCGCGGTTGACTCCCTGCTGCTTCGCACCAGGAACCTTGGTTTCAACAGAAAAAGGTGAGCGGGCGATTGAATCTATCAAGGTCGGCGAGCGTGTTTGGACACGGCTGGAAGATGGAACTGGCGCACCGTTCCTGGCTCCAGTGACTGCAACGCACGTTCGCGATGACCGTCCGATCTTGCGTCTGAGCATTCAGGAGGGTGACAAGAGCGAAGACCTGCTGGTGACGCCAGGCCACCCCTTCTATGTGCCAGGCCGTGGATTTGTCGGTGTCGAGACCCTTAGGTCGGGTGATCCTCTGGTTTCGCGCAGCGGCCAAGCTCCCTTGCGCGTGCGCTCAGTCGCGCTGGAGTCGCCCAAGGGAGTTACGCACAACCTGACAGTGGAGGCGGGGCATACATTCTTCGTGGGTGCGTTCGACACTTGGGTGCATAACGTGGGGCCTTGTGTCTCTTGCGCAAACGGAAGCTGTGCGGTACATCTGCCCGACTCACTTCCAGGCATAGGAAGTGGTGGCACCTATGGTACTGGCGTCGCTGGTCCAGAAGTGAATAGATTCATTTCAGATGCATCCGCCAATCGTGTCGCTGAAGTTTTCTCTGCCGTAAAAAGCAACCCCACGCTACTTGCACAAGGCGAATCTTTCGGAACGAGGGGTGGCTCGGTTACCGCGCAATCACTTGAAGGTCTTACGCAATTCGAAATTCAATTTGCTTATGATTCTGCGGCCGCAGGAAATAAGGTAATCATCCTGGGAGGTAGTAAAAGCCCCGGCCTTGATTTTATTATTAATGGACAGCGATATGAATTGGCAACCGTAACATCCAATAGCAGCTCAACAGTTGTCAGTGCTGCACTTAAGAAATTAGAATCTGCGGCTACAGGCACGGTAAGCGAAAGTGGGGCATCTATTATTATAGATGGGAGGGCCGCAAACCTAAGCATTGGAAATGTGCAAAAGGCCATGCAAGAAATTATGAATCTTCCAATATATAAATCGAACCCACAGACCATAACCGTGTATACGGCGCAAGGTCAAATTGTTTTTAAATCTCCAAGATAGGGGGAAGAATGTCTCAGGAATTTTTGCTAATTAACCTTGATAGCGGAGACATGCTTTTTCTTGGAAACCAAAGAACCCATCCTCCAGTTCCAGAGATTGGAATCGCCGAGGGGCATTCCATTTTTGATGAAATTCCTCATTACGAATACGGAGGCGAGGAATTTCGCGGATCAAACCCAAGAAGTGCTTGGCTAGCTGATTACATCAGAAAAGCAGGTCACAAACTAAATTTCTTCTTATCGCATTCTCGCGGATGTCGACTGATCGTTATGGATACAAACGACATTTTCAATTTGCTCGCAGAATTTGAAGAGGAATATCCGGACGCAATTATTAGTCTTAATGGACAAGACTCCCCCAAATCGGATTACTATGAAAGGCGCTTGAGAAATTCCAAATCCCTTGGACTTTCAACTGAAGAGGAAAAAAAATCCCATGCGGCAAGAGAGTTGCATTACAAGAATGAGATAAAGGAAATTCTTCGTAAGAACTTCAAAAAAGACAAAGAAGAAAATGCGCGACTCTTGAATATTGAGACCGGAGGGCTTCCTCCGAATCCTATTTTTACGCCATGGGATGGATAGAGGGGAAATAAAGTATTGGGAATAATTTTTACCGGTCGACGGCAAATGAATAGATTGCTGTCTTGAATCAAGAAGAACCATGAAGCTGTCACACACCCTTCCGCGTACTGCCGCTGCCATCGTGGTTGTCGCCAGCGTGTTTCTGTCCGGCTGCGCTACAAAGCTTGCTCCACCCATCACCGGCTATACCTGCTGCAACCTTCGCCCCGACTACGGCTGGGTCTCCAGCACCAACATGCTGGGCGGGCCCATCGTGCCGGCCGGCGAGCCTGTAGTAATCGACACGATAAAACGTGACAAGTACGCCTACGGCACGATTGGCGGCGACTACGTCTCGCTGCGCGATGACACCGCCCGCAGCAGGGAAGACATGCTGCGCTGGACGAACCAGATCGTCGTCCCGACAGACCCCAAGTTGACGCTAGCCACTTGGAGTCCCGAAGTGCAGAAGGCCGTCTACTCGGCCAAGGTCGTGGTCGGCATGACTCGGCCCCAAGTGCTGATGTCCTTGAGCTATCCATCGCGCAACGACACCAAGGACCTGAACGCCAACGCATGGCGGTACTGGACGACCCAGGAAGATGAACCTGTAGATATCCTCTTTGGCACCGACGGCACCGTGAGCGGCTTCTCCGGCAAGCCGTCCGCTGCCCGCACGGTCGAGTTCAGGCGCTGATCATGATCCACTCTATCCGCGTGCATCGGTGCGCGCGCATGACTGTGGCCGCAGCTCTTGTTGCCTCCCCGTTGGTGACTCTGGCCCAGCAGTCATCCACCACCCCGCAGCCTTTCGTCGAGCAGCAGCGCCAGCAGGAGCGCGAGCGCGCCCTGCGTGAGCAAAACGAACGTGCTGTCGACCAGCGCCCGCAGGCCGCACCGTCCGCGCCAAACCAGCGCATCCCCGAGTCCGAGTCCCCGTGCTTTCGCATCGACCGCGTCCTCCTCGTCGGTGAGCAGTCCGAGTCTTTCCAGTGGGCCGTTGCGGACCTGTCCGGCCCCGATGGCAACGATTCTCCCATCGGCCGCTGCCTCGGCACAACCGGCGTCAACGTCGTCCTCGCACGCGCCCAGCAAGCCGCCATCGCCCGCGGCTACGTTACCACCCGTGTGCTGGCCGCCCCGCAGGACTTGTCGAGCGGCACCCTGACGCTCTCTCTCGTGCCCGGCCGCATCGCCGCCATCCGCACGACTGCGGATTCCTCATCGACCTTGTTCGGCAGTTTCGCGCTGCTGGCCACGGCCATTCCCGCGCGCCCCGGCGACCTGCTGAACCTGCGCGACATCGAGCAGGGCCTGGAGAACCTCAAGCGCGCCCCCACGGCCGAAGCCGACATCCAGATCGAGCCCTCGACCGCGCCCAGCGCTAAGCCCGGCGACAGCGACCTCGTCGTCAAGTACGTCCAATCCAAGAAGTGGCGTATTGCACTGAGCCTCGACGACAGTGGCACCGAAGCCACAGGCCGCTATCAGTCCGGCACAACCCTGTCCCTGGACAATCCCTTCGGCCTGAACGACCTGTTCTACGTCAGCGCCAACCACAACATCAACAACCACGTCTTCAGCGACCCGGCCAAGGGCACTGAAGGCCAGACCGTTCACTATTCGCTGCCTTACGGCTACTGGCTCCTGGGCTTCACCGCCTCCAACAGCCAGTACCACCAGAGCGTGGCGGGCCTGAACCAGGACTACGTCTACGCCGGCAAGTCCAACAACGCCGAGGTCAAGCTCTCGCGCCTGCTCTACCGCGACCAGAGCCGCAAGACCACGGTGGCCGTCAAGGGCTGGCGCCGCGAGTCGCGCAACTTCGTGGACGACACCGAAGTCGAGGTGCAGCACCGCGTGGTCGGTGGCTGGGAGTTCAGCCTGAACCACAAGGAGTTCATCGGCGAAGCGACGCTCGAAGGCACGCTGGCCTACAAGCGCGGCACCGGTGGCTTCGGTGCGCGCGCTGCGCCGGAAGAAGAGTTCGGCGAGGGCACCTCGCGCCTGAAGCTGTACACGGCCGATGTCACCCTCAACGCGCCATTCAAAGTCGGTGAACAGAAGCTGCGCTACTCCGGGCTGATCCGCGCCCAGTGGAACCGCACGCCGCTGACGCCGCAAGACCGCTTCGCCATCGGCGGGCGCTACACGGTGCGCGGCTTCGATGGCGAGACGAGCCTGATGGGCGAACGCGGCTGGCTCATCCGCAACGACATTGGGTGGGCCATGGGGCAGAGCGGGGCGGAGCTGTATGCAGGCATGGACTACGGCCATGTTGGCGGACGGTCGACGATTGATCTTCTGGGCCGCAGCCTTGCCGGCGCAGTCATCGGCGTGCGCGGCCAGTGGAGCAAGCTGAGCTACGACTTCTTCGTCGGTGCGCCGATCAGCAAGCCCGAGGGATATCGCACTGCGAAGGTGACGCTCGGCTTCAATCTGAACGCAAGTTTTTAACTAGGGGAATTTCAGTGAGAGCAACGAAGGAAGAGGCGCGCGTGAAAGTTGTTGCCACGCGATTCGCAGGGCTGGGCATTGCGCTCCTGTTGTCCGCATGCGTGACTCAACCACCGCTCAACGCGAGCCAGCCAGGCGAAGCGGCCGCCTCGGCGCCCGCCCTGAGCAGCTATGCGGCGCCCGATGGCATCGTGCCTGTGGGCAAAACGCAGGTGCGTTTGCGTGGCAAGTCCTATCCCGAAGACTTCGAGCCGTTGCGAGTGGTGCGCCGCGATCACACGGGCAATGCCGTTGCCGCGCAGGTGGCGCTTCGCGTCGGTGTCTCGGCCATCGTGGGGAGACCTGTGATCGGTACGGTGCAGGGCTTCTCCAAGGATGATCTGGTCGGTGACCCGGTTCCGGAACTCGTGGGCCAACCATGGGCCACCAACCCGGGCTTGAAGGATTTGCCTGAAGTGCTCGGTGAGGTCGCCACCCGCGTGTATGCAGCCCGGGCGTGGGCTGAATTGGAGCGCGGCCGTCGCGAAAGCGGATGGACGCGTGAAGACATGGAGTCTGCGGCGCAGTTGCCGGCCGAGGCCGATGCACCGATCAATCCTGGCGTGTGGCGACTGGTCTACGAGAATCTGTCGGGCACCGACGAGTTGTATCGCCTGCAGTTCAGCGCCGGGCTGGCCTTGGCGAGCCTGCGGTTCGGCCTTCCGCCAATTCCAGCCAATTGCTCTTATCGTTCCGAGCCGGCAGATTGGGCCGCCTGGCGGGCCGACAACTGGCAGCGCATTCGCGAGGAACGCGCCAAGGCTTTGGCGCAGTGTGTCGATACGCTTGTGCAAACCAAAGCAAGGCTGTGGTGACGGAGGCTTCTTCGCACTCCTGCGAGTTTTCGAGGTGTGCTCCGTTTAGTGGGCGGTAGCCGTCGTCATCCGCCGCAGCAGCGGCTGCCTCGCCAACACCGCCTCGCACGGCCCATGGTCAAGCACATGCCCTGCCTCCATCAGCACCACGGTGTCGAATCGCTCGAGCAAACTCAGCCGGTGGACCGACGCGATCAGGCAGGCATCCGGAAACGCATCGGCAATGCGCCCGAGCACGCGGGCTTCTGTGCTGGCATCAAGCGCACTGGTCGGCTCGTCGAGCAGCAGCAGCGAGCTGCCTTGCGCCGCGAGCACGCCGCGCGCAAGGCACAGCCGCTGTCTCTGCCCGCCTGAAAGATTGAAGCCCCGCTCCGACACGGCGGTGTCGAGGTCGCCGTGATTCGCCTTCAGCACTTCGTCAAAAGTGCTTGTGTGCAGCGCGGCCTGCAGGAGCGTGTCGTCGCGCGGTTGGCCGAAGGCGAGGTTCTCGCGCACGCTGGCTTCGAACAGTTCTGTCTCCTGCGGGATCAGCGTGGCGAGCCGGCGCAGTTGTGCCCAATCGACGGGATGACCGTCGAGCAGCAGCGTGCCGCTGTCGGGCGGGTAGAGCCCGGCCAGCACGCGCAGCAGGGTGCTCTTGCCGCCTCCGCTCGGGCCGACCAGTGCGATGCGTTCGCCGCGGCGCAGTGTCAGCGCCACGTCGTGCAGGCCACTCCGCACGGGCTCGGCAACCCCGGGTTCTTCTTCCGCCGGAGCGCCGCGTGGCGCATAGCGCCATTGCAGCGCCTGGATGCTCAACTGCCGCCACGGCGCATCGGCCTCTATCCGCTCTCGCTCGGGCACCTGCTCGGGCGGCGTGGCCATCGCTTCGTTTCCCGATGGCGCCTGCCAGATCGGCTCGGCGCTGCTGTAGTCCGTGTGCATGCGCGCGAAGAAGCTGAAGTTGGCTGCGACCGAAGTCACGACGCCGGCCGCCTGCTGCGCGTATTGATAAATCATGAACACCGCGCCCAGCATCACGGCCTGTCCGGGCGCGCGCGCCTGCCACACATAGATGACCACCAGCCCCCAGGTCAGCGCCAGCCCCATGAGGTCGACGGCGAACCACTTGCCTTCGTTGAGAACCACGGTGCGCTTCAGCGGCAGCGAGATCGCGGCCATGCGTCGCCGCAACAGCAGCCGCGAAGCACCCTGCAGGCGCAGGCCGATCACGGTCGAGGCATTGCCCAGGAAGTCGAGCAGCACAGCCACATAGCGCCGGTCGGCATCGTTCTCGGCGCGCGCGAGCTTCATCAGTGCGCGGTCGATGCGCACGATGACGAGGCCGATCAGCACGTAGCCCGCGAGGGCCGTCACGCCGCTGGTGCGCGACAGCAGCGCCAGCGCGACCAGCGGCCCGACGAAGTTGACGGCGTTGGTGAGCCAGATGAACTGGTTCTGCGCAAAGTCCGACAGCGCGCGGCCGGCCTGATGCACGCGGTGTTGCAGCTCGCCGGAGTGGTGGCCGTCGTGCCAGGTGAGCGGTGCGGCGGCGATGCGGGCGTACAACTGGTCGGCGAGGGTTTCGCGCACTTTCACGCCCACGTTGCGCTCGAGAATGCGGCCCGGGCCGTGCAGCACCCATGCGCCCACGGCTACCCCGGCCAGCGCCGCGATCCAGCGACCGGCTGTGCCCAGTTCGTCGCGCTGCAGTGCGTTGATGGCCTGTCCCGCGAGGTACGGCAGCGTGAGGCGGATCAGCTGCGAGGCTGCGAGCAGGGCGGTGGCCGCCAGCAGCTGCCCGCGCGCCTTCCGCAAAGTGCCACAGCGCGGCATAGAGCTCGCGGATGGCGTTGCCGGGGCCGGTCTTCTTGTTCGTCTTGTCGCTGGCCTGCATGCGTGTCAGCCCGCCTTGCGGAATGTGAGGTTGATGCGCGTCGCGCCCAGCAGAGGGTGCGGCTCGTCTTTCAGGGGCAGCACGCCGTGGTAGCGCAGCCGGTCTTCGCCGCCCCAGACCACGACGTCGCCGTGCACCAGCGGTACGCGCACCGTCTTGTCGCCGCGCGCATGCCCGCCGAACAGAAAGACGGCGGGCATGCCGAGCGACACCGAGACGATGGGCGCGCCGTAGTCGTGCTCGTCCTTGTCCTGGTGCAGCGACAGCCGCGCGCCTGGCGCGTAGCGGTTGACGAGGCAGGCGTCGGGTGCGAAGCCGTCGAAGCCGGCCGTCGAGGCTGCCTCGCGAGCCAGTCGCGTGAACGGCTCGGGCATGGCGGGCCAGGGCTTGCCGCTATCGGGGTCGGTGGCGCTGTAGCGGTAGCCGCGCCGGTCGCTGGTCCAGCCGAGCGCCCCGCAGTTGGTCAGCGCGACGGACATGGTGAAGCCGCCCGGCGTGACGAGGTGGCGGAAGGGCGCGCGTTCCGCCAGCGTTTCGATGGCTGGCAGGAGCGCGTCGACGAAGGGCAGGGCGAAACCGGGCAGCACGAAGGCGCCGGGGCCGAGCCGTTCAAGCGCCTCGCGCGGGGGGTCGTCGAACAGTGAAAGGGTGGCGGATCCGCCGCTGCTGGAATTTCGGGAGCTCGTCGTTGAGTTCATGCCCCTCGATCTTTGCCGAAAAGCCGCCTGGGGCCCAATTCGTCGGAGCTCCCATGTTCGGGTGATGTCGTTTGGCGGTGTTGCACTTAGCCTCGGCTCCCCAGTCATAAGTAGTGCTTAGGGTTTCAATTCTTGAAACTGCGCAATAAAAGGAATACGGTGTGCTCATCATGGACAGCGCTCGACTTCCCCTCAGCGTTCCAGAAGGCTGGACGGGTTGGTTCGAACTCATGCGCACGCCGAGCGGCACCTATGCCGGCATTTGCGAGTTGAGTCTGCGCGGCATTCCGCGTTGCGCCCTGGTGATTACCCAGCAGTTGACATGGGACGCGGCGATCGAGCGGGCAACGCTGCGGGCAGACCATTTCGTCAGGCAATGGGGGCCGACTCGCGAGCATTGAACTGAACGCGTGCGGCGGCACAGCAAGGTCGGCAGGCGCGTGGTAGAAACCGCGAGCCTTTCGATCCACGCTCCAACCCACGCCTCGTCGTTCCAATGCCGAACTCTCCTTGTCGGGCTGCTGACACACCGTGCGCCCGGTGGCTGTCGTGGCTGCTGCTCGGCATCGTCGCGCTGTGCATGGCCGGCTGCGCCGGACTGCCCGTCGACGTGCAGCGCAAACCCTCCGTCGCAATCAGCGACGGCGCGGACACCACGCTCGGCCGCCTTGTGAAGGCGGCTGCCCCGCCCGGCGAGCCGCTGAGCGGGTTCAGGCTGCTGCCGATGCCGCAGTTCTCGCTGCACGCGCGCATCGAGCTCGCGCGCCGCGCGCAGCGCTCCATCGACGTGCAGTACTACCTCGTGCAGAACGACGAGACCGGCCGCTACCTGCTGCGCGCCCTGCGCGACGCGGCCGACCGCGGCGTGCGCGTGCGGCTGCTGGTGGACGACCTTTACACCGCCGGCGCCGACCCGCTCTTCGCCAGTTTTGCCTCGCACCCGAACGTCGAGGTGCGGCTCTTCAACCCGTTCCCCGCGGGGCGCGACCGCTTCGGCACGCGCTGGGCCTGGTCGATCCTCGACTTCGACCGCGTGCACCGCCGCATGCACAACAAGCTCTACGTGGTGGACAACACCATTGGCGTGATGGGCGGGCGCAACATGGCCAACGAGTACTTCCTGCGCGACGGGGGCTCGAACTTCATCGACATCGACACGCTGGTGGCCGGCGCCGTAGTGCCCAGGCTGTCGTCGCTGTTCGACATGTACTGGAACAGCCCTTACGTGTATCCCATCGAGTCGCTGGTGCCGCCCACCGGCGAAACCCCACAGCAGCTGCGCGAGCGCTTCGACCGGCTGACCTCCGGCCCCGACCAGCTGCACCCCGAAGAGCCCGACTCCACCGACCTGCTGGGCAACAATCCGCTGGCCAAGGACCTGGACGCGGGCGCGCTGAAGCTGGTGTGGGCCCGCGCCGAGGCGTATGCCGACCCGCCGGCCAAGGCGCTCGGGCCGACCGAAGAAGCGCGTGGCCTGCCCGCCGACGAGTCGAAGGACAGCGTGCTCTACAACGTGCGGCGCTACGTGCGCGGCGCCGAGAACGAGGTCATGCAGACCACGCCCTACCTGATTCCGGGCCGCGGCGGCATGGAGACGATCCGCCTCGTGCGCGGCAACGGCGTGCCCTACACCATCGTCACCAATTCGCTGGCGGCCACCGACGAATCGCTGGTGCACATCGGCTATCGCCGCTACCGCCCCGAAATGCTGCGCCTGGGCGTGGAGCTGTACGAGCTGAGCCCCAAGCGGGTGGAGCAGACCAAACGCTTCGGCATGTACGGCTCGGCCAGCGGGCGGCTGCATGGCAAGTCGGCGGTGGTCGATCGCAAGATCGTGTTCATCGGCTCGATGAACTTCGACCCGCGCTCGATGCTGCACAACACCGAGGTCGGCATCTTCATCTTCAGCCCGCAGATTGCGCAGCAGCTCACCAGCCTGATCGGCTTTCTCCGGCTGGACGGCGCCTACCAGCTGCAACTGGGGCCGACGGGCGCCATCGAGTGGGTGAGCCCGGCCTCGGGGGACGCGGCCGACACCATCCTGCACCAGGAGCCCGAAACGGACTTCTGGTCGCGCTGGAAGCTGGAACTGCTGGCGCCGCTGGTACCCGAGAGCCTGCTCTAGCCGGCACGGGTCCGCATCCTCAAAACAGAGGATGGTGAGGAAGGGAGGGGCACAGAAGAATCGCAACGCTCGTGTTACGAGTTGATTCTTTTGTTTGCCCTTTCACCTGAAAAACCATCCATGAAAACAAACTTCGCGACCGCCGAGGCTTCCAGCCCGCTTTTCTTCAAGACGACGCGTTCCGCATGCGCAGTGGCGCTCCTGATCTCGCTCGCAGCCTGCGGCGGGGGTGGGGGCGGCGGTGGCGGCGGGTTCGCCGGCTTCCCGGCCGCGGGCGGCGGCAACCCGCCGGCCAGCGATCCGCCGGCCGCATCCACGCCGGTTACGTTTTCGGGCACGGCAGCCTCCGGCCTGCCCCTGGTGGGTACCGTCACCGTCAAGGACGCCAAGGGCGTTACCAAGACCGTGGCACTGGTCGACGGCAACTACAACATCGACGTGAGCGGCATGACGGCGCCTTTCGTCTTTCGCGCCGAAGGCACGGTGGGCGGCGAGCGCACGGTGATCCATTCGGCCGCGACCGCCGCGGATGCCAACGGCACCATCAACATCACGCCGCTGACCGACCTCGTGGTGGCCAATATCGCCGGCCGGCTGGCCGAGCAGTATTTCGATGGCGGCGAGTTCGCCTCGCTCACGGCCGACGAACTCAAGGCCGAATCCGACGGCCTGAAGGCCAAGCTGCTGCCGGTGCTGCTGGCGCTGGGCGTGGATGCGAGCATCGACCTGTTGCGCACCGCCTTCACGCCGCTGTCGAGCGCGCTGGACAAGGCGCTCGACGTGCTGCGCGTGAGCGTGGACCCGGCCACCAACGTGGCAACCATCACCAACATCGTCACGCAGCAGCAGATTGCCGACGACCTGGCAGTGAAGGCTGCGGCCGAGACCTCCACGACGCCGCTGAGCGGCGACGGCATGGGCACGGCGGCGGACGACATCACGCTGATCCGGAAGGTGTTGTCGGACTTCGTGGGCAAGTTCGCGAACGGACTGCCCGCGCCGGCCGAATTGCTGCCCCTCATGACCGACGGCAGCAATCCCGCCACCGGAACCTACGGCTTCCGGTCCTCCGACCTGAACGCGGCGCAGTTCGCCGGCGACGCGGCGTCGGACCCCAGCCTCGTGGGCGCGAGCTTCACGGACGTGGTCATCCAGCGGATCAACTACACCATCGACGCGAACAACACGAGCCCGCGCGCGTATGTCGAATTCACGCACAAGGACAAGAACGGCGTCGCCTTCAGCAACAACCAGGGCATGCAGATCGTCAAGGGCACTGACGGCACGTGGCGCCTGCGCGGCGACGGGCGCGTGCTGGACATCAACCCGCACATCCACGCCACCAAGGAGAAGGCGACGGGGTGCGTGAGCAGTTCGCTGCAGTTCGCGATCCAGGACACGAACACCGGCAACAGCGGCAACGTCGCCTCGGTTGTCGTTACCGGGCCGGGGCTGCCCGTGGGCGGCTTGCGCCACATGCGTCCTTCGGGCGGCGGCGATTGGCCGATCCAGGGCTCCCCCAACAACAACTATTACTACCTGACGTCGAACTGCAGCGGCCTGTCGACCGCCGGCCTGAGCGACAGCGCGATCGCAGCGATTTCCGCCACGCCCGAGTACACCTTCACGGCCTACGAAAGCGACGGCTCGACGGTGGCCAAGTTCAGCGGCTTCGACATCGTCTACAAGCATCGCTTCCATGGCCGGCCGATGACGCTGGCGGAGGCGGCGGCCGCAACTTACCCGGGCTTCTCGACCACGCCAGCCCTCGCGTCCTACGCAGGAGGCAGCGACTTCGCCGTCAGCGCCACGGATCTGAACCCCGGCTTCGCCGCGGAGTTCTTCCTGAACCTGGCGTCCGGCCCTTCTGCCGGTGTGCAGGACCGGGCCGACGTCGCGCCGTCGGCTGCGGGTACGGCTTCGAAGACTTTCAATCTGCCGGCGCAGGGTTCCGTCGTCTTCAGGAACATGTACGTCAGCACGTACGACGCCAACTGGCGCGAACTGGCGCTTCGCGACCAGAACTGAGGCCCCGGGGCACCCCTCAAAGCCGAAAGCCCCCGTGAGGGGGCTTTTTCATGGGCACGGCGCCAGCAGGCGGGCTGCTGCGCGGAGGCTACTGCTGCAGCCGTCCGCTGAGGTACGGCTCGGGGTCGACGGCCGTGCCGTTCTTGCGGATCTCGAAGCGCAGCTTCACGCGGTCGGCATTGCTGCGGCCCATTTCGGCGATCTTGTCGCCCTGGCGCACCACCGCGTTTTCCTTCACGAGGATGGTCTGCACGTGCGCGTAAGCGGTAAGGAAGGTCTCGTTGTGTTTCACGATGACCATGTTGCCGTAGGCCGGCAGTTCGCCGCCCACGTACACCACGCGGCCATCGGCCGAGGCGACGACCGGGTCGCCGAGGTTGCCGGCGATGTCGATGCCCTTGACGCGGTCGCCGTCGAAGCGGGCGATGGTCGCGCCGTTTGCGGGGCGGATGAACAGGGCTGCCGGACGTTGCTGGACCGGTGGTGGCTTGACCGCCGGGGCCGGCCACGGGGTGTTGAGGTCGACCGTGGAGCAGGCCGCGAGGCTCGCGGCAAGCAATGCTGCGGCGCCGGTACGTAAAACAAAAGTCTGAAGGTGCATGGCGCTCTGTTGGAACGGGTTCGTTGCGGAGGGTTCCTGCGGTCTGGCTCGCCGGGCGGGCCAAGCGGCAGATGCTAGCAAACTCATGCGTCGGCGCTCGAAGAGCAACCCGGCGCGAAGTGGCCATTGAAGGCCGGCCGAGGCTATTTCAGCGGGATCGGCGTACCGCGGTCGATGGGCACCGCCGTCACGCTGTTCTTGGGCGAACCGTCGATCAGCAGGTCGGAGTAGGTCAGGTACACCAGCGTGTTGCGCTTTGCATCGACCATGCGCACCACACGCAGGCGCTTGAAGAGCACCGACAGCCGTTCGCTGTAGACCTCCTCGCGCTTGGGCAGCGGCTGCGTGATGCTCACTGGGCCGACCTGGCGGCAGGCAATGGAGGCCTCCGACTTGTCCTCGGCCACGCCGAAGGCACCGGCCAGCCCGCCGGTCTTGGCGCGCGATACATAGCAGGTAACGCCAGTGACCTTGGGGTCGTCGTAGGCCTCGATCACGATCTTGTGGTCGGGCCCGATGAGCTTGAATGCGGTGTCGACGTCGCCCACCGTCTCCGCGTGTGCCGTCGCGGCCAGGATGAACCCGAAGCCGAGCGCGGTGCGAAGCAGGGTGGAGCGAAGCGTCATGGGTGTGTGCGGTTTTTTCAAACGATGTCGATCGTGTGGACGCGGTCGAAGCTGCCTCGCCGCCGGTCCTCGAAGTAGTGCTCGAGCGTTTCGCGCACGGTGCGAAAGGCGATCTCGTCCCAGGGGATTTCTTCTTCGGTGAAGAGCTTCGCCTCGATGGTCTCGTGGCCCGGGTCGAACTTGTCGTCGAGCAGGCGGGCGCGATAGAACAGGTGCACCTGGCCCACGCGCACCACGCTGATGACGGAGAACAGCCCCTCCATCACGTAGTTGGCGCCGGCCTCTTCGTCGGTCTCGCGAGCCGCGCCCTGGGCGGTGGTTTCCTCGAGTTCCATGAAGCCGGCCGGCAGCGTCCACTTGCCCCAGCGCGGCTCGATGTTGCGCTTGCACAGCAACACCTTGTCGCCCAGGACCGGAATGGTGCCGACCACGTTCAACGGGTTCTCGTAGTGGATGGTGTGGCAGGCCGGGCAGACGGCGCGCTGCTTGGTGTCGCCGTCGTCCGGCACGCGGTAGACCACCGCGGTGCCACAGTTCTTGCAGTGCTTGATGGGTACGCGCAGGAGCATGAAACCGGCCGCCGTCTTCAGACGACCTTGACGGTCAACGTCGGCAGGCCCGCGACTTCGCCCACGAGCGTGTCGCCTGCCACCACGGCGGCCACGCCTTCGGGCGTGCCCGTGAAGATCAGGTCGCCGGGCTGCAGCTCCCACGCGGCCGACAGGTGCTCGATGGTTTCGGCCACGTTCCAGATCAGCTTGCTCACGTTGCTGCGCTGGCGGTCGGTGCCGTTCACCTGCAGCGAGATCTCGGCCTTTTCGGCGTCGCCGGCCTGCGCCACGGGCACGATCGGCCCGATGGGCGCGCTCTGCTCGAAGCTCTTGCCGATGTCCCAGGGGCGGCCCTGTTTCTTCATGTCGTTCTGCAGGTCGCGGCGCGTCATGTCGAGGCCGACCGCGTAGCCGTAGATGTGCTTGTGCGCATCGGCGGCCGAAATGTTCTTGCCGCCGGTGCCGATGGCAACCACGAGTTCGATCTCGTGGTGCAGGTTCTTCGTGAGCGTGGGGTAGGCCATGGTGCCGGTCTGGCCCGCATCGACCGCCACCAGCGCATCGGCCGGCTTCATGAAGAAGAAGGGCGGCTCGCGGCCGGTGAAGCCCATTTCCTTGGCGTGATCTTCGTAGTTGCGGCCCACGCAGTAGATGCGGTGCACCGGAAAGCGGGCGGGCTGGCCGGCCACCGGCACCGAAACGGTGGCGGGCGGGGCGAAGACAAACTCGGAAGCCATTTCGACGTGTCCTTTTTCAGCGAAACCTAAGCGGGAGACCGGCAGTGTGCCAGAGGCGGGAGGCTCACAATAGGCGCCTCCCTTATCGCCCCCGTGCCTTCCCGCATCCGTTCATTTCGACCATGCCCATCCGAATCGGCAAAGCCAACGCCCTCAACGAACTCGGCCGCCAACGCGACGAGGAGGGCGACCAGGACGGCGCGCTGCAAGCCTATGCCCAGGCCAGCGCCGTGCATCCGTACTGGTCGGCCCCCTGGTACAACGCCGGCCTCATCCACAAGTACCGCGGCGACTGGGCCGCCTCGCTGCAGGCCAACGCCCGGGCCGTGCAATGCGAGCCGCGCAACGAAGGCGCGATATGGAACCTGGGCATCGCCGCCACGGCGTTGGGCGACTGGGCGACGGCGCGCAGCGCCTGGCGGCAGTACGGCATCGAGGTGGCGGACGGCGAAGGCCCGGTCGATCTTTTCATCGGACTCACGCCCATTCGCGTGCACGGCGACGAGGCCAGCGAAGTGGTGTGGGCCGACCGCATCGATCCGGCCCGCGCCATCCTGCGCAACGTGCCCACGCCGGACTGCGGCCACCGCTACGGCGACCTCGTGCTGCACGACGGCGCGGCCAACGGCTACCGCCTGCGCGGCGGCCGCGAGGTGCCGGTGTTCGACGCGCTCGAACTGATTGCGCCGTCGGACTATTCGACCTACGAGGCCACCGTCGAGGACGCGACCAGGGAAGACATCGACGCGCTCGTCCAGCGCTTCGAGGCTGCCGGCGCCAGCGCCGAGAACTGGACCACCAGCATGCAGATGCTCTGCCGCGCCTGCTCCGAAGGCCGTCCCTTCGGCGAGGGCCAGCACAACCACGCGGCCGGCGAGGAGCCGGGCACGCTGGGGCCATGGCGCATCGGCATCGCCGCGCGCGAGGAGGCGGCCGCGCGCCGCATCCTCGATGAATGGCGCAACGCCATCTCCACCACATCACCCAAGGCCACGCTGCACGACTTCCGCTGCGTGCTGGCGGCCACGCCCCGCTCCTGAGGGAGCGCTATGCTTGAGAAATCATGAAGCTGCATAACTATTTCCGCTCCTCCGCCTCGTTCCGCGTGCGCATCGCCCTCAACCTGAAGGGCCTCGATTTCGATTACGTTCCCGTGCACATCGCGCGCGGCGACCATCGCACCGGTCCTTATTCCGCCATCTCGGCCGACAGGCTGGTGCCGCTGCTCGAAGACGAGGGCGAGCGCTTCTCGCAATCGATGGCCATCATGGAATACCTCGACGAAGTGCACCCCGAGCCTGCGCTGCTGCCGAGCGACCCGGTGGGCCGCGCCCACGTGCGCGCACTGTCGCAGTCGATCGCCTGCGAGATCCACCCGCTCAACAACCTGCGCGTGCTCAAGTACCTGGTGAAAGACCTGAAGCTCGACGACGAGGCCAAGAACGCCTGGTACCGCCACTGGGTGCGCGACGGCATGCTGGCCTTCGAACGCCAGCTTGCGCAGTACCCCGCCGGCATCTACTGCTGGGGCAACACGCCCACCATGGCCGACTGCTGCCTGGTGCCGCAGATCTTCAACGGCCGCCGCTTCGACTGCGACTTCAGCGGCCTGCCGCGCACCATGGCCGCCTTCGAGGCCTGCATGGAGCTCGACGCCTTCCAGCGCGCGCAGCCCTCGCAGGCGCCCGACGCGGAGGCCTGAGCCTCATGAACGAGCGCTGGCTCGTGCCCGACTGGCCTGCGCCGCCGAACGTGCGGGCCGTGTGCACCACGCGCGATGGCGGGGTTTCGCGGGGGCGCTATGAGAGCCTGAATCTCGGCGATCACGTGGGCGATGAACTCGCGCTCGTGGCAGAGAACCGGAACCGTTTGCGCATGGCCATCGGCGCGCGCCCCGTATTCCTGCAGCAGGTGCACGGCACTGGCGTCGTGGCACTCGATGCCGCACAGGACGTGGTACGCGACGGTACTGCTGCCGATGCCTGCACGGCTACGGCGACCGGTCTGGCCTGCACGATCATGGTGGCCGACTGCCTGCCCGTGCTCTTCACCGACGAAGCGGGCCACCGCGTGGCGGCTGCGCACGCCGGGTGGCGCGGGCTTGCGGGCGGGGTGCTCGAACAGACCGCCAAGGCTTTCAAGGTGGATGGCGCGGCCCGGGTCATTGCCTGGCTGGGCCCCTGCATCGGCCCCAAGGCGTTCGAGGTCGGCCCGGAGGTCAAGGCAGTCTTCGAAGCGCATGCGCCCGAAGCGGCATCCTGCTTCAGGCCTGCGCCGGTGCCCGGCAAATGGCTGGCCGACCTGCCCGCATTGGCGCTCCAGCGGCTGCGCGCGGCGGGCATCGAAGCCGTCCACGGCAATGACGGCAGCGACGGCTGGTGCACCGTCGGCAACCCGTCAAGGTTCTTTTCGCACCGGCGCGACGGCGTCAGCGGCCGCTTCGCCGCCCTGGCCTGGAAGGTCTGAGCCCGCGCCTTGCGATGCGGCCTCTTCGGCCGCGGCACGCCGGGCGGCTTCCTGCGCTTCGACCTCGCGCTGTTTGATCGCACGGCGCCGCGCTGGTGTGCCCATCAGGTAAACCACCAGTGCCACCGGCGCCAATCCGTACAAAAGAAATGTGAAGATGGCGCCCAGCACCGTGCCGTTGGTGTTGGTGGCTTCGGCCACCGCCATCATCACGGCGACATACAACCAACCGATGACGATCAGATGGATAAACACGAGAAGTTTCAGTTGGTAAGCAAAGGGGGCGGCGTTGTGAGTGCCTTGTGAATGCAGGATACTCAAAACACGCAAGCCATCCGTATCGTTTCAGGCGAGGACCAGGAGACATGATGAAGCAACAAGCCACGGGGGCCGATGCGTTCGCGCCCTTTCAGCAGGCACTTTCAGAGGGATGGAGCAAGGCGCTGGAGTCGTTCCAGCAGTCCGTCGCACAGGGCACCGTACCGGGGGCTTCGGCCTTCAACGTCGGCGGGACGCCGCTATGGCAATTGCCGCAGGGCGCAAAGATGCCCGAGCTGCCCAAGTTCTCCATCGACCCCGAAAAACTCCAGTCCATCCAGCAGCAGTACCTGGCGGAAGCCACAGAACTCTGGCGCCAGGGCTTCGCCGCCAAGCCTGAAGGCGACAAGCGCTTTGCCGGCGATGCCTGGGGCAACAACCCGCTGTCGGCCTTCTCGGCGGCCGTCTACCTGCTCAACGGCCGCACCATGCTCGGCATGGCAGAGGCCATCGACGCCGACGAAAAGACCAAGGCCCGCATGCGCTTCGCGGTCGAGCAATGGATGGCCGCCTCGGCGCCCAGCAACTCGCTGGCCTTCAATGCCGAAGCGCAGAAGAAGGCCATCGACACGCAGGGCGAGAGCATTGCCAAGGGCATCCAGAACCTGCTGCACGACGTGAAGCAGGGCCACCTCAGCATGACCGACGAGAGCGCCTTCGAAGTGGGGCGCAACGTGGCCACCACCGAAGGCGCCGTGGTGTTCGAGAACGAGTTCTTCCAGCTGCTCGAATACAAGCCGCTCACGCTCAAGGTGTACGAGCGGCCGTTCCTGCTGGTGCCGCCGTGCATCAACAAGTTCTACATCCTCGACCTGCAGCCCGAGAACTCGCTGATCCGCTATGCGAACGACCAGGGCCATCGCGTGTTCGTGGTGAGCTGGCGCAACCCTGATGAATCGATGGACAAGGCCACCTGGGACGACTACATCGAGAACGCCGCCATCAAGGCGATCCACACGGTGCAGGAGATCAGCGGCAGCAAGCAGATCAACACGCTCGGCTTCTGCGTGGGCGGCACCATCCTGAGCACCGCGCTCGCGGTGCTTGCGGCGCGCGGCGAGAAGCCGGCCGCGTCGGTCACGCTGCTGACCACCTTCCTCGACTTCAGCGACACCGGCATCCTCGACATCTTCGTGGACGAGACGATGGTGGCGTACCGCGAAATGCAGCTCGGCAAGGGTGGCCTGCTGCCCGGCGGCGACCTGGCCTCGACCTTCAGCTTCCTGCGTCCCAACGACCTGGTCTGGAACTACGTGGTCGGCAACTACCTCAAGGGCGAGACCCCGCCGCCCTTCGACCTGCTGTACTGGAACAGCGACGCCACCAACCTGCCGGGTCCGTTCTACGCCTGGTACCTGCGCAACACGTACCACGAGAACAAGCTCGCCAAGCCGAATGCACTCACTGTATGCGGCGAGAAGGTGGACCTCGGCAGCATCGACATTCCGGCCTACATCTACGGCTCGCGCGAGGACCACATCGTGCCCATTGGCGGCGCGTATGCCTCCACGCAACTGCTGCCGGGCAAGAAGCGCTTCGTCATGGGCGCGTCGGGCCACATCGCCGGCGTGATCAACCCGCCGGTCAAGAACAAGCGCAGCCACTGGATCCGCGACGACGGCAAGTTCCCGAAGACGCAGGCCGAATGGCTCTCCGGCGCGCAGGAGCATCCCGGCAGCTGGTGGACCGACTGGGCACAATGGCTCAAGGGGCACGCGGGCAAACAGGTCCCCGCGCCCAAGGCGTACGGCAACGGCAAGGCTTACAAAGCCATCGAACCGGCGCCGGGACGCTACGTCAAGGCTCGCGCCTGACCTTCGCTTCGCTACACCTCGATTTCAAATCACTTCAACGGAGAACCTCATGGAAGACATCGTCATCGTTTCGGCAGCACGCACGGCGGTCGGCAAGTTCGGCGGCTCGCTCGCCGGCATCTCGGCCACGGAGCTGGGTGCGATCGTGATCAAGGAAGTGATTGCACGCGCCAACCTCACGGCCGAGCAGGTCGGCGAGGCCATCATGGGCCAGGTGCTCGCGGCCGGCGCGGGCCAGAACCCCGCGCGCCAGGCATGGCTCAAGAGCGGCGGCGCCAAGGAAACCCCGGCGCTCACCATCAACGCCGTGTGCGGCTCGGGCCTGAAGGCAGTGATGCTGGCGGCGCAGGCCGTGGCCACGGGCGACAGCGAAATCGTCATTGCCGGTGGCCAGGAAAACATGAGCGCCGCGCCGCATGTGCTGCCCAACTCGCGCAACGGCCAGCGCATGGGCGACTGGAAGCTGGTCGACACCATGATCGTGGACGGCCTGTGGGACGTCTACAACCAGTACCACATGGGCATCACCGCCGAGAACGTGGCCAAGAAGTTCGGCATCGACCGTGCCGCACAAGACGAACTGGCACTCGGCAGCCAGACCAAGGCCGCCGCCGCTCAGGACGCCGGCAAGTTCAAGGACGAAATCGTCGGCGTGAGCATTCCGCAGAAGAAGGGCGACCCCATCGTCTTCAACCAGGACGAGTTCATCAACCGCAAGACCAGCGCCGAAGGCCTGGCCGGGCTGCGCCCCGCCTTCGACAAGGCCGGCGGCGTGACGGCGGGCAATGCCTCGGGCCTGAACGACGGCGCAGCAGCCGTGATGGTGATGACGGCCAAGAAGGCCGCCGCCCTCGGCCTGAAGCCGCTCGGCCGCATCGCCAGCTACGCCACCGCCGGCCTCGACCCCGCCATCATGGGCATGGGCCCGGTGCCCGCATCGACCAAGGCGCTGCAGCGCGCCGGCTGGAAGGCCGCCGACCTCGACCTGCTCGAGATCAACGAAGCCTTCGCAGCACAGGCCTGCGCCGTGAATCGCGAAATGGGCTGGGACGTGAACAAGGTGAACGTCAACGGCGGCGCCATCGCCATCGGCCACCCCATCGGCGCGTCGGGCTGCCGCATCCTGGTGACGCTGCTGCACGAAATGCAGCGCCAGAACGCCAAGAAGGGCATTGCCTCGCTGTGCATCGGCGGCGGCATGGGCGTTGCGCTGACCATCGAGCGCTGAGAAGGCGCGAATAAACCTGCTGCGCACCCCGATCTCGCATCTGCGGTCCTCACCGTACCTGGGTACGGCTCCGGCCCTCGACGCGACCTCGGGGCGCTCGCGACGGTTTCTTCACACCTTCTCTGCCGACGGGCCCACGGCCCGTCGCTCAGCGCGACATCGACGGCCGCTGCGCCATCGCCGCGCGCCAGCGCAGCAACTCGGGGTGCTGTTCCCCGGGCTTGACCCGCACCACGCGGGCAAAGTCCACCGCCACCACGGCGGTGATGTCGGCAATGCTGAACTGGTCGGTGGCGATGAAGTCGCGACCGGCCAGCCGCTCATTCAGGGTCTCGAAGAACTGATGCACGCGCGCCAGCCCGCGCTGCGCGAGCTCGGGAATCTGGGCGTAGTTCACCGGCCCTGGCAGCGCCCGGTCGGCCATGGCTGGCGAGCCGTTGCGCAGTGTTTCGGCAATGGCCAGCAGGCCTTCGAATTCGATGCGCCAGTTCCAGCTGGCGATCTCGGCCTTTTCCTGTGGCGTGCTGCCCATCAGCGGCGGCTGCGGGTAGCGGGCCTCCAGCCAGGCAGCGATGGCGGCGTTGTCGGTCAGCAGCAGACCGTCATCGTCATCGGTGCGTAGTGCCGGCACGGTGCATTGCGGGTTGATCGCGCGGTAGGCATCGCCCATTTGCTCACCACGGGCGAGGTCTACCTGCACGGTCTCATGGGCAATGCCCTTCTCGGCAAGCAGGATGCGCGCGCGCCGCGGGCTGGGTGCGGTAGCGCAGTCGTAGAGAATGATCATCGTCCGTCCAACTCCTGGAACTCATCGCATGAATGGCACGACAGCCTACACGCCGCCCACCGTCTGGTCCTGGAACAAGGAAAGCGGCGGCCGCTTCGCGAACATCAATCGCCCGATCGCGGGTGCCACGCATGAGAAGGACTTGCCGGTGGGGAAGCATCCGCTGCAACTCTATTCGCTGGCCACGCCCAACGGCGTGAAGGTCACGGTGATGCTGGAAGAACTGCTGGCGCTGGGCCATACCGGCGCTGAATACGACGCCTGGCTGATCCGCATCAGCGATGGTGACCAGTTCGGCAGCGGCTTCGTGGCGGTGAACCCGAACTCCAAGATCCCCGCGCTGATGGACCGCAGTGGCGACACGCCCATTCGCGTGTTCGAGTCGGGCGCGATCCTGCAGCACCTGGCCGAGAAGTTCGGCGGCGCCTTCCTGCCGACCGAGCGCGCGGCCCGCGCCGAATGCCTGTCGTGGCTGTTCTGGCAGATGGGCAGCGCGCCGTACCTGGGCGGCGGCTTCGGCCACTTCTATGCCTACGCGCCCACGAAGATCGAATACGCGATCGACCGCTTCGCCATGGAGACGAAGCGCCAGCTCGACGTGCTCGACCGCCGGCTGGCCGAGAGCCGCTACCTCGCGGGCAACGACTACACCATCGCCGACATGGCTGTCTGGCCCTGGTACGGTGCGCTCGCCAAGGGGCAGCTCTACGAATCGGGCGAGTTCCTCCAGGTGAGCGAGTACAAGAACGTGCTGCGCTGGGCCGATGAAATCGCGAAGCGTCCAGCGGTGCAGCGCGGCCGCATGGTCAATCGCGCATGGGGCCAGCCGAGCAGCCAGCTGCACGAGCGCCACGACGCCAGCGACTTCGAGACCCGCACCCAGGACAAGCTCGAAACGCCAACCTGAGCGCAGGAGCAACAACGATGAGCGACAAGATCCTGGTCTTCTACGGCTCGTACCGCTCCGATCGCATGGGCGTGCGCCTGGCGGATTACATCGTCGCCGGGCTTCGCGCACGTGGCGACGATGCGGAGCTGATCGACGCGAAGGCTGTCGACCTGCCCATGCTCGACCGCATGTACAAGGAATACCCGAAGGGCACCGCGCCCGCGGCCATGGAAGCCCTGGCCGAAAAGATCCGCACGGCAGACGCCTTCGTCTTCGTCACCGGCGAATACAACTGGGGCCCGCAACCCGGCTTGAAGAACCTGACCGACCACTTCCTCGAAGAGTGGTTCTGGCGGCCCGCGGCAGTCGCGAGCTATTCGGCAGGGCGCTTCTCCGGCGTGCGCTCGGGCACGGTGTGGCATTCGATCCTGTCGGAGATGGGCATGGTCGTGGTGTCGAGCACGCTCGCGGTCGGGCCGATCTCGCAGACGCTGGATGCAGCAGGCAAGCCGACGGGGCCTGCGGGCGAATCGCTGGAGCGCTCGTTCGGCCGGTTCGCGGACGACCTGGCGTGGTGGACCGAGGCCGCGCGGGCGCAGCGGGCGCGCAAGGCGCCGCCGTACTGAGCTGCACGCCCGCGGCGGGCTGGGCGGCGCAGCTTGTTCACCGCTGTTTTTTTGGGCAAAGTGATTAATCCCTTTATAAAACAACAGCTTGCATGCCTTTTACAAGGCTCCGCATGAGTTACCCCCAAAGTTGTGCACAGAAAATGGGGACGACATCAGACTTTTCGCAATCGCGTGCAAGTTGCTGATTCAATGACGTTTTCTGCCCGCCGGAAATCGCGAAAAAGTTCTCTTCGCAGCTGCTTTCGGGCTCATGTGGGCTGTTTTGCCCGCCAAGGTTGTTCACCGCTCAAATTTTGAGCAAACTAAGGAATACCCTTGTAAAACAATGACTTAAATCTGTTTTACAAGGCTCCTCATGAGTTACCCCCAAAGTTGTCCACGGAAAATGGGGACTGGATCGACTTGTTCAGCAAACGCATGCAAGTCGATGTTTTTGGGCACCGCGCTCAGTTCTCTTCGGCCAGTTGCCCGGCGTAGTGCCGGCACAAGGTTTCGACGAGCGCCTGCGCATAAATCGGCAGTGCCGCCCGGTCTCGCACCAGCAGATACCGCTCCCGCACGCACCACGCATCGCTGAGGTCGATCAGCGCGAGCTGCATGCTTTCCTGGTTGCGCCGCGCAGCCGATTCCGGCACCACGCCGATGCCCACGCCGCTGCCGATCATCCGGCACATGGCGTCGAAGCTGCCGAGCTGGATGCGCAGCTTCTGCCGCTTGCCGAGGTTGTCGGTGATCTGCGCCAGGAAGGTCTGCAGCGTGCTGCCCTGCTGCATGCCGATGGCGTCTTCATCGAGCGTCTCGGCGAATGAAATCTTCCGGCGCTTGGCGAAGCGGTGCTTGCGCGAGGTGACGAGCACCAGCCGGTCGGTGCTGAAGTGGATGGCCTCCAGCCCCAGCGTGTCGACGCGGCCGGCGACGATGCCGATGTCGGCGCGGCCGTCGAGCACGCCGCGCGGGATCTGAGCATTCGGTTTTTCCTGAAGGTCGACGTTGATGCGCGGGTTGTGCGCCAGGAAGCCCGGCAGGATCTCGGGCAGGAAGTCGGTCACCGCTGTGGTGTTGGCGAACACGCGCAGGTGGCCGCGCAGGCCGCCGCCGTATTCGAGCAAATCGTCGCGCAGTTGCTCCGTTTGATGCAGCACGAGGCGGGCGTGGTGCAGGAAGGCTTCTCCCGGAGGCAGCAGCCGTACGCCGCGGGCTTCGCGCTGCAGCAGCTGCAGGCCGGCCTGCGTTTCCAGCGCCTTGATGCGCGCGCTCGCGGCGGCCAGCGACAGGTGCTGGCGCTCGGCGGCCCGCGTGAGGTTGCCGAGTTCGGCCGTGGCCACGAACAGCCGCAGGTCGGTGAGGTCGAAAAGCATCGAGCGATGCTAGACCCTCCCAGGCCCCAAGCCTTCGGAATTCCAGAAGGCTGGGTTCCGAAATCGCAGATTGCGCGCAGGGGGAGGGCGAACGACCATGCGGCCATGGAGACACAACACATGAGATTTCGCGCCTTCGCATTGCTGGCGTTCGCAGCCGCCGCCGCGGCATTGGTCCAGGCCGGCCCAGCACGCGCCGAGGCCTACCCGTCGCGCCCCGTCACGCTGGTGGTGCCGCAGGCAGCAGGCGGCACCAACGACATCGTCGGGCGCCTCGTGGGCCAGAAGCTCGGCGAAGTAATGAACAACGCCAGCGTGGTGGTCGACAACCGGCCCGGCGCTGGCGGCAACATCGGCACGCAGCTGGTGGCCAAGGGGCCGAAGGACGGGTACACGCTGCTCATGACCATCAGCAGCAGCCAGGCCATCAACCCGGCGCTGTACAAGAACCCGGGCTTCGACCCGGTGAAAGACTTCAAGCCCGTCGGCCTCATCGGCGCGGTGCCCAATGTGCTGCTGGTCAACCCCACGTTCCCGGCGAAGAACTTCGCCGAGTTCCTGAAGCTCGCGCGGCAGAAGGGCGCCAACTACCAGTACGCCTCGGCCGGCAACGGCACGCTCAACCATCTGCTGGGCGAAATGCTCAACAGCATGGCGGGCATCTCGCTGCAGCACGTGCCGTACAAGGGTGTCGCACCAGCGCTCAACGACGTGCTGGGTGGGCAATTGCCGATCGTGTTCGCGAGCCTGCCTTCGGCTCTTTCGCACATCAAGGCCGGCAAGTTGCGCGCGCTGGCCGTGAGCGGCGACAAGCGCTCGGCCGTGCTGCCCGACGTGCCCACCATCGCCGAGGCGGTGCCCGGCTACAACGGCACGCTGTGGATCGGCCTGTTCGCTCCGGCGGGCGTGCCGGCCGATGTGCTGGCGACATTGCAGGACGCCACGCGCAAGGCGCTGGCCTCGAAGGACCTGCGCGACAAGCTCGACCAGCAGGGCGTCGAAATTGCAGCGCCCACCACACCCGATCAATTTTCGAAACTGCTGCAGGACGACCTCGCCAAGTGGGCGCGCATCGTCAAGGCCTCCGGTGCCGCAGTCGATTGAATGAAGCAAGACATGCCCAACGAAACTCCCACGACACCCTCCGTGATCGACAGCGAAGCACTGGCGAAGCTGCAAGCCTGGCAAGGCCGCAGCGAGACGCTGGCCGACGACATCACCGCCGCGCCCGTGCGCGCTCTCTCCGCCACGCTCGATCGTGACGATGCTCCGCCCGAAGCCGGCACGTGCCTGCCCGAGCTGTGGCATTGGCTCTACTTCCTGCCGCACCACCGCCAGTCCGAAATCGGCGAAGACGGCCATGCGAAGCGCGGCGGCTTCCTGCCGCCCGTGCCGTTGCCGCGTCGCATGTGGGCCGGGGGGCGGCTTGCCTGGGAGCCCGGCAACCCGCTGCAGGTCGGCGACAGGATCGAGCGCACCTCGACCATCGCATCGGTCACGCACAAGGCGGGCCGCACCGGCGAACTGGTCTTCGTGCTCGTGCGCCACGAGGTGCGCAACGAGCGCGGCCTTGCGCTGACCGAGGAGCACGACATCGTCTACCGCGCCGCCGCGCAGCCAGGTGAAGCGGGCCCGCCACCCACGCCCGCGCCGAAGGACGCCGCCTTCAGCCGCGACATCGTGCCCGACGACGTGCTGCTGTTCCGCTATTCGGCGCTCACCTTCAACGGTCACCGCATCCACTACGACCGCCGCTACGTGACGCAGGTCGAGGGCTATCCGGGCCTGATCGTGCACGGCCCGCTGATAGCGACGCTGCTGGTCGACCTGCTGCGCCGCAACGTGCCGGGCGCGCAGCTCGCGCGCTTCGAGTTCCGCGCGGTGCGCCCGACTTTCGACATCGCGCCGTTCCGCGTGCACGGCAAGCCCGGTGCCGACGGAAAGACATTCAGCCTTTGGGGCGAAGACGCCGACGGCTGGCTCACGATGCAGGCCACGGCCGTGCTGGCCTGAGGGGAGAACCGACACATGACAAGACCCCTGGACGGCATCACCGTCATCTCGCTCGAGCACGCGATTGCCGCGCCGTTCTGCACCCGCCAGCTGGCCGACCTCGGCGCGCGCGTCATCAAGGTGGAGCGCCCCGAGGTGGGCGACTTCGCGCGGGCCTACGACGCCCGGGTGCACGGCGAGGCCTCGCACTTCGTGTGGGTGAACCGCTCGAAGGAAAGCCTCACGCTGGACCTGAAGCAACCCGCCGCGCTCGCCGTGCTGCAGGAGCTGGTGGCCGATGCCGACGTGCTGGTGCAGAACCTCGCGCCCGGCGCCGCCGCGCGCATGGGGCTCGGTGCGCAGGTGCTGCAGGCGAAGCACCCGCGGCTCATCGTCTGCGATATCTCGGGCTACGGCGAAGACGGGCCGTACCGCGACAAGAAGGCCTACGACCTGCTGATCCAGAGCGAGGCGGGCTTTCTGTCGGTCACGGGCACGCCGGACGATCCGTGCAAGTCCGGCAATTCCATCGCAGACATTGCGGCGGGCATGTACGCATACACCGGCATCCTCGCGGCGCTGCTCCAGCGCGGCAAGACCGGCAAGGGCTCGCACATCGATGTGTCGATGCTCGAATCGCTCGCGGAGTGGATGGGTTACCCGATGTACTACGCCTACGAAGGCGCGCCGCCGCCGCCGCGCAGCGCCGCTTCGCACGCGACCATCTATCCCTACGGGCCGTTCCCCGCCGGCGATGGCGGCACCGTGATGCTGGGCCTGCAGAACGAGCGCGAGTGGCGCACCTTCTGCGAGAAGGTGCTGCTGCAGGCAGGGCTCGCAACCGATGCCCGCTTCGACAGCAACGCACGGCGCAATGAAAACCGCGAGGCCCTGCGCGCGATCATCGTCGAGACCTTCGGCGCGCTGAGCACGGCACAGGTGCTGGAGCGGCTCGACACGGCGCAGATCGCCAACGCCCGAATGAACGACATGGCCGGCCTGTGGGCGCATCCACAGTTGCAGGCGCGCGAGCGCTGGCGGCAGGTGGGTTCGCCGGCGGGCGACATTCCGGCCTTGCTGCCGGCTGGTCGGCAGAGTGCGTTCGACTACCGCATGGACCCGATTCCGGCGGTCGGTGAGCACACCGAGGCGATCCTGCGCGGCCTCGGGCGCAGCGAGGCGGACATTGCGGCGCTGCGCGAGGCGAGGGCGGTGTGAGCGCGCTCGCCCTGGCACGCGCCTTTCTCTTCGTGCCTGCCGACCGGCCCGAGCGCCATGCGCGCGCGCTGGCCACCGGGGCGGGCGGCGTGATCGTCGATCTGGAGGATGCGGTGGCGCCCGAACGCAAGGCGGCGGCGCGCGAGGCGCTCGCCACCTCGTTCGCCGCGTTGCCCGTCACCGACCGGCAACGCCTGCTGGTCCGCGTCAATGCCGCCGGCACGCCATGGCATGACGATGACTGCGCGCAGGTCGGCGCGCTGGTAGCGCAAGGCCTGATTGCGGGCGTCGTGCTACCCAAGGCGGAGCGTGCGGCCGATCTGTCCCGGCTGGCCGGGGCCGTCGGTCCACGGGGCGTGCTGGTGCCGCTGATCGAATCGGCCGCGGGCCTGGCGGCAGTCGATGAAATCGCGGCCGGCCCGCAGGTGCTGCGGCTCGCGTTCGGCAATCTCGATTTCCAGGCCGATATCGGTCTGGCCTGCGACGCGGACGAAGCCGAACTCGTGCCGGTGCGACTCGCATTGCTGCTGGCCTCGCGCCGCGCCAACCTGCCCGCGCCCATCGACGGCGTGACGCCAGACTGGCGCGACGCCCAGCGGCTGGCCACCGACACCGCACGCGCCCGGCGCGGCGGCTTCGGCGCCAAGCTGTGCATTCACCCCGATCAGGTTTCGCCGGTGCATGCCGCGCTCGGCCCCAGCGCCGACGAACTGGCGTGGGCCCGTCGCGTGGTCGACGCCATTCGAGCGTCGGGCGGCGGCGTGGTCAGCCTCGACGGGCGGATGGTCGACGCGCCCGTGGTGCGCCTGGCCGAACGCCTGCTGGCGCTCGAAGACCAGCCGGCGCCCTGACAGAACACCCATAACCATAGGAGACAAAGAAGTGACAGCAACAAAGACGACGAAAACGAAGACCTGGAAATTCAAGACCCTGCTCGCGGCCTCGGCCGGCGCCTGCCTGTTCGCCCTGCAGTCGCCCGCCATCGCGCAAGCCGCGTGGCCCGACAAGCCCATCACCATGGTCGTGCCGTACTCCGCCGGCGGCCCGACCGACGTGGTGGCGCGCATGCTGGCCATTCCCATGGGCAAGTCGCTGGGCCAGACCGTGATCGTCGAGAACACCGTGGGCGCGGGCGGCACCATCGCACCCACGCGGGTGGCCAGGGCGGCGCCGAACGGCTACACCATCCTCATCCACCACATGGGCATGGCCACCGCGCCCGCGCTCTACAAGAAGCTCAACTACGACCCGCTGAAAGACTTCGAGTACATCGGCCAGGTGCTGGACGTGCCGATGACGCTGCTGTCGCGCAAGGACTTCCCGGCCAACAACTACCAGGAACTGCTGGCCTACGTGAAGGCCAACAAGGACAAGGTCACGCTGGCCAATGCGGGCGTGGGCGCGGTGTCGCAGCTGTGCGGCCTGCTGTTCATGAACCAGATCGGCGTGCAGCTGACGACGGTGCCGTACAAGGGCGCCGGCCCGGCGCTCAACGATCTCATGGGCGGGCAGGTTGATTTGCTGTGCGACCAGACCACGCAGACCGCGCCGGTCATCAAGGACGGCAACCGCGTGAAGGTGTTCGGAGTGACCACGCCGCAGCGCCTGTCGAGCATGCCCAGCATCCCGACGCTGGACGAGCAGGGCCTCAAGGGCTTCGACGTGCGGGTGTGGCACGGCATGTATGCGCCCAAGGGCACGCCGCCCGCCGTGATCGAGAAGCTCAACGTCGCCTTGCGCGCCGCGCTGCAGGACGACATGGTCAAGCACCGGCTTGCCGAACTCAGCTCGGAAATCGTGCCGCTGGACAAGCAGACGCCGGAAAGCCTGCGTACGCACCTCGCGGCAGAGGTTGCGAAGTGGGGCAAGGTGATCCGCGCCGCGGGTGTCCAGGCGGATTGATTGTTCAGGCGGGCGGCGGCTCCGGCTGCCCCCGCAGCGTCTCGTCGAACAGCGCGAGCAGGTGCCGCGCGAACACATCCATGTTCGCCGGCCGGTCGCTGTCGCCGGTCTCGATGGTGCGGCTCACCGTCACCGCGCCGACCACGGCGATGCACACGTGCCCCGGGGCATCGCCGTACGGGCTGCCTGACGGGCCGGCCGCGCCGCTTTCGGCGATGCCCCAGGTGGTGTGGTGGGTGTCGCGCATCCGGCCGGCGACGAGCAGGGCGTAGGGCTCGGTTTCGCCGCGCATGCCGGTCATGTCTTCCGCGGTCAGGCCCAGCAGCGCCCGGCCAGCGCGCCGCGAATAGACGACGGCGCCGCCGCGGAAGTAGGCCGACGCGCCCGGAATGGCGAGCAGCGCAGCCGACACGAGGCCGCCTGCGGAAGACTCGACGACCGAGACCGTCTGGCCCCGTGCGCGCAGCGTTTCGCCGATACGCGCGGCGAGCACCGGTAGCGGTTCGGGAAGCGAGGGTGCGGTCATGGCGCCTGGAAACGGGAGCCGGGCCGTTTCACGTACGCCGGCGCGCGCTCATGGCTCGCCGTGTCTCCGTAGATCGTGTCCGCCGG
This sequence comes from Variovorax sp. YR266, assembly GCF_900107295.1. Classification (NCBI taxonomy): domain Bacteria; kingdom Pseudomonadati; phylum Pseudomonadota; class Betaproteobacteria; order Burkholderiales; family Comamonadaceae; genus Variovorax; species Variovorax sp. YR266. Next base: position 103,026 of record NZ_FNPM01000006.1, read on the forward strand.
GTAGTACTCGGCCTGCAGTTGCACCCGGGCCGCGGCTTCCTCGCCCGCGGTGTGGGCGATGAAGGCCAGCATGAGGTCGGTACCGGCCGATACCCCCGCCGACGTCCAGACATTGCCGTCACGCACGAAGCGCTGCTCGACCACCTTCACGTCGCCCAGCGCGCGCAGGCGGTCCAGCGATCCCCAGTGCGTGGTCGCGGTCTTGCCCGAGAGCAGCCCGGCCGCGTGCAGCACGAAAGCGCCGGTGCACACCGACATCAGCGTCTGGCAGCCCGGTGCCTGGTCGGCCAGGAAGCGCGTCATGGCGGGGTTGTCGACCTCGCGGCGCGTGCCCATGCCGCCGGGCACGAGCAGGCAGTCGAGAGGCGGGCAATCGGCAAAGGACACGTGCGGGTTGATGGACAGGCCCTTGGCGCAGACCACCGGTTCGCGCTTTTCGGCCACGATCAGGCAGTGCTCGGGACCGGCGGCCAGCTTGCTCCACATGGTGAGCATTTCCCAAGGGCCGACGAAGTCGAGTTCCTCGACGTCGGGGAAGACGATGATCCCGAAATTCATACTTTCGAACTCCTTGGGTGTTGCCGCTTGCACGGGCTTGCACAAGAACAGACAGTGCGAGGATAGAGGCTGGGCACGAAGGCCGCTCTTCGTGACAGCTGGTTGCAAGCTTGGCTCAGTGTTTTCCTCAGAGGACGCAGGCTTGAAACTCGCTAGAGTGAAGGCGGCCGTTCAGGCTTTTGCTACGTACACAAAGGAAATCTTATGAGCAAGAAAGTTGCATATGTCACCGGGGGCATGGGTGGCATCGGAACAGCCATCTGCCAGCGTCTGCACAAGGACGGGTTCACCGTGATCGCCGGTTGCGGCCCCACGCGCGACTACGCCAAGTGGCTGGCCGAACAGAAAGCCGAAGGCTTCGAGTTCCACGCGTCGGTCGGCAATGTCGGCGACTGGCAATCCACTGTCGAGGCCTTCTCTGCCGCCAAGGCAGCGCATGGCGCCATCGATGTGCTGGTCAACAACGCCGGCATCACGCGGGACCGCATGTTCCTGAAGATGACGCCCGAAGACTGGAGCGCAGTGATCGAGACCAACCTCAACAGCATGTTCAACGTCACCAAGCAGGTGGTGGGCGACATGGTCGAAAAGGGCTGGGGCCGCATCATCAACATCAGCTCGGTCAATGGCGCCAAGGGCCAGGCGGGCCAGACCAACTACTCGGCGGCCAAGGCCGGCATGCACGGCTTCACCATGGCGCTGGCGCAGGAGCTGGCCAACAAGGGCGTGACGGTCAACACCGTGAGCCCGGGCTACATCGGCACCGACATGGTCAAGGCCATCCGCCAGGAAGTGCTCGACAAGATCGTGGCCACCATCCCGGTCAAGCGCCTGGGCGAGCCGAGTGAAATCGCCTCGATCATCGCGTGGCTCGCCACCGACGAAGGCGGCTACAGCACCGGGGCCGACTTCTCGGTCAACGGCGGCCTGCACATGCATTAAGCATGCTGACCTGCACCTGATCGACAAAACCCGCTTCGGCGGGTTTTTTCATTTGATCGATGCGGGTTCCACGGATAGAAAGCCGCCAACACGCGTCCTACAGTGTCCAACCCTCCGGAGGCAAAAATGGAAAACACAACAAGCACACCCGCCAGAAAGCTCCCGCTCTACCGTTCGCTCTACGTGCAGGTGATCACCGCGGTGATCATCGGCGTGCTGCTCGGCCACTTCTATCCCGCGGCCGGCGAGGCGATGAAGCCGCTGGGCGACGGCTTCATCAAGCTGATCAAGATGATCATCGCGCCGATCATCTTCTGCACGGTGGTGGTGGGCATCGCCGGCATGGAAGACATGAAGAAGGTCGGCAAGACCGGCGGCCTGGCGCTGCTGTACTTCGAGGTCGTCAGCAGCATCGCGCTCATCGTCGGGCTGGTGCTGGTCAACGTGCTCAAGCCCGGTGCGGGCATGAACGTCGACCCGGCCACTCTCGACACCAAGTCGATCGCCTCCTACACCGGCCCCGGCAAGATGACCGGCACGGTCGACTTCATCCTGAACATCATCCCCAACACGCTCGTCGACGCGTTCGCCAAGGGCGAGATCCTGCAGGTGCTGCTGATCGCTGTGCTGTTCGGCTTTGCGCTGCACCGCTTCGGCGGCCGCGGCACGCTGGTGTTCGACGTGATCGAGAAGGGCTCGCACGTGCTCTTCGGCATCGTCAACTACATCATGAAGCTGGCACCCATCGGTGCCTTCGGCGCGATGGCATTCACCATCGGCAAGTACGGCCTGGGCAGCCTGTTCTCGCTCGGCAAGCTGATGGGCACGTTCTACCTGACCTGCCTGCTGTTCATCTTCGTGGTGCTGGGGCTCATTGCAAGGTTCCACGGCTTCAGCATCTGGAAGTTCATCAAGTACATCAAGGAAGAACTGCTGATCGTGCTGGGCACCTCGTCGAGCGAATCGGTGCTGCCGCGCATGATGGAGAAGATGGAGAACCTGGGCGCGAACAAGACCTGCGTCGGCCTCGTGATTCCCACGGGCTATTCGTTCAACCTCGACGGCACCTCGATCTACCTGACGATGGCGGCGGTGTTCATCGCGCAGGCGACCAACACGCCGATGACGCTCACGCAGGAGATCACGCTGCTGGCCGTGCTGCTGCTCACTTCGAAGGGCGCTGCGGGCGTTACCGGCAGCGGCTTCATCGTGCTGGCGGCCACGCTGTCGGCGGTGGGCCACGTGCCGGTGGCGGGGCTCGCGCTCATCCTGGGCATCGACCGCTTCATGTCGGAGGCTCGCGCGCTCACCAACCTGATCGGCAACGGCGTAGCCACCATCGTGGTCGCCAAGTGGACCAACGAGCTCGACGAAACGCGGCTGCAGGCGGGGCTCAACAACGAGACTTGGGTAGAGGCGCAAGAGCCTGAGACGTTGGATGCCGCTCGTACCAGCAAGATGGTTGGCTAGGACGAAGGGCATGGTTCGGGGCGCGATCACGCCGACGGCGTGCTCTGCTCCGCGAATGTCCCCCGGCCTTCGGCCTCCTCCTTTATTTCGCTGCGCAGAGCACACCATCGACATGATCGATGGACGCAGCGGTTGATCGGCCGGCACTACAGCCGCGTCAATGTGCGAATGGCACCGGGTGCTCCCCGCAGCGAAATAAAGGAGGAGCCGAAGGCGGGGGACATTCGCGGAGGGGAGCACCCGGTGTCATTCGCACGCATCCCGAACAAGAGCGCCCCAGACGATATGGCCGTGTGAAATAAAAGGGCAGACATCGTTCCTGCAAAATGGAGCGATGCCCCACAGCGTTTCCCTCATCAACACGATTGCCGCCGGCTTGGGGCTGGCGCTGGTGTTCGGATTCCTGGCAGCCAAGCTGCGGCTGCCCGCGCTGGTCGGCTACCTGTTGGCGGGCGTGATCATTGGCCCGTTCACACCGGGCTTCGTGGCCGACGCGGAAATCGCCGCCCAGCTTGCCGAAATCGGCGTCATGCTGCTGATGTTCGGCGTGGGCCTCCATTTTTCCCTCGACGACCTGCTTGCCGTACGCAAGATCGCACTGCCCGGCGCGATCGCGCAGATCGGCGTGGCCACGCTGCTCGGCGGTGGGCTGGCCCTTTGGTGGGGCTGGAGCCCAGGCGCGGCACTGGTGTTCGGGCTCGCGCTGTCGGTGGCGAGCACGGTCGTGCTGCTGCGCGCGCTCGAAAGCCTGGGCATCCTCGATTCATTTACGGGCCGCATCGCCGTCGGCTGGCTCGTGGTCGAAGACCTGGCGATGGTGCTGGTGCTCGTGCTGTTGCCGCCGCTGGCGGGCACGCTGGGCGGGCAGGGTGCGCAGCAGGCCGGGCCGGCCGATCCGCTGTGGCAGACGCTAGGCCTCACGCTGCTGCAGGTCGGCGGCTTCGTGGCGTTGATGCTGGTGGTGGGGCGGCGCGTGTTCCCGTGGATCCTCTGGCAGGTCACGCGGACCGGCTCGCGCGAGCTGTTCACGCTGTGCGTGGTGGCCGCGGCCGTGAGCATCGCTTTTGCCTCGGCGGCGCTGTTCGGCGTGTCGTTTGCGCTGGGCGCCTTCTTCGCCGGCATGGTGATGCGCGAGTCGCAGTTCGCCCACCGCGCCGCGCAAGAGTCGCTGCCGTTGCGCGACGCCTTCGCGGTGCTGTTCTTCGTGTCGGTCGGCATGCTGTTCGACCCGTCGGTGCTGATCGAGCGGCCGCTGCAGGTGTTGGCGGTGGTGCTGGTCATCGTGCTGGGCAAGTCGCTTGCGGCCTGCGCGCTGGTGCTGGTGTTCCGCTACCCGCTGGGCACGGCGCTCACGGTGAGCGCCAGCCTGGCGCAGATCGGCGAGTTCTCGTTCATCCTGGCCGGGCTGGGCGTGTCGCTGGGCCTGCTGCCGGTGGAGGGCCAGAGCCTGGTGCTGGCGGGTGCGCTGATTTCCATTGCCACCAACCCGTTGTGGTTCAGCCTGATAGGGCCGATGCAGAAGTGGCTCCATGCCCGTTCGTCCTTCGCGCGCGGGCTCGAATCGCGCGACGACCCGCTGGCCGAACTGCCCATGACCACCGAGGCCAAGTACCTCTCGCGGCAAGTGGTGCTGGTGGGCTACGGCCGCGTGGGGCGCCGCATTGCGGCCGAACTCGACGCGCACGACATTCCCTACGTGGTGGCCGAGCAGAACCGCGAGCTTGTCGAAAAGCTGCGCGAGGCCGGCACGCCGGCCGTGTGGGGCGACGCGGCCGACCCGGCGGTGCTGATCCAGGCGCACATCGCGCGCGCCCGCGTGCTGGTGGTGGCCACGCCCGACGCCATGAACGTGCGCCAGATGATGGAGACGGCGCGCACGCTCAACCCCACCATCCAGACCGTGATCCGCAGCCACAACGAGCAGGAGGCCCGGCTGCTCACGCAGGAAACCTCTGCCACCGTGTTCCTCGGCGAGCACGAACTCGCCCAGGCCATGGCCCGTGATGTAGTCCAGCGCGCCGTGTCGATGGCCGTGCCGGCTTGACGACGCCCGCTTTCCTCTTCTTCTCAGAGGTCTTCGATGACCAGCGTGCGGTAGCGCTGGGCGATGGAATAGGGCACGGTGCGCACCAGTTCCATCAGGCGTTCGGCGGCAGCGCCGTCTCTTGTCCTCACCAGCAGGCCCGTGTGGCCGTCGCGCGCCAACTCGGTATAGGCGCGTACCGTCGCGGCGTCGGTGCCGGCGGAGGGCAGGGGGTTGTCGGATGTCTTCGCGGTCGGGGCGATTTCGGCCAGCACCGTTTGCGCGGGCAGCAGATAGACCTCGTCGCCACTCATGCCTTTTTCGATCAGGCGGTGGCCGATGCGGTCGGCGTCTTCCGCACTCGGAAACATCACCATCGAGTAGCCGGTCGGATAAAAGGCCCCGCCGATGCTCGATCGCATGCCCGGTTCAAGAGTGAAATGCTTCATGCTGCCTCCTGTTCTTGGAAAGGCTTCTGAAAGGTCCCTGACTACAACATTAGGTCGCACCGGCACCGGGCTCTGTAGGAGAAACCCGAAAGCACTGTCAACCGCGTGCGTACCCCGCCCATTCAAAAAAGAACCGACAACCTTGTCAGCCACTCTTACCTCCATGCCCTCATCGAGAAACATCGCGCTCACCGTCCATGAACTGGAGGCGGGCGAGTTCTATTGGGTGCTGATGGAGGCGGTCGACGACACGCCTGGCGAGACCTCCCACGTCTATGTGCCGCTGGAGGCCGCCCACGATCCCTATGCCACCTATTCGAACGCGCTGGTGGCGGGCGTGGCCGTGATGCGGCGGCTGTTCGGACCCGACGGAAGGCCTGCCTGAGGCCGATCAGAGGCCTTCGGCGGAAGGCCTCTCCCTATAATCCCGCCGTTCTGGTGCGTTAATTCTTATTAATCCCGCCAGGCAACACGGTTCGAAGGTGCCCCGCACGCCATCTCATGGCCACGGGGTTAAACGGGAAGCAGGTGCGCCGCGTCGTTCATTCTTGATTGATTGACGCTGCAACTCCTGCGCTGCCCCCGCAACGGTCAGCGGATCTGGAAACCCTCACGCTCATGCCTCCCAGACGGCACGGGCAGCCACTGCGCTTCGGCGTGGGAAGGCGAGGGTTTCGGCCGCGGTGTGCATCCATTCATTGATTGATTGGCACGCCGCGGCGCTCCGCAAGCCCGGATACCGGCCTTCGCAACCGCCTTCGGACGCTGCGGGAGTGCGTGTCCGGGCCTGCCACCGCTTCGCGCTCGCGCGTACCGTCGCAGTCCCTTCGCCTCTTCCGCCGCGTCCTCTATCGGTCAGGAGCCTGCGGGGACGCAGGCCGGAGGAGAAGTCACATGGGTCATGCATCGCCAGCGCGCGATCGCACGGGTGCGCCGCTGCGTTGGACGCGCCTTTCGGGTCTTTCACTGGGTCTGGGGCTGGTTTTCGGGCCTTCCGCGGTCTTCGCGCAGTCGTCGGGTGAAGTGGCGAATGCGGGCCAGACCCTCAAGCCGGTGCAGGTCGAGGCCGAACGGCATACCCCGCTAGCCATCGACGAGCCCTCGCACACCGGCAGCCGCCTCGGCCTCACGCCGCTGGAAACGCCGGCCAGCATCGAGGTGCTGACGGGCGACACCATCCGCGCACGCGGCGACGTCTCGGTGATCGATGCCGCCACCCGCGCCACTGGCATCACCGGCACGCCCGGCCCCGGCAATGGCGGCACCGCGATGGTGGCGCGCGGTTTCTCGAGCCACGGCTCGGTGATGCAGCTCTTCGACGGCACGCGCCTCTACGCAGGTGCGGGCACCGTCACCTTCCCGTTCGACACCTGGTCCGTCGACCGCATCGAGGTGCTGCGCGGCGCGGCCTCGGTGATGTACGGCGAGGGCGCCATCGGCGGCGCCATCAACGTGGTACCCAAGAAGCCCACGCGCGGCCCGATCCAGAACGAGGCGCTGGTCACGATGGGCTCCGACGCCACCCGCCAGGTGGCCTTTGGCAGCGGCGGGGCGATCAACGACAAGCTCTCCTACCGCTTCGACATCAGCCACCGCCAGACCGACGGCTTCATGCAGCGCGGGCAGGCCGAGAGCCTGGCCGTGGGCGCGGCCGTGCGGCTCGACGTGTCGCCGCAACTGCAGTTCACGCTGTCGCACGACGAGGGCCGGCAGTCGCCGCAGCGCTACTTCGGCGTGCCGCTGATCGACGGCCGCCTGAGCAGCCAGACGCTGCGCCAGAACTACAACGTCGACGATTCGGAAATCAAGTACCGCGACAAGTGGACCCGGCTCGACGCCCAGTGGACGCCCAACAGCGCCGTCACCGTGCGCAACCAGCTCTACCGGCTGGAGAGCAAGCGCCACTGGCGCGACAGCGAGACCTACACCTACAACGCCACCACGCGGCGCGTGACGCGCGGCGACTACCTGGAAATCGGCCACGACCAGGAGCAGATCGGCAACCGCACCGACGCGACCTTCAAGCACAGCCTGTTCGGCCTGGCCAACCAGGTGCTGGTGGGCTTCGACGCGAATCACATCAACTTCCTGAATTCGAGCGACACGCCCTACGGCGGTCGTTCGGTGGTCGACCCGTTCAACTTCAATCCCGGCTACTACGTGTCGCCGGTGGCCTACACGCCGCGCTACCGGACCAAGACCGACACCTACGCCTTCTTCACCGAAGACAAGCTGGCCTTCAACGAGCAGTGGTCGGTGGTGGGCAGCCTGCGCTGGGACCATGCCAAGGTGGCGCGCACCGACCTGCAGAACGCAGCCAACAACCTCGGCAAGACCTTCGAGTACGCCACCGGCCGCCTCGGCGTGGTGTATGCGCCCGATGTGTCGCAGTCGTTCTATGCGCAGGTGGCGCGCGCGGCCGACCCGCTGACCTCGCTCATCTCCACCTCGGCCACGCAGGTGCCGTTCGAGCTCAGCACCGGCCGGCAGGTCGAGGTTGGCTACAAGCGCCAGCTGGCCGACAACCGCGGCGCCTGGACCGTGGCGGCCTATCGCATCGAGAAGACCAAGCTGCTCTCGCGCGACGCGACCGATCCGACCATCACCCAGCAGATCGGCAAGCAGTCGTCCGAAGGCATCGAGGCCACGCTCGACCTGGCGCTCACCTCGACGCTGCGGCTCGAAGCCAACGTGGCCAAGCTGCGCGCGCGCTATGACGACTTCAACGAAGTCGTCAGCGGGCGCCTCGTCTCGCGCGCGGGCAACACGCCCACTGGCGTGCCCGAAGAGGCCGCGAATCTCTGGCTCAACTGGCGCTTCCTGCCGCAGTGGGAGGCCGATTTCGGCGTGCGCTACGTCGGACCACGCCAGGTCGATACGGCCAACTCGCGCAAGATCGGCTCCTACACGGTGGCCGATGCGGGCGTGAGCTGGCAGGCGAATCCTTCGCTGAAGCTTGCGCTGCGCGCCTACAACCTGGCCGACCGCCGCTACGCGGTGTCGTTCTCGAACGGCGGCAACCAGTGGTTGCTGGGCCGCCCGCGTTCGTTCGAGCTGTCGGCTCTGGTCAACTTCTGAGCGGCGCTCCCATGACTTCCGCATGGCGCCGCGCCTGGCCGATCATCCGGCACTGGCTCTACTGGACGCACCGGTGGCTGGGCATTGGCGGCTGCCTGCTGTTCGTCATGTGGTTCGTCTCGGGCGTCGTGATGATGTACGTGGGATATCCCAACCTCACGGACGAAGAGCGGCTTGCGGGGCTGGCGCCGCTGCGTTTCGAGCAGGCGGCGGTGTCGCCAACCGCTGCACTCGACGCGCTGCCGCAGGCGGCCCGCGTGCAGCCGCGGCGCATGGTGCTGGAGATGCAGGGCGGCATCAACGCCGAGCCCGTATGGCGCATCGTCGATGCGAGCGGAGGCCGGCACACGGTCTCGGCGCGCGACGGCCATGTGCCCGGCCCGGTCGATGCCGCGCAGGCCGAAACCATCGCACGGGCCTTCTCGGGCCATGCGAGTGCGCATTGGGCCGAGACACTGGAGCGCGACCAGTGGACCGTGCCGCAGGGCCTGAACCCGCTGCGCCCGCTGCACCGCATCGAAGTCGGCGACGCGGCCGGCACGGAGCTGTACGTGTCTTCGCGCAACGGCGAAGTGGTGCGCGACACCACACGCTCGGAGCGCTTCTGGAACTGGCTGGGCTCCGTGCCGCACTGGATCTACTTCACGCCACTGCGCGCCGATCCGCCGCTGTGGCACGACGTGGTGGTGTGGCTGTCGGCGGCATGCATCGTCTCGGCCGTGACGGGCATCGTCATCGGCATCCTGCGGGTGCGCCTGCGGCGCAGGTTCCGCAATGGCGCGGTCACGCCGTACAACGGATGGATGGCCTGGCACCACATCGCGGGGCTGATCGGCGGCTTCTTCGTGCTGACGTGGATCATCAGCGGCTGGCTGTCGATGAACCCCAATGGCTGGTTCCAGCGCGGGCCGGGCGACGCGGCTGCGATGGCGCGCTACACGGGTGCCGGTAAGTCGCCGTTCCCCTGGCCGCCAGCGGTGTTGCCGTCAGGCGAGGGCGAGGCTGCCCCGCGCGAGGCCGTGCTGCTGTGGTTCGACGGCAAGCCGCTGCTGCAGCTGCGCGACGCGAAGGCGCGCGTGCGGGTGGTCGATGCGGCCACCGGCAGCCCCGCCGTCATCGGCAAGAGCGACATCCTGCGCGCCGCCGCCCGCCTGCGGCCCGGCGCCATCACCCAGGCCACGCTGCAGACCCGCGAAGACTTCCACTGGTACGGCCACCACCGCGAGCGCACCGTGCCCGTGTGGCGGCTGCAGTTCGACGATCCCGCGCACAGCTGGATCTACATCGACCCGGCCAGCGGGCAGGTCGCCGGCAGCAACGACAGCAATTCGAGGCTGCGACGCTGGCTCTTCAATGCGGCGCACAGCCTCGACTTTCCCTGGCTCATCCAGTACCGGCCGGCCTGGGACCTCGTGGCGTGGCTGCTTTCCATCGTCGGCACCGTGGCCTCGGCCAGCGGCGTCGTGATCGGCTGGCGACGGCTGCGGCGCAAGCCTCGACCATTGGCCATATCGAAGGGGCTTGCGCAAGCAGGCCCATGAACCAACAATCAACTTTCGCACTGCGGTGCATTTCAGGAGGTGCTCGATGCACATCGAACCAGGTCTCGTCGACGGATCCAAGATCTTCCTCAGCTACGCCACGGCGGCAGCTGCTCTCGCCTACACAGGCAAGGTGGCCTTCGATACGGCCGTGAAGGACGGCCTTGCCGCCCTGGCGCTGCGCTCGGCCATTGCCATTGCGCTGGTGTTCTGCTTCTTCGAGGTGTTGCCGCATCACCCGGTGGGCGTGTCCGAGGTGCACCTGATTCTGGGCACGACCCTGCTGCTGGTGTTCGGCCTGGCGCCTGCGGCCATTGGCCTGGCGGGCGGGTTGCTCATCCAGGGCCTGTTCTTCGAACCGCAGGATGTGCCGCAGTTCGGCATGAACGTCACCACCTTGCTGGTGCCCTTGTTCGCAACGGCCGCGCTGGCACGGCGGATCATTCCCCAGAACCTGGCCTACGTGGACATCAGCTACCAACAAGCATTCAAGCTGTCGGTGGCCTACCAGGGCGGCATTGTGGTCTGGGTCGGCTTCTGGGCGCTCTACGGACGCGGCACCGGGCTCGAGAACCTGAGCCAGATCGCCAGCTTCGGCGCTGCCTACATGACGGTCGTGCTTGTCGAGCCGCTGGTCGACCTGGGTGTGTTGGCCGCCGCAAAGGCCTGGCGTCGTCTGCAGGGCACGGCCTTCGTCGAGCGCCGCCTGTACAGCGCCATCTGATTCAACCAATGCATCGCCGCGCTCACGAGGTGCTGCCTCGGGGAGCGGCACGGGCGCTTGCGCGCCTGAAAGAACATATCCCATGACACAAGCAAGCAACGCCAAGATCCCCGTCACCATCGTCACGGGCTTCCTCGGCAGCGGCAAGACCACGCTGCTGCGCCACATCCTCGGCAATGCCGAAGGCCGCCGCATCGCGGTGATCGTCAATGAGTTCGGCGAACTCGGCATCGACGGCGAGATTCTTCGTGGCTGCGGCATCGGCTGCGACGACGAGGGCAACGAGCGCGAAGGCGCGCTGTACGAGCTGGCCAACGGCTGCGTCTGCTGCACCGTGCAGGAAGAATTCCTGCCCGTGATGTTGCAACTGGCCGAGCGCCGCGGCGATATCGATGCGGTGATCATCGAAACCTCAGGCCTCGCGCTGCCCAAGCCGCTGGTGCAGGCCTTCCAGTGGCCGGACATCGCCAACATCTTCACCGTGGATTCCGTGGTCACGGTGGTCGACGGCCCGGCCGCCGCCTCGGGCCAGTTCGCCGAGAACCCCGAGGCTGTCGACGAAGCCCGCCGCGCCGACCCCAACCTCGACCACGAGTCGCCGCTGCACGAGCTGTTCGAAGACCAGCTCTCGGCCGCCGACCTCGTGGTGCTCAACAAGACCGACCTGATGGACGACGCCGCGCGAGCGAAGGTCGAGGCGCTGGTGCGCGAAGAGCTGCCGCCCGAAGTCAAGATCGTGGCTGCCACCGAAGGCCGGCTGCCGCTCGCGCTGCTGCTGGGGCAGGGCCGCGCGGCCGAGGCCACCATCCACCTGCGCGAAAGCCACCACGACCACGAGGAAGACCACGACCACGACGAGTTCGACTCGCTCGTGATCGAGTTGCCGCCCGTGGATCGCGACGGCCTGCTCGCTGTGCTGGGCAAGCTGGTCGAGCAGCACACCATCTACCGTGTGAAGGGCTTCGTCGCCATTCCGGGCAAGCCGATGCGCCTGCTGGTGCAGGGCGTGGGCCGCCGCTTCGACCATCACTTCGACCGCCGCTGGCGCGATGGCGAGGCGCAGCGCACGCGGCTCGTGTTCATCGGTGAAGACCTCGACGAGGCGGTGCTGCGCAAGGCGCTGGAAGAGGTGAGCGCGGTCGCAGCCTGACGGCCTGAACGCATGCATCTGCTGAGCACCCAGCCCGGACGCTTCGTCGAAGACGACAGCGTCGTCACCCGGCTCGACCAGACGCCGGGCGACATCGTGGTGCTCAGCTCGGCCGACACCACGCTGGCGCTGCTCGCGGCGGCGCGCACGGCGCTGGCGGTCACCGACCCTGGCTATCCGTCGCTGCGGCTGGCCAACCTGATGCACCTGCGCCAGCCTGCGTCGCTCGACCTGTACATCGACGAAGTGCTGCAGCATGCGCGCGTGGTGGTGGTCGATCACCTGGGTGCGGAATCGGCCTGGGCCTACGGGCTCCAGCAGCTCGAAAAGCTCGCGAAGCGCAAGGGCCAGCAGCTCGCCATGTTCTCCGGCGACTTGCAGGAAGACGAAGACCTGCTTGCGCGCAGCACGGCGCCGCGCGCGGTGAGCCGCCAGCTCTGGCAGTACATGCGCAGCGGCGGGGCGGGCAATGCGATGCAGTTTTTGCGCGCGGTGGCCTTCCATGGGCTGGGCCACGGCGAAGCGCCGCTGCCGCCGCGCAGCCTGCCGCAGGTTGCGCTGCATGTGCCGCGCGGCATTGACGCTGCGCACACCGTGGCCGGCATCGACGATTTGCGCGCCGGGTGGCATGCGGGCGCGCCGGTGGTGGCGCTGGTGTTCTATCGCTCGCATCTGCTGTCGGGCAACACGGTGGCTTTCGATGCGCTCGCCGCCGCATTGAGCGCAGAAGGGCTGAACCCGCTGCCGGTTGCGCTCGATTCGCTCAAAGACCCGCTGTGCCTGTCCACACTGCGCGAGCTGTGCACCGACCATGACGTGCAGCTCATGCTCAACACCACGGCTTTCGCCGCGTTGGGGCAGGGCGCGCAGAACGAAGAGGGCGAAGGCATCGCGCTGGCCGGCGACGCACCCGTGCTGCAGGTGATCGTGAGCGGCGGCAACCGCGAAGACTGGCTGGCCGACAGCCAGGGCCTGCGCCCGCGCGACATTGCCATGCAGATCGCGCTGCCCGAGATGGACGGCCGCATCATCACGCGCGCCGTGAGTTTCAAGGGCCTGTCGCACCGCTGCGAACTTACGCAGACCGAGGTGGTGAACTACCAGCCCGAGCCCGATCGCATAGCTTTCGTCGCCGAACTGGCGCGCCGCTGGTGCCGGCTGCGCAGCCTGCGTGCCGGCGACAAGCGCATCGCGCTGATCCTCGCGAACTACCCGGGCAGCGAGGGGCGCATCGGCAGCGGCGTGGGGCTCGACACGCCTGCCTCGGTGATGGCGATCCTGCGCGCGATGGCGGCCGAGGGTTATGCGCTGGGTGAGCCCGGCGCAATGCCCGCCGATGGCGATGCGCTGATGCGCAAGCTGCAGGAAGGCATCGCAAACGATCCCGCGCAATGGGCAGCGCGGCCAGCGTGGCAGAGCTACGGGCTGGCCGAGTACCGCGCATGCCTGGCGAAGCTGCCCGATGGCATGGCGGCGGCCATCGACGCGCATTGGGGGCCGCCCGAACAAGACCCGATGGTGCGAAACAGCCGCTTCATGATTGCCGGCCTGCGGCAGGGCCGCGTGTTTGTCGGCATCCAGCCTGCGCGCGCACTGGGCACGCTGGGTGCAGCCGACTACGCGAGCTATCACGACGCGGAGCTGGTGCCGCCGCACAGCTATCTCGCTTTCTATTTCTGGCTGCGCGAGGCCTTCGCCATCGACGCGGTGGTGCATGTCGGCAAGCACGGCAACCTCGAATGGCTGCCGGGCAAGAGCATCGCGCTGTCGCAGACTTGCTGGCCCGACGCCATCCTCGGACCGCTGCCCAACGTGTACCCGTTCATCGTCAACGACCCGGGCGAGGGTGCGCAGGCCAAGCGGCGTACGCAGGCGGTCATCGTCGACCACCTGATGCCGCCGCTCACGCGCGCCGAGAACCACGGCCCGATGCAGGACCTGGAACGGCAGGTCGACGAGTACTACGACGCACTGCTGGTCGATGCGCGCCGCGCCAAGGTGCTGCGCGCGCAGATCCTCGCGGCGGTGCGGGCGCAGCATCTGGTCGAGGAACTGGGCATGCCCGGCGCGGAAGACGATGCGGTGCTCGCACGCGTGGATGCCTACCTGTGCGAGCTGAAGGAAACGCAGATCCGCGACGGGCTGCATGTGTTCGGCGCATCGCCGCGCGAGAGGTTGCGGCGCGACACGTTGCTGGCGCTGGCACGCTATCCGGCTGCCGATGGTGCGGGCGCGAATGCCGGGCTGCTCGGCGCGCTGTCGCAAGACCTGCTGGCGGGCGATGCCTTCGACCCGCTCGACATCGACGCGGCCCGGCCGTGGCAGGGCGCGCGCCCCGCGCTGCTGCAATCGGTGAGCACTGAAGCGTGGCGGCATCAGGGCGACACGCGCGAGCGGCTGGAACTGCTGGCGCAGCGCCTGCTGGAAGAGGGCGCATGCCCGCCCGAGCTTCCGAAGACTGCCGCCGTGATGGGCCGCATCGCACACAGCCTGGCGCCCGCGCTCGATGCCTGCGGTGCGCAAGAGCTGCTGCAACTCTCCCGCGCCCTGCAGGGCCGCTTTGTGCCGCCGGGCCCGAGCGGTTCGCCTTCGCGCGGCCGGCCCGACGTGCTGCCTACCGGCCGCAACTTTTACGCTGTCGATACGCGCGCCATTCCCACTCCCACCGCCTGGATGCTCGGCCTCAAGTCAGCCGCGCAATTGGTCGAGCGGCACATGCAGGAGCACGGCGACTATCCGGTGGCCATGGGCCTGTCGGTCTGGGGCACGGCCACCATGCGCACCGGCGGCGACGATCTGGCGCAGGCCTTCGCGCTCATCGGCGTGCGGCCCAAGTGGGCACCGGGCAGCCAGCGCGTGGTCGACTTCGAGGTGCTGCCCACGGTCGGCATCGGCCGTCCGCGCATCGACGTCACGCTGCGCATCTCCGGCTTCTTCCGCGACGCCTTTCCCAACGCCGTGCAGATGTTCGATGCGGCCGTGCAGGCCGTCGCCGCACAGGAAGACGAAGACGCCGAGCGCAACCCGATTCGCGCACGCATCCTCCGTGAGGCCGCCGCGCTGGAGGCGCAAGGTGCTTCTCCGGAAGAAGCGCGCCAGCAGGCCGGTTGGCGCGTGTTCGGCTCCGCGCCCGGCAGCTACGGCTCGGGCCTGCAACCGCTGTTCGACCATGGCGACTGGCAGACCGACGACGACCTGTCGAAGGCCTACGTCGGCGGCAGCGCCCACGCCTACGGCCAGGGCAGCGACGGCGTGCCCGCCGCCGACGCGCTGGTGCGCCGCCTGCGCGCCATGAACGTCGTCATGCAGAACCAAGACAGCCGCGAGCACGACCTGCTGGACTCCAACGACTACTACCAGTTCCAGGGCGGCATGGTCGCCGCCGTGCGCCATTTGAGCGGCCGGCAGCCGGCGATGTACCACGGCGACCATGGCAACCCGCAGGCGCCGCGCGTGCGCACGCTGAAGGAAGAAATCAGCCGCGTCATCCGCTCGCGCGTGGTCAATCCGAAGTGGATCGACGGCGTGAAGCGGCATGGCTACAAGGGCGCCTTCGAGATGGCCGCGACGGTCGACTACCTGTTCGGCTTCGATGCCACCGCGCGCGTGGTCGGCGACCACCAGTACGCGATGGTGGCCGACGCCTATGTGCTCGACGAAGCCACGCGTGACTTCGTGAGCGAACACAATCCGCGCGCGCTGCACGACATGCTCAGCCGCCTGCTCGAAGCCATGCAGCGCGGCCTGTGGCAGTCGCCCGGCAACTACAAGAACCAATTGGAAAACCTGCTGCTCGACCACGAGCAGCAGATGGAAGGAAGCCTGCGATGACCACTGCCGCCCCGATGCCGGTGCCTTTTCCCTTTGCCGCGATAGCGGGCCAGCCGCACCTGCGCCAGGCGCTGCTGCTGGCTGCTGTCGATCCCGGCCTGGGTGGTGTGCTGATCGAAGGGCCGCGCGGCACTGCCAAGACCACGGCTGCCCGTGCGCTGGCCGAGCTGTTGCCGGGTGCCCCCTTCGTCACGCTGCCGCTGGGCGCGAGCCTCGAAAGCCTCGTCGGTACGCTGGACCTCGGGCAGGCGCTGGCCGGCCATGAGCTCAAGTTCGCGCCCGGCCTGCTGGCGCGCGCGCATGGCGGCGTGCTGTACGTGGACGAAATCAACCTGCTGCCCGATGCGCTGATCGACTCGCTGCTCGACGCGGCGGCCAGCGGCGTCAACGTGGTGGAGCGCGACGGAATCTCGCATCGGCACGCCGCGCGCTTCGTGCTGGTCGGCACCATGAACCCGGAAGAGGGCACGCTGCGCCCGCAACTGCTCGACCGCTTCGGCCTGTGCGTGCAACTGCGCAACATCGGGGACGCGGCGGAGCGGCAGGCCATCGTGCGCGCGCGGCTGGCCTTCGATGCCGATCCGCAGGGCTTTCGTGCGAAGCACGCACAGGAAGAGGCCGAACTGGCTGCTGCGCTGGTTCGCGCGCGGGCGCTCGTGGCAGATGCAGCGGCGCTGCCGTACGGCGATGCGGTGCACGAGGCGGTCGGTGCGCTGTGTATCGAGGCCGGCGTCGATGGATTGCGAGCCGATCTCGTGATGCTGCGCTCGGCTCGGGCACTTGCAGCATGGGAGGGCTCGGCTGCCATCACCACCGACCACGTGCAGCGCGTGGCAGAGGCCGTGCTGCTGCATCGGCGCAAGCCTGAAGCCGAGGCTGCGGCGCCGGCCCCGATGCCTCGAGTCGCAAAGCCCGATGGAACGATCAACGGCAAGGACGAAGCAAACAGCGCAGGCGACGAAGACTGGGGCGCCATGCCCCCTGAACCCGTCGGCATCGAGCGCGTGAAGCCGCTGCGCCCGCTGATCGACCGCACGCAGGCCGCCCCAAAAAAAGCCTGAGCCTCCGGGACGCCGCACCCGCTGGCGCACGCCAGGGTGACCGGAGGCAGGGTTCGCAAAGGGACGCATGGCAGGGCCGCTCGCCGCAGGGCGCGGCCTTCGACTGGCCGCGCACCCTCGTGGCACGCGGCGCCGACCGGCTGCGCGCCGGGCACCTGCGCCATCGCCCGCAAGAAGCGCGCAGCGGCGCGCTCCATTGCTTCCTGCTCGACTGCTCGGCCTCGATGCGCAACGACGGCAACCTCGCACGCGCCAAGGGCCTGCTGCTCGCGCTGATACAAGAGGCCTACCAGCGCCGCGACCACGTCGCGCTGCTGTGCTTTGCCGGCGAGGTGGTCGAGCTGCGTCTGCCGCCACGCCGCGCCAGCGCCTGGAACGACGACTGGATCGCGCCTATTGCCGCCGGTGGCGGCACGCCGCTAGCGCTGGGCGTGCAGCGTGCCGGCCAGTTGCTCGCGAAGAGCGAAACGCGGCAGCGCTGGCTGTGGCTGCTGACCGACGGCCGCAGCAGCGAAAGCCCCGCGCGGCCCGAGACCGCCGATGTTGCGTGCGTGGTCGATTTCGAGGCGGCACGAATGCCGCTGCATCGCGCCAAGCAGCTCGCCGCGCAATGGGACGCGCGCTACCTCATCGTGTAGGGCTGATCGGCGGTTTTTGCACCGCCGTTGCGTTACCGTGCGGCATGAGCGTCAAAACCTGCTTCCTGGCCCTTGCGTTGAGCGTGACGCTGCCTGCTTTCGCACAACCCGCGGTGCCGCCGGATGGCGCGACTTGCCAGGCGGAGGAGGCATTGCTCGAGCGCGACATCGATCTTGCGCGTTCCCGGGGCCAGATGTTGCGGCGGCGAGAGCTTGCCGAGGCATTGAGCGCGCTGCAGCTGCGTTGCAGCAAGACTGCGCCGCCGGCCGAGAGCCGCGCAGCCCGCATCGACAGGCTGGAGCAGGAAGCCCGGGCGCTTCGCCTGGAACTCGATCGCACCGAGGAGCAACTGCGCAAGCTGAAGAACGAGTCGCCCTGACGGCAGCGCCGCCTCGGACGACGGGTCGCTTACGGGGCGGGCGTCTCGGTTTCTTCAGGCGCCAGCATCGTCCCCCGACAGCCCGGCGAGCCGCAATGGCAGGGGTACTTCGACGGCGGTGAGCCGTCGTCCGCCGTCAGCGAGTAGTCGATGAACAACTCGTCGCCCGCGTCCACCGCCACCAGCGTCTGGAACTTGAGCACCAGTTCGCCGCCCTCGTCGTATTCCTCCACCGCTTCGCAGTTCGGCTCGCACGAGTGATTCAGGTGGCGCGTGGCGTTGCCGCCCTTGGAGCCGTCGATGGTCTCGTGGTTCGTCAGCGTGAACAGGTAGGTGAGCTGGTCGTCCCAGACCTTGGTGGCGATTTCGGCCTTGGTGTAGCGGCGGCCTTCGTACAGGCCGAGAAAGGCTTCGGCCGGCAGGTCGCGCGTGGCAAAGGCGCCGAGGCCGTGCACGCCGCTGGGGCCCACCCGGACGAAAGGGGTGGACGAGGTTTGCTTGCGATGCTTCATGGGGGAAAGAAGGAAACGGGGGCGTCGAGATATCAAGTGATCGGCAGCTTCGCCACGAAACAGGTGCCTTCGTCCGCACAGGACGTGACCTCCAGCGTGCCGCCGTGGGCCGCGGCGATTTCCGAGCAGATGTAGAGGCCGAGTCCCAGTCCGCCGCCGGGCTTGCTGTTCTCGGGGCGCCAGTAGGGCTGGAAGATCTTCGCGATGTCGCCGGGAGGAATGGGGTCGCCGCCGTTCGTCACCGACAGCACGAGCTGGCCGTTGCGCACGTCGGCGCAAACCACGATCGGCTGGTCCGGCGCGCCGTGCGCGACCGCGTTGCCGAGCAGGTTGGACAGCACCTGCTGGATGCGGCCCTGGTCGCAGCGCACCACGCCGCTGACCGAGAGTTCGTCGCGGATGTCGAGCGCGGGATGGGCGGCGCGCACTTCGTCGATCACGTCGTTGAGTCCCGAGGCCAGGAATTCGGTTTCGCGGATTGCGAGGCCCATGCCCGAGCCGAGCCGCACGCGCGCGAAGTCGAGCACGTCGTCGATCAGCGCCGACATGCGGCGCGTGCTGGCCTTGAGCCGGGTTCCGAGCTTGACGAGGTCGGGCTCCGCCTGCCGCCGGATCAACAGTTCGGCCGCGACGCCCACCGATGACAGCGGGTTGCGCAGGTCGTGCCCCAGCACGGCGATGAACTGCTCGCGCAGTTCGGCTGCGTCCTGCGCCGACTGCAGGGCTGTTTCGGTGCGCTCCTGCCGGGCTTCGGTTTCGAGCTGGCGCGCGATCAGGTCAGCAAAGGCGGTGAACATCGTCACCACCCGGGCATCGGACACCATGGCTGGGCGCGGGTCGATGGCGCAGAGGTTGCCGAAGTAGTCGCCGTTGCTGTGGATGATGGGCACCGAGATGTAGCTCTCGATGTTGTACAGGCGCGGTGTGTGATGGTTGGCGTAGACCGGGTCGGTGCTGGCGTGGTCGATCACCACGGGCTGGCGGGCCATGCGCGATTCGCTGCACAGCGTGGTCTCCACCTTGAGCTGGCCGCCGGGCTCCAGGCCGAACTGGATGGTGTCTTCCACCGCGCAGGCGGTCCAGGTGCCGTCGGTCACGCGGGCCACGGCGGCAAAGCCCATGCCGGTGTTCTGGCAGATGATCTTCAGCAGCGAGGGCACGGCGCTGATGCGGCCGATGGCGGCCACGTCCCGCGCGATGGCCTCGTCGCTGTCGACGTCGGCGGCAGGCGCGAAGAGGGCGGCAGGCGTGTTCAAGGTGCTGGAATGGTACGCCAGGGCCCGCGAAGTCAAGGCTTGGGCTCGCCCAGCGAGGCCAGGCAGCCAACGATCGCATCGGCCGCCTCGTCCAGCCGCGGGCCGGGGCGCATCATCAGGTCGAAGCGGGCCGAGGCAAAGCTGCACACGCGCCCGCGCTGGATGGCCGACATGGCCGACCAACCGGGCCGCGAAGCCATGGCCGAGATTTCGCCGAGGGCCGAGACCATCAGCACGTCGGGGTTGGCGCGCACCACGAACTCGGGGCTCATCTTCGGGAACGGGCCGAGCGTACCGGGCACGGCGTTGCCAAGCCCCAGGCGGGCCAGCGTCTCGCCGATGAAGGAGCTTTCGCTGGCCGCGGCCATGCCGCCGTGCACTTCGAAATACACGCGCCGGCCTTGCCAGCCGGCGGGCACGCGCGCCTTGGCTGCGTCCAAGCCCGCGTCGAGCTTGCGCCAGAAGGCTTCGCCCGCACCGGGACGGCCGGTGGCGCGGGCCACGGTTTCCATCACGCGGCGCATGTCGGCATGGGTCTTGGCGTCCAGCGCCAGCACCTTGATGCCCAGGCGCTCCAGCGGCTCGGCGGCGCGGCTGCGCGGACGCAGCAGCACCAGGTCGGGCTTGAGCGCGACGATGCGCTCGATGTTCGCGTCATCGATGCCGCCCACCTGCGGCAGCCCTTTGACCGACGCCGGCCAGTTGGCGTGGCGGTCGATGCCCACCAGCCGGTCGCAGGCCTCGAGTGCGCAGACGGTTTCGGTCAGCGAGGGCATCAGCGACACGATGCGTTTGGCCGGCGCCTGCAGTTCGAGCGTGGTGCCGCGATCGTCCTCGAGGCGGATGCCGGCTGCGTGCGCGTGCATTGCCGCCGGGCCGAGGCCCAGGGCCACAAAGGCCGCGGCCTTGGCGATCTGTCGCGCGGTGGTGGTGGAAAGGGGCGGGCGCGGGGCGGAAGAGTTCATCGGGCGGGCATCGTGAGCCCGCGGCGTCTGCATGCGCAGGCGCCGCGCCGCTTCTTCCTCGCGTGCGTCGTCCACCTCGCGCAGCACGTTGCGCAGGTCGACCGGGCCGGTCTCGTGCACGAACGCGCCCGTCAGCTCCGTCTCGGGGCGCAGCAGGCCGCGTTCGTAGAGGTGCCAGATCTCGTCGCCGTAGTGCGTACGCAGCAGCGCGGGCGCGAACTGGCCGAAGAAGTCGCGCAGGTTCCCGACGTCGCGCAGCAGCATGCGCTGCGCGTGGTTGTTGCCCGCGGCGTCCACCGCCTGCGGCAGGTCGATGATCACGGGGCCGTCTTCGGCGAGCAGCACGTTGAACTCCGAGAGATCGCCGTGCACGATGCCGGCGCACAGCATGCGCATCACTTCCTTCAGCAGGCTGGCGTGGTGGCGTATCGCGTCTTCGGGCGAGAAGGCCACGTCGTTCAGGCGCGGGGCGGCATCGCCGTTGGCGTCGGTCACGAGGTCCATCAGCAGCACGCCTTCGAGGAAGTTGTGCGGCGTCGGCACGCGTACGCCCGCGGCGGCCAGGCGGTAGAGCGCATCGACCTCGGCGCTCTGCCAGATGGCCTCGGTCACCTGTCGGCCGAAGCGCGTGCCCTTGGCCATGGCGCGCGCCTCGCGGGTGTTCTTGACACGGCGGTTCTCGGTGTAATCGACGGCCTGACGGAAGCTGCGCTTGTCGGCCTCCTTGTAGACCTTGGCGCAGCGCGTCTCGTCGCCGCAGCGCACGACGTAGACCATGGCTTCCTTGCCGCTCATGAGCTGGCGCACCACGGTGTCGATCAGGCCTTCGTCGATCAGTGCCTGCAGTCGCTGGGGTGCTTTCATGAACGTGTCTCCTGGAGGAAGGTTCTCAGGCTTTCCGTGCCGATCTGGTAGAGCCCATCATGCCTGTGCGCGGCATAGCCGAGCCGGTGGTTGATGGAGAGCATGGGCTCGTTGACCTCGGCGTTGTGGGTAAAGGCCATCGCGACCTCGGGATGGTGCTCGCGCACGAGTTGCAGCATGGCGGCCTTCACGCCCTTGGCCAGGCCCTTGCCGCGCCAGCGCCGCGCCACGGCCGTGAGCCGCTGGTGCATGCGGTCGGGGAAGCGCTGGTTCCAGGCGGCGTCGCACACCGCGACCACTTCGTCGCCGTCGAGCAGCAGCACAAGAAAGTGATCGCCGCCTCGGCGGTCCATGTCGGCGTACCAGGGAGGGAAGTCTTCCAGGTCGTAGCGCATCGGCGGCCGTTCGAGGTTGGTAGTGGGCGCGTCGTTCAGCAGCACGGACAGCGGCGCCATCAGCGTCGCGAGCCGTTCGAAGGGCACGCGGCCGGCGTGCACCTCGGCGCGCAGACCGTGGGCGGGCGCGAAGCCTTCGGTACGCCAGCGCGCGAGCGCCTGCCAGTCGAGGCCGGCGAAGGCCATGCGGTTCTCGACGATGCGGTGCTTCTCGACAGCGCCGATGGCCTGCAGGAAGGCGTGGCCTTCGGGCAGGTGCGCCTTGATCGTCGCAACGGACTTGCCGTGCGCCTCCATCAGCGCCAGCAATGTGCGAAGCAGGGCGCTTGCCACGCCGCGGCGCCGGTGCGGACGCAGCACGCCGCCCCAGGCTTCGAGGAACGGCACGAACGCCTCGTACTCCGGCGTGCCTTCGCGGCGAAAACTCGCGCTCAGGCTGCCGATGAATTCGCCGTGCTCGCCGACGGCCAGCACGCGATGAAAGACATACAGCGGATTGGGCTGCTGCACGTTGTACCGGGCGTCGGCATCGGGAGCGATGGGGTCGCCGGGAAAGTCTTCTTCGGCGCGCAGGCGCCAGTACGCGAGGAAGTTGCCCCAGTCGGCTTCGCCCGCGCACTGGGGATCGAAAACAGTGGTCACGGTATGCCGCGCGGATGCGGCACGGGTTTCGAGCATGGTCGTTGGCCTTGATTCGACAAATGAACGGGGCGCCGCCGGCACATGCGTGCCGGTGGCGGCGTTTGAATCGGGGCGGCTTGGGGGCGTCGCGACGGCCGGAGGCCGCGCGGGGCAGACTGGCTACGCGATAGACGCGTGAACGATCAGCTGTTCAGATGAGGCCCGACAAACCGCACGTGCATGGGGGCATGAATTACAGCGTCTTCCATCGCGCACCTCCGCTTTCTGTGTGGTTGTCGAAGGAGCGAATGTAGCGGGCTTGCCGCGTGCTGTGAAGTGGCGTGTGGTTTTGGCGCATGCAACGCGTCAGTTCTTCATGCCGTGCACGATCGACGCCAGCAACGAAGACACGAAGACGGCCGCGATGAAGCGCAGCCAGCCGGGCTTGCGTTGCACGAAGTTGCTGATCGCCACGCCGCCCGTCAGCAGCCAGATCAGCGGGCTGGTGCCCGCAAGGAAGACGCTGACAACGTAGAGAGCCTGCAGCATCACGCTGAAGATCCAGCCGAGTTGGGAAGCGAGGCTTGGCACCTGCGCGGCAGCTTGCCCGGGCGGCGGTGCCGCGGTGGTCGTGCGTGCCGTTGCAGGTGTTGCGGGCTTGGCTGGCTGGGGTCGTGCCGCTTCGCGCTGGGCCTTCTTTTCTTCCGCCAGTTGCTCGGCGGTTTTCTCCAGCACCGGTGCGGGCGCCTCTGTCGGCTGCCACCATGCGGGCCAGGGCGCCTTGCCTGCGGCGGATTGCTTGCGGAACTCGCCTGCAGGGAGCTTGCGTTGAGAGGCCTGCGAGACTGCAGGTGTCGCTGCACCGCTTCGTTGGTGCTTGGCAGCCAGCGCACGCACGCGCTGCAGGTACGGCTCGCCACGCGCCGGGTCGGTCATTGCGATGAAGTTCGCGTAGCCGCGCAGCGCGCCGATCACGTCGCTGTTGCCGTTCCATTGCAGGCCCTGCGGTCCGTGCCGCTCCGCCTGGTGCAGCACTGCGCGAAAACGCCGCAGGGTGTCGCGGTCGATCGAGAGCTTGTCGTTCACCACGATGCCCGTCACATGCTGCTGCTGGTGCTTGCGCATGACCTGCTGCTTGTCCGGGTGCACCGTGAGGCCTTCGCTGGCCACGATCTGCTTCACGCGCCACAGCAGCTTGCCGGTGTCGCGGCTGTGCTCGGGGCCGGCCGAGAAGCTCAGGTCGTCCGCATAGCGTGTGTAGCGAAAGCCCAGTTTGGCGGCACTCGCGGCCAGCCGCGCGTCGAGGCGGCGGCACAGCAGGTTGGTCAGCATCGGGCTGGTGGGGGCGCCCTGCGGCAGCACGCGTTCGCCGCGCGCGACGAAGTAGCGCCGGCCGTCGAGCTGCACTTCGTCGGTAGGCGCCTCGGTGCACACCAGCGCCAGCAGGCTCGCCACCTGCGACGAATAGCCGAGCTGGCGGAACACGCCACGCACGCGGCGCATGCCGATGGAGGGAAAGAAGTCTTTCAGGTCGAGGTTGATCACCACGTCCTGGCCCACGTGCGGCGCGGCATTGGTGAGGATCGAGCGACCCGGCAGAAAGCCGTGCACGGCCTCGTGAACCGGCATCTTCGCGAGGATGTTGTCGAGCACCCAGTACTGCGCGCGCTTCATGCGCGGCATGGGCGCGGAGATGTGGCGCTCGCCGCCGCTCTTCTTGGCGATGGTGAAGCGCTGGTAGTGGCTCACGCTCGCCACGTCGCGGTGCCAGGCGAGAAAGCGCAGCTCGCCGAGGCCGATGCCCATCGCCTGCGCCAGGTCGCCTGCGTGGTCCAGCGCGGGCAGGGCGTTGCGGGCCAGTGCCTGGCTGTCGCTGTGCGCTTCGTTGAGACCGCCCGAAACGCCGTCGCCCACGTAGAGCAGCTCGCGCTGACGCCGCTCGTGCCACGCCACGGCTCGCGCATGGCGGCCCTGTGCGAGGCGCTGGCGGGTTTCCTCGCGGCGTTCGCGGGCCTTGGCCATGCGTTCTTGGCGCATCGTCTTCAGGGCCCTGTCACGGTCCTCGATGCCGCGCAGTTCGTCGCCGAGCTTGGAGAGCGCCGTCTGCAGTTCGCTTTCGCGGCGGATCAACTGGGCTTCGACCGTCGGCTGCGCCGCGTCCTGCGGCCAGAAGCCGAGGCGCTGCATTTCCTCGAGGACGACTTCCTGCTTGGAGCCCTTGCGGATGCGTTCGTACAGCTCCTCGCGCGTGAGTGCCGAGTCGGGAATGGAAGAAGAGGAGGCGGGAGACTGCATGGTCATGGCGCTGCGCCACTGGCCGATGCACTGCTGATGATGAATCAGAAAAATTGCGAACGAAGCGGGAATCTCGTCGAAGAGCCTCGGGACTGGAGGGCTCCACTCGACGCCGTATGGCCATGGTGACGCCGATGAGCTTCGAGGAAGCCGCACTGTTATCGCGTCACCATGGCCATACGGCACAGTGAAGAGACGTCCAGTGACGCTTGGGAAGTGCTGTGTACGAGGACGGCGATACGCCGTCCGGGTTGCAAGAGCCTTCCCGCTCCGTTCGCAAAAAACAGTGTATCAGCCGATGTGTGCGGTGGTCCTTTCCTGATCGGTCGATGTTGCTGCCGGATTGGCCGACAGGCGCAGCGCGAGCATGTGCTCGCACGGGCCCTTGGTCATGCGGTGGCGGATGAAGTGGGAGCACTGGCAGTCGCCCGAGGCCACGCGCTGGTCGGCGTCGAGCTGCAGGCTCATGAGGTATTCGCGCTGCCCCGAAGCGCCCTTGCACTTGCCGCTCAGCGTGAGGCCGCCGTCGGGGCGAGCCAGCGTCTTCACGTTGGCGATGCGGCGCGCCTGCACCAGTTCGGCCGCTGCCTCTTCTTCGGGGCTGGCGTAGCGCAGCTTGTCCATGGGCAGCGGCTCGCGGCTCAGCTCGCGCAGCCGCCACACGCCGTGCGCAAGGTCGTACACCACGCGCCCGGCCTGCACATAGCCGCCGAGGGCTGCATCGACCGTGAGGGTCGACAGGCCGGTGGCCGCTGCCAGCTCGGCCGTAGTGGCGCGCCAGCGTTCGCCCAGCGCCGCGAACACGCGCAGTTGACTGTCCTGGTCGACCGTGTGGCGCGGCTGCAGCAGCTCGAAGTGGCCGTTGCGCGACCAGTCGTTGGCGGTCCAGCCTGAGAGGCCGAGCGTGAATTCCATATCGGGCAGTTGCGCTACCCAGAAGCTCGGCATGCCCGTGCCCAGCAGGTGCACCGTGAAGCCCTGCGCCACCGGCACGAGGCGTTCGAGCTGCAGCAGGCGGCGCCGGCCCCACACGCGGATGTCGATGTCGGAGGTGGCACTGTGCGTGGAGCGCGGGCACACCAGCTCGTGGCCCCAGGGCTCGAAAAGAATGCGCACCGGCTGCCCCGGCCGGAGGATGAAGCGCAGCGAGCGCGGGCCCACGCGCTCCTTGCGCCGGCGCAGCACGAGGCAGATGTTGTGCACGTCCATCGGGTGCAGCTGCAGCCGCTGCGCGGGCAGCAGCATCGCGCTGCTCACCTGCAGGAAGCCGCGCACCCAGCTGTCGGGCACGTCGATCTTCGGCTCGTGGAAGGCCGGGTCGTTGTCGCTCTGCACCTGGAAGCCGCCGGGGTCGATGGCCAGGCGGGTGGTCTTGTAGTCGCGGATCTTCTGGAACTCGTCGTAGAGCGATTCGGAGTAGTCGACGTTGGTGGTGCCGAAGGCGTGGTCGCTCACGCGGTCGAAGATGTCGTGGCTGCACGAGAACATGCCGTAGCTCGACTCGTCCTGGCTGAAGCACTCGAAGAACACGCGGTCGGGGTGCACCGTGATCACCGGGTCGAGCACGAACCAGGCTTCGCGGTTGACCTTGTAGATGTGGTCGAAGTAGCGCTGCTGCGCGTTCATGAAGGGCTGCAGCACGGCCCGCTTGCTCTTGCGCAGCTCGGCCAGCTCGTTGCTGATGGGCGCCATCTGCGCTTTCAGCTGGTCGCTGCGCGCCATGAACTGCGCGAGCAATTCGTTCTCTTGCCCGGCCAGCCATTCGAGGTACGCGCTCTTGTCGCGCGGCTTGAAGCGCAAGTCGCCCACCACCACGTCGTGCAGCGCGGACATGCCTTCGCGAAACGGCAGGTGCCGGTTGATGTCGGCGACGAAGTGAACCGGCGCGCGCAGCGTGTCGGGCGCGAACTGCAGCGCCGTGCTGTTCGCGGTGTGCTGTGCGCCCGAGTGGCCGAAGTAGCGGTACTGGAATCTCATGCGGCGGGCCCTCCTGTGGAGGCTGCGGGCGGTGCGCGGCGCGGCGCGACGCTGCGCACCGATGCGGTCTGCAAGGGGTTGTCCAGCCCGGGGAAGGCGGCCTGGATGCTGCGCAGGCCGGCCACGTACTGGGCGCGCTCGGTGATGGCGCCAGTGACAGCCTGCCGTGCGAACACGCGCGCGACGATGCGTGCGATGTCTTCCGAATGCACCGCCTGCGCGGCCAGGAACTGCATGACTCGTGCCTTGGCCAACCGGCCCCGGTTGGCCTGCGACAGCACGCTCAGAAAGTAGGGCTCCAGTCGCGCGAGCACGTCGGGCTTCTGGCTCGCGGCCGAGGCCAGCCAGTTGGTAACGAACAACTGCATGCCGGGCGATGGATGCTGGCTCAACTGCAGCATGTAGGTGGTGACGTCGGTCACGTCGAAATGCGTCGTGAGCAGCTCGCGGCCGAGGCGCTGGGCGCCAGCGTCCTTGTGATCGCACAGGCGTACCAGCAGCGCCGGCGTCCACTGGCTCGCGCCGCTTTGCGCGCCGAACCATTGGCGGGCCCAGTCGCGCGCGTCGTCCCAGCGGCTGTCGAACATGCGAAGAGCGTCGCCGAGCTGTGCCAGCGTGCGTTCCGGGTTCGCGGCCAGCTGGTCCATGGCCCAGCGGCGTGCGGCGGCGGTGTCGACGAGGCCGAGGCTGGCGGTCTGCAGTACGTCGAAGCCTTGTGGGTCTTGCTGAGGAAGCAGCCATGCGCCGAGGCGCTGTGCGCCCTTGCTGCGCGCTTCGAGCAGACGCAGCGTGACGGCGGGCTCGCCGCGGCGCGTGTGCTCGGCCAGCGGGCCGCACAGCCATTGCAGCAGCGCATCGAACACGCCCTCGGCGGCTTCGGCGCGGAACAGTTCGTCGCGCAGCAGCGGCATCAGCGCGGCCGCAAAGTCAGGGTGCGCGGGCAGCAGCTGCGCGAGCCGGGGCGCGACGGCTGCGCGCACGGCGGGCATCGGGCTGCTGCAGAAGGCGGCGAAAAGCTCGGGCTGGGTGATGAGCGTGTGGTCGGGCAGGGCCGTGAACAGCCGCACGCCGGCACCGCGCAGACGCTCGTCGTCGGACTGCAGCAGCCGCGTGAGCACGCCCACCGGCAGGCCCTGGACCGACGCTGGGTGCAGCAGCAGCCATTCGGCGGCGGTGCGCACCACGTCAGGGCTCGCATGGTCGAAGAGCGCGAGCAGTTCGGGCAGCGGCGCCTTGGCGGCCGGGTTGCGCAGCAGGCCTTGCAGGGCCCACTGCAGGTTCTCGCAGATGGCGTCGAGCTCGGGTTGCCCGGCATCGCAGGCCGAAAGCCATGCGAGCAGGCTGCCGCACAGGGCATCGAGCGTTGACGGGTTCGGGGCGGCGGCCTGCAGAAGCAGGCGCGACGCGCGGCGCACTTCGGCATCGGCCGAGGTCAGCAGCATCAGAAGAAGGTCGACCTGCTGACTGTAGAGGCCCGGGTCCTGCGTGATGCATTCGAGCGCAAGGGCGCGCGCCTCGGCCAGCGGCGAGCTCAGCAGCGCAGGCAGCCAGGGCAGGGCCGGCGCACCCGCCGCGATGCGCTGGTGCGCGATGGCAAGGGCGAAGCGCGCGGTGTCATCCCAGCTGCTGCCCAGCAGGCGCCAGACGGCGGGCGCCTCGAGCGCTTCGCAGAAGGGCTTGTTGTCCTGCAGCGCGCGCGCCGCAAAGGCATGCACCGCGCCGCAGCGGCCTTGCTGCATCAACTGCAGCAGGGCCCGTGGATGGCGGTCCCAGCGCTCGGGCCAGGCTTCGGTGCGGTTCAGGCGCTGCGCGGGCAGCGGTGTGTTGCGGCGCCAGCGCAGGCCGCCGCGCTGGGCTTCCCATTCGGCGTCATGGCGGTGCAGCAGCTGCATCAGCACCAGCCAGCGGCTGTAGGGGCCGGTGTGCCAGCTGCGGGGCTCGGGTGTCCAGCGGGTTTCGCGCTGCTGGCCGGCGGTGCCGGCTTCGGCATCGTCGGCCGCGAGCAGCACGCCCATGGCCAGCTGCAGCCAGCTTGCCTCGTCGGCCGTGCCGGCCAGAGCCAGCCGGCGCAGGCTGCGCCAGGTGCGGCGGCGCAGGTAGTCGCGTGTGCGCTGGCTGTAGGCGAGGCGGCTGTCGGGCCGCACGATTTCCTTCGCGATCTCGACATAGCGGCCATTGACCTGCGCCCAGCGGCCACCCGTGCGGAAGGCCGCGCGCTGCGTTTCGAGGCGCTGGTGCAGCACGCCGAGCAGGGCGTAGTCGCCCGCGAACTCCGCGCCCTTGTACAGCCGGCGCCATGCGCGGAAGCTGCCGGCTGCGAGCTGCAGTGTTGGCGCAATTTCCATCAGGGCCGTGCGCGCGAGTCCATCGGTTGCCGGGCTTTCGAGCAGCGCGAGATCGAACAGCTGCTCGACCCAGGCCGCGTACTTCAGACCATTCCAGAGCGCTGGGTCGGCCAGGTGCTGCCGAAGCAGCGGCATGGCTTGTTCAACGGGCAGCTCGCTCATGGTGGCCCAGGCGCGGCGCAGCGGCGCGGGCCAGTCGTCCACGATGCGCGCCGTTTCGGCCGCGCGTTGTTCGGCAGGCCAAAGGTTCAGCGCGGCCCAGCGCGCAGCGCGGGTGACTACGGGCGTGCGGCCGCGCCGGGAGAGTTCGCGCATCGCCTCGAACGCACCGCCGTCGCCGCAGCGGCCGATGGCCCAGGCGATGCAGTAGTCGAGCAGCGGCTCGCCGGTTTCGATGTGGTCGATAAGTTGCGGCACGGCTGCAGCCAGCCGGCGCTCGCCGATGCGCCACACCACGCGGCTTCTGCGCACCGGGGCCAGCAGGCGCCATGCATCGGGGCGGATGCTGGCCAGCAGCACGGCGTCGCCGGGGTGTGCGAGCACGGCGGTTGCAGTGGTGGTGATGACGGCCTCGGCGACCGCCCCTTCGATCGCATAGCCCTGCGCGATCTGCGCTGCCACGGCGCGTTCGAAGGCGGCGTTGGCGGCCTCCAGCGGCAGCGGCGACGGCGTGTAGACCGTTTCCTTCCACTGCAGCCCGTCGCGGCTGGTGCTCACGTGCACCACGTGGCCCGGCGCTTCCGGCAGGGCGAACAGTTCCACGGTGCTGAAGCCCGCGGCGCCTGTCGCGCCCGGCTTCGTGCGGATCAATTTCTCGGAGCGAATGCGCTTCACGCGGAGGCCTCCCTGCCTTCGGTTGGGTGCTTGTGCTTTTTGTTTCGCTGCGCATCTTAGCGGCCATGCGTGCCAATTTGCGCGTGTGTAGCATCGCGGCCTGAGATTCACCCCCGCACATCTTTCCCATGCCGAATGCAGAACAGACCCCTCAGTCGAGCTTTCTCTACTTCACGGGCCAGGGCTCGGACAAGGTCTACCAGGTGCACCTGCGCCCCAAGGACGACGGTTGGGTGGTCGACTACGGCAACGGCCGGCGAGGCGGCACGCTCTCAACCGGCACCAAGACCAGCAGCCCGGTCGCCTACGAGGCGGCGCTGAAGATCTACGACAAGGTCGTGAAGGAAAAGACGTCGAAAGGCTACACGCCCGACCAGTCCGGCGCGCTCTACACCTCGACCGACCTGGCCGGCCGCATGAGTGGCGAGCTGCCGCAACTGCCCACGCTGATCCTCGAAGAGCAGGCCGCGCGCTACTTCGACGACCCGGGCTGGGGCCTGCAGGAAAAGGCCGATGGCGAGAACCGCATCCTGCTGATCGAGGGCGAGGCGGTGCGCGGCACCAACAGGCGCGGACTGTTCGTCGACATTCCCCAGGCTTGGGTCGGCGTTGCGGATGCGCCGGCGGGGCGTACCGTGATTGCCGGCGAGCACGTGGGCGATGCCTTCATGGCCTTTGATCTGCTGGAGCTCGGCGGGCAAGACCTGCGCGCCGCGCCGTTCATCGAGCGCTTCGGACATCTACGCAAGGTCGCTGAGCTCGTTTCGTGGATGACCGTGCTCGAACTCGAACTCACCACCGAGGGCAAGCGCCGCCGCGCCGCCGAGTTGCTGGCCGCACATGGCGAAGGCTATGTGCTCAAGGCGCTCGACGCGCCGTTCTCCGCGGGCCGCAGCACCACCAGCCTGAAGTTCAAGTTCAACCAGAGCGCGACCTGTGAGGTGATCCGCGTCAACGCTCAGCGCTCGGTGGCCGTGGGGCTGCGCGACGAGGCGGGCGTGATGATCGACCTGGGCAACGTGACCGTGCCGCCCAACGAGGCGCTGCCGGCCGCGGGCATGCTGGTCGAGGTGCGCTATCTCTACCGCTATGCGGGCGGCAAGTTCGAGCAGCCCGTCTACAAGGGCCAGCGGCCGGACATGACGCCTGCAGACGCAGTGCTGTCGCAGGTCACGCGCATCAAGGATCGAAGCGCGGTCCTCGACGACGAAACGGCCTGAGCGCCGGTCAACCCGAAGAACCGAAAGCCGCGCGCAGCTTCGCCGCGAGCCGGTTCGCTTCAGCGGCGGTGGCGATGTTGGTGAAGCCCATCAGCAGGCCCTGGTCGGCAGGCCCCGCAACGCCGCGTGCCGACAGCGGCTGGCAGTTCAGCCCCGCCTGCTGTGCGCGGCGGGCCAGCGCCACATCGCCTTCACGGCGCCCGTCGAATCGCGCGATCAGGTGCATGCCGCCGCTGCGCAGGTCGATGCGCACCGTGTCGCCGAAGGCCTTCAGCAAGCCGGCCACGAGCATTGCGCGCCGCCGTGCATAGAGCAGGCGCATCTTCTTCAGGTGGCGCGAGAAGTGCCCCTCGCGCATGAAATCCGCCACCACGGCCTGCGTGATCTGCGGGCTGCCGTTCGACCATGTGCGCGCGGCCTCCTCGAAGCGCGCACGCAGCGATTCGGGAACGACCAGGTAGCCCAGCGCCAGCCCGGGGTAGAGCACCTTCGAGAAGCTGCCCGCGTACAGCACGCGGTCGTGGCCGTCGAGGCTCTTGAGCGCCGGCAGCGGCGCTCCGGCATAGCGGTACTCGCCGTCGTAATCGTCCTCGACGATCCACGCGTTCGCCTGCGAGGCCCATTCGAGCAGCTGCAGCCGGCGCGCGAGCGTCATCGACACGCCCAGCGGCGCTTGGTGCGAGGGCGTGACGACGGCCATGCGGGCCTTCGGTGCCTTGCGCAGGCCGCGCGCGATGACGAGGCCGTCTTCGTCCACCGGCACGGGCACCGTGCGCTGGCTGGCGGCGCGTAGCACTTCCTGCGTCGGCGGAAAGCCCGGGTCTTCGATCCACACGCGGTCGTCTTTCTTCAGCAGCGTGCGCGCGACGAGCGCGAGCGATGCGCGGTAGCCGCCCGTCACCAGCACCTGCGAGGCGTGGCACGACACGCCGCGCGACACCAGCAGATAGGCCGCGATGGCTTCGCGCAGCGGGGGGTAGCCGCAAGGGTCGCCGTAGAACATGTCGGCCGCGTTCGTAGCCCGCGCACGACGCGCCGTGAGGCGCGACCACAGCTTGCGCGGGAACGCGTCGAGCGCCGGAATGCCCAGCTGCATGGGCGGTGGTTCGCCCGGCTGCTTGAGCGCATCGCCGGAAGCCCGCGTATCGGTGCGCCGGGGTTCCCGCCGCGTGGGCCGATGCAGCGGCAGCGACGGCGAAACCACGGTACCCGCCTGCCCGCGCGAAGAAAAATAGCCTTCGCCCATCAGCTGGTTGTAGGCCGTCTCGACGGTGCCGCGCGCCACGCCGAGCTCACCGGCCAGGCTGCGCGCCGATGCCACGCGGTCGCCGGGGCGCAGCGTGCCTTGTTCGATGGCGCTTCGGTAGCGCTCGTAGATCTGGCGGAACAGCGGCGTTTCTTTCGCGCGGTCGAGCTTCGGTGTCATGGCCTGGTCATTTTCAAGATTCTTGGCTCTTTTCGATGGGGCATCGTAAATCCATGATCGACTTTCCAAACAGCCTGGAAGGAAGAAGCGCAATGAGCGAGAAGGTATTTTTGGCAGGTGCCACCGGAGCGGTCGGCGCTGCGCTGGTTCCGTTGCTTATCGAAGCGGGCTATACCGTGCATGGCAGCACGCGTCGCGCTGACCGTGCGGGCGTGCTGGAGGCGCAGGGCGTGCATCCGGTCGTCGTCGACGTGTTCGATGCGGCGGCGCTGCGGGCCACGCTGGTGCGCATCGCGCCGTGGGGAGTGATCCATCAGCTCACCGACCTGCCCAAAGACCTGGATCCGGGCCGCATGGCCACGGCTGCGGTGTTCAATGCGCGTGTGCGCACCGAGGGCACACGCAACCTCGTGGCCGCCGCGCAGGCTTCGGGTGCGAAGCGGCTGGTGGCGCAGAGCATCGCCTGGGCCTATGCGCCCGGCCCCAAGCCATTTACGGAAGAGCAGCCGCTCGATACGGAGGCGGAAGGTGTGCGCCGCATCAGCGTCGACGGCGTGGTTGCGCTGGAGAAATGCGTGATGGCTGCGCAGGGCATGACCGCCACTGTGCTGCGCTATGGGCAGCTCTACGGTCCGAACACTTCGACCGATACACCCAAAGGCCCGAGCCCGTTACACGTCGGGGCCGCGGCGCGGGCTGCGTTGCTGGCATTGCAGCGTTCGACCGGCGGCATCTTCAACATCGCCGAAGACGGCGCCGAGGTCAGCACCGAGAAGGCAAAGCGCACGCTGGGCTGGCGTGCCGATGCGCGGCTGTCTCAAGGAGCCATGCCATGAACGCGATGTCTCTCTTCCTGCGCCACCGTACGCGCGCCGGGCTTGCGGCGCTAACTGTTGCAGCCATGGGTTGGGCATTGCTGCCGCACGCGAGCAGGCAATCGACCGTGCAGTTCATCGACGACATCTGCAGCGCCGTGAGCCGCCCGATGTTCGCATCGGCGCCGACCCCCGAAGGCTCAGCCGCCGCGGCGCGACCGCAGACCTCGACCAAGGTGATCTCCTGCGAGGCGCTGCCCAACGTGCCGGGCAAGTCAGTCACCACCGTCCTCGTCGACTTTCCGCCGATGGCCTACTCGCCGGCTCACAGGCATCCGGGCTCGGTGACCGCCATCATTCTCGAAGGCACGGTGCGCTCGCAGTTGGCCGACGGTCCGGTAGGCGACTACAGGCCCGGCGAGACCTTCTTCGAGCCGCCGCGCACGCTGCATCTGTTCGCGGAGAACCCCGATCCGGTGAAACCTGCGAAGCTGGTGGCGGTGTTCGTGGCGGAAGAGAACTGCGGTCCGCTGCTGCTGCCACCCTGAGCTACCGCACCCGGTCTCCGTCGCGCACCGACTCCACCGCGCCGTTGTAGAAGCGAACGATGCCCAGGAAGTTGCCCTGGCCGCGGTGGTAGACCCAGTCTTCCATCGGCACGCACTGCTGCGTTATCACTTGCTGCGCGGGGCCACCGGGGTAGGGCGACAGCACCCACGCCACCTGCGGGCGGGGCACGCAGACGAACTCCTTCGACATCGGCTCGCCGCACTTCTGCACCACAGAGAACTTGGAGTCGCCGACGCCCGAGAGCGAGCCGTTGCAACTCAGCGATTGGGCCGATGCGACGCCGGTGTGCATGACGGCGGCAAGTGGGAGGAGTGCGATCGCGGCGAGTGTGCGCATGGTGTCGATGGGCTCCTTGAGCAGCCTGGGACTGCGGTGGGCCCCGATAGTTTCTCTTGCCGTCATCACGACCGCGGGCCACGCAGCTTGGCGACGCCGAAGCCCAGCGCCAGAGCCGCGCAGAGAAAAACCAGCAACGCGAGCCAGACCGACCGCGTGAATGCATAGGTGCCCAGCGTGGCACCTGCGGCGAGCGCCACGGCCAGCCATTCGAGCACCGGGTCGATCCAGCTCCTGGGCTTGCTGCTGCGTTGCGCGGCCAATGCGCGTTCGTGTTTCTCGATCTGCTGCTGGGTTTGCGGCTTTCGCGGCTTCCGTTGCCTTGGGTCGGGGAAGAGAACTCTCAGCGCCGGCGTGGGCCATGCGTCGTCCGGCGATGCGCCGATGCCCGCCAGTTGCCAGACCGCGTCCGCATCACGGCGCGAGAGATCCGACATGAGGCCATCGAGCACCTTCTTGTCGTTCAAGCGGTCGATGGAGGCCAGCTCGGCGCGCAGCCACGGCTCTGCATCGGCGGCATCAGGCAGCCCCTGGGTCCGCAGCAGGATGTGACTCTCGAAGCCCCGTGCGATCCAGGCTTCGAAGCCTTCGTAGAGAGGTCGGTAGCGCTCGCCGATGGCCGCGATCACGGCTTCGCGCCGCGATGCGAGCCGCTGCAGCGCGGAGGTTTTGTCGGTGATGAGGTACGGGTAGGCGGCGTCGGCGCCGAACTCTTCCAGGCATTCCTCGCGCTCGATGGCGCTGTCTTCATCATCGATGTCGTACGCGTCGATGAAGCGCGCATGGTGGATGTCGCTCTCGCTGAAAAGCGCCCGCCAGAACAACGGAAAGAAGGCATTGGCCTCGAGCTCCCCGCCACGGCCGAAGAAGCCGCGCCATTCGTTGCGGCTGCCTTCGGGCATGCGGGGCAGGGTCGAGCTGGACAGGTAGACGGGGTGGGACATCTTCTTCGCTCCGGGCAAGGGGCGGGCGCCATCTTACGGGCGTGGGCGCAGATTGCTTTCTTGTAATCCGCGCGTCAGGCGATGGCCGGATGGGCTTTCCAGAATCCAGCGCGTGCAGTTCTCATCACTCGCCATTCATCATCCCAAGGAACACCATTCATGAAACGCGCATTCCTCACCACCACCGCTTTCGCCACGTTGCTCGCCGCATCTGTCACAGGCGCCGCCGCATCGGGCACGCACGACAACGCTATCGGCAAACCCGGCGTGGCCGCCAAGGCGACTCGCACGGTCCAGGTCGACATGACCGATGGCATGCGCTTCACGCCAACCGACATCAGCGTCAAGCAGGGCGAGACCGTGCGCTTCGTGGTCAGGAACTCCGGCAAGCTGAAGCATGAACTGGTGCTCGGCACCCAGCAGGACCTGAAGGCGCACTACGCCGCGATGATGAAAAACCCGGAGATGGAACACGCAGAGCCGAACATGGTGACGCTCGCGCCAGGCAAGACCGGCGAGGTCGTCTGGCAGTTCACCAAGGCGGGCAAGGTCGACTTCGGATGCCTGCAGGCGGGGCACTACGACGCAGGGATGAAGGGTGTGGTGAACGTGGCCAGTGCCGAGGGCAAATAGGCATGGGCGCGGCGCGATTGTTTCCGCCGCATGAACGCCGCGGTTCCTTTTGCTGCGGGTTTTTACCTACTCATCGGCTCACAATTCATCTCACAGACCAGCCCACAAGCGAATCTGGATGAACAGGCCCCGAGCGAGGTGGCCGCCCCCCCGAAGGGACGGTGACCCACCCAAGACCGGTTCGAAACCATCCCGTATGCAAAGAACTGAATTGAAGGAAATCCAAATGACCGCCTCGAAGCTCCTCTCCGCCATCTCCATCGCACTGCTGGCTGCTGCCGGTGCCGCTCATGCCGAAAGCTATGACGGTGTGCATCAACTGACCTCGGCCACCAGCCGCGCCGACGTTGCCAGCCAGGCCTTGGTGGCCGCACGCAGCGGCAACCCCTACGCCGACGGCGCCAACTCGGGCCCCGTGCAACTGATCGCCTCGACGACCAGCCGCGCTGCAGTCCGTGCTGAAGCGGTGGCTGCCGCCCACAGCGAGAACCCGTATGCCGAAGGCGTGACCTCGCGTGTCGCTCCGGTGCTGGCAAGCGGTGTCGATCGTTCCACCGTGCGTGCCGCAGCCCGCGCTGCTGCTCGTGGTGACGCTCTGCCGCTGTAATCGACAACGGCAACGCGCATAAATAAAAGCCGGGCCCTGCGAAAGCGGGGCCCGGCTTTTTGTTTGTTTGTCCAGGGGGCGAGCTAGTAGACGCGCTCTTCGATCGGCCCCACGCGGTCCGGATAGAACGCCACGTAGTCCTTGATCTGCGAGACATGCTCGTACGGCGACTCGTAGGTCCACACCGCATTCACCGAGCGCTCGCCGCCGGCCGGAATGCTGTAATAGTTGCACTCGCCCTTGTACGGGCAGTAGGTTGCATGAGACGTGCGCTCGAGCAGCGACATCTTCACGTCCTTGCGGGGTATGTAGTGCACGGTTCCGAAGTGCGCCTCGCGCAGCGTCAGCGCTTCGCGCGTATCGGCGACGACGCAGCCATCGACCGACACCACCACGCGAAGCGGGTTGGGTGCAATGGTGATCGGATGGTCGGGGCCGGGGGTCTTGATGGTGCGTTCTGCGGTAGCGAACATGAGAAAGCTCCTTCGGGCAATCGGGGTGACGCAAGAATCGGCGGATGCGCATCTTGCCGCGATGCCGTGGCGATTTGAAGTAGCCAGAAAATCGGCCCATTCGCGACATGGTTAAAGACCGCGAATTCATTTGAATGGCTCTGGGAGCCTTTCGGATTGTGATTCAGCATGTAAGGAATACTGAAGTTCCATATCTTCGGTGCGCAGGTTGCGTGTGGTCACGAATGTGTGTGCTACACGCATCAGCCTTCGATGAGTCGAAGGCCCACGGTACCGCCGATTACCAGCGCGATGCATGCCATTCGCGGTGCGGAAAGGGCCTCGCCGAAGAACAAAACGCCCATCAGCACCACGCCCACCGAGCCGATGCCGGTCCAGATTGCGTAGGCCGGGCCCAGCGGCAGGTAGCGCAGCGCCCTGGCCAGCAGGTAGATGCTGAGCAGCGCGGTCGACACGCCCACGACCGACGGCACGAGCCGTGTCCAGTCTTCCGATTGCTTGAGTGCGGCGGCCATCGCGATCTCGACGAGACCTGCCGTCAGTAGAAATATCCAACCCATGAAAAACTCCTTCGATGCTGTTGCGGGTAGAGCTGAACCGGATAATTCCGGGCCGGGCACCGATCAACAAGTACACACCTTTTGGTAACCATGGGAAATTCAAAGACGCCATCGAAGAAGTCCGAGCCTGTGGAAGAAGCCGAGGCAGCACCCGCCGATGTGTGGAATGCCGACTGCCCCTCGCGCCGCGTGCTGGAGCTCATTGCCAACAAGTGGGCGCTGCTGGTCATCCCGCTGCTGCGCGGCAAGCCGCAGCGCAACAACGAGCTGCTGCGCAAGGTGGGCGGCATCTCGCAGAAGATGCTCACTCAGACCCTGCGCGACCTCGAGCTCAACGGGCTGGTGCTGCGCGAAGACCACCAGACGGTGCCGCCGCACGTCGAGTACAGGCTCAGCCCGCTCGGCCTGTCATTGAGCAAGACGCTGATCGCCGTGGACCGCTGGGCCGAGGCGAACCATGCACAGATCGACGCGGCGCGGCACCGTCAGTGATACCTTCGCCCGACCTCGAGCGATCCATCGAAGGACCGAAGTGAAGAAGAACAAACTCGCCACGCTGTTGCTCGCTGGCCTATTGGCCGCCGGCGCCTGGGCCCAGGACTGGCCCGCCAAGCCCGTGCGCGTGATCGTGCCCGCGCCGGCCGGCAGCTCGCTCGACCTGATCGCGCGCACGCTGGCCGACCGCCTGCGCGTGATGTGGAAGCAGCCCGTGGTGGTCGAGACCAAGGCAGGCGCGGGCGGCCTGATCGGCATGGACACGGTGGCCAAGGCGCCGCACGACGGCTACACGCTCGGCATCGGCTTCAACGGCCCGATTGCCTTCGGCCCCTACATGTACGCACGCATGCCCTATGCGCCCGCGCGCGACCTTGTGCCCATCGTGCTCACGACCTCGCAGCCCAACGTGCTGGCGGTGCAGGCGGGCAACCCCGCGAACACGCTGCCCGAGTTCGTCGAATGGGCGAAGCAGCGCGGCAGCAAGTTCAGCTATGCATCGGTGGGAGCGGGCAGTTCGTCGCATCTCACGATGGAGTTGTTTCGCAGCGCGGCGCATATCGAGGCGGTGCACGTGCCGTACTCGGGCTCGCCGCCCGCGGGGCTGTCTCTGGCGGCCGGCGACACGCAGGCGCTGTTCACGGTGGCGCCCGCGCTGCTGCCGCTGATCCAGGGTCAGCGCGTGAAGCTCATTGCCGTGACCAGCGCCAAGCGCTCTGAACTCATGAAAGACCTGCCCACCGTGGCCGAGTCGGGCTACCCGGGTTTCGAGTCGCTGGCCTGGAACGGCTTGTTCACCGCCAGCGGCACGCCGCCCGAGGTGGTGCGCCGCATCAATGCCGACGTCAACGCCGTGCTGCAGGAGCCGGCGGTGCGCGAACTGCTGGCCAACCAGGGGCTGGTGGCGGGTGGCGGCTCACCGGAAGAATTCAAGGCCTTCATCGACAGCGAAGGCCGCAAATGGGGTGCGATCATTGCCAAGGTTGGCATCCGCCTCGACCAATAACACTCCCGACAACCCACGCCAGAAGACTCCAGGAAGAGAAAGAACATGGAACAGCAGTTTCCCCGCGACATCTACACGGAACCCGAGCCCGATCCGCACACGCTCGCCAACCTCGGCCCGCTCACGGGCCTGGCCGGCATCTGGATCGGCAAGGCCGGCCACGACGTGAGCCCGAAGGAAGACGGCCCCGAGGCCGAGGCCTACATCGAGCACGCGGAGTTCCAGCCCATCGACGCGCAGACCAACGGGCCGCAGATCTTCTACGGGCTGCGCTACCACCTGCGCATCGTCAAGCCCGACGACGTGGAGACTTTTCACGATCAGGTCGGCTACTGGCTGTGGGAGCCCGCTACGGGCGCGCTGATCCAGACTCTGTCGATCCCGCGCGGGCTCACGGCCATGGCCACGGGGCACGCGAAGGCCGAAGACCGCAGCTTCAGGCTCGAAGCTGTGCGCGGCGGCGAGACCAACGGCATCGTGGCCAACCCGTTCCTGGAGCATGCGTTCAAGACGCTGCGCTACAGCATCGAAGTGACCATCCACGACGACGGCAGCTGGTCGTACGAGCTTGAAACAGTGCTGAGCGTGCTCGGAAAGCCCGAGCCCTTCAGCCACACCGACCGCAACACGCTGCGCAAGATCGGCGAGCCCACACCGAACCCGACTGCACAGGCTGCGATGGCGGCAAACGCCGCAGCCTGAGGCGCTACTTCGCGAGTGCCGCTTCCACGTCCGCGTGGAACTTGGCCGAGCACCACTCGGTCGCGCCGAAGTACAGCGACGCTTGCGCGCCGCTCGCGAGCGTCGATTGCGCAGAAACGCCGAGCGCGAAGTCTTCGTCGAGCGCGCCCCAGAACGACTCGACGTTCTTGCGCCAGTAGTTCACCGACTTCTCGGTCTTCGGAAGCTCGGGAACGAGCGTGCTCGCGATCACGCGCGAGCGCCCCGGCGATTCGGGCAGCACGGTGAACGCGTTGGCGTGGTCGCCCTCGTGCAGGATGAAAGTCGCCGGGAAGAAGTAGTAAATGATGTTCGAGTGCGGCCCCACCTGCCATGCCTGCGTGGGCGTGCCGCGCAGGCCTTCGATGCTGCGCTTGGGCAGGAACAGGCGCTGGTGCTGCCGGTCGTAGTCGGCCATCAGCAGGTTGTCGTAGAACAGCGCGGCGATGCTGTTGCGGTGCGCGTACTGGAAGTGATATGTCTCCAGGTTCGCCTCGAAAGGGATCTTCCAGTTGGCCGCGTTGTCGAAGGCGTGCTGGTGAAACGGCACCCAGCTGTCGTAGCCCCATGAGCGCAGGTCGGCGCCGAATCGGCCCAGCCAGTCGTCGATGTCGATCCTGGCGCTTTCGCCGTTCGCCACCACACGGGGGATGGCCCAGACGAAGCCCAGCGCTTCGGCAACCGGCACGCGCGCCAGGCTGCAATCCGATGCTGGCGCATGCGGAAAGTCTTCCGCCGACGGGCGCCCGCGCAGCGTGCCATCGAGCCCGTAGGTCCAGCTGTGGTACGGGCAGATCAGGGCGCGTTGATTCGATGCGCCGGGCGGCTTCAACCGCGCGCCGCGGTGGCGGCAGGCATTGACGAAGCCGTTGAGTTCTCCTTCTTGCCCGCGCACGAACACCAGCGGCATGCCGGCCACGTCGATGGCGAACGAATCGCCGGCATTCGGGAGAGACGCCGAAGGGCACAGCGCCAGCGGATAGCGCCTGAAGATGCGTTCGACCTCCCGCTCATGGCGTTCAGGATCGAGATAGCGCGTCACCGGACTGACGCCCGGCTCACCGCGCTCGCTGCCGCCGGTCTCGATCAGCGCGAGCGCGCGTCGGATCAGTGCAATCTGTTCTTCATGCTGCATGCGCGCGATTGTGGCGAGCGAGTCGTGCGGCGGCTTGTTTCAACTGGTCGTGTTTCTCTGCCCGGATAGAACAAACACGCATAGCTCATAACCGGTTATGTCGATAGCCTCAGGGCATGGACCTGAAACAGCTGGAGTACTTCATCCGCGTGGCCGAACTCGGCAGCTTCACCCGCGCGTCGGACGTCATCGACATCGCGCAGCCCGCATTGAGCCGCC
Organism: Variovorax sp. YR266; assembly: GCF_900107295.1. NCBI lineage: Bacteria > Pseudomonadati > Pseudomonadota > Betaproteobacteria > Burkholderiales > Comamonadaceae > Variovorax > Variovorax sp. YR266. The sequence goes on from NZ_FNPM01000006.1 coordinate 144,094, forward strand.
AGGTGCGCCAGCTGGAAGTGGAGTTGCGGCAGAACCTGCTGGTGCGCAACGGCCGCGGCGTGGTGACCACGGATGCCGGCAAGCGCCTGCTGGAGCATGGCCGCGGCATCCTCCACCAGGTCGAGCGGGCACGGGAAGACATGAGCCTCATGCGGGATGCGCTGGCCGGTCGGGTCGCCGTCGGCCTGCCGCCCAGCGTGGCCGGTGTGCTGACGGTGCCGCTGGTGCGGGCCGTGCGTGAGCGGCTGCCCGATGCGGCGCTGTCGATCACCGAGAACCTATCGACGGCAATGCAGGAATCGCTGCTCACCGGCCGGCTCGACATTGCGCTGCTCTACAACCCGCAGCCTTCGCCCGACGTGGACAGCGAGACGGTGCTGGAGGAAGACCTGTTCCTGGTCAGCGCGACCAAGGGCACTGGGCCGGCGCGGCGCGGTGCGCCACTGGCCTTGCATCAGCTGGCCGAGCAGCAACTGGTGATCCCGACCCGGCCCAACGCGATCCGCATGCTGGTCGAGGCGGAGCTTGCTGCTATTGGCCGGCGGCCGCAGATCGCGCTGGAGATCGACGGCGTTCCGGCCATCCTCGCGCTGGTGGCCGATGGCGCCGGCCATGCCGTGCTGTCGCGCAATGCGGTCACCCTCGCGGGACGGTCGCAGCGCTATGCGATCAGGCCCATCGTCAAGCCCGGCCTGCGCAGCCGACTGGCGCTGGCGACCAGTTCGCAGCGGCCAGTCACGCGCACGCAGCGGGCCATGGGGGAACTGCTGCGCGAGCTCGTGCAGCAGCACCTCGGTGCCAATGTAGTGGCCGATGCAGCTCAGAAGCGGTGACGCATGCCCACACCCACACTGCCGCTGTTTCGAAAGCCGGTCAGCCGGTCTTGCATGTAGACCGCGTACAGGTCGGTCCGCTTTGACAGAAAGTGGTCATAGCCGGCCGTCCAGGTGGTGCGGTGTGTTTCGGCGGCGCCCGTCACCTTGCGCTCGGTGCGCGCCACCGAGGCGAGGAAACGCCCTGCACCCACCGGAACCGCCGCTCCCAGCTGCGCGGTATTGGCGGTAGTGCGGATGTCGGGCGTGCGGGTGCGCTGCAACTGGCCGTACAGCTGCACGGCCTTGAAGTCGTAGGAGGCGCCGATCAGCGCGGCATCCTGCCGGCCGATGGTCGTGGTGAAGCCGGGGCCCGTCTTGGCCTGCTGCACAGACACCACGGCGGCAAAGGGCCCGGCCGCGTAGTTGAGGGTCAGGTTCAGGTTGCGGATGCCTTCGCGGTCCTGCACTTCGCCCATGCCGTAGAGCAGGCTGGCGCGCAGCCCGGCGAAGGTAGGCGAGGTGTACTGGATGGCGTTGCTCCACACGCTGTCGCCGAGCACGGCGCGGTTGTACGTGGGCTGCCATGTGTGGAGCATGACGGGCGAGAACTGCAGCGACACGCCGAATGGATTGAAGGCGCCGCTGGCCACGAACATCGGATTGGTCTGCCGGCCGAGCGACAGCTGGCCGAAGCCGCCGGCCAGGCCCACCCACGCGTTCCGCGAGAAGTACGGGTCGGTGCTGTTGCGCCCGAAGGTGCCGGAGTCGGTCTGGAAGAAGCTTTCCAGTGCGAACTGCGCCTGCAGCCCATCGCCGAGGCTCTCGCTGCCTCGTACGCCCCAGTAAGCCGTCGTCATGCCGCCGCTGCCGAGCACCTTGGTGCGGCCGGGCTCGTCGCTGCGCTGCATCGATCCGACGAAGGCATCGAGCAGGCCGTAGATCTGCACGCTGGCCCCAGGGTCTGCGGCAGTCTGTGCCCACGGGGAATGCGTGGTGGTGCACAGAGCCAGCACCGGCAGGGCGCGCAGCGAAAGTGCCTGAAGGCGGGAAAGTCTTCTCATGTCGTCTGTCTCCTCGTTGTGATTCGTAGCCTGCAAGGGCGCAGGCGCGCGCGTCCGCACGCCACGGTTGCGCCGTGGCGTGGGGGCGGTGTCAGTGGTGTGTACGAAGCGCGGCGGCGGCGCTCAGTCGTACCAGTACAGGCGGGTCGGGTTGTCGACCAGCAGCTTGCGAAGCTGCGCCGGGTCGTCGCTGAACAGCGGCAGCAGGTCGACCAGCTTGCCGTCGTCGGGCATTTCGCGCACGTTGGGGTGTGGCCAGTCGGTGCCCCACAGCACGCGGTCGGGCGCGGCTTCGATCAGCCGGCGCGCGAAGGGCACGGCATCCGCATAGGGCTGGCCCTGGGTCGAGAGGGTCTGCGAGATGCGCTCGGCGCCGCTCACCTTGACCCACGCGCGCTCGTCGCGCATCAGCTCCAGCATCATCTCGCAGGCCTTTTGGTCGAGGCCGTGCTCGACCATCGTGCGGCCCATGTGGTCGATGACGAAGGGCACCGGCAGCGTGTCGAGGAATGCGCGGTAGGTGACAAGGTCATCTGCGTCCAGATGCAGCACCAGGTGCCAGCCCAGCGGCCGGATGCGCTCGGCCATGCGCAGCACCGTGGGCAGGTCGGGCGCGCCGCCCAGGTGCTGCACGAAGTTGAAGCGCACCGAGCGCACGCCGGCCTTGTGCAGCGCGGCGAGTTCGGCATCGGTGATGCCCGCGCCCACCATGGCCACGCCGCGATAGGTGTCGGGCGATTGCGCAATGGCGTCGAGCATGGCGCGGTTGTCATGGCCATGCACGCTGGCCTGCACCAGCACCACGCGTTCGATGCCCAGCAGTTCGTGTAGGGCGCGCAGCTTTGCGGCGGGCGCATCGGGCGGCGTGTAGCGGCGGTTGTCCGAATACGGAAACACGTCGCCGGGGCCGAACACATGGCAATGCGCGTCGCAGGCGCCGGCTGGCAGTCGGAACGTGGGGCGGCTCGAGTTTGGATGGGGCGGGGCGATGGTTTTCATCAAGGCGGATTCACTGTGCTTACTGCTTGGGGATGCCGGCGCGCTGGATCACGGCCGACCAACGTTGGATCTCGCTGTCGAGCAGCCGCGCCTGCTCTTGCGGGGTGCTGCCGCGCGGCTCCACGCCGAGGTTCTGCAGGCGTTTCTTGACTTCGGGCGAAGCCAGCGCCGCACGGGCCTCCTGGTTCAGGCGGGCGATCACGTCGGGCGGTGTCTTGGCGGGCGCGGCCAGCGCGTTCCACGATGCGACCTGGAAGCCTGGCGTCCCGCTTTCCGCAACGGTCGGCACGTCCGGCAGGCTGGGCGAGCGCTTGTCGCCCATGACCGCCAGCGCGCGCATGGCCTTGCCTTCGATCTGCGAGAGAACGGGCGAGAGGATTTCCACCGCCACGTCGACCTGCCCGCCACGCAGCGCCGTGACCACGGCCGGCGTGCCGTTGAAGGGCACGACCTGCGCATCGATGCCGAGTGAACTCTTCAGCAGCTCTCCTGCCAGGTTCTGCGTACTGCCGACGTTGATGGTGCCGATGTTGAGCTGGCCCGGATGGGCCTTGGCGTGAGCCACCAGGTCGGCGAATGTCTTGAACTTGCTGTTGCTCGCCGTGAGCACTGCCATGTCGAAGTAGCCGAGCGTCGAGATCGGCGCGAAATCTTTCGTCGTGTCGTAGGGCAGCGACTTGAACAGGCCCACGCTCACGGCATTGCCGTTGGACATCAGCAGCAGCGTGTGGCCGTCCGGTGGCGCCTTGGCTACCGTGTCGGAAGCCACCACGCCACCCGCGCCGGGCTTGTTGTCGACCACGATGCTCTGGCCCATCGATTCGGACATCTTCTGGGCCACGCTGCGCGCGACCAGGTCCGCCACGCCGCCGGCACCGAAGGGCACGACCAGGCGGATCGGACGCGAAGACAGGGGGGCGGCCAGCGCGGGCGATGCGCGCAAACCGGCGGCCAGGGTCAGCATCAGGCCGACGAAGCCGCGACGGGAATGTCTCATGTGTCTCCTTGTTGAACTTGTGTGCGGCCTTGCGCGCCGCCGACCCGAACTATTGCCCGTGGGTCATCCCCCGGCAAGATCGCGTTCGCACTGGGAGATATAGTTTTTCGGCATGGCTGGGCGCTCGCGTGGCGCTCAGCGTCAATCCAGCCGCAGCGACCCCAGCCGCGCGACGATCAGGTCGTGCAGCGTTTGCGCCGCCACCGACAGGCTACCTTCGCGCCGCTGCACCATGTAGAGCGTGCGCGTGAGGGAAGGCAGGGGCAGCGGCCGCGTTACCAGCGTCTCGCGCTGGAAGTGGAACAGCGTGAGCGCAGGCACCACGCTGATGCCCAGCCCGGCCTCGACCAGCCCCATCACGGTGGCCAGGTGCTCCACCTCGAACACCGCATTCAGCCTTTGCGGATGCAGCGCCGCGTCGAGCGCCTGCCGCACGCTGCTGTTGCGCGCCATCTGGATGAAGGGGTGGGGCGCGATCTTCTTCACCGTGAGGCGCGGTTCGCGCGCCAGCGGGTGGTCGGCGCGGCACACGAGGTGGAAGCGGTCGGTGCAGAGCTTGCGCGCACGCAGGTCGCTGTCTGCCGTGCCTCCGGCGCCCGAGGCGGCGAGCGCGAAGTCGGCCTGGCCGTTGCGCACCAGCGCGATGCAGGCGTCGGACAACGCATCGTCCAGGTCGATGCGGATGCCCGGCCAGGCTTGCATGAATTCTGCGAACACCATGGGCAGCCAACCGGCCGCGAGTGAGGGCAGGGCCGCTACGCGCACGCGGCCCTTGCGGCGCTCCACGTGGTCGGCAAGGTCGCCCATGGCGCTGCCCATGTCGTCGAGCAGCCGGCGCGCGGAGCCCTCGAACAGCCGGCCTTCGGGCGTGAGCTGCACGCTGCGCGTGTCGCGGTCGAAAAGGCGGGTGCCGATTGCGTCTTCCAGCGTGCGGATCAGCGCGCTGAACGCGGGCTGCGAGAGATGGCTGCTCTGCGCCGCGCGCGTGAAGTTGCGGTGCTCTGCCAGCGCGAGAAAGGCGCGCAGCTGCCGCGTGGAGAGGTCGGGCGTCTTTCTCATCATGTCTCTCTTGTTATTTGAAAAGCGGATCAATCGATCCGTATTTTCGATTTTACGGATGACCGGCCGCTGCCTACAGTGCACGGCAATGAACTCCATTGATCCGCCCACGCTGCTGATAGGTTGCGCCGCCGGCTTCTCGGGCGACCGCACCGACGCCGCCGGGCCGGTGGTCGACACGCTGATCGCGCGGCTGGCAAGCGGCCCCAAGGGGCAGCGCGCCTTCCTCATCTTCGAGACGCTGGCCGAGCGCACGCTCGCGCTGGCCCAACTGCGCCGCCGCGACAACCCTGAAGCGGGCTACGAGCCGCTGCTCGACCACATGCTGCGCCCCGTGCTCGCGCGTTGCCTGGCGCATGGCATCCGCATCGTGAGCAACTTCGGCGCCGCCAACCCGCGCGCCGCCGCCCGGCATATCGCCCGCATGGCGCGCGAACTGGGTGCGAGCGCGCCGCGCATCGCGGTGGTGGAGGGCGACGACCTGTCGGGGCCCGAACACCGCGCGCTGCTGAACGAAGCGCTCGGCGCGCAGATGGAAGGGCTGCGCATGGTCAGCGCCAATGCCTACATCGGCGCCGAGCCGATTGCCGCCGCGCTCGACGCGGGCGCGCAGATCGTGGTGTGCGGGCGCGTGGCCGACCCGTCGCTCACCGTTGGCCCGGCCATGTCGCACTTCGGCTGGCGCGCCGACGACTGGGACCGGCTGGGCCGCGCGACCATGGCGGGGCATCTGCTCGAATGCGGCGCGCAGGTGTGCGGCGGCTACTTCGCCGACCCTGGCTACAAGACCGTGCCGGGGCTGGAAACGGTGGGCTTCCCCATCGCAGAGATCGACGCCGACGGCCGCTGCACCATCGGCAAGGCCGACGGCACCGGCGGCCTCGTGAGCGAAGCCACGGTGAAGGAGCAACTGCTCTACGAAGTGCACGACCCTGCGGCCTACCTGACGCCCGACGTGGTCGCCGATATCGCCGACGCTGAAGTGCACGCGCTGCCCGGCGTGGATCGCGTTGCGCTCTCCGGCGTGCGCGGCCATGCACGGCCGGGCCGCTACAAGGTCAACGTTTGCCATGAAGGCGGCTGGCTGGCCGAGGGCGAAATCTCCTATGCGGGGCCGCGCGCCGAGGCCCGTGCGCGGCTCGCGGCGGACGTGCTGCGCAAGCGCCTGGCCGGACTCGCGTTGCGCGTGGACCTGATCGGCGCGCTGAGCATCCTGGGCGACGACGCGGGCCGTGCGCTGGCGGATACACCCGACGCCGGCCTGCGCGACGTGCGCCTGCGCGTTGCGGCCACGCATGCCGATCGCGCGCAGGCCGAGCGACTGGCGCGCGAGGTCATGGCGCTCTACACCTGCGGCCCGGCAGGCGGCGGCGGCGTGCGCACCGCGCTCACGCCGCGGCTCAACACGCTGTCGTGCCTGCTGCCGCGCGAGGCGGTGCCTGTGCGTTTCGAACTGCTCGGCGAGGAGGCCCTGGCATGAACACCACTACCGACACCGTCGAAGTGTCGCTGTATCGCGCCGCGCACGGCCGCACCGGCGACAAGGGCGATCGCTCCAACATCAGTGTCATCGCCTGGCACGCGGAACTCTATCCCTTGCTGGTCGAGCAGCTCACGCCCGAGCGCGTCGCTGCGCAGTTCCACCACCGTGCGCCGTCGCAGGTGCAGCGCTTCGTGTTGCCGAAGCTGCATGCGATGAACTTCGTGCTCGACGCGGTGCTGGACGGCGGCGTCAACGACGCGCTGAACCTCGATGCGCACGGCAAGGCGCTGTCCTTCCTGCTGCTCGACATGCCTGTTCGCGTGCCTCGTGCGCTTGTGCACTTGCTGGCAGGACCATAGCCGCAGCCCTTTTCTTTTCCCCTAGCCATTCCATCCGGAGACAAAACAATGAAACGATTTCCCCTCACCGCGCTGACCGCCGCACTGGCCCTGATGCCACTGCTGAGCCATGCGCAGGTTTTCCCCGAGAAGGCCATCACCTTCGTCGTGCCCTTCGCGGCCGGCACCGCCACCGACCAGATCGCGCGCGCGCTCGGCAACCAGATCGCGGCGGAGACGAAGCAGGCCGTCATCATCGACAACAAGGCCGGCGCCAGCGGCTTCATCGCCTCGCAGAACGTGGCCAAGGCGCCCGCCGACGGCTACACGGTGCTCATCACCACTAACACCACGCACGCGGCCAACGAGCACCTGTTCAAGAAGCTGCCCTACGACCCGGTGAAAGACTTCGCGCCCATCGCGGCGCTCGGCAAGGGCGGGCAGATCATGGTGGTGAATCCCTCGTTCCCTGCGAAGAACGTGGCCGAGTTCATCGCGCTCGCGAAGAAGGATCCGGGCAAGTACAGCTTCGGCAGCGGCAGTTCGTCCAGCCGCATGGCGGGCGAGCTGCTGCAGCAGATGGCCGACATCAAGCTGCTGCACGTGCCCTACAAGAGCAACACGCTCGCCGTGACCGACCTGCTGGGCAGCCAGATCAACATGATGATCACCGACACGGCCACCGGCCTGCCGCAGGTCAAGGCCGGCAAGCTGCGCGCGCTGGGCATCTCCAGCTCGGCACGCTCGCCGCTCGCGCCCGACGTGCCCACCATCTCCGAGGCCGGCGTGAAGGGCTATGAAATGGGCTACTGGTTCGCGGCCTATGCGCCCGCGAAGACGCCGCCCGCAGTGGTCAAGCGGCTCAACGAACTGCTGGTGAAGGCCGCGAAGAGCGAGGCTGCGAAGACCGCGTTCTACGAGCCGACCGGCACCGAGGTGTTCACGACCTCGCCCGAAGAGCTTGCGAAGTTCCAGGCCAACGAGTCCCAGAAGTGGGGTCGCATCGTGAAGTCGGCCGGCATCGAGGCCGAGTAGCCCGCGTGCCGTAGCGGGGACCGGCGCCGCAACGCGACAAGACACACAACGAAGGAGACAAACCATGAAACGCTGGAGCCTTTGGGCTGCCACGGTGGCTTCGGCCGCCCTTTTTCTGACTGCCTGCGGTGGAAGCGGCGGAGGTGGTGGCGTGCTGCTGCCACCGCCCACCACCACGACACCCACCACACCGCCCGTGACTGCCACCGCGCCCAAGTACAAGCTCGCCATCACGGCGACCGAAGACGTGCCCGGCACATTCGGCAGCGTGGGCGCCTACGAGAAGATCACCGGCACCTTCACCGGCGAGGTCGATCCGAAGGACGCTCGCAACGCCATCATCCAGGACCTCTCGCTCGCGCCGCTCAATGCCAACGGCAAGGTCGAGTACACCTCCGACTTCGTGCTCTTCAAGCCGAAGGACATGACCAAGGCCAGCGGTGTGCTGCGCTACGACGCGCCGAACCGCGGCAACATCGTGAGCCTCGATCCGTACTTCGCCTCGCGCGGCTACGTGTTCCTGACGGCCGCCTGGCAGGGCGACGTGCCGGCCGGGCCCGGCAAGCTCACGCTGAAGGTGCCGGTCGCGAAGAACGCCGATGGCAGCAGCATCACCGGCACCTACCGCGCCGAGTTGCTGCCTACCGCAGCGAACAACGATTCGCTGCCCCTGCCAGGTGGCCCGTTCAATGCGGCGATGCAGGCCTACTCCACCGCGAGCCTCGACAACACGAAGCCCGGCTATGTGCTCACTCGCCGCATCAACGAAGGCGACGCGCGCCAACTCATTCCCGCGAGCGAGTGGAAGTTTGCGAAGTGCAGCGCCGCCACGCCGTTCCCCGGCACGCCCGACGAGACGAACGTCTGCCTCAAGGACAAATGGGACCCGGCCTACTTGTACGAACTGGTCTACATCGCGAAAGACCCGAAGGTCATGGGCCTGGGCCTCGCGGCGCTGCGCGACATGATCACCTTCTTCCACCGCGACGCGAGCGATGCGGCGGGCACGGCCAACCCAGTGGCTGCTGCCATCAAGAGCACCATTGCCTCGGGCGTCTCGCAGTGCGGCAACTTCATGAAGACCTTCGTGCACTTGGGCTTCAACGAGGACCGTGCGGGCCAGAAGGTGTTCGACGGCGTGTTCGCGCAAATCGCGGCGCGGCAGACCAACATCAACATGCGCTTCTCCATTCCTGGCGGCGGCGGTGGCGTGCGCGCCGACCACACGGCCTTCGGCCAGGCCGGCACGCGCGGCCTCTCGAAGGACTACGTGGACGACGTGGCGCAGCGGCGCGGCGGCATCCTGTCGCGCTGCGAGGCGAGCGGCACCTGTCCCAAGCTCTTCATCGGCTTCAGCGGCACCGAGTTCTGGACCCTGCAGGGCTCGCCGCTGCTGACCGATGCCTGGGGCACGACCGACCTCGTGCAGCCCGGCAACGCGCGCATCTACTACTACGCCAGCTCGCACCATCTGCTGGGCCTCCCGTCGCTGCCGGGTGCAAGCGCAGGGGCGCTGTATGCGACCAACGGCAATGCCGGCGTGATTCCGGTCGTGCGCGCGCTGTACCAGAACCTGGAAGACTGGGTCGTCAAGGGCACGACACCGCCCGACAGCCAGGTGCCGAAGCTGGCAGACACCACGCTGGTGCGGCCGCAGCAGGTCAAGTTCCCGGCGATTCCGGGCGTGAGCTACACGGGGCTGGTCAACACCTATTCGCTGCTGGACTGGGGCCCCAACTACAGGCCGCAGGACGAGAGCGGCATCGCCACGCAGGTGCCGCCGGCCTACCTGGGCCGCGACTACGCGATCCTGGTGCCGCAGGTGGATGCGGACGGCAACGACATCGCGGGCATCCGCAGCCTGGACGTCGCCGTGCCGCTGGGCACGAACACCGGTTGGAACTACACCAACCAGCCGGGCAGGATCGACCAGGCGGGCCTGTTCGGGTCGTACTTTGCGTTTGCCAAGACGGCGGCGCTGCGCGGAAGTGATCCGCGCCCGTCGCTGCAGGAGCGCTATGTGGATCAGGCGGGCTACATCGCGGCAGTGACCACGGCCGCCAACGACCTGGTGGCGAAGCGCTTCATGCTGCGTGTGGATGCCGACGCAGCGATTGCCAGCGCGATTGCCAACCCGGTGCTTCCTTAAGCCGAGTGCACCCCAAAGCCCGTCTTGCCCGGCGCGATGTGTTCGCGCAGGGTGAGCGCGGGAATCTCGTAGTCGCCGGCGTTCTGCCGGCGGAACGGGATCGGGTCTGTGGTGAACAGCGTGTCGAGCCTCTGGCCCAGTTCCTCGGTGATGCGCGCGTAGGCAGCCTCGTCGACCTTGTGCGTGCGATGCACCACGTACGGCGGCAGCACGTCGAATCCGGGGTAGTAGAGGATGCCGTGGTGGATGGGAAACAGCAGGTCGTCCATCGGCCCGTTGATGCCGCGCGGCGCGTAGTGCGATGCCCAGCCGCCGGTCGTTACCACCAGCATCGCGCGCTTGCCGGCCATCACGCCTTCGCCGAAGCGGTCGCCCCAGTGCGAGTCCGAATGCTCGCCGAGGCCATAGGCAAAGCCATAGGCGTAGATACGCTCGACCCAGCCCTTGAGGATGGCGGGCATCGAGTACCACCACAGCGGAAATTGCAGGACGACCGCGTCGGCCCACAGCAGCTTTTCTTGTTCGGCGGCGATGTCCGCGGTTTGCGTGCCGGCCTCGAATGCGTGAAGTGAATCGAGCACGGGGTCGAAGCGCGCGGCGGTGTCGCGCGCGGGGAAGTCGTCGGCGTCGAGCGCGGGCTTCCAGCGCATGGCGTACAGGTCGGACACCTGCACTGAATGGCCCGCAGCCGCCAGGCGTTCGAGCATGAAGCGATGGAGCGCGCCATTGAGCGAGGCGGCTTCGGGGTGGGCGAGTACCAGAAGGATGTTCACGGTTTCACGAGGGTTCGAATGAAGATGCCCTCAGGTTAGGCTTCGTGGCGATATATTGGAAATGAATAGTCTGAATTCCAGGAATTGCCATGAACAATTTCAGCCGCCTTGACCTCAACCTGCTGATCACGCTCGACACGCTGCTGGCCGAGCGCAATGTCACGCGTGCGGCCGAGCGGTTGAACCTGTCGCAGCCCTCGGTGAGCGTGCAGCTCGCCAAGCTGCGCGAAGCGTTCGACGACCCGCTGCTGGTGCCCGCGCAGCGCGGCATGCGGCCCACCGCGCGCGCCGATGAACTGCGCGAGCCTCTGCGCGAGGCGCTTGAATCGCTGGGCCGTGCAGTGGCGCCAACTCGGCCTTTCGATCCGGCCGAGGCGACCACCACCTGGCGCGTTGCCGCGGCCGACTATGCCGAGTCGGCCATCCTGCTGCCGGCGCTGGCCGGGCTGCGTGCCGCGGCGCCGCACACGCGGCTGGCCGTGGTGGAGGCCGTGCCTTCGCGCATGGCGCGGCAGCTGGAGAGCGGTGAGGTCGACCTGTTCTTTCACACCAGCGTGGGCGCGCCGCGTGGCCTGCACGCGCGCGTGCTCTTCCACGAACGCTACGTGCTGGCCGGGCGGGCAGGGCATCCGCGCCTGAAGCGCCGGCCGACGCTCGCGCAGTTCTGCGCGCTGGAGCATGTGGTGGTGTCGCTCGCCGGCGGAGGCTTCGCCGGGCCAACGGACGAGGCGCTGGCCGAAAAGGGTTTGACGCGGCGCGTGGCGCTGTCGGTGCCGCACTTCCTCTTCATGATGTCGGTGCTGGCCAGCACCGACATGGTCGCGATGCTGCCCGAGCGGCTGGCGCGCGGCGCGGCCGGGCTGCGGATGGTGGAGGCGCCGCTCGAAGTGCCCGGCTACGAGATGGCGATGCTCTGGCACGAGCGCCGGCACCGCGACCCGGCGCACAAGTGGCTGCGCGAGCAGATCGTTGCGAGCCTCTGAGCCGGGCTCGGAAGGGGCGGGCTCAGAAAGCGCTGATGGCCTTGTCGGTTTCGGCCTTGCGGTGCAGCGGTAGCCACAGCGTGAAGCGCGTCCCCGTGCTGCCGGACTGCCAGCTCACCGTGCCACCGATCACCTGCGCGCGCCGCTGCTGGTTGCGCAGCCCCCGTCCGCTTCGGCGCAGGGCCTCTTCCACGTCGAAGCCTTCGCCGTTGTCTTCGATCACCACGTTCACGCCTTCATCGACCGTCGCGGTGCTCACGCAGATGACGGTGGCCCGCGTGTGGCGCAGCACGTTGGCCACGCATTCCTGCACGATGCGCAGGATGTGCAGCGCGCCGTCCGGGTCCAGCCAGGGCAGCGAGGGCACGGGTTGCACTTCCCATTGCAGCGTGATGCCGGCGCTCTCGATGCGCGGCGCGAGGCGAAAGCGCATGGTTGCCAGCAGGAGCAGCAGGTCGGCTTCCACGTTTTCCATGGAGTCGATCACCAGCCTCAGGTCTTCCATGCAGCCCTTGAGCACGCGGGAAATCTCGGCCTCGCTCATGGCGCCTCGCTCCACCGAGCGGATGGCGCTGATCAGCGAAGAGCCCAGCCCGTCGTGCATGTCCTGCATGAGGCGGCGGCGCTCGGCATTGAGCATGTGCTGGTTCTCGATCACGCGCAGCCGCTGGTAGCTTTGCTCCAGCTCGGCTTCGCGCGCCTGCAGGCGCTGGGCCAGTCCCTTGTTCAGCCGGGCCACTTCGGCGAACGCGCCTGTGTAGCGCTGGAACATGATGTACGAGAAGACGAAGAACAGGCTGATGATGGCGTAGGGAGAGGTGTACACGGCCTCCGGGCTGACCAGGTTGTTCTGCAGAAGCCCGTCATAGGAAGTGAATGCGACGGCGAAGACAGTCCAGCCCGCCACCAGTCGTCCCTCGGGCAGTTGCGCGCGCAGCGCCTTGCGCAGGTTCACCGCAAAGATCGTCACCGCGACGGGCAGCACCATCAGGTTGAGCAGGGGCGTGAACAGGTAGAGACTGACGATATCCGTCGACACATGGGGCAGCGTTGCGATATTGCAGGCCAGCGCCAGGGTCACCGACACACGGGTCAGCCAGGGTGATGGCTGCTGGTGCAGGCGCTGCAAGAACAGGTGGATGAGGACGATCAGCCAGAGCAGGCTGGCCACTGTCATCCATTCGAACCAGTCGTCCGAAATCGGGATGAAGCTGCCGCCCGCGTAGTAGTGAAGCGTGCGCAGGAAGGCGAGCGCCGAGATGGCAAAGAACAGCAGGTAGAGCGATTCGCGCCTCTTGAACAGCCACACCGCGAACGCGAATGCGCCAACCGCCAGGAACGCGGCGCTGCCCATGAAGGGCAACTGCACCTGGAGCAACTGGCGGATCTGGTAGCGCCAGCTCAGCGATTCCTCGTCGCCCACCCACAGGGTCGAAAAGCCGCTGCCGCTGTTGCGCAGGCGGTCGACGCGAATCAGCACAGATGCCGGGGCGGGTGTATTGGCGGTCGCGTTCAACGGCAGCAGGAGCGGATGGTTGTAGCCGTTGTGGATGGGGCTGCCATGCGACTGGTAGAGCAGCACGCCGTCGCCGTACACCGCGATGTTGCCCAGGGTTTTCCAGCGTGGGAGGTAGAGAAGCTGCTGCTGCGTCTTCGGCGTCAGCCCGGACAGTTCGATGCGGTACCAGTCGGTGACGGTTCGCTCGCCGCTCGACGCATTGGGCACCAGTTCGCGCCGGGCTGTGTGGGGGAGGCTGACAGTCTTCCAGCCATCGGTTGGCAGCGCGGCGTCCACGATATGCCGCGGAGGTGCGGAATAGCCTGTGCCGGAAACCGAGAGCAACTCGGCCTGCGTGATGTGGACAGGGCCGTCGTGCTGCGGCACCGCATCCGCCGGGAGTTCATCGGCGTACGCAAACGACAGGAAGGCCAGCGGCAGGGCCAGCCAAAGCCTTGCGATCCACCGGCTGATTCGCCAACAGCCTTTGCTGCCTAGCCTCATAGATCGCTTCTGCCTCGGAAATCACTTTTCGCGTGCTGTGGATGCGCCGGACGATTGCCGGCACCGTGCTGTAGCCATCTTTTGACGAGCCCAGACTCCCGCTCACGCGGGCGGGCGCAATTATGTCCTCGCCCAGCCTTTCCGGCCAAACCAGGCAACTTGCCGCAAATTCTTGAATGGCATAGGCCGTCCGTCGAATGCACAGCGGCGGCCTCGCGCCCTAGCATGGAGCGCGTCGCCGCTCTTGCCGCACTCTGCCCGATGCACCGATGAAAACGCTCGCGTTCCTGGCCAGCCTCGCCGGCATGGCATTGCTTTCGCTCGCCACGGGTGCCGCCGAGCCCGCCAAGGACCACCCGCTGGTTGGCCGCTACGAGGGCGCGGTGCTCGACGGCTACAAGGCCGCCGCCTACGACGAGGTCGGCCTCATCAAGGAGCCGTTCCAGAACTGGGCCGGCGGCAAGCCCGACCTGCTCAAGGTCGAGGGCAAGGTGACGCTCTACCTCTACAAGCTGCCGAAGGACCGTTCGCTCCTCGAAGTGCAGCGCAACTACGAGTCCAGCCTGAAGGCCAAGGGCTTCGAGGTGCTGTTTACCTGCGGCACGGCCAACGCCTCCTGCTACAAGCCGCGGCCGGGCAGCGTGGACACCAACACGCCCTACGACTTCGCGCTGGCCTTCGACGACCCCGAGTGGCCGCGCCTGGGCAGCCGCGGCGACTACGCGCGCAACTATTTTTCGGTGAGCGGCCGCTACCTGCTGGCGAAGAAGACCGGGCCCACGGGCACCGTCTACGCCAGCATCGCGCTGGCCGAGCACAACGCCGATGTCGGCAATCACGCCTTCGTGCGCGTGGTCGAGAGCAAGGCGATGGAAGACAACAAGATCGTGTTTGTCGACGCGACGGCCATGCAGAAGAGCCTGGCGGAGACGGGGCGCGTCAATCTCTACGGCATCCTGTTCGACCTCGACAAGGACATCATCCGCCCCGAGTCGCAGCCCACGCTCGACGAGATGACCAAGCTGATGCGCAGCAACCCGCCGTTGAAGCTGTCGGTGGTGGGGCACACCGATGCGCAGGGCGAGGCGAAGCACAACGACGATCTGTCGAAGCGCCGCGCGCTGGCGGTGATCGCGGTGCTGGTGAAGGCTGGGGTGGACCCGCGCCGCTTCACCACGCGCGGTGCGGGCGCGTCAGAGCCGGTGGCGCCCAACGACAACGAGGCGGGGCGGGCGAAGAACCGGCGGGTGGAACTGATCCGCCTCTGAAGGAGCTTGCTCGCACCGCCCTCAGATGACCGGCACGCTGGTTTCCTTCAGCACGCGCAGCACGAAGTGCGACTTGCTGTGCCGGATGCCCGGGATCTTGTAGAGCTTTTCGCGCAGCAGCCGCTCGTAGTCGCGCGTGTCGCGCACGGCGATGCGGATGTAGTAGTCGTAGTCGCCCGACACCAGATAGGCCTCCTGTATCTCGGGAATGGTCGCGAGCACGCGGCCGAAGTCGTACAGGGTCTCGTCGGTGTGGCTTTCGAGCGTGACCTGCACGATCACCGAGTCGTGATAGCCGAGCTTGGCCGGGTCCACGTCGACCGTGTAGCGCTTGATGACGCCAGAGGCTTCGAGCTTCTTGATGCGCGTCCAGCAACTGGTGGGCGACAGGCCGACCTCGTTGCCGATCTCCTGCAGGGTCTTGCGCGAGTCGAGCAGCAGCACGCGCAGGATCGCCAGGTCGGTCTTGTCAAAAGATCCTTCGTTGTCGCCGGGTGTTTGCCGATTGGTTTTCATTAATCGAGCTTAAAGAGCCAAAAGAAAGAAGCATATTTTGCTCCCGAACCGGAAGAATTGACGGCATGCGACTGCTCGACCTACCCCTCACGCCCTCCCTCTCTCTTCACCCGGAAACGCCAGCGCGCATTCGCAACGGCGCCGAAGCCCTGCTCGACACGCTGGTCGAGTGCGGCGTCGACACCATCTTCGGCTACCCCGGCGGCGCGGCGCTGCCGCTGTACGACGCGCTGCACGGCGAGCCGCGGCTGCGCCATGTGCTGGTGCGCCACGAGCAGGCGGCCATGCATGCGGCCGAAGGCTATGCGCGCAGCACCGGCCGCGTGGGCGTGGTGCTGGTCACTTCGGGGCCGGGCGTGGGCAACACGATCACCGGGCTGCTCGACGCCATGAGCGATTCGGTGCCGGTGCTTTGCATCAGCGGGCAGGTGGCAACGGCCGTCATCGGTACGCAGGCGTTCCAGGAGAGCGATGCGCTGGGCATGTCGCGTTCGGTGACCAAGTGGAACCGGCAGGTGCGCTCGGCCGACGACGTGCCCTCGCTGGTGCGCCGCGCGCTGGAGATCGCTACCACCGGCCGCCCCGGGCCAGTGCTGCTCGACGTGCCGAAGGACATCCAGCTCGACCGCCTGGGCCACGCCCCCGAGCCAGCGCCGCTGCGCGCCTTGCGCACGAGCCGCATGGCGCTGCCGCCCAAGGCCATGATGCAGCGCGCGGCCGACCTGCTCTCGACCGCGCGCCGGCCCGTCATCTACGGCGGCGGCGGGCTGGTCAATTCGGGGCCTGCCGCGTGCGAGGCCTTTGCGAAGCTCGTGAACCTGCTGCACGCACCGTGCACGCTCACGCTGATGGGGCTGGGCGCGTTCCCCGCATCCGACCCGAAGTTCATTGGCATGCTGGGCATGCACGGCATGCTCGAAGCCAACCTCGCAATGCACGAGGCCGACCTCGTGGTGTGCGTCGGCGCGCGCTTCGACGACCGCGTGACCGGCAAGCTCGATGAGTTCTGTCCGCATGCACGCAAGATCCACATCGACATCGACCCTGGCAGCATCAACAAGGTGGTGCGCGTGGACGTGCCGATGGTGGGCGACTGCGAGGTGATCCTCGAAGGCCTGCTGGCGCTGCTGCCAGCGGAGGGCTTCGCGCCCGAGCGCCTCGCACCGTGGTGGGCGCGCATCGAGCGCTGGCGCGCGGAAGACTGCCTGGCCTTCGAAGCGCGCGAGGACTCGATCCTGCCGCAGCAGCTGATGTCGTCGCTGCAGAGCGCCATCGGCGGTCGCAATGCCATCGTGTCGACCGACGTGGGCCAGCACCAGATGTGGGCCGCGCAGTACCTGCGCTTCGACAGCCCGCGCCACTGGCTCACCTCGGGCGGGGCAGGGACCATGGGCTACGGCCTGCCCGCCGCCATCGGCGCGCAGATCGGCCACCCCGAAGCGCTGACCGTGTGCGTGAGCGGCGATGCCTCGGTGCTTATGAACATCCAGGAGCTCTCCACTGCCGTGCAGCACCGCGTGCCGGTGAAGCTGGTGCTGTGCAACAACGGCTACATGGGCATGGTGCGGCAATGGCAGGAGCTGAACCACGGCAACCGCCTGAGCCACAGCTGGAACGAGGCGCTGCCCGACTTCGTGGCGCTGGCCAAGGCCTTCGGCTGGGGCGCGCGGCGGGTGTCGGACCCGGCCGAGCTGGAAGACGCGCTGGCCGAATGCCTGGCGAGCCAGGGGCCGTTCTTTCTCGACGTGCAGGTGGCGGCGCAGGAGAACTGCTTTCCGATGATGCCCTCGGGGCACGGGCACCACCGGGTGATGCTGGCGAAGGACAGGTGGTACGAGGAATCCTGAGCGCAGGGTTCTAGACGCTCTGCAGGCGCACGTCGTTCGCGGGAATGGCGTTGAGCTCGGCCCAGTCCATCTCTTCTTCCAGCTGGTGGTAGGCGTCGTCCTCGATCTGCCCGCTGTGGCGCAGTGCTTCGAGCGCCTGCCGTTGCGCGCGGATGGCCACGGCGCGTAGCCGGTCGTGCGCCGTCTTCGCCTGCGGCTGGCGCTCGTCTTGCGCCAGCACGCGCGCCGCGCGGTATTCGTCGCGCACGGCGTCGGCCTCGCGGCTTTCTTCGGCTTCGAGGGCCGACAGCGCCGCGTCCATCATCGCGGTGCGCGCGAGCGACACCTCCTTGTCGAGCGACGCGTCGGGCTCGATCTTCAATGCCCTGATCAGCGGCCCGATGGTGAAGCCCTGGATCACCAGCGTGCCCAGCACGACCGCGAACGCGCTGAGCACGATGAGGTCGCGCCCCGGAAAATCCGCCGGCAGCGCGAAGGCCGTGGCCATCGTCACCAGCCCGCGCATGCCCGACCAGCCGACCAGCAACCCGATGCGCCTGGACGGCACGGGAATGTCGTGCCCCTGGGCGATCAGGCGCAGCTTGTACGTGCGCATCGCGGCCCCGTAGATCTGCACCCAGACCACCCGCACCGCGATGACCAGCACCAGCACGAGGCCGGCGAACTGCAGGGCATGCACCAGCTGCGGCCCCGACAGCCTTTCGAGGATGCTGCGTGCTTGCAGCCCCATCAGGAAGAAGGCCAGCACGTTGAGCGTGAACACCACCGCGCCCCACACCGCGTAGGAGTGCACGCGGTCGCGCGGCGCATGGTGCTTTGGCGCGAACTGCCCCAGCGTCATGCCGAAGGCAACCACCGAGATGATCGGCGACAGGTGCAGCCGCTCGGCCACGATCCACGCGCCGAAGGTCATCACGAACTGGAAGATGATGGCCGAGCGCGTGCCCGCGAAGAGCGGCGAGCCGAAGTGGATGTTGAGCTTGGCGAACGCGAAGCCGACCAGCGCACCGCCCGGCACCGCGACCAGCAGCATCGGCAGCGAACTCGTCATGGGCACGTGCGCGGCGCCGGCCGCCGACACCGCCACGCCGAACACCAGCAGCGCCACCGCGTCGTTGAGCAGGCTCTCGCCGTTGATGATCGACAGCGTGCGCCGCGGAATGCGGAACTGCTGCATCACCGCAGCCGCGGCCACAGCGTCGGGCGGCGCGACGATGGCGCCGAGCGTGATCGCGGCCGCCAGCGGCAGGCCCGCGAAAGCCCAGCCGGCCCATGCGACCACCGCCGTGGTCAGCAGCACCGCCACCAGCACCAGCGAGATCAGCGGCATCCAGTTGCGCCGCAGTTCGCGCGGTGAGATGTCGAAGGCTGAATCGAGGAGGGCAGGCGCGATGAAGAGCGCCAGCGCCAAGTGCGGGTCGAGGCTGATGTGCGGCACCCAGGGCATCGCGCCCAGGCACACGCCGGCCAGCGCCAGCATCGACGGATAGGGTAGTGCGAGGCGCCGCGAGAGCTGCAACAGCAGGCAGGCGGCGATCAGCATGACCAGCACGTTTTCGAAGATGTCCATCGAGGCCCTCGGTCTGGGTGTTGTTTTCCCCGAATACTAAGAGGTGGATTCATCTACGCCCGATGAAAAGAAAAGGGGCCCGGTTGCGGGCCCCTTTTCATCAGGCTGTCGGGACTATCAGGACTTCACGAACGCCAGCAGGTCGGCGTTGAACTTGTCCTTGTGCGTATCGGTCAGGCCGTGCGGTGCGCCGGGGTAGACGATCAGCTTGTTGTTCTTCACCAGCTTGGCCGAGGCCAGGCCGGCAGCGCCGATCGGCACGATCTGGTCGTCGTCGCCGTGAACGATGAGCGTGGGCACGTCGAACTTCTTCAGGTCTTCGGTGAAGTCGGTTTCCGAGAACGCCTTGATCGAGTCGTAGGTGTTCTTGTGGCCGCCCGCCATGCCCTGCGCCCACCACGAGTCGATGAGGCCCTGCGACACCTTGGCTCCGGGGCGGTTGAAGCCGAAGAAGGGACCCGAGGGCACGTCCTTGTAGAACTGCGAGCGGTTCGCGAGCTGCGCGGCGCGCAGGCCGTCGAACACTTCGATCGGCAGGCCGCCGGGGTTGGCGGCGGTCTTCAGCATCAGCGGCGGCACGGCCGAGATCAGCGCGGCCTTGGCCACCCGCTTGGTGCCGTGGCGGCCGATGTAGCGCGCCACTTCGCCGCCGCCGGTCGAGAAGCCGACCAGGATCACGTTCTTCAGGTCCAGCGTCTCGATGACGGTGGCGAGGTCGTCGGCGTAGGTGTCCATGTCGTTGCCGTTCCAGGGCTGGCTGGAGCGGCCATGGCCGCGGCGGTCATGCGCCACGGTGCGATAGCCCTGCGATGCGAGGAACAGCATCTGCGATTCCCAGCTGTCGGAGTTCAGCGGCCAGCCGTGGCTGAACACGACGGGCTGGCCGGAACCCCAGTCCTTGAAATACAGCTGCGTGCCGTCCTTGGTGACGATGGTGTTGCTCATGGTGCGTGTTCCTTTCAAAGAACGATGGATGGCGCCTTGGTTCGGCGCAGAAGTGGAGGCGGCGGACGCCGCCTGGGAAAAGCCGGTCCCCACGAGGGCTCCGGCTGCGACGGAAGCGCCACCGACCAGCAGGCTGCGGCGGGTCGGGGTGGCGGTGGGGTTCTTGCTGTTTGCGGACATGGTGCGCTCCTTGAGTGACGTGGTTGAGATGAGTTTTGTATCGTATGAATTAATATCGCATGCGATGTAATTGGCCTGAAAAAACAGGAACGGCGAAGCGGCTGCGCATCACGCGTTCCTGTCGAGGCTGGCGCGCAGACCCAGCAACTGGGTGCGCAGCGCGCCGATCTGGTCGGGAGACAACTCCATGGCCTGCGCGACGCAACCCGGCAGCCCCTGCGCCTTGGCGCGCAGCGCGCGGCCACCCGCCGTGAGCGACACGATGACCTGGCGCTCGTCCCTGGGCGAACGCACGCGCTGGATCAGTCCGCGGGCTTCGAGCCGCTTGAGCAGCGGGGTGAGGGTGGTGGTCTCGAGCGACAGGCGGGTGCAGATTTCGGAGACGTTGATCTCGTCCTTTTCCCACAGCACCAGCATGACAAGGTATTGCAGGTAGGTGAGATCCAAGTCGCGCAGCAGGCCGCGGTACACCTTGTTGAGGCTCAACATCGTCGAGTAGACGGCGAAGCAGAGCTGTTCGTCCAATACCAGTGAATTGCTCGCAGGGGCGTCGACGGGTTGGGCGGTGGAGCGCTTGGCAGGCATGGGCGAATATTAGATCGCATACGATCTAATGGCAAGCAATATTTCTCCGGCCGCGCGAACCCTTCAGTCCGGCGATCTGCGATAGGCCCCGGGCGGGGTTCCGAACTGGCTCCTGAAGCAGCGACTGAAATGGCTCGCATCGCCAAAGCCGTTGCGATAGGCGATCTCCGAAACGCTCAGGTGGTCGAGTCGCCGGTTCTGCAGTTCGTCCTTCGCGCGCTCCAGGCGGCGCACCTTGAGGTACGTGCCGTACTGCGTGCGCTGCATCTCGAACAGGCGGTGTGTGAGCCGCTTCGAAATGCCAAGCTCCTTCGAGACCGCATCGACCGACAGCTCCGCATCGCCGAGGTGCGCTTCGATGAACGCTACCAGCCGCTGCCAGCGGTCGCGCTCGCGGCGCTTGCCGTCGGCCGCGTCTTCGGCGACCGATTCGCCCATCGATTCGCAATAGGTCGCGGCCAGCAGCGAGACGAGCGACTGCTCCGAAAAATACGCCAGTGCCGGCGCAGCCTGTGCCGTACCGGGAAACACGTGCCCCATGTGCGCGCGGGCGGCCTCGGCCAGGCGCGAATCCGCCTGCGCGATCGAGGGCACGAAGCGGTCGTGCAGGTCGGCATAGATGCCGAAGAACCGGTCGGAGGGCAGGCGCAGCATCACCAGCTTGCCGGGCGAGGTCAGTGTGCAGGTGGAGGGAAGCCGGGTGGTGCGGAAAGTGATGTCGCCCTTGCGGAAGGGCATGCGCCTGCCGCCCTGATCGATGGTGCCTTCGCCTTCGACGGCAATCATCGCGAGCACGTCGCCCGTGCCGCCCATACCTCCGGTGGAGGCCAGCGCCGTGTCATGGCGAACCGCCAGCGGCGTCGAGGCGAAACTGATGGCCAGCCCGCCACCCACGAGGCGGCAGGCTTCGAGGCTCATGCGCGGGTTGCTGTCCTGCACGCTCAGTTCGCCGGGGTAGACCAGCGAATCGAGCGCATTCGAGTAGCCCTGCACGTCGCCCGGATAGAACGGGCGGAAGCAGGGCGCGAAGCTCAGGTCGGAGGCTGCTGTGTCGTGGTGCATGGGTGGGGCTCCTGCCGTTGGCCCGCACGCTTCGTGCCAAGCAGGTGCAGTC
This sequence comes from Variovorax sp. YR266, assembly GCF_900107295.1. NCBI lineage: Bacteria > Pseudomonadati > Pseudomonadota > Betaproteobacteria > Burkholderiales > Comamonadaceae > Variovorax > Variovorax sp. YR266. Next base: position 165,813 of record NZ_FNPM01000006.1, read on the forward strand.
GGATGCAGTCTAGGCGGCCATCCGTTGGGCAGGACTTAAGACTTTCCACTAGTTGGCACGCTGGATCAACCCGCGTGCGCCCACGCGCAAGAGCAAACCGCACACCGCTTCTTACATTGACCGCACCCCGCCGATGCAAAGGAGCCACAGCGTGAACGATACGAGCCCTGGAACCCACGACACCCCCGCGCCGTCTCTCGACGGCCTCAGCTACGGCAACTGGACAGAGGCCGAAAAGCTCGCGCTCAGCTGCCGCATCCTCGCCAAGGAAGGGCACTCCGAAACCCTGGCCGGACAGGTCACCGTGCGCCAGCCCGACGGCACCTTCCTGACGACACCTCTCGCGCATGCCTTCGCCGAGATCCGCCCGCAGTCGGTCATGCGCATCGACGATTCGCTGCGCGTGCTCGAAGGCCGCGGCGTGCCCAACCCCGCGGTGCGCTTCCACCTGTGGGTCTACAGGCGCAGGCCGGACGTGAACTGCGTGATCCACACGCACCCGCCGTACGTCTCGGCGCTCTCGATGACCGGCGAGCCGCTGCAGATCGCACACATGGACGCCACGCCTTTCTTCGACGACTGCGCGTTCCTGCCCGAGTGGCCCGGCCTGCCGATTGCCGACGTCGAAGGCGAGATCATCTCGGCGGCTCTCGGCAAGAAGCGCTGCGTGCTGCTGGCCAACCACGGCTTCCTTGCCGCCACGGCGACCATCGAGGAGTCGCTCTACATGTCGGTGCTCATCGAGCGCGCGGCGCGCAACCAGCTGATCGCGCAGTCGGCCTACGGGCGACTCAAGCTGGTGGATCCGGTACTGGCGAAGGAGTCGCACGACTTCCTTCTGCAGCGCAGCATCGTCAACGCCAGTTTCGCGATGTTCGCGCGGCAGATCACGCAGGAGCAGCCATGAACAGCATCGCCTCGCCATTGCAGGCACAAGCGGCTACCACCGTGGAGAGAAAGCACCAGAGCGTGTGGAAGATTGGCGCCGCCACCATGGTCGGCACGGCCATCGAGGCCTTCGACTTCCTTGCCTACGGCACGGCCGCGGCGCTGGTGTTCAACAAACTCTTCTTTCCCAACTTCGACCCCACAGTCGGCACGCTGGCGGCCTTCGGCACCTTTGCGAGCGGCATGCTCGCCCGGCCGCTGGGCGGCATCATCTTCGGGCACTACGGCGACCGGCTGGGCCGCAAGTCGATGCTCACGCTGAGCCTGCTGCTGATGGGCATCTGCACCGTGCTGATAGGCCTTTTGCCGACCTACGAATCGATCGGCCTGTGGGCCGCGGTGCTGCTGGTGCTGCTGCGCATCGGGCAGGGCCTGTCGTTCGGCGGCGAGCTCGGCGGCGCGATGCTGATGGCCGTGGAGCATGCGCCGCCCAAATGGAAATCGCTGGTCGGCAGCATGCCGCAGATGGGCGCACCCATCGGCGTGCTGCTGTCGTCAGGCGCCTTCGCGCTGGTCACTCAGTTGCCCGAGGCCAGCTTCCTGAGCTGGGGCTGGCGGCTGCCGTTTCTTGCGAGTGCGGTGCTGATCGTGCTGGGCGTGTTCATCCGCATGAAGGTGCAGGAGTCGCCCGAGTTCATGCAGGTCAAGGTGCACCAGAAAACGGCGGCGCTGCCGGCGCGCGAGGTCGTGGTCGCGCACCTGAAGCCCTTGCTGCTGACCATCGGCGGCAAGCTGGCCGAGGTGACGCTGATCTACACCATTCTTGTGTTCTCGATCTCGTATGCGACCAGCCGCCTGGGCTTCTCGCGCTCCGATGCGCTGCACGCGCTGATCGCCGGCTCGACCGTGATGGTCTTCACCATCCCGGCCAGCGGCTGGCTTGCCGACAAGGTGGGCGCGCGGCGGCTCTATGTATTCGGCGGGCTGCTGCTGGCGATCATGGCGGTGCCGCTGTTCCAGGCCATCGGCAGCGGATCGCTCACGGCGTACACCGTGGCCATGGTGGTGGCGCTGTCGATCAACTACCCGCTGATGTTCGCGCCGCAGTCGAACCTGTATGCGGCGCAATTTCCGGCCGAGCTGCGCTATTCCGGCATCTCGATCGGCATCCAGTTCGCGGCGGCCATCGGCGGCGGGCTTGCGCCGATCATCGCGGCCACGCTGGTGGCGAAGTATTCGAGCATCGTGCCGGTGGGCATCTATGTGGCGGTGCTTGGCGTGGTGGCCGCCGTCTCTGCCTGGCTGATGCGCCCGACCGCGAACGAATGAGCGAAGTGACCGTCGTCAGGAGTGCCCGTCCACCCGCATCTGGAACAGGAAGTAGGGCGGTATGCACGCACCGCGCCCTTCGGGCTGGCCCTCGGCCTGCGCGCAGATGTAGTCGTCGCGGCAGGGCTGCTGCGCCGAGCAGCTGCGCAGGTTGCCGGGCCGCGTGTGCTTCGCCAGGCATTCGCCGAAGGGCTTCTTCGCGGCGAGGCAGCTGTTGAAGTCGCTGAGGATCGCGATGCCGCCGCAGGTGCCGTTCTTGTCGCCCGGGTCGCAGGGGCCCGAGCACATGCCGCCCGGAAAGCCGACCGAGGTTTTCTCGCACACGGAGAGCATGCCTTCGCAGGAGATGCGCGGCAGCTTCTCGGCACGGTCCAGCCATGGATTGGCAGATGCGGTGATGCGGGTGGGCTCGCAGCGCGCGCCGACCGTCGGCTTCTCAGCCACGGCGTTCGCATCGTCGGGCTCGGCCAGCGGGCGGAACGGATCGGGCCGCGGCGTCGACAGCGCGGCCCGCACATAGGTGCCGCGACGTGCCAGTTCGTCTTGCACATGCGGCGAGTGCGGCACCGCCAGCGCGTTGCCCGTGGTGAAGGTCCGCGATGCACCGCGCCGGTCTACTCCGAGCAGGTGAAAGCCCGCGACTGCGCGGCTCTGGTGGCAGCCTGCGCAACTCAGGTCGTCGAGGCGGCGCAGCACTGCCTGCGGTGATTGCAGCGTTCGGCTGCCCTGAACGGCTTGCCATTCGCCTGGCGCGAAGAGCTGCTCGAAGGGTCGGTTCGCCAGCCGTTCGAGCCCACGCGGCGCGACCGAGACGGCTTCGGTGGCGAGAAATTTCTCGGGAATCTGCAAGGTAGCTTCGTCCAGCGCGCGCAGGTTCGCGGGCTGCTGCAGCCATTGCTGCAGCTCCTTGCGCAGCGGGGCGCTGGCCTTGAGCTTTGCGATGTCGGGTGTGTTTTCCAGCGGTGCAACGTCGAAGCGCTTCGCGCCCGCATTCCAGCGGAAGGCGCGCAGCATGTATTCGGCATGGCCGCCCAGATCGGGCCGCACCCCCGAGGGCCAGCGCACGCTCTGCAGGTTGGTCGTGACCTGCGCGATGCGCGCGAGCGCCAGGCGCTGCGGCGCCAGCGGACCATCGGCCGACACCAGCCAGCGGCCGGTTGCCTCGTCGGTCATCGACGCTTGCGGCGGCTGCCAGCGCTTCGCTGTGCTCGCGCAACTGCCATCGGCATCGGGCGCATCGCCGCGCAGCTCGACGTTGACCGTCATCGGCAGGCGCGACTGCATCGCGACCGTGCGATAGGCCAGGCGGTACACCAGCCGTGTCTCGCCGCACGCGCCGCTCTGGAATGGCCGGCGATCCATGCGATTGGCGACGCCCACCAGTTCGAAGAAGGCATCGGGGCTCGCAAGCCAGCGCGCATCGAATAGCCGGTGCGGATATTTCGAGATACCGACGCCGGCCTGCCTGTCGCGCCGCTGGAGGCTGGAGAGGCTCGCGCTGATCGGCTCGGCGATGGAGCGCCAGGCGGGCGAGCGCATCAGGGCCTGGTTGGTGGCGATGCCGTCGCTACCCGGCGCCTCGCCGGTCCAGTGCGCAAAACTTGCGCCGGACTTTTCCGCGGCCTGCAAGGCGGCGGGCGACGTGACGAGGAGCACCGGCTCCGCCGTGGCACCAAGGGCGAACGCCAGCGCGAGGCCGGCAGTCAGGCTGTGTTTGAAGGTCGGCACGCGGGCGATTGTGCCGCGATGAGCCGCTCCGCTTGCGACTGCCGCCTCAACGGCGCGGCGAGATATTCAGCGTCTTGCAGAAGTCGTAGAAGGCTTCGAGCTGCAGCGATTTGTCGAACACCGCATCCACGCCCGCGGACAGCGCGCCTTCGCGCACCTCGGAGGTCGCGTAGTTCATGAGAACCACCGTGCGCTGCGCTGGTGACTTGTGCTCCTGCAGGTACTGCGCCACGGTGAGCCCGTTGCCTTCGGCCAGGAAGATGTCGATGACGGCCGCGTCCCAGCCTTCGGGGTTTTTCTTGAGCCAGTCGATGGCGGCGCCGGAGGTGGTGGCGGTGCCGATCACATTGCATTCGGAAAATTCTTGCAGCCCGTCGGTCAGCGTGGTGGCGATCAGGGGGTTGTCTTCAATCAGATAGATACGGGTCATCGGGGTCATCGGGGTCATCGTGCGGAGCCGGGAGCTTCTCGTTGTGTTCGTTCGGCTTGTCTCGGCCGAGGCGGTCATTGTGTCTGCCGACGGGGTGGGGCGAGTCGGACAACACCGTCATCTGTCGTAGCGGGATCACTGGCGTACAAGACGCGGCGGCGCATGCAGCCATATCGTGCGACGGTCTTGAACTTGTCCACATCCGATGCCGCAATCTTTTACGCCTCCTTTCACATCCTCCGGCCGCAGCGCGCTTGTGCAGGCACCGCCCTGGCACTACGCCGGCTGGCTCGTCAACGTAGCCTTCGAATTCGATGCCGCGCTTGGTGCGGCGCTGGTACCGGCCGAGCTCGGCACGGCCACCGGCAAGGGCTGCGTCCATTTCGCCGACTGGCAGGCCTGCGGTGACGATGGCCGCGAGCTGCTCGACCCCGTGTACGCGCAGTACCGCGAGACCATCGTCGTGCTCGAGATCGCGGCAAAGCCGGGCGTTGGCGATACGCGCTTGTGCTTCTATTGCCCGCTGATCTACGTGGACCAGGACATCTCGCTGCTGCGCGGCTGGCTCCAGGGCTGGCCCAAGAAGATCGGCCAGACCTGGCTCACGCGCAGCATGCCGCTGATCCATCCGGCGGCTGCGCCGTTGTCGGCCGGCAGCCAATTGGGCGCGAGTCTCAGCGTGAAGGAGCGACGGCTCGTCGACGCTTCGGTCACGCTGTCGGGCGAGAAGGCCGGGCGCCTGGGTTTTCTGGCGGCACCGACCATCGGTGCCATCGGCTGGCCCGACCTGACGCAGCCGGGCAGCGTGGCTGTGCCGCGCTATCTGCGCGCCGACATCATCGACCGCGTCGAGTCGGGTTGGGCCGGTGGCAGTGCGACGCTGCGGTTCCACGATCACCCGGTCGAAGAGCTGGCGCTGCTCGGCCCTGTGGACGCCACGACCGCCAGCGCCGGCTGGATGGGCATCACGGTGCGGGGGGCGCTACCCTTGGAGGGATGAACCCGCGCACAAGCTCACCCGCCTCGCATGTGATCGGCCTGCCGATGGAAGACGGCGCGCAGGTCGAGGCGATGTTCGCGGCCGACCCCAAGGCGCGCTTCGAGTTGCATTGGCATGCAGAGTGGAGCGTTGGCGCAATCCTTGAAGGCCGCTGCGAATTCACCTGCGCCGGCGAGCGGCAGGTGGCGCAGGCGGGCGACCTGGTGCTGATGGCGCCCTTCATGCTTCACACCGCCGGCGTGAGCGCGCAGGGCTTCCGCATGGTGATGCTGTATGTGCCGCACGTCTGGGTTGGCGCGCGCTTCGGATGGCCGCAGGGCCAGCGGGGTGTGCTGCGCCGGAGCGTCTGGCAAGACGCGGCCATGGTCGATGCACTGGCTGTTGCAGCGCTGGCGGAAGACGGTGCGCAGGTCGGCCGGCTCCTGGAGCAGGTTCTTGGAGCGCAGACCAGCGGCGAACTGGTGGCGGTCGAACGGCATGCGGGCGACGCACGCGTGGAGGCCGTCTGCGACGCGTTGGCGACCGAGGATGCCTGCCGCATCGATCCGGGCGCGCTGGCCCGGCGGCTGGGCATGTCGCGCGAGCACTTTCATCGCCTGTTCCGCGTGGCCGTCGGCGTGACGCCGGCGCACTATGCGCGGCTCGCGCGCATCGGCAGGGCCAAGGCGCTGCTGCGCGAGGGGTGCGCGGCGGCCGACGTGGCGGCGCAATGCGGCTTCACGGACCAGGCTCATTTCTCGCGCTGGTTCAGCCGCTGCTTCGGCGTGACGCCGGGCAACTACATGGCACGCACATAGCGCCCCGGCGGCATCCCGAAATACCGGGTGAACGCGACGTTGAATGTGCTTGCGGAGCTGTACCCCACGCGCTGCGCAACTTCGGCAATGCCAGCTTCCTTGCGCCGCAGCAGGTTCTTTGCCATGGCCATTCGCCAGGCAAGGAGGTATTCCATCGGCGCGACACCCACTGTGCGGCTGAAGCGCTCGAAGAACGTCGAGCGCGAGAGGGCCGCCTCTTTCGCCAGCTGCGCAACTGTCCAGGGCCGGGTCGGGCTTTCGTGCATCTGCCGGATTGCAACCGCGAGGCGCGGATCGGCAAGCCCGCGAACGAGGCCTGGCGATGCCGCAGTTCCCGCAGTGGACCGGAGGGCTTCGATGAAAAGCACTTCGAGAAGGCGCGACAGGATGACGTCGCGCGCGGGCCGCTGCTCGCGGGACTCTTCCACCACCAGTTGCACGAGGGCAGCCAGCCGGCTCTCGTCGCGAACATGGATGAGTTCCGGCAGGAGCGTTACCAGCAGGGCCGCATCCGGCGAGCCGAAGACGCAATAGCCCACCAGCAAGCGAACGTCGGGCGGACCGCCTGGATTGCCATGGCGCGTTTCACCCTCGAGGAAGGAGACGGTCGACGGATCGATCCCTTCGGATGTCGTCGGCGCCTCGAGGCTCGACATCGTGAAGCCATGCGCCGAGGGGATCAGTACAAAGTCTTTCTCCTGGAGGGTGACCGGCTCCTGGCCGTCGACCTCGAGGCGGCACGACCCCTCGACGATCACGCAGTAGAAGGGCCGCCCGGCTTCCGAACGCCGGACGGTCCAGGAGCCCGCGCCGCTGACGATCTTGGAGAGCTGGGCACCCGGTTGAAGCAGCGAGACCACCTCAGTGAGCGGATCGATCATGGTCGGACTATTGAACGATAAATGCGGACGATGGATTGTAGAAAGTCCGGCCTGCAAAGCCTATCTTCTCGGTATTGCAACCACTGATGGAGTCCCCATTGAAGACCGTTCTGATCACCGGATGCTCGTCCGGCTTTGGCCTCGAGACCGCCAAGTACTTCCTCGAGCGCGACTGGAATGTCGTCGCCACGATGCGCACGCAACGCGAAGACGTTTTGCCCCGTTCCGATCGCGTGCGCGTGCTCGCGCTCGACGTCACCGACCCTGAAAGCATTCGCCAGGCCGTGGAGGCCGCGGGGCCAATCGACGTGCTGGTCAACAACGCAGGCATCGGATTGCTGGGCGTTCTCGAATGCAGCTCGATGGAGCTTGCCCGCGAAATCTTCGAGACGAACACGATGGGCACGCTGATGGTGACCCAGGCGGTGCTGCCTCAGTTCAGGCAACGCAGGGCAGGTGTCATCGTGAATGTATCGTCGAGCACCACGCTGAAGCCGCTCCCGATGCTTTCCGTGTACACCGCGAGCAAGGCGGCGGTCAACGCATTCAGCGAGTCGCTCGCGCTTGAACTCCGGCAGTTCAATGTGCGGGTGAACCTGGTCCTGCCCGGGCGGTCTCCCGAGACTCCCTTCAGCAAGAACGCACAGCCCCGCATGCAGGCGGGAATTCCGCAGGCGTACGCCGAGTTTGCGCAGGGCGTATTCACGGCAATGGGGCAATCGCCAGGGCCGGTCACGCACGCGCTGGATGTGGCGCAAGCTGTATGGCGCGCGGCGAATGACCCGTCGTGCCCGATCCGGATTCCCGCCGGCGCGGACGCCGTGGCGCTGGCCGAGGCGTTGACCTGACATCGGACGCTCGCGTTGGCAGCGCAACCCGCCCGCGAGTGCCAATAAAAAACCAACACCGGCACCGATTTCAATCGGCAGGCAAGCAACGCTGCGGATCGATAAACGCGCCCGAAAACAGCAGCATCGTTACCAGCTGTTGTTCGTGAGCCTGTCGAACACATCTTGAGACCTGCCTGTGGGCATCGGCGCAAGCCGGGCGCTCGAAATGGCGCCGCCCTCGAATCTCCTGAGAACCTGAACAACGCACTGCGCCGGTCAGCCGGATCGGCCTTGCGTTGTCAATCTCCTTCACTCTAGAACCAATGTAGGAATCTGCCCCGATTCAGCGGCCGAACTGAATGGGAAGTTCGCACATCTTGTTTCTCACGGAAGCAGAACGGATTGCGGTTTCGACGTACTTTTATTGCACTGCAGCATCAAAAAAACGGGCCTCCGGGCTCGTGATTCGACAGGGTTCTTCGGTCAAGTCCCTTTCATCAATGGGCGATGTGCCGGCACGGTTGCCGGTGCGCGCCGTCGACGTTTCAAGAGGTGGCTATGCGTGCGTCCAAACCGATTTCGTATCTGCTCTTTCGTCGCCCGGCGCGCATTGCCGGCACCATCGACCGCCGCGCCCGATCGCGGCCCGGTCGAAGTCGGCAGAAGGGTTCATTCGTTCCCAAGCTGGCGGCCTACGCGCTGCTGGCTTTCGTGCTGTGGCTCATGATCGCGACCTTGATCCAGCCGCTGCTGTCCGCGCAGGCGACGCGGGCCGTCCTGGAGGCGCCCGTGGGACTGGTCACCTCGCCGATCAACGGCGTGGTGACGCAGATGGCGGTGCATACGCGCGACGCGGTGGTGCCGGGCTCCCTGGTGGCCACGGTGCGCAATCCCACGGTCAGCCAGGAGATCCTCACCACGCTGACAACGCAGCGTCTTGCCTTGCAAAGCCAGCTGTCGCAGCTGGGCAATCAGTTCAAGGCCGACAGCCAGGAGATGAGATCCGTCGGGCAAGAGGCCCAGGTTCACCGCCAGGCTTCCCTGGCCCAGACATGGGACGCATGGCAAATTGCCCAGCGGCAGCGCGACGTGGCGCACAGCGTGGTGGCCGAGCAGGAGAACAAGGTCCGCACCAACGAGGCATTGCTGAAAGAGGGCGCCATCAGCGAGCAGGTGATGAACGCGGCCGAGGCCCAGCTGAGCACAGCGCGCGCCAACGCGGCGGTGGCCGAGCAGGCCTTTGCCGGGCAGGCGCAGACCGTGGTGAGCGCGGGGCAGGGCGCCTTCGTGGGCACCGGCGGCAGCAACCTGTTCCAGACGCTCTCGAGCCGGCGCGAAGCATTGCGCAACAGCATCGACCGCGCCCAGCAGGACGGCACCGCCATCTTCAAGCAGCTCAAGCAGATCACACAGCTTGAAGACGATGAGCGCCGCCGCGTCGAGAAGCTCGCCGCGTACCAGGTAACGGCCACCCAGCCGGGCCTGGTGCACACCGTGCTGGCGCCCGAGGGCGCGTACGTCACTGCCGGTGCCTCGCTGGTGCGCGTCACCGATTGCAGCCGGATCGGCGTCGTCGCGGTGTTTCCCGCGCGGCTGGCCAAGCGGTTGAGCATCGGCTCCATGCTCGACGTGAAGATCGGCGAGAACAGCACCGCGTTGCCTGCACGTGTCGAGCAATTGCTGCCCGAGGCTTCCGAGGCGCTGCAGAGCACGTACAGCGTGCCCTTCCCCTATGCCGAGCAGGGCTCCATCTATGCCGTGGCACGCATCGAGGACAGCGGGGTGCAACAGGCCGAATCCCGCAGGCAGAGTCTCTGCGTGCCGGGCAAGGTGGTCTCCGCAAGCCTCAAGACCTGAGCACGGGCACGTTGCGCTTCTTCTTCAAGAGAACGACATGCCGATCTCTGTTTTTTCCCGCGCATGGATGCGGTGCATGCGGTGCACCGTCGCATCGATGGCGCTGGCCTGCGCGGCAGCGGCGACTTCGGCGGCCCAGCCCGGCGCCACGCAGCAGGCGCTCGCACGTGACAGCTGCGACGGGTTGCGGCGCGCGGTCGCGCACGACCAGGCGGGCGTCGCGTCGGGGCCGTTGTTCCTCAACAGCTACAGGCCGACGGACGCCGGACAGGGCGAGCCGCCGTTCGAGCCCGCGCTGGCGGGCGCTGCCTTCACCTACGACAACGCATTGGCCGGCATCGCGCTGCTGGCCTGCGGCGACCGTGCCGCCGCCAGGCGCATCGGCGATGCCGTGGTGCGCGCCGTTGCGCACGACCAGAACTTCACCGACGGGCGCGTGCGCAACGCCTATCGCGCCGGGCCTGTCTCCGAAGAAAAGCCCGCGCTGCCCGGCCGCTGGGACGCAGGCCGCAAGCAGTGGATTGCCGACGCCTACCAGGTGAGCACCGCCACCGGCAACGTGGCCTGGGCCGCGTTGCTCATGCTGAACCTGTTCCAGGCCGAGCCGTCGCCGGCCTATCTGGCGACCGCACGCAAGCTGCTGGCCTGGACCGAGCAGAACACGCGCGCCACGAACGGCGTGGATGGCTACAACGGCGGGCGCTACGGTTGGGACAACGCGCAGCGCGCCCAGACCTGGAAGTCCACCGAGCACAACATCGACATCGCCATGGCAGCCGCCTGGGCTGCGCGTGCCGCCGGCCAGCAGGGCGGGCCGGAGCAACGACAGGCGCGCACAGCGCTCGACTTCGTGGGACGCATGTGGAATCCGTCGGAGCAGCGTTTCAACATCGGCACCAAGGAAGACGGCGCGACCATCTCCACCGAGAGCTCAGGCCTGGATGCGCAACTGTGGCCGCTGCTGGCAGCGCCCGAGGGCTCCTGTGCCTGGGCCCGCGGGCTCGAATGGGTGGAGAAGCACCATCGCTTCGAGGCGGGCTACGGCTTCTCGCGCAATCCCGACGGCATCTGGACCGAAGGCAGCGCGCAGGCCGCCGCCACGCTGGTGGCGCGCACAGGCGCGGCGCCCGAGGCGCTGTGGCAATTGCTCGCATCGCAACGCGCCGGCAACGGCCTGTACTACGCAACGCCGAGTTCGCGCATTTCCACCGGCCTGGCCATCGGCCCCGACTCGGCCGGCGCGGACTTCTACTACTACCGCTGGCCGCACCTGGGGGCCACTGCGTGGATCGCCCTGGCTGCCACGGGTTTCAACCCCTTCACCGGCAAGACCGCCGCACCGGGAGTCATTCCATCATGTCCAGCCTGATCGCCACACCGGAATTCCAGCTCAACGCACTCGTCGCGGGGCTCGCGTTGCTCCTGATGACCTGGGCCAGGGTCGATCGCATCACCCATCGCGCGCTGTTCGGCGCGCTGACCGCGCTGCTGCTGCTGCGGTACGCGGCATGGCGCGTGGTCGCCACCATGCCGCCTTCGGACCTCGGCTTCGAAACACTGTTCGCCTGGGTGTTCCTTTGCTTCGAGATGACCGCCATCGTCTACACGCTGATGTCCATCCACATGCTGGTGAAGCGTCGCGACAACCAGTCATTGGCCGACCGGGGAGAGGCCCTGCTGCGTGCGCGCGGCGGGCAGGTGCCGGCGGTGGACGTCTTCATCTGCACGTACAACGAAGAGCTGGCCGTGCTGGAGAAGACCATCATTGCCGCCCAGGCCATCGACTACCCGCGGCTGAAGGTCTGGGTGCTCGACGACACCCGGCGCGACTGGCTGCGCGACTATTGCGAGCGCCGCGGCGTGCACTATGCGCGGCGGCCCGACAACAGCCACGCCAAGGCCGGCAACCTGAACAACGGGCTGCGCCTGTCGGCGGACGTGACCAATGCGCCCTACATCCTTGTGCTCGACGCAGACTTCGCGCCGCAGCGCGAGATCGTCTACCGCATGCTCGGGCTGTTCGGGGACCGCCGTGTAGGGCTGGTGCAGACGCCGCAGTTCTACTACAACGCCGACCCCATCCAGCACAACTTGCGCGCCACCGACAGTTGGGTCGACGAGCAGCGCGTGTTCTTCGACGTGCTGCAGCCGGCGAAGGACGCGGCGGATTCCGCCTTCTGCGTGGGCACGTCGTTCATCGTGCGGCGCGACCTGATCACCGCCGCGGGCGGCTTTCCGGTCGGCAGCGTGTGCGAAGACATCCACACCACCTACCTGCTGCTGCGGCACGGCCACGTCACGCGCTGGCTGGGCGAGCGGCTGTCGAACGGGTTGTCGGCCGAGAGCATCGTCGACTACATCAACCAGCGCAGCCGCTGGTGCCTGGGCACGGTGCAGCTTGCGTTGCTGCCCGAAGGGCCGTTGCGCGGCAGCGGCTACAGCCTCTCGGCGCGGCTGCACTTTCTGCACGGGGTGCTGCATTGGCTCGGCAAGCCTTTCATGGCGTTGATCGTGCTGGCGCCGGTGCTGTACTGGTATGCCGGCGTCTCGGTCTTTCACGCCACGCCGCAGGCCTTCGCCGCCTACGGGCTGCCGCCGCTCATGATGTTCTGGGCCTACAGCTACTGGATCAGCCAGCGGCGCTGTCTGCCCGTGTTCAGCGAGGTGAGCCAGCTCGTGGCGGCGATGGCCGTCACCGGCACGCTGGCCAGCGCGATGCTGCGGCCCTTCGGTCGCCCGTTCAAGGTGACGGCCAAGGGGCTCGATCGCACCAGGACCGTCGTGCACTGGAAGCTGGTCGCCGTGTTCGGCGGGCTGCTGGTTGCGCTGCAGGGCGGGGGCGCATCGGCCGTGATGCGCGGTGCGGCGCTCACGCCCGGCGACGAGCTCAATCTCGTGTGGACCGGCATTGCGCTGATCCTCTGCCTGGGTGCGCTCATCGCCTGCATCGACCTGCCCCGGCCGGAGCAGGAGGAGCGCTTCCCCTGGCGCGCTCGCACCCGTATCCGCACCGCGGCGGGAGAGGGCGATTCGCGCTTCGTCAACATCGCTTCGGACGGCGCACTGATGGAGGGGGGTGGCTTGTTCAAGCGCCTGCACATCGGACAGCTGCTGGAGGTCTACATCGATCCCGTCGGCTGGCTACCGGCCCGCCTTGCTGGCCGCAGCCGTGCCGGCGCCGAACTGCGGTTTGCCGGCACCGAGGCGCAGCGCGAGCACCTGGTGAGCCACGTGTTCAATGTGCCTCCGAGCCACGTTGCCGTTCAGGTGCGGCCATGGCGGGCCGCGTCGGCGCTGCTCGCGAGCGCGGGCTTCCGGTCGCCCGAAGCAGGGTTCGTGCGCCTGAGCCTGCGGCTGTTCCTGCTGGTGCTGGCGGTGTGCATCCTGCTTGTGGTGAGCGGATGCAATTTCACGCCGCCGCTCAAGCAGCCCGACCTGTCGATGCCTTCGCAATGGCCGGCCGGCGCGACGCGGCCGGCCGCGGATCCCGTGGACTGGCGCGGCTTCGTGCAGGACGACGAGCTGCGGGGGCTGATAACAACCGCGCTGGATCGCAACCGCGACCTGCGCGTCTATGCCGCGAAGGCACGCGAAGCGCGGGCCGTGTATGCCGGAAGCCGCGCCTCGCTGTTCCCGCCACTGGGACTGTCGGCCCATGCCCAGCGGGCGCAGACCACGCCGCAGGGCTCGCTCAGCCCGGTCGGCAACCTGCCGTCCGACGGGAGCGTTTCCAACAGCTTCGACATCCAGGCCGGCGTGACCTCGTACGAGCTCGACTTCTTCGGCCGCCAGCAGAGCAGCGCGCAGCAAAGCGGCTCCCTGGCCGAGGCCGGCGACAAGGACTACGCGGCAGCGCGCATGAACCTGGTGGGCGAAGTGTCGAATGCCTACCTCACGTTGCGCGCAGACCGCGCCTTGCTGAGCCTGGCCGACACCAACGAGGCCGCGCTGAACGCCAATGCCGACATGATCGGACGCGCCAAGGCGGTCGGCGGTGCTGCGCAGCTGGACGTCTATCGCGCGCAATCGCTGTTGCAGAACGCCCGGGTGCGGCAGGAAGAGTTCCGCATGCGCGTCGCCCAGGATCTGCAGGGGCTGAACGTGCTGGTGGGCCAACCCGTGCCGCCGGACACGGGCGCCGCCCGGCCCTGGCCGCAGCGTTCCACCGCGCAGGTCGCGCCAGGGTTGCCCTCCAGCCTGCTGCAGCGTCGGCCCGACCTGCTGGCGGCCTATGCGCGCGTCGAAGCCGCCAATTCGGGCGTGGGCGCGGCCAAGGCCGCCATGCTGCCGACCATCTCGCTGACGGCCCTCACGGGCGGCGTCAGCCGGGAGCTGTCGACGCTGCTGAATGGCAGCAACAGCAGCTGGGCCGGTGTGCTGGGCGTGTCGTTGCCCCTGTTCGACTGGGGGAGCCGGTCGGCCAACGTCAAGGGCAACGAAGCGCGGCTCGCGGCAGCAATGGCCTCTTACGAATCCGCGGCGCAAGTGGCTTTTCGTGAAACTGCCAACGCCCTGATTGCCGACGACCATCTGCTCCCGCAACTCGAGGCGCAGCAGGCACGCGTGCAGGCGCTCGAGAAGGTGGCCAGCATTTCGCGCACGCGCTTTCGCAGCGGCATGGAGGACTACTTCTCCAGCCAGGACGCGCAGCGCGAACTCTATGCCGAGCAGCAGCAGCTGATCGAACTGCAACTCAAGGCGGCCGTGAACACGGTCAATCTGTACAAGGCCCTTGGAGGCGGATGGGGCAGTGCTGCTTAGGCGGGGGCTTGGCCGGGGGCGTCAGTAAGCCGCCTCGCCGCCCAGCAAGGCGCGCCGGGCGAGCAGGAAGGTCGCGGCGTTCCAGCTCTGCCCGGCCATGCCCATGGGCGCAAGCGTCCGGCCGTGGAACCACTCGGTGAAACGCCAGTCGTCGAGCGCGTTGACCTGCGCCAGCCGAACGAGCTCGGACCAGGCCTGTTCATGCAAGCCCAGCCTGGCGAGCGCCATCACCCAGAAGCCGCCCACGAAGGGCCAGATGCCACCGTTGTGGTACTGGTGCACGATGTTCTGCTGATGGCGCCCCATGTAGGCCCGCCACAGCGGGTGCTGGCGCGACAGCGGATGCAGCACCACGCGCACGGGGTAGGGCTCGCCGGCATGCGCCTGCGTGATGGTGTCGACGATGCGATGTGCCATGGCCGGATCGGCCAGCCCGCTCTGTATGGCCAGCACGTTGCCGAACACGTCCCCCTCGTCGCCGACCACGGCCAGGTTGACGAAGCTGAGGTACAGGCCCGGGTCGCGCCGGCCGCGGCGCGCATAGTGCTGCAGCAGCCGGGCCCGGTGGTATTCGGGCAGGTCGCGCTGGAACGGATTGAACAGGTGGTTGAAATGGTGCTGCGTCGCCTCGGCATGATCGAGCGCGTAGCGGCGCTTGACCTCATACCAGAGCGCATTGCTGTACAGCACGTAGCCCGAGCGCGGCATGATGTCGGCCCAGTCGCTGGCCTCGTTCTGCTGCAGCAGCCGGAAGTGCTGGTGCTCCTGCGCCAGCAGCCAGTCGACCGCGCGGCTCACCTCGCGGGCCCAGTGCGAAGGGCCGACCTGCCCATGGCGGCGCACGTGGTCCACGGCAATCAGCCACCACAGGGTGGCGTCGATGCAGCCCAGGTACCAGAAGTCGGCATCGCGGCCCTCGGGGTCGACGTATTTGGGAATCTGCCCGTTGGCCGCCTGTTGCGCCGCGAGCGCGTCGAGGCTGGCCACCGCACCTTGTTCCAGCGCGGGCACGCCGCTGCCGCACATCGCGATCACGCATATCGCAGCGTCGCGTCCGAAGATTCGCGTGTAGCGCCGCGCCTCGGCGGCTTCGGTCCGCAGCGCCGCGAGGATGCCGTGCGGCGTCAGGTTTCGTTCCAGAAGCGCGAGAGAAGCCTGCGAGCAGGTGTCGAGCAATGCGAGCGCGGGGGCATCAAGGTCGGTCATGAACACACATCGTGGCCTGGGGCTGTCTTTTTATCACCCGCCGGCGTGCGCACCGGCGGGCGACTCGGGCAACTCTCCGACACGGCGAGGCGGCGCAGACCGTAACCGCGGCATGCCGCACGCCTGCAAATTGACACAGGCCATGCGAGAACCGAAGTCGGTCTTCGAACAACAGTTCCGCAGGCCTTCAACAGGAGCGCCGGTGCAGTCGAACCATTCACTCCAGAGCGAGCGAGACGCTTATCTTTTCCGCGAGGGAACCCACTCCCGCCTATACGACCTGCTGGGTTGCCACCCTCTGGAAGAGGGCGGCGCACGGTTCGCGGTGTGGGCGCCGAATGCGGAGTCCGTCTCGGTGGTCGGCGACTGGAACTACTGGTCCGGCGACGCCGACCCGCTGGCACCGAGTCCCGACGGCACGGGCATATGGCAAGGGCAGGTTTCCCATGCCGCGATCGGCCAGGCGTACAAGTACCGCATCCGTTCCCGCCATGGCAGCTACACGGTCGACAAGGCCGACCCTGTCGCCTTCAGCGCGGAGCCGCCGCCCGCCACTGCATCGCGCATCTGCGAACTTTCTTACGAATGGGGTGACGCCGAGTGGATGGCGACGCGCGGGCCGCGCAATGCGCTGGACGCCCCCATGTCGGTCTACGAGGTGCACCTGGGCTCGTGGCGGCGCCGCGATGGGTTGTTTCTCGACTACCGCGAGATGGCGCACCAGCTTGCCGCCTACGTGAACGAGATGGGCTTCACGCACGTGGAGCTCATGCCCGTGACCGAGCATCCCTTCTACGGCTCATGGGGCTACCAGACCACCGGCTACTTCGCGCCCACCGCGCGCTTCGGGTCGCCGCAGGACTTCATGTACCTCGTCGACCACCTGCACCAGCAGGGCATTGGCGTGCTACTCGACTGGGTGCCCTCGCACTTTCCGACCGACGAGCACGGGCTCGGGTACTTCGACGGCACGCATCTCTACGAACAAGCCGATCCGCGCCAGGGCTTTCATCCGGAGTGGAACTCCAGCATCTTCAACTACGGCCGGCCCGAGGTGCGCAGCTTCCTGGTGTCGTCGGGGCTGTTCTGGCTGAACGTGTACCACCTCGACGGGCTGCGCGTGGACGCCGTCGCGTCGATGCTGTACCTCGACTACGCGCGAGAGCACGGCGAGTGGATTCCCAACCGCCACGGCGGCCGCGAGAACCTGGAGGCCATCGACTTCCTCCAGACGCTGAACCGTGCCGTGTACCGCGAGCACCCCGACACGATCACGGTGGCCGAGGAATCGACCGCGTGGCCGCGCGTGTCGCGGCCCACCGACATGGACGGCCTGGGCTTCGGCGAGAAATGGAACATGGGCTGGATGCACGACGTGCTGGCCTACATGAAGCAGGACCCGGTCCACCGCAAGTACCACCATCACAAGCTGACCTTTGCGTTGATGTACGCCTTCCACGAGAACTTCGTGCTGCCGCTCTCGCACGACGAGGTGGTGCATGGCAAGGGCTCGCTGCTCAACAAGATGCCCGGGGACGCCTGGCAGCAGTTCGCCAACCTGCGCGCGCTCTACGGCTTCATGTGGGCGCATCCGGGCAAGAAGCTGCTCTTCATGGGTGGCGAGTTCGGCCAGCGGCGCGAGTGGACGCACGACGGCGAGCTCGAATGGTGGGTCTGCGAACAGGAAGGGCACCGCGGCCTGCAGCGCCTCGTGGCCCAGCTCAATCGCGTCTACCGCGGTGCGCCCGCGCTCCACCAGGTTGACTTCTCGTCCTCGGGGTTCGAGTGGGTCGCGGCCGACGACACCGACACCAGCGTGTTCGCCTTCCTGCGCAAGGCGAGCGACGGCAGTCCGCCATTGCTGGCGGTGAGCAACATGACCCCGGTGCCGCGCACCAACTACCTGCTCGGCGTGCCGCTGGGCGGCCATTGGCGCGAGCTGATCAACACCGACGCGGCGGAGTTCGGCGGGGCGGGCTGGGGCAATTTCGGGGGCGTCGAAGCGGCGCCCGTGCGTTCCCATGGCCGCAGGCAATCGGTGTGCATCACCTTGCCGCCGCTGTCCACGCTGATCCTGGAGCACCGTCCCTGATGAAGAACATCTTTTCGACCAAGCCCGCCCCCGCAGCGGCGGGGACCGACATCGGCTTCGACGACGGAGCGGTCCGCGCGGTCATCGACGCCGTGCTGCCGTGCGTGGACAACGGGCGCTTCCCTGTGAAGTGCGTGGCCGGCGAGCGGGTGCGGGTTCGCGCTCATTGCTTCACCGACGGGCACGACGTGCTGCGCGTGCAGCTGTGCTGGCGCGCGCACGACCAAGCCCAGGGCCAGGCCGCATTCCGCGAAGTGCCGATGAAGCCGCTCGGCAACGACGTGTGGGAGGCCGTGTTCTCGCCGCCATCTATCGGGCGCTATGTCTACACCGCAGTCGCCTGGGTGGACCCGTTCGAGTCGTGGCGCAGCGAGATGACGCGGCGCGTCGACCCCGATGACGTGCGCATTGCCGCGCAGGTCGGTGCGCTGGAAATCGCTGCCGCCGCCGCGCGCGCCGAAGGCGCCGACCGCACCGCGTTGAACCGCTGGGCCACCGAGCTCGATGCCGTGGCGGCCAGCCCCGCGTACGACGTTGTCTCGCTGAAGGCGCTGGCGCTCGACGACGAGTACGCCGAGCTGGCGCGTCGCCATCCAGACCGCCGGCATCAGGTGCGCCACCCGGTCGAGCTGCCGCTGGTCGCCGACCGCGAGCGCGCGCGCTTCAGTACCTGGTACGAGCTGTTCCCGCGCTCGACCGGCCCCGCGCCCGGCGTGCACGGCACCTTCAGGGACGTGGAGGCGCGCCTGCCGGCCATTGCCGCGATGGGCTTCGACGTGCTGTACTTTCCGCCGATCCACCCCGTCGGCCGCGAGCAGCGCAAGGGCCCCAACAACGCGCTCGAAGCCGGTCCCGGCGACGTGGGAAGCCCGTGGGCCATCGGTGCGGCCGAAGGCGGGCACAAGTCGATCCTTCCGGAGCTCGGCACCGAAGAAGACTTCAGGCACCTGCTCGCACGCGCGGCGGAGCACGGCCTGGAGATCGCGCTGGACATCGCCTTCCAGTGCGCGCCTGACCACCCCTATGTGAAGGCGCACCCCGACTGGTTCCGCTGGCGCCCCGACGGCAGCGTGCAGTACGCCGAGAACCCGCCCAAGAAATACCAGGACATCTATCCCTTCAACTTCGAGTGCGAAGACTGGCGCGGCCTCTGGGCCGAACTCAAGAGCGTGTTCGACCACTGGATCGCGCAGGGCGTGCGCATCTTCCGCGTGGACAACCCCCACACCAAGGCCTTTCCGTTCTGGGAGTGGGCAATCGGCGAGGTGAAGCGCGTGCACCCCGACGTGATCTTCCTGGCCGAAGCCTTCACGCGGCCGAAAGTGATGCACCGGCTCGCGAAACTGGGCTTCTCGCAGTCGTACACCTACTTCACCTGGCGCAACACGAAAGAGGAGTTGCAGGAGTACTTCACCGAACTCTCGAGCGGCCCCGGCATCGACTACTTCCGCCCCAACGCGTGGCCCAACACGCCCGACATCCTGCACGAGCAGCTGCAGGCCGGCGAGCCCGCCATGTTCATGTCGCGGCTGGTGCTGGCCGCCACGCTCGCAGCCAACTACGGCATGTACGGGCCGGCCTACGAACTGCTCGAGCACCTGCCGCGCGGACCCGGCAGCGAGGAATACCTTGATTCCGAGAAATACCAGCTGCGCCACTGGAACCACGACGACCCCGCAAGCCTCGCCCCCTTCATCGCGCGGGTGAACCACATCCGCCGCGAGAACCCTGCGCTGCACCGGGACAGGGGCCTGCGCTTCCTGCACATCGACAACGACCAGTTGCTGGCCTATGCCAAGGAATCGCCCGACGGCGACAACGTGATCGTCACCGTGGTCAACCTCGATCCGCACAACATGCAGTCGGGCTGGCTCGGGCTGGAACCCGGCAGCGTGGGCGTGCCGGCCGGGCGCAGCTTCCAGATGCACGACCTGCTCAGCGGCCAGCGCTTCACCTGGCAGGGCGACTGGCACTACGTGCGGCTCGATCCCCACAGCGTGCCCGCGCACATCTTCGTGGTCCGTCGCCGCCACGGCGACGAGCGCGACTTCGATTACTTCCTGTGAGGTCGCCTGCCCATGAACGCACCCGTCTCCCACATCGCACTAGAGACCGTCGAGATCGACACCAGCGACGATCCGCTGTGGTATCGCGACGCGGTGATCTACCAGCTCAACGTCAAGGCCTTCTTCGACTCCAACAACGACGGCATGGGCGACTTCAAGGGCGTTACCGCCAAGCTCGACTACGTGAAGGAGCTGGGCGTCAACACCATCTGGCTGATGCCGTTCTATCCCTCGCCGCTGCGCGACGACGGCTACGACATCTCCGGCTACGAAGATGTGCACCCGCAGTACGGCACGCTCGACGACTTCCGCGAGATGCTGGCCGAGGCGCACAAGCGGGGCCTGCGCGTGATCACCGAGCTGGTCATCAACCACACATCGAATGAGCACCCGTGGTTCAAGGCCGCGCGTCTTGCGCCGCCCGGTTCGCCCGAGCGTGACTTCTATGTGTGGAGCGACACCGACCAGCTCTACCAGGGCACGCGGATCATCTTCACCGACACCGAGACCTCGAACTGGACCTGGGACCCGGTGGCCAAGCAGTACTTCTGGCACCGCTTCTTCAGCCACCAGCCCGACCTGAACTTCGACAACCCGAAGCTGATGGAGGCGATCCTGAAGACCATGCGCTTCTGGCTCGACATGGGCGTGGATGGCTTCCGGCTCGACGCCATTCCCTACCTGGTGGAGCGCGACGGCACCAGCAACGAGAACCTGCCCGAGACCCACGCGGTGATCAAGCAGCTGCGCGCGGCCATCGACGCCGAGTACAAGAACCGCTTCCTGCTGGCCGAAGCCAACATGTGGCCGGAGGACGTGCGCGAGTATTTCGGCGATGGCGACGAGTGCCACATGGCGTATCACTTCCCGTTGATGCCGCGCATGTACATGGCCATCGCGCAGGAAGACCGGCACCCCATCGTCGAGATCATGGCGCAGACGCCCGACATTCCCGAGGGCTGCCAGTGGGCCATCTTCCTGCGCAACCACGACGAGCTCACGCTCGAGATGGTGACCAGCAAGGAGCGCGACTACATGTACACCATGTACGCGGCCGACATGCGCGCGCGCATCAACCTGGGCATTCGCAGGCGCCTGGCGCCGCTGATGGAGAACGACCTCGACCGTGTGAAGCTCATGAACGGCATGCTGCTGTCGATGCCGGGCTCGCCGATCATCTACTACGGCGACGAGATCGGCATGGGCGACAACGTGTTCGTGGGCGACCGCAACGGCGTGCGCACGCCCATGCAATGGAGCCCCGACCGCAACGCCGGCTTCTCGCGTGCCGACCCGCAGCGCCTGTACCTGCAGCCGATCATGGACCCGATGTTCGGCTATGAGGCGCTCAACGTCGAGACGCAGGCGCGCGACAGCAGCTCGCTGCTGAACTGGACCAAGCGCATGCTCGCCGTACGCAAGACCAGCCATGCCTTCGGGCGCGGCAGGCGGCGCTTCCTGAAGCCGGGCAACCGAAAGATCCTGGCCTACCTGAGCGAGTACGACGGCGACGTGATCCTCACGGTGTTCAACCTGTCGCGCGCCGCGCAACCGGTGGAACTCGACCTGTCGGAGTTCAAGGGCTTCGTGCCAATCGAGATGCTAGGCCGCGCGCCGTTCCCGCCCATCGGCGAGCTGCCATACCTGCTCACGCTGGCCTCGTACGGCTTCTACTGGTTCAAGCTCACGGCAGAGGCCGATGCGCCGAGCTGGCACGAGCAGGGCGTGGCGCTGCAGGAGTGGCCCACGCTGGTGCTCTTCGATGGCTGGACCAGCTTCTTCCGCGACCGCGTGATGCCCTGGCGCATCGGCATGTCCGAGCGCATGCGCAACCAGTTCGAGCTGGAGACGCTGCCGCGCCACATCGAGATCCAGCGCTGGTACGCCTCCAAGGGCACAGCCATCCAACGCGCACGGCTGTTCGACCACGCCGTGTGGGACGTGAATGGCCTGAGCTGGATGCTGTCGCTGCTCGACCTCGAAGGCCCGGCCGGGGGCGCCACCTACTTCATGCCGCTTGCGCTGGCCTGGGAAGAGCGTGATGAGGAGCGCATGGCCGGCGTGGCGCAGGCCGCGCTCGCCAAGGTGCGGCAGCAGGCGCAGGTGGGCCTGATGGGCGATGCCTTCTACGACGAGGCCTTCTGTCGCGCGCTGGTGCACGCCATCGCAAGCGGCACCGAGCTGCCGACGCTGAACGGCAAGCTGGTCTTCAGGCCGACGGCCGCCTTCGCGGAGATCGCCGCCGAC
This sequence comes from Variovorax sp. YR266, assembly GCF_900107295.1. Lineage (NCBI taxonomy): Bacteria > Pseudomonadati > Pseudomonadota > Betaproteobacteria > Burkholderiales > Comamonadaceae > Variovorax > Variovorax sp. YR266. Next base: position 187,925 of record NZ_FNPM01000006.1, read on the forward strand.
ATCGACATAGACGCGCTGCCCGTCGGCCGCCCGAGCGGCGTGAGCAGCAACACCGTGGTCACGCTGGACGAGACCCTGTTCCTCAAGGGCTACCGTCACGTGCGCGAAGGCATCAACCCTGAGCTGGAGATCGGCCGCTTCCTGACCGAGGTGGCGCGCTACCCGCACTGCGTGCCGGTGCTCGGCGCGCTCGAGTACATGACCAACGACGGGCGCACGATGACGCTCGCGATGGTGCAGAGCTACATGGCCAACCAGGGCGACGGCTGGGACTACACGCTCGGCTACCTCGAGCGCTTCCTGCGCGATGTGGCCACCACCGACGGTGACCTGCCCGACGTGGCCGCGGTGCACGGCGGCTTTCTCGCACTCATGGCCACGCTGGGGCGGCGCACTGCCGAGCTGCACCGCGCGCTCGCGATGCGCACCGGCTCGGCCGCCTTCGACCCCGAACCGCTGGCCGCAGCCGACTTCGCCAGCTTCAAGACGCACGCGGCAAACGACGCCACGACCACGCTCGCGTTGTTGCGCGAACGGCTCGACCTGCTGCCGTCCACCGCGCAGGCCGATGCGCGCAACCTGCTGGAAGCGGCCGATGCGCTGCACGCCGGCATCCAGGCGCGGCACCCGGTGGAAGGCGGCGGCATCAAGAGCCGCTACCACGGCGACTACCACCTGGGCCAGGTGCTGGTGAAGGACAACGACTTCGTCATCATCGACTTCGAGGGCGAGCCTGCCCGCAGCTTCGAGGAGCGCCGCGCCAAGAGCTCGCCCCTGCGCGACGTGGCGAGCATGCTGCGCTCGTTCAACTACGCCCGCTGGTCGGCGCTGCGCCGGGTGGCGCAGAGCACTGACGAAGCCGAGCGGCTGGCCGCGCCGGCCATCGCCTGGGAGCAGGCGACGCGCGGCGCCTTCCTGGCCGGCTACGGCGCCGCGCTGGCGCCGCCCGACGGCGCGCCGCTCGATGCCGAACTGCTCTCGCTGTTCGAGCTCGACAAGGCCCTCTACGAGCTGCGCTACGAACTCGGCAACCGCATCGAATGGGCGCAGGTTCCGCTGCACGGCGTGCTCGCGCTGATCCAGCCGGCCCGCGCCTGACACCACTGACACGCCACTGACGCCACCCCTTCACCGGAAGACACACCATGGAAAATTTCGGCATTCACCTGGAGCCGCTGCGCGCCATCCTCTACCAGGTCGGCGCCTTCATTCCGCGCCTGCTGATTGGGCTGGTGGTGGTATTCGTCGGCTGGCTGGTCGCCAAGGCGGCCCGCTTCGCGGTGACGAAGGCGCTGCGCGCCATCAACTTCAACGTGCTCACCGAACGCGCCGGGCTCGACAACTTCCTGCGCCAGGGCGGGCTGGCGGGGGATACCAGCAGCCTGTTCGGCATCCTGACGTACTGGCTGGTGATCCTGGCTTCGCTGCTCATCGCCTTCAACGGCATGGGGCTGAGCTACATCGCCGATCTGCTGGGGCGCATCGTATGGTTCGTGCCGAACGTGTTCGTGGCACTGCTGGTGCTGGCCTTCGGCTCCTACTTCGCGCGCTTCGTGGGCGAAGCGGTGGGCAGCTATTTCCGCGGCGTGAAGATGCAGGACGCGGTGCTCTTCGGCAAGGTCGCGCAGTACGCGGTGATGGCCTTCGTGATTCTCATCGCGCTCGACCAGATCAAGGTGGGTGGCGACATCGTGCGCGAGAGCTTCCTCGTGATTCTGGCGGGCGTGGTTTTTGCGTTGGCCCTGGCATTCGGGCTGGCCGGCAAGGATTGGGCAAAGGCCCAGATCGAGCGCTGGTGGCCGCGGCAGATCAAGGACGCCAAGGCACCGCCGAGCGTGACCACCGTCGGCAGCAGCAGTCCCACGCGTTTCGACAACGACCGTCCACCCCGCTGAACCCCGCTGAACGCACCCGAATGACACGAAAAACCAATCCGACGATCAGCGCCGTGTGGCCCGGCCGGCCCTATCCCCGTGGTGCGACCTGGGACGGGGAGGGCGTCAACTTCGCCTTGTTCTCGCAGCACTCGGACAAGGTCGAGCTGTGCCTGTTCGACGAGCGCGGCCGCCAGGAGCTGCAGCGCATCCTGATGCGCGAACGCACGGACGGCGTATGGCACTGCTACCTGCCCGAGGCGCGCCCCGGGCAGGCCTACGGCTACCGCGTGCATGGGCCCTACAAGCCCGAGGAGGGGCATCGCTTCAACGCCCACAAGCTGCTGGTCGACCCGTACGCCAAGGACCTGGTGGGCGACCTGCGCTGGGGCGATGCGCTCTACGGCTACACCGTGGGCAGCAAGCGCGAAGACCTCTCCTTCGACCGCCGCGACAGCGCACCGCTGATGCCCAAGGGCCGCGTGCTCGAAACCGCCTTCACCTGGGGCGACGACCGCCGCCCCTCGGTGCCGTGGCAGGACATGGTGATCTACGAGATGCATGTGCGCGGCTTCACCATGACGCACCCCGACGTGCCGCCCGGGCTGCGCGGCACCTATGCCGCACTCGGCTGCGCGCCGGTGGTCGACTACCTCAAGCGCCTGGGCGTGACCACGGTCGAGCTGCTGCCCGTGCACAGCTTCCTCAACGACCGGCACCTGGCCGAGAAGGGCCTGCAGAACTACTGGGGCTACAACACGCTGGCCTACTTTGCTCCCGAGATGCGCTACAGCGCCTCGGGCAAGGTGAAGGAGTTCAAGACCATGGTGAAGACGCTGCACTCGGCGGGCATCGAGGTGATCCTCGACGTGGTCTACAACCACACCTGCGAAGGCAACCAGCTCGGGCCCACGCTGTCGATGCGCGGCGTGGACAACGCCTCGTACTACATCGCCAACGCCGAGAACCGCCGCTACTACGACGACTTCACGGGCTGCGGCAACACCGTGAACCTGGAGCATCCGCACGCGCTGCAGCTGGTGATGGACTCGCTGCGCTACTGGGCCGAGGAGATGCACGTCGACGGCTTCCGCTTCGACCTGGCCTCGGCGCTGGCACGCGAGGCCGGCAAGGTCGAGAACCTCGGCGGCTTCTTCGATGCGATCCGCCAGGACCCCACGCTCAACCGCGTGAAGCTCATCGCCGAGCCCTGGGACCTGGGCCACGGCGGCTATCAGGTCGGCAACTTCCCGCTCGGCTGGGCGGAGTGGAACGACCAGTACCGCGACGGCCTGCGCGGCTTCTGGAAAGGCGACGGCGGGCTCATTGGCGAAGTGGCCAAGCGCGTCACCGGTTCCGAGGACCTGTACGGCTGGTCGGGCAAGCGGCCCAGCGCCAGCATCAACTTCATCACCGCGCACGACGGTTTCACGCTGCACGACCTGGTCTCCTACAACGACAAGCACAACGAGGCCAACGGCGAGGACAACCGCGACGGCAACAGCCACAACGTCTCATGGAACTGCGGCGTCGAGGGCCCCACCGACGACCCTGAAGTTGTGGCCCTGCGCGAGCGCCAGAAGCGCAACCTGCTGGCCACGCTGCTGCTGTCGCAGGGCGTTCCGATGCTGCTGGCGGGCGACGAGCGCGGCCACACGCAGCAGGGCAACAACAACGTCTACTGCCAGGACAACGAGCTCGGCTGGATCGACTGGACCTCCACGCCCGAGCGGCTGGCGCTCGCGACTTTCGTCGAGCGCATGGTGGCGCTGCGCCGCGCGCATCCTTCGTTCCGGCGCCGCACCTTCTTCGCGGGCAGGCCCGCAGAAGGCGAGACCGTGACCGACGTTCACTGGCTCAAGCCCGACGGCCAGGAGATGCGGCCGGAAGACTGGAACGACGCCAACGCACGCTGTATTGCGATGTACATCCCCGGTGGCGGCATTGCCGACCGCGGGCCGCGCGGCGAGGTGCAGCACGACGACGACTTTCTCGTGCTGCTCAATGCGCACCACGACGAGATCGCCTTCACGCTGCCGCCGATGCCGCACGGCGCGTGGCGCTTGCTGGTCGATACGGCCAGCAGCACACCGCCGCTCGCCACCGAGGACGCAGCAGCGCTCGCCCCGGCATGGGCGCAGCCCAGCTATCCCCTGCAATGCCGCTCGCTCGTTGTGCTGAGCCGGCCGGATGTGCGGCCATGAGCGCTCATACACATCGCATGCCGTTCGGCGCCACGGTGCATGCCGATGGCGCGGACTTCGCGCTCTGGGCCCCATCGGCGGAAATCGTCATGCTCGAACACCACGCGGTGGCCGGCGAAACCTCGTCGCAGCCGATGACGCGCGACGGCAAGGGCTGGCATCGCCTGGCCGTGCCCGGGGTGGGGCATGGCGACAGCTACCGCTACCGGCTGCCCGACGGCACGCGCGTGCCCGACCCGGCGTCGCGCTTCAACCCCGAGGACGTGCACGGCCCGAGCGTGGTCATCGACCCGCAGCGCTTCGAGTGGACCGACGGCGCATGGCGCGGCCGCCCCTGGGAAGAAGCGGTGGTCTACGAGCTGCATGTCGGCACCTTCACCGAAGAGGGGAGCTTCAGCGCCGCGCGCGAACGGCTGGGCGAACTTGCCGAGCTCGGTATCACCGCCATCGAACTCATGCCGCTCGCAGACTTTCCGGGGCAGCGCAACTGGGGCTACGACGGCGTGCTGCCGTTTGCGCCCGACGCCTCGTACGGCGCGCCCGACGAACTCAAGGCGCTGGTCGACACGGCGCATTCGCTGGGGCTGATGGTGCTGATTGACGTGGTCTACAACCACTTCGGGCCGGAAGGCAACTACCTGCATGCGTACTGCCCAGAGTTCTTCAACCCCGGACACCAGACGCCGTGGGGCGCCGCGATCAACTTCGACGGGCCGGGCTCGCGCACGGTGCGCGACTTTTTCATTCACAACGCGCTTTACTGGGTGGAGGAGTTTCGCTTCGACGGCCTGCGCATGGATGCCATTCATGCCATTCACGACGAGACGCGGCCGCACATCGTGAACGAGATCCGCGAGGCGCTCGATGCCGGGCCGGCCCGCGAGCGCCATGTTCACCTGGTGCTGGAGAACGACGCCAACCAGGCCTCGATGCTGATGCGCGACGGCCGCGGCATGCCCGTGGCCGGCACGGCGCAGTGGAACGACGACCTGCACCACGCGGTGCACGTGCTGGCCACCGGCGAGCGCGATGGCTACTACGCCGACTATGCCGACGACCCGGTATGTCGCTTCGCTTGCGCGCTGGCCGAGGGCTTCATCTACCAGGGGCAGCCGTCGGTTTTCAGGCATGGCGAGCGGCGCGGCGAGCCGAGCACGCGGTTGCCGCCGCAGGCGTTCGTGTCCTTCCTGCAGACGCACGACCAGGTCGGCAACCGCGCCTTCGGCGAGCGCATTCACGCGCTCGGCGATCCGGTGCTGGTGCGCGCGGCGCTGGCCTGCCTGCTGCTGTCGCCGCACGTGCCGATGCTGTTCATGGGCGACGAGTTCGCGGCCTCCACGCCTTTCCAGTATTTTTGCGACTTCGGGCCGGAGCTTGCAGCGGCGGTGTCCGAAGGGCGGCGCGCGGAGTTCGGCGGATTCGCGATGTTCGCGGACGAAGCCGCTCGCGCGCGCATTCCGGACCCGAATGACGAAGCGACCTTCCTGGCCTCGAAGCTGCGCTGGCGCGAGCGCGGGACACGCGCGCATTTTTCGAGGCTCAGCGAGGTGCAGCAGCTGCTGGACCTGCGTCATCGCCTGATCGTGCCGCGGCTCGCCGGCATGGCGGGCGCGGGTGTCTACCGGTGCGAGAGCGACATGCTCCAGGTGCAGTGGGACATGGCGTCGGCGCGCTTGCATCTGCTCGCTCATTTCGGGGCGCAGCCTGTGGGGGGCGCTACGGCGCCACCCGGCGAGGTGGTCTACAGCGATGGGGCGACGACCGATAACGAAGGCGCGTTGCACCTGGCGCGCGGCGCAGTGCGCGTGACGCTGGAAGCGCTGCATGGCGGATGAAGCAGGTCACGGCCCTGTGACGGGCGATCTCGGGCGGCTGTGCGCGCACTTCGGTATTGCCACCGGTTATTTCGATGCCTTCGGCGCGCGGCGCGAGGCTTCCGCTGAAAGCTTGATCGCGCTGCTGGCCGAGTTCGGCGTGCGGCTCGATGGCGCGGCCGACGCGGGGCGCGCATTGGAGGCCGCACACCGCGCGCGCTGGGCGCAGGCGCTGCCGCCGGTGCGGGTCGTGCAGGCCGGCAGCGCTGCGTGGTCGGTGACGTTGCGGCTGCCGGCGTCCAGGCGGCGGCTGCGCTGGCAGCTCGGTGACGAGCAGGGGCGTGAATTGCAAGGCGAGGCCGATGCCGAGGTGTTGCCCGAGACCGGCCGTATCGACATCGACGGCATCTGGCTGTGCGAGCGCGTTCTGCAAATGCCGCTGGCGCTCAAAGCGGGCTACCACCGGCTGCGCATCGAAGGTCTGCGTGGCGAGACGCTGGTTCTTGCAACGCCCGGCCGCTGCTACCGGCCGCCCGCAGTGCGCGATGGCGGTCGCGTCTGGGGCACGGCAGTGCAGCTCTACAGCCTGCGTTCGCCACGGAACTGGGGCATCGGCGACTTCAGCGATCTGGAAGAACTCGCCGTGCGCATGGCAGCGCAGGGCGCGGACATCATCGGCCTGAACCCACTACACGCGCTGTTCGCGAGCACGCCGTCGAATGCGAGCCCGTACAGCCCGTCGTCGCGCCAGCAGCTCAACGTGCTCTACATCGACGTGGAAGCGGTGGATGGCTTTGCAGACTGCGACCCGGCCCGCGAGCGGGTGCATTCGCCCGACTTCCAGGCGCGGCTCGCCGCGCTGCGTGCAACGCAGCTGGTGGATTACGCGGGAGTGGCTGCGGCGAAGTTCGAAGTGCTCGAAATGCTCTTCGGCCACTTCTGCGCGCGGCACCTGCCTCCGGAGGGTGCGCCCGACGAAACGGGCAGGGAGTTTCTGGCCTTCGTCGCGGAGCGCGGCGAAGCGTTGCGGCAGCACGCTCTTTTCGAAGCACTGCAGGCGCACTTTCTTGCAACAGAAGGCGGCGCGTGGGACTGGCATGCATGGCCGGTCGCCTACAGGAATCCGGATTCCGCCGAGGTGACCGCATTCGCCGTGGCGCACGCGCAGCGCGTGCAGTTCCACCAGTACCTCCAGTGGCTGGCTACCCGGCAACTGGCACGGGCGGCCGCGCGCTGCGATGCGCTCGGCATGGGTGTGGGCCTGTACGTGGACCTCGCGGTGTCGGTCGACCGCGCCGGCTCCGACACCTGGGGCGCGCAGCAGGTGTTTGCGGAAGGCGCCAGCGTTGGCGCGCCGCCGGACGAGTTCAACCCCGCCGGGCAAGGCTGGGGCCTGCCGCCGCTGCGCCCTGACCGCCTGCGCACCGATGGCTATCGCTTCTTCATCGAAACGCTGCGCGCGGGCATGCGCGGCGCCGGTGCGCTGCGCATCGACCACGTGATGGGCCTGATGCGCCTGTTCTGGATTCCGCAGGGCCGCGGTGCGCGCGAGGGTGCGTACGTCTACTACCCGCTCGACGAGATGCTCGCCATCGTGGCGATCGAGAGCCACCGCCATCGCTGCATGGTCGTGGGCGAGGATCTCGGCACGGTCGAAGATGCGGTGCGCGATGCGCTGGCGCAGGCCGACGTGCTGTCTTACCGGCTGCTGTACTTCGAGAAGCAGCGCGACGGCCGTTTCACGCAGCCCGCGGCCTATCCACCGGCTGCCCTGGTCGCGATCAGCACGCACGACCTCGCGACCTTCGCTGGCTGGTGGACGGCCGACGACCTGCGCGAGCGGCTCGCACTGGGCCTGTTTCCCGATCCGTCGATCTTCGACAAGCAGCTGATGGACCGGGCGCAGGAGCGCATCGAGTTGATGCAGGCCTTGCAGCAGGCGGGCCTGGTGTCGCGCGAGGAAGTGGCGCAGGCGGCCGGGCTCGCGATGCCGTCCGCGCGCATCGTGGAAGCGGCACACGCCTTTCTGGCGGCTGCGCCGTCGGCGCTGATGATGGTGCAGCTGGAGGACGTGGCGGGCGTGGTGGCGCAGGCCAACATGCCCGGCACGGTGGACGAGCATCCGAACTGGCGGCGCAAGCTGCCCGAGCCGGTGGCGGCGCTGGCCGGCGGCGAGCGCATGCGCGGGCTGGGCGAGGCCCTGCGTGCGGCGCGGCCGCGCCAGGTGGAATCGGCCGGGCGGAGTGCATCGCCGGGTCTGACGACTCGCGTGCCTCGCGCCACCTACCGGCTGCAGTTCCACAAGGACTTCGGCTTCGACGACGCGATCCGTGTGCTGCCGTATCTCGCGAAGCTCGGCGTGAGCCATGTGTACTGCTCGCCGATCCAGCGCGCCCGCGCGGGCAGCATGCACGGCTACGACGTGGTGGCGCATGCGGAGATCAACCCCGAACTCGGTGGCGAGGAAGGCTTTGCGCGCTTCGTCGCGGCGCTGAAGGCCAACGGCCTCGGGCAGCTGCTGGACATGGTGCCCAACCACATGGGCGTGTTCGGCGCCGACAACGCGTGGTGGATGGACGTGCTGGAGAACGGACCCGCGTCGCTGTTCGCGCAGCACTTCGACATCGACTGGCAGCCACTCAACGTCGAGCTGACCGGCAAGGTGCTGCTGCCCGTGCTGGGCGTGCACTACGGCGAGGCGCTGGAGAACGGCGAACTGATCCTGCGCTTCGAGGACGCGAGCGGCAGCTTTGCCATCGGCTACTACGACCACCGGTTTCCGCTGGCGCCCGAGAGCTATCCCATGGTGCTCGAACGGGCGCTGGCGCGGCTGGGCGATGCAGCGGCGTCGGGGCGGCTGGCGAGTTTGTCGACGGCTTTCGGTCATCTGCCGGGGCGCGGCACGGCCTCTGCGCAAGAACAGGCAGAACGCGTGCGCGACAAGGAATTGCTCAAGGCCCGGCTGGCGCGGCTTGCGCAGCGCCACCCCGCGGTGGCGCAGGCGCTCGTGGCGTCGGTGGCAGAACTGAACCTCGCGTTGCCGGAAGCGCGCGACGCACTGCACAAGCTCATCGAGTTGCAGGCGTACCGGCTCGCGCACTGGCGGGTGGCGGCGGACGAGATCAACTACCGGCGCTTCTTCGACATCAACGATCTCGCGGCCGTGCGCATGGAGCGCGAGGAGGTGTTCGAGGCCACGCAGTCTTTTGCGCTGGACCTTGCCGCATCCGGCGTGGTGGACGGCCTGCGCATCGACCACCCCGACGGGCTCTACGACCCGGCCGAGTACTTCCGCAAGCTGCAGGAAGGCTATGCGCGACGCGCCGGACTGGTGCTGCCCACGCACGACGCGCAGGGGCGGCCCGCGCGGCCCCTGTACGTGGTGGCCGAGAAGATCGCCGGCGCGCACGAGGAAGTGCCCGAGAGCTGGCATGTGCACGGCACCACCGGCTATCGCTTTGCGAACGTGGCAAACGGCGTGCTGGTCGACACCGCGGCAGAGGCGAGCGTGGTGCACGCGTGGCAACGCTTCACCGGCGAGATGGAAGACTTCGCCTCGGTGTCGCGTGCCGGCCGGCGCGAGGTGATGCGCAATGCGCTCGCGTCGGAGCTGAACGTGCTGTCGACCGAACTGCTGCGCATCGCAAGGGCCCACCGCAGCACGCGCGACTACACGCTCAATGCGCTGCGCCGCGCGCTGGCGGATGTCGGTGCGTGCATGCCGGTCTACCGGACCTATATCGTCGAACGGCCGTCGGAACAGGACGGGCGCTTCATCGACGAGGCCGTCGACGAAGCCGCCCGGCAGAGCGGGGATGCCGACCGGTCGATCTTCGATTTCGTGCGGTGTGCGCTGCGGGGGGAGGCGGTTGCCTCCGCTTCGCCGGCGCTGGGCGAACGGGTGCGCCGCTTCGCATTGCGCTTCCAGCAGTTCAGCGCGCCGGTGGCGGCGAAGGGCGTGGAAGACACGGCTTTCTACCGCTACTTTCCGCTCAGCTCGCTCAACGAGGTGGGTGGCGAGCCGGACCTGTTCGGCATCGAGGTCGACGCATTCCACGCGGCGAGCGCCGACCGCGCGCTGCGCTGGCCCCACACCATGCTGGCGACTTCGACGCACGACAACAAGCGGTCGGAAGACGTTCGCAACCGGATCGACGTGCTGTCCGAAATGCCCAACGAGTGGGTGCTGGCGCTGACGCGCTGGCATGGCCTGTGCCGCGGCACGCGGAAGAAGCTGGCCGGCGGCGAGGCGCCGTCGCGTGCCGACGAATACCTGCTCTACCAGACGCTGCTCGGCACCCTGCCTCTGGGTGGGTTCGACGCCGGCACCGCGCCGGGCTACAGCGACCGCATCTGGCAATACACGCAGAAGGCCGCCCGCGAGGCCAAGCTGCGCACGCGATGGTCCCAGCCCGATGCGGACTACGAGGCCGCGCTCGAGCGTTTCGTGCGCGAGCTGCTGGCCGATCCGGAAAAGGGCGCGTGCCTTGCGGACATCCAGCGGCTGGCGGACACGCTGTCATGGTTCGGCGCATGGAACAGCCTCACGCTCACGCTGCTGAAATACAGCTCGCCCGGTGTGCCCGATCTCTACCAGGGCAGCGAGCTCATCGAGCTGAGCCTGGTCGATCCGGACAACCGGCGCCCGGTGGACTACGCCCTGCGCCAGCGGCGGCTGGCCGCACTGCGGGCAATGGTTGGCCAGGAAGGGGATGGCCTGGCAGCGCGGGTGCGTTCGATGGTCGAGGCGCCGCATGACGGCCGCGCCAAGCTCTGGTTCATCTGGCGCCTGCTGTCGTTGCGGCGGGAGCAGCCTTTGCTGTTCAGCGAAGGAAGCTACGAGCCGCTGGCGGTCGAGGGGCCGCTGTCGAGGCACGTCGTGGCCTTTGCGCGCAGGCATGACGACCAGGTGCTCGTGGTTGTGGCGGGGCGGTTGTTCGTCGATCTCTCGCGCCGCGGCGCGGATGAGGTTGCGATTCCGGCGCATCCTGAGGCGACGAGATGGAAGGGCACGACGGTGTGTCTTCCCGAAGGCGTTGGCGCGGTGATGCTCGAGAACCTGCTGACTGGAGAGTCGCTGTCGGTCGGGGAGGGGGCTATTCGCCTGGACGACGCACTGCGATGGATGCCCTGGGCCGTCTTCAGCGGTACAGCGCCTCGGGAGAAATGAGCATGATCTGCACCTGCTGCGCGGCGTCGATGACACGAGCGACCGGCTCCCAGACGCTCGCATAGTCCGGCAAGGCGTCAGGCGCGAAGCTCGTGTGCGGCCAGTCGGAGCCCCAGGTCTGTGATCCGGGACCAATGCTCCGGCCGCGCGTACCACTGCACATGCCATCCCACGGCTGGATGCGCGGAGGCGAGTGCATGAAAGTGCGCGTCGATGTCCCGGTCATTGCCAACCGGCGATACAAGGTTGAATCGCACGCCTCGCACGCCGCGGGAATGCATCGATGCCATTGCGCGTCGGTCGTGCCGGACTCCAGCACTGCCACGCCCCGATGCCGGCCGTTGCCCTGACGCAGGGCTTCGAGCATCACCGTGTTGTCGTAGTCGTAGACGCTGGATTGCAGCAGCACGAGGTGCGCGACACCATGGTGCTCGGCCAGCTGCTCGATGTTTGTCAGCGGCCGGTCCACCGGCCGGTAGTGGCCAGGCACGACCGGAGCTTGCGCGTCGGAGACATTGCGCACGAATCCCCTGAATCGTTGCCGCGTGAGAAACTACCGGCTTGATGTAGCCGATGCCCGTGCAGATGCTGACAGGACCGGCGAGCGAGGTCGGATCCCTGGTCTTCGAACGGTTGGCGGGGTTCCAAGTGTATGAGTGACAACGCTAAGCCATTGAATTTAAAAGAGAAAACCATATCGGTTGCCCCGATGATGGATTGGACGGACCGCCATTGCCGGTACTTCCATCGTCTGCTGTCGCGCCACGCGCTGCTCTACACCGAGATGGTGACGACCGGCGCGCTGGTGCATGGCGACGTGCCCCGTCACCTGCGCTTCAACGCTGAAGAGCATCCGGTGGCACTGCAGCTCGGCGGCAGCGAGCCGGCCGACCTTGCACATTGCGCAAAGCTCGGCGAAGAGTGGGGCTACGACGAGATCAACCTCAATTGCGGTTGCCCGAGCGAGCGCGTGCAGCGCGGCGCGTTCGGTGCCTGCCTGATGAACGAGCCGCAGCTGGTGGCCGACTGCGTGAAAGCGATGGTCGACGTGGTGAGCGTGCCCGTCACGGTCAAGCACCGCATCGGCATCGACAAGATCGAGAGCTACGAATTCGTGCGCGACTTCGTCGGCCAGGTGAGTGAGGCTGGCTGCCAGACTTTCATCGTGCATGCGCGCAATGCGTGGCTGCAGGGCCTGAGCCCGAAGCAGAACCGCGAGATTCCGCCGCTGCGCTACGAACTGGTGCACCGGCTGAAGCACGAGTTTCCGGCGCTGTGCTTTTCCATCAACGGCGGCATTTCGGTCAATGCACAGGTGCATGAACACCTGCGTCTGCTCGACGGCGTGATGGTCGGGCGCGAGGCGTATCACAACCCCTGGTGGCTGGCCGAATGGGACGCCGAGTTCTTCGGTGCCGAGGCACAGCCCCTGACGCGCGAAGAGGTCGAGTCGCTGATGTGCGACTACATGGCCCGCGAGGCGGCCGAGCACGGCACGCAGTGGTGGTCGATCGCGCGGCACATGCTGGGCCTGCGCAACGGCCTGCCGGGCGCGCGCCGCTGGCGCCAGGTCTGGAGCGATCACCGGCTCAAGACGCTGCCTGCGCACGAGGTGATGGCGATGGCGCGCGAGCCTGTCGCGCAAGCCGCCTGAGCCCGAGGCGCATCGAGCGCTTTTCTCCCGGGGAGCGGGCCTGTCACGGCCCGCAATTTTTCAGTTGAAACGTTGTTCCAAAAAACGCTACTTCACGATAAGTGGCGCGTCAACCGTTTTTTGCTGAAAAATGAGGAGCATCAGGGACATAAAAAGGTTTGGATACATGAATGACGCGATTGGCGGCAAAGAAGAAGTAAGTGCGCTCGCCAGGGGTCTGGCTCTCCTCAGGGTCATCGGCATGGCATCGGCACCGATAGGCAATCGCGAACTGGCAGACACCACGGGCATCCCCAAGGCCACGGTGTCGCGGCTCACCGCCACGCTGGTGAGTGCGGGGTATTTGCGACAGTCGCAGGACAGCGAGCGCTTCAGCCTCGGCCCGGCGCTGCTGGACATGAGCAGCCGCTACCTGCGCCATTTCGACCTGCGGACGGTGGCGCGGCCGCACTTGGCGGCGCTGTCGGAGTCGGCCGGCGTGAGCGTGCACATGGGCGTGCGCGACGAGCTCGACATGCTCGTCATCGATTCGCTGCGGCCGCGTTCCGTGGTCATCAGCTCGCGCATCGAGGTGGGCACGCGCATGGCCATCGCCACTTCGGCCGCCGGGCGCGCCTACCTGGCGGCGCTGCCCGCGCCGGAAAAAGCCGAACTGCTGGAGCAGATCCGGACCGAAAGCGGGGAAAGCTGGAGCGCCATCGAGGCTGGCCTGATGGCCAGCCTCGACGAGTACGACCGGCTGGGCTACTGCGGCTCTTTTGGCGAATGGAATCCGCACATCCACGCCATCGGCTTCGCACTGGAGGGCCCGCGCGGCGAGCGCTACTCCGTGAGTTGCGGCGGCCCCGCCTATCTTCTGCCCAAGGACACGATGGTTGTGCGCATCGCGCCGCTGCTGCTGGAGACGGCGCAGCGTCTCGTCGGGGAAACCGGTACGTCGACCTAGAACTGGGGGCCGTCCGGCCCTAGTGGTCGTTGCGCAGAGCCAGCACGTAACCCTCGCCGCGTACGGTATGGAGCAGCTTCAGGTCGAACGGATCGTCCAGTTTCTGGCGAAGCCTGAGGATGCCGACCGTGACCATGTTGTCCCGCTCGCCGGTGCTTGATCCCCACGCGGCCTTGATCAGGTCGGCGCGCGACAGCACCTGGCCTCTGCGTGCCATCAGCGCGTCCAGAAGCTCGAACAGCGTGGCACTGAGGCCGAGATCCACGCCTTGACGAAACGCCTTGCCGCTCGCGCGATCGATGGCCAGGTCCGCCAGCCGCAGGACGGCCGCCTCCGGACCATGACCGCCTGACGCCAGCGCCCAGGCTCGCGCCACGAGATCGGCGGGCGCACAAGGCTTGACCAGGTACTCGGTCGCGCCCTGCGCCAGTCCTTCGAGACGGTCGGCCACCTGGTCTCGTTGCGTCAGCACCAGCAGCGGGGCACTGCTGCTGCGGCGAATGGAGCGTATCGCCACGTGCGCGGCGGCCGGTTGCGCGGCATCGAGAAGAATCAGTGCGTACGGCTTGCCTGTGAAGAGCCACGCGTCGGCATCGCGGGAGTCGATCACGTCGACTGCCAGGCCACATCGTCCGAGCACGCCGCCAAGTTCGTCGCGCGTTCCGTTTCCGGATCTGAGAAGCAGGACGTTCATGGGGTGGAGCCCTTTGCCGGTGTCGAAGCCAGCGCGGCTGGAGCATTCGGGGGCATGTCGGGTTGCCTGTGCGCGCAACCGTCCATCAGAAAGACGCCGACCACCATCGCGAGCACCGCGGCGTGGGCAACTGCAAAGCTGGAGAGGTACTTCATTTGCTGTCGTTTGCCCTTGAGTGTTTCAGTCGAGAAGGACGACGCGATCGCCGCCGGTGGGCTGGCAGCCGTCGAAGAGGGGGTCCCAGCCGCGGTGCACCACGACCTGCCTGCTGTCGTGGCACAGCTCGATGCGTTCGCTCCCGGGGCGCTGTTCGCGCACGAAGGCTTCCACGGTCGAGGGCAGGCTGACGCGCAGCTTCAGCGCATAGATGTCGTCCTGCGGGTGGTCGTCCAGGTGCAGCAGCGGCACGAAGCTCGACGCGAAGACGAGCGCATGCGAGCCGACATCGACCGGCTCGGGCTTGTAGGGCGCCTCGCGCAACCATTGCTGGGCGCGCTCGCGCAGGTCGTCTCCGTCGGGCAACTCGCCCCACGCCACGGCTAACAGTTCCATTACCCACTGGTTGCAGTTCTGGTAGCGCAGGCTGAACGGATAGGCATTGGCGCTGTAGCGCGCAGCCAGCAGATGCAGGGCGCGCGGCGTGTCGAGCGCCGCGCTGCGCAGCGCCTGTGCCGCTTCGGAGGGCAGGGCCACGATGGAGACGTAGCCCAGCGCGGAGTCGTCGATGCCCATGACGAAGCCGGTCAGGCCCTGGTCGTAGAGGCGCGGGTGTCCTTCGTCGCAGGCGTAGTACAGCTGCCGCGCGGACCATGTGCCGTCCGCGGCTTTCCAGGCGATGGCGGCGTGGGAGTAGCGGATGCGAAAGCGCGAGAGATCGAGTCCGGAGCGGCTGATCAGCACGGCGTCGCTGCCTGTGTTCGAAAGCGCTTCCTGCACGACGGCGGTGAAGCGCAGCAGGCGATCCTGCTGGCTTGCGGTGAGCGGTTTCGCGCGATCGCAGAACTGCGACGACGCCGCGTGCACAACGCCACCCGCCAAGGCGAGGAGAGCCGAGAGCCCCAGCAGCAACAGACGGCGGGCGACGATCAAAGGCTCACGGGGCGCGCGGCGAGCCCCCCGTACCAGTCGTCGGCGAGCACGAGGTAGAACGCCTCGCGCGTGTCGCCACGTGCGAAGGCGGTGCCGTAGGTGCGCTGTTGCGCGTGCACGAGGTCGCCGAGGCCCAGGCGCTCCTTCGCGAAAGTGGCTTGCGGCAGTTCGAGCACGATGCGCTGCTGCGCGTCGCTGTCGCTCTGCATCGCGACGCGCGTGAAGCCCTCGCGACCGGTGGCTTGCGCGACTTCGGTGATGCGGTAGTCGCCTTCGGCCACCTTGTCGCCGTCGAACGAACTCTTGCTCGAACCGCGCAGCGATGCCGACACGCTGCCGCTCGATGCGGAGCCGGCGCTGGAGGCCACGGACGACGTGAAGCTGTCGGCCTGTGCATTGAAGGCCGTGGCGAGTACGGCTGTGATACCCGCGAGGCGGAAGAAATGAAGGAAGGTCATGGAATGCTCCGGCTGTGTGTGAGGGAGGAAGTCATTTCGCGTGGAAGATGCCGAGCCTGGACCGGCGGGCCCGCGCGAAGGCGCACTGCAACTTGATGCAGGCCCTGCGCAGCCGTCTCCAGAGCGCCGTCGTCATTGCAGGTACGCGACCAGCTGGTCGGCGCCGTTTTCAATGCCTGCGATGGAAGCGCTCCGGGCCCCGATGCCGGCCTTGAGATTCCATGCGTTCGGGTACTGCTTGGTGACGTAGGCGCCGAGCAGTTCGTTGGTCGAGGCGTCGTAGATTTCGACGGCAAAGCTCACCGAGCCCGTCATCGCGCCTTCCTTGCCGCGGATGGCCTGCACGGCGTTGTACGGGCCGCCCAGCAGGTCGAAGCGCGAGAAGGTGCTGAGCACGGCGGTGTTCGTCTTGGCGCCGGTGAGCGTCAGCTTGATCCGTACAGCGTTGGCGTTTCTGCCAGGAGCGTTCCGGAAGCGCGCATTCAGCTTGTCGGTGAACTGGTTCTGCATGTAGCGCGCCAGGAAGACTTTGTCCTCTTCCGACACGTCTTCGAACTGGCCGTCGCTGCCGCGGTAGATGGCGACCGGATCGAGGACGAAATCCGAATACCGCCGCCAGTCGATGTTTGCCTTGTATTCGAATGGAATGCGGCCGGAGTCGTCATGCTGGCTGGGTCGCAACTGGGACGCGGAGGCGATGCCGGCATACGGCACCGGCTGTGTGCTGGCACACGCCGTCAGGATCAGGCAGACCGCCAGGGTGATGGCCTTGGGGGCATCGGAAAGAGCACGCATCGCGTTCCTTGAATTGGGAAGAAGTGAATGGACAAGTGAATGAAGAGGGCAACGACCGTGTCCAGATTTAAAACTGTACGGTACGGTTCATTATTGAGGTGGATTTTGGCGATGTCAAGAAAACTGTACAGTTGGGTATTCTTTTGAGGGAAATGCGATGAAGGTCAGGACAGAAGCGCGGCGCAACGTCATCCTTGAAGCGGCGGTGGCGCTGTTCAAGGAGCTGGGTTACGAGCGCACGTCGATGAACGAGCTCGCAAAGCGCCTGGGTGGGTCGAAGGCCACCCTGTACGGATACTTCGCCTCGAAAGAGGAGCTCTTCAGGGCGGTCGTGCAAACCGTGGCCGTTTCGCATCTGGCTGAGGCCGCGGCCGAGTTGCAGGAGGCGAACGAGACCGCCACGCTCGAGGCGCAATTGATGCGGTTCGGCGAGCGGATGCTGTTCGTGCTGACCAACGACGCGGACGCGCTGGCGGTCTACCGGATGGTTCTTGCCGAAGCCGGGCGCTCCGACGTGGGGCAGCAGTTCCAGGAGTCGGGGCCTGCCGAATACATCCGAACCCTCGCGGGGTTCATGGATGCGGCGATGAAGCGTGGCGAACTACGGCGCCGGGACCCACACGTGACCGCGCTGCAGTTCACCACGTTGATCACGGCGGAGACCCAGGCGCGGCTCTTCCAGGTCGACCCCGAGCCCGTGTCGGTAGAGCAGATTCACGCGCTGGTTCAGCGCGCCGTCGACATGTTTCTCGCCGGTGCCGCGCCGCGCTGAAAGGCGCTAGTTCGCGGCTTCGAGTCCGTTCTGGAAGTGCTCGCGCATGCGGGCCATGGCGGCCTCCGCGTCCCGCGCCTCGATGGCCGCCATAACCGAGCGGTGCTCCGCCAGCGACTCGGCGATCCGGCCGGCTTTCAGCAGCGAGTTGTGCCGGTTGAGCTTCATCACCTTGCGCAGGTCGGCCACCATCTGGTCGCGCCACTTGTTGTTGGCGATGGCCAGCAACCGCATGTGAAAGCGCTCGTTCAGGGCGAAGAAGTGCTCCCGGTTCTCGGGCGAGGCTGCTGCTTCCAGCTCGGCGTGCAGCGCCTTCAGCTCGGCGCGCTGCGTGTCGGTGGCGCGCTCGGCCACCACGCCGGCGGCGTCGCTCTCCAGCAGCGAGAGCAGGTGGTACACGTCGGTCAGGTCCTGCTCCGACACCTCGGTCACGTACGCGCCGCGCCGCACCTTCATCGTTACCAGGCCTTCGGCTGCGAGCACCTTCAGCGCCTCGCGCAGCGGCGTGCGGCTGATGCCGTATTCCTCGGCCAGCTTGAGTTCGTCGATCCAGCTGCCGGGCTCCAGCTCGCGGCGAAAGATCCGCTGGCGCAGCAGCTCGGCCACCTCTTCATAGAGGGCACGGGGGGTGAGGGTGACGGCGGACATGGGCCGGACTGTACTTCAAAAACGGTGTTTGAATTAATAATTATGGATCGGTTAGACTCGCGGCCGGCTTGCAAATCCGTGCAGGCGAATTTGCGAATACCCTGCAAGACACTGCGAACGGCCCCTTCATGAGCAGCACACCCGAACCCTCTTTCAAGCCCGCCGACCTCGAAGCCTGGGCCAAGGCTGCTGCCAAGTCCGCACCCGGCGGCGACGTGAACGCGCTGAACTGGATCACGCCCGACGGCATCGCCGTGAAGCCGCTGTACACCGCCGCCGACCTGCAGGGCCTGAAGTACACCGACACGCTGCCCGGCTTCGAGCCCTACCTGCGCGGCCCGCAGGCGACCATGTACGCAGTGCGCCCCTGGACCATCCGCCAGTACGCCGGCTTCTCCACCGCCGAAGAGTCGAACGCCTTCTATCGCAAGGCGCTGGCCGCCGGCGGGCAGGGCGTGAGCGTGGCCTTCGACCTCGCCACGCATCGCGGCTACGACAGCGACCACCCGCGCGTGACCGGCGACGTCGGCAAGGCAGGCGTGGCAATCGACTCGGTCGAGGACATGAAGATCCTGTTCGACCAGATCCCGCTCGACAAGGTCTCCGTGTCGATGACGATGAACGGCGCCGTGCTGCCGGTGCTGGCGGGCTACGTGGTCGCGGCCGAAGAGCAGGGCGTGGCGCAAGACCAGCTGAGCGGAACCATCCAGAACGACATCCTCAAGGAGTTCATGGTCCGCAACACGTACATCTTTCCGCCAGCGCCGAGCATGCGGATCATCGGCGACATCATCGAGTACACGGCGCAGAACATGCCCAAGTTCAACTCGATCTCGATCAGCGGCTATCACATGCAGGAAGCCGGCGCCAACCAGGCGCTCGAACTCGCCTTCACGCTGGCCGACGGCAAGGAATACGTGAAGACCGCACTGGCCAAGGGGCTCGACGTCGACGGCTTTGCCGGGCGCCTGAGCTTCTTCTGGGCCATCGGCATGAACTTCTATCTCGAAGTGGCCAAGATGCGCGCGGCGCGCCTGCTGTGGTGCCGCATCATGAAGGAGTTCAACCCCAAGAACCCCAAGAGCCTGATGCTGCGCACGCACTGCCAGACCTCGGGCTGGTCGCTCACCGAGCAGGACCCGTACAACAATGTGGTGCGCACCACCATCGAAGCGATGGCCGCGGTGTTCGGCGGCACGCAGAGCCTGCACACCAACGCGCTCGACGAAGCCATTGCGCTGCCCACCGAGTTCAGCGCCCGCATCGCGCGCAACACGCAGCTCATCATCCAGGAAGAGACGCACATCACCAACGTGATCGACCCCTGGGCCGGCAGCTACATGATGGAGAAGCTCACGCAGGACATGGCCGACGCGGCCTGGGCCATCATCGAAGAGGTCGAGGCGATGGGCGGCATGACCAAGGCGGTCGATAGCGGCTGGGCCAAGCTCAAGATCGAAGCCGCCGCCGCCGAGAAGCAGGCGCGCATCGACTCCGGCAAGGACGTGATCGTCGGCGTCAACAAATACAAGCTGAAGAACGAGGACGCGATCGACAGCCTCTCGATCGACAACGTGAAGGTGCGCGACCAGCAGGTGGCGCGGCTGCAGAAGATCCGTGCCTCGCGCGACACCGCCAGGGTGCAGGCCGCGCTCGACGCGCTGACCACTGCTGCCGAGA
Source organism: Variovorax sp. YR266 (assembly GCF_900107295.1). NCBI lineage: Bacteria > Pseudomonadati > Pseudomonadota > Betaproteobacteria > Burkholderiales > Comamonadaceae > Variovorax > Variovorax sp. YR266. The sequence continues at coordinate 207,723 of NZ_FNPM01000006.1, forward strand.
ACAACACCGGCAACCTGCTGGCGCTGAGCATCGACGCCGTGCGCCTGCGCGCCACGGTGGGCGAGATTTCGGACGCGCTCGAGAAATCATTCGGCCGCCATCGGGCCGACACGCAAAAGGTGACCGGTGTGTACGCAGCTGCCTATGACTCCGCCGAAGGCTGGGAAGCCCTCAAGACCGAAATCAACGCCTTCGCGGAGGAGCAGGGCCGCCGTCCGCGCGTGATGATCTCCAAGCTCGGGCAGGACGGCCACGACCGCGGCGCGAAGGTGGTGGCCACGGCATTTGCCGACCTGGGTTTCGACGTGGACATGGGGCCGCTCTTCCAGACGCCCGAGGAATGCGCGCGCCAGGCCATCGAGAACGACGTGCATGCAGTGGGCGTGAGCACGCTCGCAGCCGGCCACAAGACTCTTGTGCCGGCCATCATCAATGAGCTCAAGAAGCAGGGCGCGGACGACATCATCGTGTTCGTCGGCGGCGTGATTCCGCGGCAGGACTACGACTTTCTCTACGAAGCCGGCGTCAAGGGCATCTACGGACCGGGCACGCCCATTCCGGCCAGCGCCAAGGATGTGCTGGAGCAGATTCGCGCGGCGGTCACGGCCTGAGGCGCGACGTGGGCGATCTCTTGTCGCGGCTGTCGCTGCAGCCGGTGGATTCCAGCGATTTCGAAGCCATGCTGGCCCTGCGCATCGACGCGATGCGCCCGAGCCTGGAGCGCGTGGGCCGTTTCGATGCAGCGCGTTCGCGCGAGCGCCTGAGCGCGGGCTTTCTCGTGCCGTACATGCACCACATCGTGCTCGACGGCGACCAGCGCATCGGCTTCGTCACGCTCAAGCCCGAGGACAGCGACGCGCTGCGCCTCGACCATCTCTACCTGCGCACCGGCTTCCAGGGCCTGGGCATCGGTGAATGGGTGCTCGAATGGGCCAAGTCGCAGGCGCGCGCGCAGCGGCTGGACATCAAGCTCACCGCGCTCGTGAAGAGCGACGCCAACCGCTTCTACCTGCGGCACGGCTTCGTGCTCGAGGGCGGGGAGGGCGTCGACCTGCACTACCGCTGGCGCGTGGCCTCGGAGGCTGCGTGCTGAACAAGGCGCAGGCGCTCGAACGCGCCGTCGCTGAAACCGATGGCATGGCGCAACGGCGCGCCATTGCAAAAGCCATCACGCTGCTCGAGTCGACGCGCGCCGACCACCGCACGCAGGCCGACGAACTGCTCACGGCATTGCTGCCGCGCACGGGCAACTCGTTCCGCCTCGGCATCTCGGGCGTGCCGGGCGTTGGCAAGTCGACATTCATCGAAACGCTGGGCCTGCTGCTGATCGGCAAGGGCCATCGCGTCGCGGTGCTCACCATCGACCCGTCGTCCACCGTGTCGGGCGGCTCCATCCTCGGCGACAAGACGCGCATGGAACGGCTCTCGGTGCACGAGCGCGCCTACATCCGGCCGAGCCCTTCGAGCGGCACGCTGGGCGGCGTGGCCGAGAAGACGCGCGAGGCCATGCTGGTGTGCGAAGCGGCCGGCTACGACATCGTGATCGTCGAAACCGTCGGCGTGGGCCAGAGCGAAACCGCTGTGGCCGGCATGACCGACATGTTCGTGCTGATGCAACTGCCCAATGCCGGCGACGACCTGCAGGCGATCAAGAAGGGCGTGATGGAGCTGGCCGACCTTGTCGTCATCAACAAGGCCGACATCGACAAGGACGCCGCCACGCGCGCGCAGGCTCAGATCACTTCGGCACTGCGTCTCTTCGGCCACCAAGGCAACCCCGATCACGCGCATGCGGTGCACGACGCGCACAGCGGCGTGGAGGTGCGCTTCTGGCTCCCCAAGGTGCTGCAGCTGAGCGCGCTTGCCAACACCGGCGTCGATGCCTTCTGGGACGCCGTCACGCAATTCAGGCAACTTCAGACCGCCAACGGCAAGCTCGCCAAGCGCCGCGAGAAGCAGGCCACCGCGTGGATGTGGGAGCGCATCGACGCCGGACTCAAGCACGCCTTCAGGCATCACCCGCAGGTGCGCGAGCTGCTGCCCCAGCTCACGCAGCTGGTGGCGCAGGGCACGTTGCCGGCATCGACTGCGGCGCGCAACCTGCTCGCCGCAGCCGCCATCACGGCCAGACCATGAGACACGAAATTCAGGACCACAGCTTCGGAAGCACACCATGCAAGAACTGATCGAACAACTCGAAAAGCGTCGCGCCCAGGCGCGTCTCGGCGGCGGGCAGAAGCGCATCGACGCGCAACATGCCAAGGGCAAGCTCACGGCGCGCGAGCGCATTGAGCTGCTGCTCGACGACAACACTTTTGAAGAGTGGGACATGTTCGTCGAGCACCGCTCGGTGGACTTCGGCATGGCCGAGCAGAAGATTCCCGGTGACGGCGTGGTCACCGGCTACGGCATGATCAACGGCCGCCTGGTGTTCGTGTTCAGCCAGGACTTCACTGTCTTCGGCGGCGCGCTCAGCGAGGCGCATGCCGAAAAAATCTGCAAGGTGATGGACCAGGCCATGAAGGTCGGCGCGCCCGTCATCGGACTGAACGACTCGGGCGGCGCTCGCATCCAGGAAGGCGTGGCCTCGCTCGGCGGCTATGCCGACGTGTTCCAGCGCAACGTGATGGCCTCGGGCGTGGTGCCGCAGATCAGCATGATCATGGGCCCCTGCGCGGGCGGCGCCGTGTATTCGCCCGCCATGACCGACTTCATCTTCATGGTGAAGGACAGCAGCTACATGTTCGTCACCGGCCCCGAGGTGGTGAAGACCGTGACGCACGAAAGCGTCACGGCCGAAGAGCTGGGCGGCGCCATCACCCACACCACGCGCAGCGGCGTGGCCGACATGGCGTTCGAGAACGACGTCGAGGCGCTGCTGATGCTGCGCCGCCTGTACAACTACCTGCCGCTCAACAACCGCGAGAAGCCGCCGGTGCGCCTGGGCAACAACGGCCTGGGCGATCCGGCCGACCGGCCCGACTACTCGCTCGATACGCTGGTGCCCGACAACCCGAACAAGCCATACGACATCAAGGAGCTGATCCTGAAGGTAGTGGACGACGGCGACTTCTTCGAGCTTCAGCCCGACTACGCGAAGAACATCGTGATCGGCTTCGCCCGCATGGAAGGCCAGACCATCGGCATCGTGGCCAACCAGCCGCTGGTGCTGGCGGGCTGCCTCGACATCAAGAGCAGCATCAAGGCCGCGCGCTTCGTGCGTTTCTGCGATGCGTTCAACATTCCGGTTGTCACCTTCGTCGACGTGCCTGGCTTCATGCCCGGTACGGGGCAAGAGTACGGCGGCATCATCAAGCACGGCGCCAAGCTGCTCTACGCGTATGCGGAGTGCACGGTGCCGAAGATCACCGTCATCACGCGCAAGGCCTACGGCGGCGCCTACGACGTGATGGCCTCGAAGCATCTGCGCGGCGACGTCAACCTTGCCTGGCCCCGTGCCGAGATCGCGGTGATGGGCGCCAAGGGCGCGGTGGAAATCATCTTCCGCGAGGACAAGAACGACCCCGAAAAACTCGCCGCCCGCGAGGCTGAATACAAGGCCCGTTTCGCCAACCCGTACGTGGCGAGCGCACGCGGCTACATCGACGACGTGATCCTGCCGCACGAGACGCGCAAACGCATCTGCCGTTCGCTGGTGATGCTGCGCGAGAAGAAGCTCGAGAACCCGTGGCGCAAGCACGGGAACATTCCACTGTGAGCGGCACGGAGAAGAAGAACATGTTCAAGAAGATCCTGATTGCGAACCGTGGCGAAATCGCCTGCCGCGTCATCCAGACGGCGAAGAAGATGGGCATCCTCACCGTCGCTGTCTATTCCGACGCCGACAAGGAAGCCCGCCACGTCGAACTGGCCGACGAGGCCGTGCACATCGGTGCGGCGCCCAGCCGCGAGAGCTACCTGCAGGCCGACCGCATCATTGCCGCCTGCAAGAAGACCGGCGCCGAGGCGGTGCACCCGGGCTACGGCTTCCTGTCGGAGAACGAAGCCTTCGCGCGCAAGGTCGAGGAAGAGGGCATTGCCTTCATCGGGCCGAAGCACTATTCGATTGCAGCGATGGGCGACAAGATCGCCTCGAAGAAGCTCGCGAACGAAGCCCAGGTCAACACTATTCCGGGCTGGAACGACGCCATCGAGACGGCTGAGCGCGCCGTCGAGATTGCCAAGGACATCGGCTACCCCGTGATGATCAAGGCCTCGGCCGGCGGCGGTGGCAAGGGCCTTCGCGTGGCCTTCAACGACAAGGAAGCCTTCGAGGGCTTCACCTCGTGCCGCAACGAGGCGCGCAACAGCTTCGGCGACGACCGCGTTTTCATCGAGAAGTTCGTCGAGGAGCCGCGCCACATCGAAATCCAGGTGCTGGGTGACTCGCACGGCAACGTGATCTACCTGAACGAGCGCGAGTGCTCGATCCAGCGGCGCCACCAGAAGGTGATCGAGGAGGCGCCGTCGCCCTTCATCTCCGACGCCACGCGCAAGGCCATGGGCGAGCAGGCGGTGCAATTGGCCAAGGCCGTGAAGTACCAGAGCGCGGGCACGGTGGAGTTCGTGGTCGGCAAGGACCAGAGCTTCTACTTCCTGGAGATGAACACGCGACTGCAGGTGGAGCATCCGGTGACGGAGTGCATCACCGGCCTCGACCTGGTCGAGCTGATGATCCGCGTGGCCGCCGGTGAGCAGCTGCCGTTGACGCAAGCCGAGGTGAAGCGCAACGGCTGGGCGATCGAGTGCCGCATCAATGCCGAAGACCCGTTCCGCAATTTCTTGCCGTCGACCGGCCGGCTGGTGAAGTTCCAGCCGCCGGGCGAAACCATGTTCGCGAGCGACACGCAGCACCTGCAAGGCGTGCGCGTGGACACAGGCGTGTACGACGGCGGCGAGATCCCGATGTATTACGACTCGATGATCGCCAAGCTCATCGTGCACGGCAAGGACCGCCAGCATGCGATTGCCCGCATGCGCGAGGCGCTCAACGGCTTCGTGATCCGCGGCATCAGCAGCAACATTCCGTTCCAGGCGGCGCTGCTGGCGCATCCGAAGTTCGTGGCGGGCGACTTCAACACCGGCTTCATCGCCGAGCACTACGGCAAGGGCTTCCACGCGGAAGACGTGCCGCATGCCGATCCGTCGTTCCTGATCGCGCTCGCGGCCTACGTGCATCGCCGCTACCGCGCGCGTGCCTCGGGCATCAGCGGGCAGCTCGAAGGCCACGGCGTGAAGGTGGGCGAGCAGTTCGTGGTGGTCGAGTTGGGGCCGGAAGGCAAGCACGTGCACCATCCGGTGTCGGTCACCGACTTCCATGGCAAGACCGGTGCGAGTGCAGTGGCCGTGGGCGGCAAGACCTACAAGATCGACAGCAGTCTGGCGCTGGGAGCGATCCGCGTGCAGGGCACGGTCAACGACAAGCCCTTCACCGCGCAGGTGGAGCGTGGCGCGGGCAAGAGCCCGCTGGCGCTGCGCGTGTCGCACGACGGTACGCAGATCGAGGCGATGGTGCTGTCGCCGCTGGGCGCGCGCCTGCTCGAGCTGATGCCCTACAAGGCACCTCCGGACCTGAGCAAGTTCCTGATGTCGCCGATGCCGGGCCTGCTGGTCGAGGTGTCGGTGCAGCCGGGCCAGCAGGTGCGCGCTGGCGAGAAGCTGGCCGTGATCGAGGCCATGAAGATGGAAAACGTGCTGTTTGCCACGCAGGACGGCGTGGTCGGCAAGATTTCGGCGGGCAAGGGCGAATCGCTCGCCGTCGATCAAATCATTCTGGAGTTCAACTGATGGGTGCCAACGACTTGCAACAGGCGATCACGCTGCACCGGCCCGCGAAGGCCGCTGCCTCCAAGACCGAGGGCCCGTGGTCCGTCGAGGCGATCCAGACGCTGCTCGACAAGCCGCTGATGGACCTGCTGTTCGAGGCGCAGACCGTGCACCGCCAGCATTTCCCCGAAGGCGACATCGAGCTGGCCACGCTGCTGTCGGTCAAGACCGGCGGCTGCCCCGAGAACTGCGGCTATTGCCCGCAGTCGGCCGAGTTCGATACCGGCGTGAAGGCGCAGAAGCTCATGGAGGTCGACGAGGTGCTGCGCGCCGCGCAGGCCGCCAAGGATGCCGGTGCCACGCGCTTCTGCATGGGCGCCGCATGGCGCGCCCCGAAGGACCGCGACGTGGAGAAGGTGGCCGTGCTGGTAGAGGCCGTGAAGGGGCTCGGCATGCAGACCTGCGCCACGCTCGGCATGCTGGAGCCGCACCACGCGCACCAGCTCAAGGCTGCCGGCCTCGATTACTACAACCACAACCTCGACACCGCGCCCGAGTACTACACCGACGTGGTCGACACGCGCACCTACCAGGACCGGCTCGACACGCTGGCCCATGTGCGCAGCGCGGGCATCAGCGTGTGCTGCGGCGGCATCGTCGGCATGGGCGAAGCACCGGTGCACCGTGCGGGACTGATCGCGCAACTGGCCAACCTGAATCCGTACCCGGAATCGGTGCCGATCAACAGCCTTGTGCGCGTGCCCGGCACGCCGCTGGCCGACTCGGACCCGGTCGACCCCTTCGATTTCGTGCGCATGATCGCGGTTGCGCGCATCACCATGCCGACCGCGCGCGTGCGCCTGTCGGCCGGCCGACAGCAGATGGGCGACGCGGTGCAGGCGCTGTGCTTCATGGCGGGCGCGAATTCGATCTTCTACGGCGACAAGCTGCTCGTTACCGGCAACCCCGACGTCGAAGCCGACACGGTGCTGCTGCGCAAGCTGGGCCTGAATGCGCGGCAGGTTCAGGAGCAGCCGGAAGGCTGTGCCGCATGACCACTGTCGCACGCCCCTTCAAGGTGCTGGGCATCCAGCAGATCGCCATCGGCGGGCCCGACAAGCTGCGGCTGCAGAAGCTGTGGGTCGACATGCTGGGGCTCGAAGTCACGGGCACGTTCAAGAGCGAACGCGAGAACGTGGATGAAGACATCTGCGCGATGGGCGTGGGCCCGTTCAAGGTCGAGGTCGACCTGATGCAGCCGCTCGATCCGGAGAAGAAACCCGCCGTTCACACGACGCCGCTCAATCACGTCGGGCTGTGGATCGACGACCTGCCCAAGGCCGTCGAATGGCTCACGGCGCAGGGCGTGCGCTTTGCGCCGGGTGGCATCCGCAAGGGTGCAGCCGGCTTCGACATCTGCTTCCTGCACCCGAAGGCGAACGACGAATTTCCGATCGCGGGCGAGGGCGTGCTCATCGAGATGGTGCAGGCGCCGCCCGAGGTGGTAGCGGCGTTCAGCGCGCTCGCAGCTACGCGTTGAGCACCTTCTTGATCGGCGGCTTCACGTCCGAGCGCTGAGGCGGCAGCATCGCCTGGTGCTCGCGCGCCGGGTTCAGGATGATCGAGGTCGCCGTCTCGGTAAGGATGCAGAACTTGGTGACCACCGCGTCGAGGTGGCTCACGTCGATCACCGCGATCTCGAGGATCCAGCTGTCCTCTCCGGTCACGTTGTAGGCATTGACGCATTCGGGCGTGTCCTGCACCAGTTTCACGACGAGGTCGTAGTCCGCGCGCCCGACGCGGATGATGGCGCGGATGCCGTAGCCCAGCTTGCCGAGGTTGACGGTGGCGCGGTAGCCGCTGATGACGCCCGCAGCCTCCAGTTTCTTCACGCGCTCGGTTACTGCCGGCTGGCTCAGGTGCACGCGGCGGCCCAGTTCGGCCATGGTCAGGCGCGCGTCGGCCTGCAGTTCGGCGAGGATGCGGGTGTCATGGGCGTCCAGCACGGGGTTCAAGGGAAAGTCCATGAAACTCCTTCAAATCGACGGTTTGGCGAGGGCAGAACCATGAAATCTGCATGGCTCCCGAGGGATGGCTTTCATACCATGACCGGCACCCAATACCAAGAATCAGAAGAGACACCTTCGACATGCCTACCCTCGCTTCTCCCGCCCATGCCACGCCAGCCGCGGGCCGCCCCGGATTGCCGCCGCTGCTGTGGCTTTGCCTCGCCGCCACCTGGGTGGTGTGGGGCTCGACCTATCTTGCGATCAAGTACGCGCTAATCAGCTTTCCGCCGTTCCTGCAGATGGGCTCGCGCTTCCTGGTCGCGGGTGTGCTGCTGGCAGCGTGGATGCGCTGGCGCGGCGCGCCGTGGCCCTCGCTGGTGCAGTGGCGCAATGCCTTCATCGTCGGCGCGCTGATGCTGGGCGGCGGCATGGGCGGCACGGCGAACGCCGAGGTGTCGATCGGTTCGGGGCTGGTGGTGGCGTTCATCGCGGTGATTCCGCTGCTGATTGCGCTGCTCAATCTGATCTGGGGTGTGAAGCCGTCGCGGCTCGAAGCCGCGGGCATCGCTCTCGGCCTCGTCGGCGTGCTGATGCTCACGCAGGGCAGCGGCTTCCGCTCTTCGCCCGAAGGACTGGTTGCCATCTGCATTGCCTGCGTCTGCTGGTCGCTTGGCAGCGTGCTGAGCCAGCGCAGCCTGCCGCTGGCGTCCGGCGCGATGGGCTTCGCGAGCGAAATGCTCTGCGGCGGCGTGGTGCTGATGGGGCTCGCCGCGGTGTCTGGCGAAACGATGAGCTGGCCGCCACAGGCTGAAGCGGTCGCTGCGTGGATCTATCTGGTGGTGTTCGGCTCGCTGATTGCCTTCAACGCCTACATGGTGCTGCTGGCCAGGGCGCCGGCCGCGCTGGCGGCGAGCTACACCTTCGTGAACCCGGTGATCGCGATGCTGCTGGGCGTGTGGATCGCCAACGAGGCGGTCACGCGCTTCGAGTGGTATGCGGTGGCCGTGGTACTGGCGGGTGTGCTGCTGTTGCTCTTCAAGCGCCGGGGCGGCGCCACACCGCAAGCGTAGCCGCGAGCAGCCACATGCCGGCCGCGCAACCGCGGTTCATTGCCCTGAGGCCCCGCTGCGAGAGGAAGCGCACGGCCTGCGTGCCGGCCGATGCATAGGCCAGCATCACGCAGGTATCGAGCACGACGAACACTGCACCCAGCAGCAGGTACTGCGGGCCTTGCGGCTTCGCGATGTCGACGAACTGCGGCAGGAATGCCGCGAAGAACAGCACCGTCTTCGGGTTCGACAGCGCCACCATCAGGCTGCGCAGCAGCGCGACACGGCCCTGCGGACGGACTTCGAGCGGCGACTCGGCCAGCGCGGTGCGCAGGTCGGTGGTTTCGCTGCGCCAGAGCTTGATGCCCAGCCATACGAGGTAGGCCACGCCTGCGACGCGGATCGCATTGAAGAGCCACTCCGAGGCCGCCAGCAACGAGCCCAGTCCGAGCGCGACGACGGCGATCAGGGTGATGCTGCCGAGCGACGCACCCGCAATGCCCCAGCTCGCGCGGCGCATGCCGCCCTCGATGCCGTTGGACAGCGCCAGCAGCATCGTTGGCCCCGGAATCAGGGCCAGCGCGAGCGAAGCGACGATGTAGATGAGCAGGGTGTCGAGCGTCATGGTTTGGTGGCTGGTGGGCGTTGTTGCGAGGCGGCGCGGGCACGCGCCAGGGCGGCTTCGACGATGGCGCGCTTGCGGGCGCCGGCGTCTTGCGGGGCTTGGGGCTCGGGCGCCGTTTCGGCCAGCCGGGCGTCGGTGTTGCGGTGCCTGCCATGCACTTCGTAGCGGCGCCGGGCACTTTCGGCCTGCTCGGCCGACCAGGCTTGCCAGCCGCTGAGGCCCGGCGTCTCGACTTCGAGCGAGATGCAATCGACGGGGCAGACCGGAATGCACAGTTCGCAGCCCGTGCAGTGGGCTTCGATCACGGTGTGCATGCGCTTGTTGATGCCGACGATGGCGTCGGTGGGGCAGGCGTCGAGGCACAGCGTGCAGCCGATGCACCAGGCCTCGTCGATGACGGCCATGGCACGCGGGCCTTCGGTGCCGAACTGGGGATCGAGGGGGAGCGTTGCGCGGCCGGTGAGCACTGCGAGTCGCTCGATGCCTTCCGCGCCGCCCGGCGGGCACTGGTTGATGCCGGCCTCGCCGTCAGCCACGGCCTGTGCGTAGCCTGCGCAATCCGGGTAGCCGCACCGTGTGCACTGCGTTTGAGGCAGTGCGTCGTTGATGCGTGCGGCCAGCCTGTTCACTTGGTGATGAGGTTGCGTGCGCTCTTCAGCGCGCCGCACCGGTGCCGGGCTTCTTGCGCGCAGCGGGCTTCTTCACTGCCACGGCCGTGGCCTTCTTTGCCGGCAGCTTCTTGGCCGCGACGGCGGGCACCTTGCGGCCGGGCTTGATGCTGTCTTCGGCGGCCAGGCCGCCGCGGTTGCCGGCGCGGCTCTGGGGCTGGTCGTTGGCCGCGATGAATTTCAGCACCTTCGGGTAGACCAGTTCGCGCCAGCGGCGGCCGCTGAAGATGCCGTAGTGGCCGGCGCCTTTCACTTCATAGTGCTCGCGCTTGTCATTGGCTATGCCGGTGCACAGGCTGTGCGCCGCTTCGGTCTGGCCCGAGCCCGAGATGTCGTCGAGTTCGCCTTCGACCGTGAGCAGGGCGGTCGAGTGGATGTCCTGCGGGTGCACGCGCTCCACCTGACCCTGGGGGTTCTTGACGTCCCAGGTGCCGTTGACCAGGTCGAACTCCTGGAACACGGTGCGGATGGTCTCGAGGTAGTAATCGGCGTCCATGTCGAGCACGGCGTTGTACTCGTCGTAGAACTTGCGATGGGCCTCGGCGCTGGCGTCATCGCCCTTGATCAGGTCCTTGAAGTAGTCGTAGTGGCTGCTGGCGTGGCGGTCGGGGTTCATGGCCACGAAGCCGGTGTGCTGCAGGAAGCCAGGGTAGACCTTGCGGCCCGCACCCGGAAAGCCCTGCGGCACGCGGTAAATCACGTTGTTCTCGAACCACTCGTAGCTCTTGTTCATCGCGAGGTTGTTCACCGCGGTCGGCGACTTGCGTGCGTCGATGGGGCCGCCCATCATGGTCATGGTCAGCGGCAGCTGTTCGCCGCGGCTGGCCATGAGCGAAACGGCCGCGAGTACCGGCACCGTCGGCTGGCACACGCTTACCACGTGGCAGTTGCCGTATTCGGCCTGCAGGCGGCGGATGAACTCCTGCACGTAGTTGATGTAGTCGTCGAGGTGGAACTCGCCTTCGGACAGCGGCACCAGGCGCGCGTTCTTCCAGTCGGTGATGTAGACCTTGTGGTCCTGCAGCATGGTGCGCACGGTGTCGCGCAACAGCGTGGCGTAGTGGCCCGACAGGGGCGCCACGATCAGCACCACGGGCTGGCTCTTGAGCGTCTTGAGAATGTGCGGCTCGTCGGTGAAGCGCTTGAAGCGGCGCAGCTCGCAGAACGGCTTGTCGAGTTCGACAGCCTCCTGGATCACGACCTCTTCGCCGTCGACCTTGACGGACTTGATGTTGAACTCGGGCTTCTCGTAGTCCTTGCCGAGGCGATAGAGCAGGTCGTAGCCGGCGGCCATGCGCTGGGCCATGGGCAGCTGGCCCCACACGGCGCCCTGGCCGTAGAGCTTGGAGGCAGCCTGTGCGAAGTCCGAGAACGGCTCCATCAGGGAACGCTGGGCTTCGTAGAGTTGATAGAGCATCGCTGGTCTTGGAGTGGAATGTTGCGGTGCAATATATCAGCGCATTCGCTGCATTGCAGGGGGCCTTACCCCTACATCGGCCCCGCCGCGAGGAGCCTTCTTCCACAGAATGTGAAGGAATCGTCGCGAAGGCGATTCCCTCACACCTTGCTGTCACCTAGATGACTTTGGCGATCGAGGCACAGACGTACTCGATGTTCTTGCTGTTGAGCGCGGCCACGCACATGCGGCCGGTGTCGGTGCCGTACACGCCGAACTCATTGCGCAGGCGCACCATCTGGTCCTTGCTCAGGCCCGAGTAGCTGAACATGCCGATCTGCGTGGTGATGAAGCTCATGTCTTCCTTCACGCCGGCGGCCTTGAGGCCGTCGACCAGCTTCTGGCGCATGGCCTTGATGCGCACGCGCATCTCGCCCAGTTCCTTTTCCCACAGGGCGCGCAGTTCGGGGTTGCCGAGCACCGCGGCCACCACGGCGCCGCCGTGCGTGGGTGGGTTGCTGTAGTTGGTGCGAATGGCGATCTTGAGCTGCGACAGCACGCGGCCGGCTTCTTCCTTGCTCTCGCACAGCACCGACAGGGCGCCCACGCGCTCGCCGTACAGGCTGAAGCTCTTGGAGAACGAGGTCGAGACGAAGAAGGTCAGGCCGGCATCGACGAACTTGGCGACGGCGGCGCCGTCTTCCTTCAGGCCGTAGCCGAAGCCCTGGTAGGCCATGTCGAGGAAAGGCACGAGACCCTTGGCCTTGACAGTGGCGACGACCTGGTCCCACTGTGCCGACGTGATGTCGTAGCCGGTCGGGTTGTGGCAGCAGGCGTGCAGCACGACGACGGTGCCGGCAGGGGCTGCGTTGAGCGCGGCCAGCATGCCGTCGAAGTTGATGCCGCGCTTGGCGGCGTCGTAGTAGGGGTAGCTTTCGACTTCGAAGCCGGCGTTGGTGAACAGCGCGCGGTGGTTTTCCCAGCTCGGGTCGCTGATCAGCACCTTGGCGTTGGGGTTGAGCTTCTTCAGGAAGTCAGCGCCGACCTTCAGGCCGCCAGTGCCGCCGATGGCCTGGATGGTGGCCACTCGGCCCGAGGTGACGGGTTCGCTGTCGGCGCCGAAGACCAGCGCCTTGACAGCGCTGTCGTATGCGGCAATGCCGTCGATGGGGAGGTAGCCGCGCGCCGTGGGCGCTTTCATCATGTTCTGCTCTGCCGCTTGCACGCACTGCAGCAGTGGCAGCTTGCCGTTGTCGTCGTAATAGACGCCGACGCCGAGATTGACCTTGTTGGGGTTGGTATCGGCTGCAAATTGCTCGTTGAGGCCGAGGATCGGGTCGCGCGGCGCCATTTCGACCGCGGTGAACATAGACATGGAAAGGTCCTTTGGGATGAAAGCTTCGCTGCAACCGGAGGAGGCTTTATCCTTTCCGGTTGCCTTGAATTTTACCGGCGCGAGCGCCACCTGTCGGGAACAGCCATGCCAGAGAACAACGAAGCCATAGCAGACCTGAAGAAACTGGACCCGATCGGGCCGGCGAAACAGGGGGAATTCATCCGCTATCCGGACTCGCCTTTCGAGCTTTTCCAGCCCTATCCGCCGGCCGGCGACCAGCCGAAGGCGATCGAGGGGCTGGTCGAGGGCGTGATCGACGGCGAAGTGTTCCAGACCCTGCTGGGCGTGACCGGTTCGGGCAAGACCTTCACCATGGCCAACGTGATCGCCCGGCTGGGCCGCCCGGCCATTGTGTTTGCGCCCAACAAGACACTGGCGGCGCAGCTCTACAGCGAATTCCGCGAGTTCTTCCCGAAGAACGCCGTCGAGTACTTCGTGAGCTACTACGACTACTACCAGCCCGAAGCCTACGTGCCGCAGCGCGACCTGTTCATCGAGAAAGATTCATCGATCAACGAGCACATCGAGCAGATGCGGCTGTCGGCCACCAAGAGCGTGCTGGAGCGGCGCGACACGGTCATCGTGGCCACGGTGAGCGCCATCTACGGCATCGGCACGCCCGAGGACTACATGGAGATGCGGCTGATTGCCCGCGTCGGCGACAAGGTCGGCCAGCGCGACCTGATTTCGCGGCTCATCCGCATGCAGTACCTGCGCAACGAGCAGGACTTTGCCCGCGGCACCTTTCGCGTGCGGGGCGACACCATCGACGTGTTCCCGGCGGAGCACAGCGAGCTGGCGATTCGCTTCGAGCTGTTCGACGACGAGATCGAGTCGCTGCAGCTCTTCGACCCGCTGACCGGCCGCATCCGCCAGAAGGTGCCGCGCTTCACCGTGTATCCGTCGAGCCATTACGTCACGCCGCGCGACAAGGTCATGGCGGCGGTGGAAACCATCAAGATCGAGCTTGGCGATCGGCTCAAGGAACTGGTGGGGGCGGGCAAGCTGGTCGAGGCGCAACGGCTGGAGCAGCGCACCCGTTTCGACCTCGAAATGCTCGCCGAAATCGGCCATTGCAAGGGCATCGAGAACTACACGCGCCACCTCTCTGGCGCTGCGCCAGGCGACCCGCCGGCCACGCTGACCGATTACCTGCCGAAGGACGCGCTGATGTTCCTCGACGAAAGTCACCAGATGATCGGCCAGCTCAGCGCCATGTACAACGGCGACCGGGCGCGCAAGACCACGCTGGTCGAGTACGGCTTCCGCTTGCCGAGTGCGCTGGACAACCGGCCACTCAAGATGGAGGAGTTCGAAAAGCGCATGCGCCAGTGCATCTTCGTTTCGGCCACGCCAGCGCAATACGAGAAGGACCATGCCGGCAACGTGGTCGAACAGCTGGTGCGGCCCACCGGACTGATCGACCCCGAGGTCGAGGTGCGGCCCGCCACGCATCAGGTGGACGACGTGCTGGGCGAGATCCGCGTGCGCGTGGACAAGAACGAGCGCGTGCTTATCACCACGCTGACGAAGCGCATGGCCGAGCAGCTGACCGACTACCTGGGCGACAACGGGGTGAAGGTGCGCTATCTGCACAGTGACGTCGACACGGTCGAGCGGGTGGAAATCCTGCGCGATCTGCGCCTGGGCACCTTTGACGTGCTGGTGGGCATCAATCTGCTGCGCGAGGGGCTGGATATTCCCGAGGTATCGCTGGTGGCGATCCTCGACGCCGACAAGGAAGGCTTCTTGCGCGCAGAGCGCTCGCTGATCCAGACCATCGGCCGCGCAGCGCGGAACCTGAACGGCAAGGCCATCCTCTACGCCGACCGGATGACCGAGTCGATGAAGAAGGCCATCGGCGAAACCGAGCGCCGCCGTGCCCGGCAGATTGCCTACAACGAAGCCAACGGCATCACGCCGCGCAGCATCGTCAAGCAGGTGCGCGACCTGATCGACGGCGTCTACAGCGAGAAAACCGGCAAGGAAATGGCCAAGCTCGACCTGGAACGCGCCAAGGTCGAGGACATGAGCGAAAAGGACATCGCCCGGGAGATCAAGCGGCTGGAAAAGCAGATGCTGGAGCACGCCCGCAACCTCGAATTCGAGAAGGCGGCCCGGGTGCGCGACCAGTTGGCGCTGCTGCGGGAGCAGGCGTTCGGGGCGTCGGGCGGCGACAACATCGCGATCCCGCCGCAGTAGGTCAGACGTTCGCATTCTTCAAGCGAACCGCGCTGGGGTTTACCCCAGCAGACCTCGGGGGCTTCTGTTATACTTGAGCGAAACAGTCAACAACAAGAAAAGAACTTCGCGATGAAGGACCGACTCCTACCGACTGGTTCACCAGCGTCAGGGGTCGGGCAGGGCGGAGACGAAGTCACCGCGGTCCAGGACCACGGTGTCATTTCAACGGTAAGCACTTGAAGGAGCTTGCGATGCGTCTCACTACCAAAGGCCGTTTTGCGGTCACAGCAATGATCGATCTGGCGTTGCGTCAGAACACCGGTCCGGTCACGCTGGCTGCGATCAGCCAGCGGCAGCAGATTTCGTTGTCGTACCTCGAACAGCTGTTCGGCAAGTTGCGCCGTCACGAGCTGGTCGAGTCGACCCGCGGCCCCGGCGGCGGCTACAGCCTCGGTCGCAAGGCCGCGGACATCACCGTGGCCGACATCATCGTTTCCGTCGATGAACCCATCGATGCCACCCAGTGCGGCGGCAAGGAAAACTGCCTCGGCGAAGCCGGCCGATGCATGACGCACGAGCTCTGGGCCTCGCTGAACCAGCGCATGGTCGAATTCCTCGACTCCGTCACGCTGCAGAAGCTGGTCGACGACCAGATCGCCAAGGGCGTGCAGATCGAAAACAAGCCAGTCGTCAAGCGTGCGATCTCGGCCCAGCCGGTGGTCAAGCCGATCCGCGTCAACGCACCGAATTCGGTGTTCGCGCTCGGCAACGCCTTCGCCAAGTCCTGAGTACTGAGTCCCCGGCGGCGCCTTCGGACGCCACCTTGAGCAGCCCAGATCAAAAAACAACCCCCACGCCAGCACGAGCCAGCCATGGACGTAACTCCTCATTTCCCGATCTATCTCGATTACGGCGCGACCACGCCGGTCGACCCGCGTGTGGTCGACGCCATGATTCCCTGGTTGCGCGAACACTTCGGCAACCCGGCGTCGCGCAGCCACGCATGGGGCTGGGAGGCTGAAGAGGCGGTCGAGAAGGCGCGTGGCCAGGTGGCTGACCTGATCAATGCAGATCCCCGCGAAATCGTCTGGACGTCGGGCGCGACCGAATCGATCAATCTCGCGCTCAAGGGCGCGGCCCAGTTCTACAAGGGCAAGGGCAAGCACCTGATCACCCTGAAGACCGAGCACAAGGCCGTGCTCGACACGATGCGCGAACTCGAGCGCCAGGGCTTCGAAGTGACCTACCTCGACGTCGAGGAAAACGGCCTCGTCGACCTTGAAAAGTTCAAGGCCGCGATTCGCCCTGACACCATCCTGGCCAGCGTGCTGTTCGTGAACAACGAAATCGGCGTGATCCAGGACGTGGTCGCGATCGGCAATGTCTGCCGCGAAAAGGGCATCATCTTCCACGTCGATTCGGCCCAGGCCACCGGCAAGGTCGATATCGACATCACGAAGCTGCCCATCGACCTGATGAGCCTCGCCTCGCACAAGACCTACGGCCCCAAGGGCATCGGCGCGCTGTACGTGCGCCGCAAGCCGCGAGTGCGGCTCGAGGCGCAAATGCACGGCGGCGGTCACGAACGCGGCATGCGTTCGGGCACCTTGCCCACGCACCAGATCGTCGGCATGGGCGAGGCCTACCGCATCGCCAAGCTCGAAATGAAGGACGACATCGCCCATGCGCGCCGCCTGCAGAAGCGTCTGCTCGATGGCCTGAAGGATGTCGAGCAGGTGTTCATCAACGGCGACCTCGAACACCGTGTGCCGCACAACCTGAACATGAGCTTCAACTACGTCGAAGGCGAGTCGCTGATCATGGGCATCAAGGGCCTGGCGGTGTCGTCGGGTTCGGCCTGCACCTCGGCCAGCCTGGAGCCCAGCTATGTGCTGCGCGCCCTGGGCCGCAGCGACGAGCTGGCCCACAGCAGCCTTCGCATGACCATCGGCCGTTTCACGACCGAAGAAGAAATCGACTACGCCATTTCGACCATCAAGCACAACGTTGCCAAGCTGCGTGAGCTGAGCCCCCTGTGGGAGATGTTCCAGGACGGCGTCGACATCAGCACGATCCAGTGGTCGGCCCACTGACGCAGGCCCGCACCAGGCTCCACGATTGAACAAAGTTTGAGAGGTACACCATGGCATATTCTTCCAAGGTCATCGACCACTACGAAAATCCACGCAACGTCGGCTCCTTCGAAAAGGGCGACGACTCGGTAGGCACCGGCATGGTCGGCGCGCCGGCCTGCGGTGACGTGATGAAGCTGCAGATCAAGGTCAACCCCGAAACCGGCGTGATCGAAGACGCGCGCTTCAAGACCTACGGCTGCGGCTCGGCCATTGCGTCGTCGTCGCTCGTGACCGAATGGGTCAAGGGCAAGACGCTCGACGAAGCGGCTGCGCTCAAGAACGCGCAGATCGCCGAAGAACTGGCGCTGCCGCCCGTGAAGATCCACTGCTCCATCCTGGCCGAAGACGCGATCAAGGCCGCCGTGAGCGACTACAAGGCCAAGCACGGCGTCAAGGCCGAAGCTGCTGCTGCCGAAGCTGTTCACTGACATGGCCGTCACGCTGACCGAAGCCGCTGCGCGACACGTCACCCGCTACCTCGGCAAACGGGGCAAGGGTGTGGGCGTGCGGCTGGGCGTGAAGACCACGGGCTGCTCCGGCCTGGCCTATAAGCTCGAGTACGTGGACGAGTTCACGCCTGAAGACGTGGTGTTCGAAGACCACGGCGTGAAGGTGCTGGTCGACCCGAAGAGCCTGGCCTACATCGACGGCACGCAGCTCGACTTTGTGCGCGAGGGCCTGAACGAGGGTTTCAAGTTCATCAACCCCAACGAACGCGACCGTTGCGGCTGCGGGGAAAGTTTTCGCATCTGATGCGCCGTCGCTGACCGCGACAACAGCCGCCACCATGTCATGTGCTGGCGGTTTTTTCTTGCCATGAACCTGAACGACACCGACTTTCAACTGTTCGCCGTCCCGGCGACTTTCGCGCAGGACCGTGCGGTGCTCGACGCGCGCTGGAAAGAGCTGCAGCGCGAAGCCCACCCGGACCGCTTTGCCGCGCAGGGCGCCGCCGCGCAACGTGTGGCCATGCAGTGGTCGGTGCGCATCAACGAGGCTTACCAGCGGCTGAAGGATCCGATCCGCCGCGCCAGCTACATCTGCGAACTGCACGACGCACCGCTGAACGCCGAGAACAACACGGCGATGCCGCCGGAGTTCCTGATGCAGCAGATGGAGTGGCGCGAGGCGCTCGACGATGTCGAAGACGCCGCTTCGCTCGAGAAACTCCAGGCTGAGGTCGAGGCTGCCCGCGCCCGCGCACTGTCGTCGCTCGACTGGCTGATCGACGAAAAAGGCGACTACCCCGCCGCCGCGCAGCAGGTGAGAGCCCTCATGTTCATTGAGCGCTTCGGACAGGACGTCGAAGCCAAATTCGATCAGTTGGGACAATAGAGACATGAACCCCCACGCTCATCACTTCGTGTATTCACTGCCCCCCGAGGGGGCGCAGGCCTCCCTTGGGGCGGCCCGGCGGGAGGCCTGATGGCTCTTCTTCAGATTTCCGAACCCGGCCAGGCGCCCGACCCGCATCAGCGTCGCATTGCCGTGGGCATCGACCTCGGCACCACCCATTCGCTGGTGGCCGCGGTGCGCAATGGCGTGGCCGAATGCCTGCCCGACGACCAGGGTCGCGTGCTGCTGCCTTCGGCTGTGCGCTACCTTGAAAACGACCGCCGCCAGATCGGCTTCGATGCGCTGGCGGCGCGCGCCAAGGACCCGGCCAACACGATCACTTCGGTGAAGCGGCTCATGGGCCGCGGCCTGGCCGACATCGCGAACCGCGAAGCGATGTCATACCGCATCGGCAGCAGCGATGGCGGCATGGTGCAGGTGCAGACCCTGGCGGGCGAAAAGTCGCCGGTCGAGATCAGCGCCGAGATCCTGGCCACGCTGCGCTTTCGTGCCGAGGACACCTTCGACGACGAGCTCTACGGTGCCGTCATCACCGTGCCGGCGTACTTCGACGAAGGCCAGCGCCAGGCGACCAAGGATGCCGCGCAGCTCGCCGGCCTCAACGTGCTTCGCCTTATCAGCGAGCCCACGGCGGCCGCCATCGCGTATGGCCTCGACAACGCGAGCGAAGGTGTCTACGCGGTCTACGACCTGGGCGGCGGCACCTTCGACATCTCGATCCTGCGGCTCACGCAGGGTGTGTTCGAAGTGATTGCCACGGGTGGCGACTCGGCCCTTGGCGGCGACGACTATGACCACGCGCTGGCCGGCTTCGTGCTCGCGCAGACGGGCCTGCAAGCCGGCAGCGATGCCGACAAGGCCGCGTTGCTGGTCGCCGCACGGGCCGCGAAAGAGGTGCTGACCGATTCGGAATCGGCCCTGTTCAAGGCTGACGTGGCAGGCAAGACCGCTTCGTTCGACCTGACCCGCGAACAGTTCTACACCGCCACGCGGCCGCTCACCGATCGCACCATTGCTGCCGTCCGCAAGGCACTGCGCGACGCGAAGCTCAAGCCCGACGACCTGCAGGGCATCGTGCTTGTCGGCGGCTCCACCCGCATGCCGCAGGTCCGCAGCGCCGTCGCCGAGTTCTTCGGCCGCGAGCCGCTGGTCAACCTGAACCCTGATGAAGTCGTGGCCCTCGGTGCTGCCATCCAGGCCAACCAGCTCGCCGGCAACAACGGCGCGGGCGAGCTGCTGTTGCTCGACGTGATCCCGCTCTCACTCGGCATCGAGACCATGGGCGGTCTGGTCGAGCGCATCGTGCCGCGCAACCAGACCATCCCCACCGCGATGGCTCAGGACTTCACGACCTATCAAGACGGCCAGACCGCGCTGGCACTGCACGTGGTGCAGGGCGAGCGCGATCTCGTGGCCGACTGCCGCAGCCTCGCGCGCTTCACGCTGCGCGGTATCCCGCCGATGGCGGCCGGCGCGGCACGCATCCGCGTGACCTTCACGGTCGACGCAGACGGTCTGCTGAGCGTGAGTGCCAAGGAGCAGGGCAGCGGCGTCGAAGCCAGCGTGGCGGTCAAGCCGTCATACGGTCTGTCGGACGACCAGATCGCGACCATGCTGCAGGAGAGCTTTTCCACGGCGCAGCAGGACATGCTGGCCCGTGCGCTGGTCGAGGCGCGCGTCGATGCCGATCGCATGTTGCTCGCCACGCAGAGCGCGCTCGATGCTGACGGTGACCTGCTGAGCGACGGAGAGCGCGCCGTCATAGACGCATCGATGGCGCAGTTGCGTGAAACCGCCAAGGGCAGCAACGAGGCCGCCGCCATCGAGGCTGCCACCAAGAAGCTGGCCGACGACACCGAAGCCTTTGCTGCACAGCGAATGAACGCGGGCATTGCGCGCGCACTTGCCGGCCGCAAGGTCGAATCTCTCTAGAACAACAACATGCCCACGATCAAGATCTACCCGCATCCCGAGTACTGCCCGCAGGGCGCCGAAATCACCGCGCCCGCCGGCACCTCGATCTGCGAGGCGCTGCTCGACAACAACATCAACATCGAGCACGCCTGCGAGATGAGCTGCGCTTGCACCACCTGCCACGTTATCGTGCGTGAGGGCTTCAACTCGCTGAACGAGGCGGAAGAGGGCGAAGAAGACTTGCTCGACCGTGCCTGGGGCCTGGAGCCCCAGTCGCGCCTTAGTTGCCAATCGATCCTGGCGCAGGAGAATGTGACCATCGAGATTCCGAAGTACTCGATCAATCACGCCAAGGAAAACCACTGATGTCGCGCCAGATCGTTCTTGATACCGAAACCACCGGCCTCTCTGCGGAGAACGGCGACCGGGTCATCGAGCTCGGCTGCGTGGAGCTGTTCGCCCGCAAGCTCACTGGCAACGACCTGCACATCTACTTCAACCCTGAGCGCGAGAGCCACGAGGACGCGCTCAAGGTTCACGGCCTGACGACTGACTTCCTGCGCGACAAGCCGAAGTTCGCCACCCTGGCCAACGATATCGTCGAGTACCTGCGCGATGCCGAGTTGATCATTCACAACGCGGCCTTCGACGTCGGCTTTCTCAACAAGGAGTTCGAGCGTGCCGGTTTGCCGCCGCTGCGCACCTTCGTCAGCGAAGTGACCGACACGCTGGCCATGGCCAAGCAGGTGTACCCGGGCAAGCGCAATTCGCTGGACGCGCTGTGCGATCGCTTCGGCGTGGACCGCTCGAACCGCACCTTCCACGGCGCCAAGCTCGACGCGCAACTACTGGCCGACGTCTACATCAACCTCACGCGAGGGCAGGATGCGCTGCTGATCGACGTGGCTTCGAACGAGCCTCAGCTGGGCACCACCGTGGTGGCCATCGACCTGAGCCAGTTCGAGCTGCCGGTGATCCTGGCCGCCGAGCACGAACTGACAGCGCACGAAGCGGTGTTGGGGCAACTCGACAAATCGAGCGGCGGTCGCACGCTGTTTCGCGAAAACGGCTGAAAAGCTATGGCATAATCTGAGGCTTCGCACAACGCGATACGTTTTCAGAACGCTGCAGTCAAACAGCAGCGTTTCGGGCGGTTAGCTCAGGGGTAGAGCACAGCATTCACACTGCTGGGGTCGGAGGTTCGAAACCTCCACCGCCCACCATTCAAAGCAACGACTTACGGCACCTTCGGGTGCCGTTTTCGTTTGTCGCGCCGACTTCATTCATCGACTGAACTGTCGGCCTGCACCGACGGCAAGTGCAGCCAAGGGCTGTTGAACTTCCCGTAGTGGCGGCCTAGAACTGAGGGGCAAGGAGCACCGCCATGGCCACTCATCCAGATCTTCCGACCCCCGTCACGCCGAACCTGCCCGTCGAGCCCGACGAAGGGGCTGAGACGCCACCCGACGAACCCACCGATCCGGAGCCGCCGCCCTCCGTGCAATGAGGAAATCCGCGAGCGAGCCGCGCTAAGCTCGCGCGATGGACGAAATAGATTGCGCTGTCATCGGCGCTGGTGTGGTGGGGCTGGCAGTGGCGCGCGCCTTGGCGCTCGCGGGCCGGGAAGTGCTGGTGCTCGAATCCGAAGGTGCCATTGGCACGGGTACGAGTTCGCGCAACAGCGAAGTCATTCACGCCGGCATCTACTACCCGCAGGGCTCGCTCAAGGCGAGGCTGTGCGTCGAGGGCAAGGAAATGCTGTACGCCTACGCGGCGGAGCGTGGTGTGCCGCATCAGCGCTGCGGCAAGCTGATCGTGGCGACCTTGCCCGAGCAGGCGGACCAGCTCGATGTCATCCGGACGAAGGCGGCTGCGAACGGCGTCGGTGATCTGACGTTGATCACCGCGCAGCAGGCTGTGGCGATGGAGCCGCAGCTGCATTGCGTGGCGGCGCTGCATTCGCCGAGCACAGGCATCGTCGATAGCCACTCGCTCATGCTGAGCCTGCTCGGCGACCTCGAGAATGCGGGCGGCATGTTGGCACTGAAATCGCCCATCGTGCGTGCCGAATGCGGCGATGGCGCCATCGTCCTGATGGCTGAGGATGGCACTGCGCTGCGTTGCCGCAGCGTGGTCAATGCAGCGGGTCTCGGTGCCCCTGCGCTGGCGCGGCGCTTCGAGGGCCTGCCGGCCTCGGCGGTGCCCAGGGAATACTTCGCCAAGGGCAACTACTTCACCTTGTCGGGGCGAGCGCCGTTCGGGCGTCTGATCTATCCCGTGCCCGAGCCGGGTGGGCTGGGCGTGCACCTCACGATCGACCTGGGCGGCCAGGCCAAGTTCGGGCCCGATGTGCAGTGGGTGTCTTCGGCCGGTGAACTTGTGGTGGACCCGGCCCGCGGCGAGGGCTTCTATGCCGAGGTGCGCAAGTACTGGCCCGCGCTGCCCGACGGCGCCCTGATCCCGGGCTACGCGGGCATGCGGCCGAAGATCTCGGGCCCGGGCGAGCCGGCGGCCGACTTCATGATCGACGGACCTGCATCGCACGGTGTGCCGGGGCTGGTCAATCTCTTCGGCATCGAGTCGCCAGGCCTCACGAGCAGCCTGGCCATCGGGCGCCATGTGGCCGGCTTGCTGGCGGACGCGTGAAGCGCGCTTTGCACGTCGCGAAGTGGCATCTCGCGTCAAAGTCTGCACATCTGTAGCGCCTGAGGGTCTTTTGAGCCTGTAACATGACAGCACGCCATTTGCTGGCGCGAAGCCGCCGGCGCGGTGCCGGTGTCATCACGGAGGAAAGTTTCCAATGAGTGCATCCCAAAATCTTGAAGCAGCAGCTGAAGACATTGCAAGCGACGTGCGCGGCGTGCTGGCAAGCAAGGACCTGGATTCGGTTCCCCACATCAAGGCGCTGCGCCAGCGCATCGACACCAAGCTGGCCATCGCACGCGAACTCGCGGCCGAGAAGAGCAAGCTCGCCGCCAAGAAGGCCCGTGAAGCGGCCACCTCCGCCAACGCCTACGCCCACGACGAACCATGGCAGATCGCCGGTGCTGCACTGGCCGTCGGCGTGCTGGTGGGCCTGCTGCTTGGCCGCCGCTGACCTGAGCGCGCACGGCAGCGATATCGTTCATCCGGACATGGCCGGAGTCAGCCCATGAGGCTGCTGTCCCTGTTCGGGCTGAACGCCCGGATTCGCCGGCTGCGCATTGCCGCGGCCGAAGGTGCCTTGGCGGCCGAAGACCGGGTGCAATTGCTGCGCATGGCCTGGGAGGACGAGAAGCAGCGTCTCAAGCTGATGCTCGTCTTCAGTCTGGCCGTGTTGGGGCTCACCACGGTCACGGTGGCCTTGCTGTCCGTGGCAGTGGTGGTTCATTTCTGGGAAACGCCGTACCGCATCACCGCTGCGTGGTCGGTGGCAGGCGTATGGATCGTGCTCTGGCTGGCAGCCGCCGTCGGCTTGCTGCTGACCCTGCGCAATGCGTCCAACAGCTTCGTGCCGGCACGCCACGAGTTCGAGCGCGACTGGGCCTGGGTCCAGGACAGCTTCGGCCTAGGCAAGGATCCGGAGCAGGACGAAGAAGCGCCGCGCCCCCCGCGGCCGGCCACGCGCGAAGAGTTGCTGGCGCGCATGGAGCGTCAACGCGAGCGCATCGCGACGCTGCAGGGTGGACGCGAGGCACAGCCTGCGGGCGGCTCGGGCGAAGGCGAAGCGCCTCCGCCCAATGAATCGGCTGCTGCTGCGGCGTTGCGCATCGCCCGTGCTCATCCCGTGGCCACCGGCGTCGTTGCCGCGGCGGCCGTGGTGGTGATCAAGCCGAGGCGCCTGCTGCGCTGGGCTGCGGTCATCGCGCCAGTGCTCTGGCGCATGCGCTGAAGAGGAAAGAAAGAAAAAGCTCTCAGGCCTTGCTGCGATCGCGCAGCAGCGCCTGAGCTGCTTCGCGGACCAGCGCCGGTCCGCGATAGATCAGGCCAGTGTAGATCTGCACTACGTCCGCACCCGCGGCGATCTTGGCCTTGGCATCCGCGCCACTGAGGATGCCGCCCACCCCGATGATCGGAAAGCCCGAGCCCAGCGCCGCGCGCAATTGGGCGATCACGCGGTTGCTTGCCTCGCGCACCGGTGCACCCGACAGTCCACCCGCTTCTTCGGCATGCGGCAGGCCCTTGACGGCATCGCGCGAGAGCGTGGTGTTGGTGGCGATCACGCCGTCCATGCCGTGGCGCTTCAGCGTGGCGGCGATGACTGCCACCTGGGCTTCGTCGAGATCGGGCGCGATCTTCACGAACAGCGGCGAGCGCTTGTTGTGGCGTGCTGCCAGAGCCTCGCGCCGTTCGGCCACCGCGCCGAGCAGCGCATCGAGAGCTTCGTCGCTCTGCAGCGTGCGCAGGTTGGCCGTGTTGGGGCTCGAGATGTTGATCGTCACGTAGTCGGCATGCGGGTACACGCCGTCGAGGCAGATCAGATAGTCGTCCACCGCACGCTCGATCGGCGTGGCGGCGTTCTTGCCGATGTTGAGGCCCAGCAGCATCGGCTGCTTCGCACCGCCGCTGCCCTTGCGAAAGCGCGCCTTCTGCACGTTGGCCAGGAAGGCGTCGAGCCCTTCATTGTTGAAGCCTAGCCGGTTGATCAGCGCGTCGCGCTGCGGCAGGCGGAACATGCGTGGCTTGGGATTGCCCGGCTGCGCCTTCGGCGTCACCGTGCCGACTTCGACGAAGCCGAAGCCCATGGCGGCGAAGGCGTCGATGCAACGGGCGTTCTTGTCGAGCCCGGCCGCCAGGCCCACGCGGTTCGGAAAGGTCAGCCCGCCGAGCTGGACGGGGTCGTCGACGCGGGGCGCCGAGTAAGCACAGGCCAGCGGCGTGTTCTGGGTGCGCGCCAGCCCGTCCAGCGTGATTTCGTGGGCATGCTCGGGGTCGAAACCGAACAGGAAAGGGCGGGCCAGGCCGTAGAGCGAGGAGGGCATCAGCAGGGGCATCGGATAATTCGGGGCTTCAATGAGCCAAGGATTCTCCGCGATGACCGCACCCGCCTCCCCAACCCCTCTTTCTCAGGACGAACTCAAGGCCCAGGTCGGCCTTGCCGCGCTGGCCTATGTGGTCAAGGGCGAGATCGTCGGCGTCGGCACCGGCTCGACGGTGAACAAGTTCATCGATGCGCTGGCCACCATCAAGGACGAGATCAAGGGCGCCGTCTCCAGCTCGGTCGCCTCGACCGAGCGACTGCGCGCCCTCGGCATTCCGGTATTCGACAGCAACGAGGTGGAAGAACTGGCGGTCTACATCGACGGTGCGGACGAAATCGACCACCGCGGTTTCATGGTGAAGGGCGGTGGTGCTGCACTCACGCGCGAGAAGATCGTCGCGGCCCAGTCGCGCAAGTTCGTCTGCATTGCCGACGCATCCAAGCTGGTAGAGGTGCTGGGCGCCTTTCCGCTGCCGGTGGAAGTGATTCCGATGGCCGCGCGCCGCGTGATGCGCCAGTTCGCCAGCATGGGTGGCATCGCCCAGGTGCGCGAGAAAGACGGCCTGCCGCTGGTCACGGACAACGGCCAGCACATCGTCGA
Organism: Variovorax sp. YR266; assembly: GCF_900107295.1. Classification (NCBI taxonomy): domain Bacteria; kingdom Pseudomonadati; phylum Pseudomonadota; class Betaproteobacteria; order Burkholderiales; family Comamonadaceae; genus Variovorax; species Variovorax sp. YR266. The sequence continues at coordinate 233,782 of NZ_FNPM01000006.1, forward strand.
CGTGACGGGCCTTCGGATCACCGATCCGCTGGCTTTCGAGTCCGAAGTGAGCCAGTGGCCGGGCGTGGTGACGGTCGGCGTCTTCGCGCACCAGAAGGCCGACGTGTGCCTGCTGGGCACCTCGACTGGCGTGAAGACGCTGCAGTTCGGCGCCTAGGAATGAAAGGCCGCGCGAGCGGCCTGGCTCAGAACTTGATGCCGGCGGGGTTGCTCGGGCTCGGCTCGCTCGATGCGGGGGGCGGCGGCGCCGGCTGTGCGGCCGGTGCTGCGGCGGCACGGGGTGCGGGTGCTGCCTGCTGCGCGATCAGCGGTCGCGCGGGGCCGTTGCGGTAACCGGCGGGCAGGCTGTTGCTCTTGGGGTAGCCGGCCGCGTCGAGGTACTGCGACCACTCGACATCCGAGAAGCCCTTGAGCTGCTGCGACCCGATGGTCAGCAATGGCAGCGAGCTCTGGCTGCTCAGGCGCTGCAGCGCCTCGATTTCCTCGTTGCTCTTGACGGTGCGTTCCTCGAACGGAATGCCCCGCGTAATGAGCAGCGAGCGAGCCGTGCTGCACGGCCCGCATTCGTCGCTGCTGTACAGCGTGACGGGGTAGCGCTGAGCCACTTGCCTCAGCTCGTAGGGCAGGCCCGCATTCGCCGGCGTGGTGGAGCCGCCTTGCGAGGCCGAGGCCGGCTCGGTGCTGGCCGTGGGGGCGCGGTCCGAGAACGTTACCTTGCCATTCTTGTCGACCTGGCGATAGACCTGTTGCGCCATGGCGCCCGTGGCGACGAGCACCAGGGCCAGGCCGGTCAGGCGATGCAGTGAGAATTTGTAAATCGGATGCATCGCCCGAGTATCGCAAGCTTCAGCGCCGCATCAAGCAGGCTGAGGCTCCGCCATGCCCTGGTGTCGCAGCAGCGCATCAAGCTGGGGCTCGCGACCACGGAAAGCCTTGAACGAATCCATGGCGCTGCGGCTGCCGCCGGCCTCCAGGATGGCCTGGCGGTACTTGCGGCCGGTTTCGATGTTCGGCTCGCCGTCGGCGCCCACGGTTTCCTCGAAGGCCGCGTAGGCGTCGGCGCTCAGCACCTCGGCCCACTTGTAGCTGTAGTAGCCGGCCGCGTAGCCGCCCGAGAAAATGTGGCTGAAAGTATTCGGCGTGCGGCTGAACGGCGGCGAGGGCATCACAGCCACCTCGGCGCGCACCTTGCCGAGCAGCGCCATCACGTCGCCGGTCTTGGCGGCGGCCGCGTGGTACTCGGTGTGCAGCAGCATGTCGAACAGCGAGAACTCGATCTGGCGCAGCGTCTGCAGGCCGCTCTGGAAGTTCTTGGCAGCGGTCATCTTGTCGAACAGCGCGCGGGGCAGCGGTTCGCCGGTGTCGACGTGGGCGGTCATGTGCTTGAGCACATCCCACTCCCAGCAGAAGTTTTCCATGAACTGGCTCGGCAGCTCGACTGCATCCCACTCGACGCCGCTGATGCCCGAGACGTCGCGCTCGTTCACCTGGGTGAGCATGTGGTGCAGGCCGTGGCCGAACTCGTGGAAGAGGGTGGTCACGTCGTCATGCGTGAGCAGCGGCGGCTTGCCGTCGACGCCGCTGGCAAAGTTGCACACCAGTTGCGCGATGGGGGTTTGCAGCGCACCGTTGTCGGGGCGCAGCCAGCGGGCGCGCACGTCGTCCATCCAGGCACCACCGCGCTTGGCGGCGCGGGCAGAAGGGTCGAGATAGAACTGGCCGACCTTCTGACCGGCGCGTTCGATGCGGTAGAACTCGACGCTCGGGTGCCAAGTAGGCGCCGAGTCGCGACGGATCGACACCTCGAACAGCGTCTCGACGATCTTGAACAGCCCGGCCATGACCTTCGGCGCGGGAAAGTACTGCTTCACCTCCTGCTCGCTGAAGGCGTAGCGCGCTTCCTTGAGCTTCTCGCCGATGTAGCTCCAGTCCCAGGGCTGCGGGTCGGTGATGCTCAACTGCTCCGAGGCGAAGACCCGCAGGTCGGCCAGGTCGCGCTCGCCATAGGGCTTGGCCTTGATTGCGAGATCGCGCAGGAACTTGACGACCTGCTCGGGCGACTCGGCCATCTTCGGCACGACCGAGAGTTCGCCGTAGTTCCTGTAGCCCAGCAGCTTTGCTTCTTCCTCGCGCAGCGCGAGGATTTCGGTGATGAGCGCGGTGTTGTCGAAGGCGGCGTCGCCGAACTCGCTGGCGCGGGTGACGTAGGCGCGGTAGAGCTTCTCGCGCAGCGCGCTGCTCTTGGCGAACTGCATCACCGGCAGGTAGCACGGCATCTTCAGCGTGAGCTTGTAGCCTTCCTTGCCATCGGCCTCTGCGGCGGCGCGCGCGGCGCTCACCACGTCTTCGGGCACGCCTTCGAGTTCGCCGAGCGCGGCGTAGTAGGCGAAGGCATCGGTTGCGTCGAGTGCGTTTTCGCTGAACTTCTGGCTCAGCTCGGCCTGGCGCTCCTGGATCTCGGCGAAGCGCTTCTTGGAGTCGCCCTGCAGCTCGGCACCGCCCAGCACAAAGTTGCGCACGGCATTGCGATGCGCCTGGCGCTGCTCTGCGTTGAGCGTGGCGACGTCGATGGCCTTGTACTTGGCGTACAGCTGCTCGTCGGAGCCCAGCCGGGTCCAGAAGGCGGTCACGCGCGGCATGGCCTCGTTGTAGGCGGCGCGCAACTCGGGCGTGTCGGCCACTGCGTTGAGGTGGCCGACGGCGCTCCAGGCGCGGCTGAAACGTTCGGAGGCCACGTCGAGCACCTTCGAGATCGCATTCCAGTCAGCGGGAAAGCCGGGCGCCGTCACGGTCTGCAGCGCGGTCTCGGCATCGGCCAGCAGCGCGTCGACGGCGGGCGCGACGTGCTCGGGCTTGATGCGATCGAACAGCGGGAGATCGTTGAAATCGAGGAGGGGATTGTTCGTCATGGCCATGAAAGTTACTTGGCGGCGCGTTCGGCCGCTTCAAGGGTGTTTGCCAGAAGCATGGCCCGCGTCATGGGGCCGACGCCACCGGGCACGGGCGTGATCCAGCCGGCCACTTCCTTCACGCCGTCGAAATCGACGTCGCCGGCCAGCTTGCCGTCTTCCTTGCGGTTCATGCCCACGTCGATGACGACCGCGCCCGGCTTCACCATGTCTGCGGTCAGGAGATTGAGCTTGCCCACCGCCGCGACGATCACGTCGGCCTGGCGCGTGATGGCGCCCAGGTCTTGCGTGGCGCTGTGGCAGATGGTCACGGTGGCGCTCTTGGCGAGCAGCATCATGGCCATCGGCTTGCCGACGATGTTGCTGCGGCCGATGACCACGGCGTGCTTGCCGCGCAGGTCGTAGCCGATGGATTCGAGCATCTTCATGCAGCCGTGCGGCGTGCAGGGCCAGAAGCCGGGGGCGCCGGTCATCAGCGCGCCGGCGCTGGCGACGTGAAAGCCGTCGACGTCCTTGGCGGGCGAGATCGTCTCGATGACCTTCTGGCTGTCCATGTGCCTGGGCAGCGGCAGCTGGACCAGGATGCCGTGTACCTTCGGGTCGTCGTTGAGGGTGCGGATGCGGGCCAGCAGGTCGGCCTCGCTCATGTCGGCGGGGTAGGTTTCGAGCGTGGCTTCCAGGCCGGTCTGGGCGCTGTCGTTGACCTTGTGCTTCGTATAGACCTGGCTGGCCGGGTCTTCGCCCACGAGGATGATGGAAAGGGCCGGGTTCACGCCACGGGCCTTGAGTGCGGCAGTGCGGCCGGCAACTTCGGCGCGAATGGTTTTGGCGAGGGCGTTGCCGTCGATCAGTTGGGCGGTCATCGGTTTCGATTTTCCAAGTAAAAACGCCCGCTTGCGCAGGCGTGGGATTCATTCGTCGCTATCTGCCGGATAGCTTCTAGGCCTTGGCAGCGGGCGCCGCCTGTCCCAGGGCGATCTTGAGCAGATCGGCCACGGTGTTGGCGTTGAGCTTTTCCATGATGTTGGCGCGGTGCGCCTCGACCGTCTTGATGCTGATGCCCAGGTCGTCGGCGATCTGCTTGTTCAGGCGGCCGGCGACGATGCGTTCGAGCACCTGCGCCTCGCGGCCCGTGAGCTTGGACAGCAGCGCGTCGCGGCTGGCCGACTGCTGGTGCTGTGTGAAGGCGCCGCGCGCATGTTCGAGCATGCGCTCGACCAGCGTGACCAGCTCTTCGTCGTTGAAGGGCTTCTGGATGAAATCCATCGCGCCCTTTTTCATGCTGTCGACCGCCATCGGCACGTCGCCGTGGCCGGTGATGACCACGATCGGCAGCGGGGAGCGCCGTTCGATCAGCCGATCCTGCAATTCGAGGCCGGTCATGCCGGCCATGCGGATGTCGACGATCAAACAGGCGACTTCGCGCGGGTCGTATCGGGAGAGAAAGGATTCGGCGGAATCGAAACAGCGGACTCTGTAGTCCTTGCCTTCGAGCAGCCATTGCAGCGAATCGCGTACGGCTTCGTCGTCGTCGACGACATAGACCGTGCCCTTCTTCGGAATCAAACTCATGCAGGTACCTTTGCCTCGTCGCTAGCTACGGAACTGATAGCGTCCAACACCGGAATCCAGAAGGAAAAGCGGCATCCGATCACATCCGGGCCATTGTAGATGTTCTCCGCCTGCATCCGGCCGCGGTGCGACTCGACGATGGTGCGGCACAGATTCAGCCCGATGCCCATGCCTTCGGGCTTGGTCGAGAAGAAGGCTTCGTAGAGCCGGTCCATCACTTCGGGAGCCAGGCCCTTGCCCGTGTCCTGCACCGAGAACTCGATGGCGTTGTGGCCCTCGATCACCTTGGGCAGCACGCGCAGCTCGACGCTGCGGCGTGCCAGCGGGCGGTCGGCGATGTCGATGGATTCGGCGGCGTTCTTCAGCAGGTTGACCATCACCTGCTCGATGAGAATCGGGTCGACGCGCACCACCGGCAGCCGCGCGGCCACGTAGTGATTCAGGCGCACGTTGCGCCGACGCAGCTCGATGCCGGCGAGTTCGACCGCCTCGCTCACCATGGTGGCCACGTCGGCCGGCGTGCGGTTGGGTTCGCTGCGCTTCACGAAGGAGCGGATGCGCTGGATGATCTGGCCCGCGCGCTGCGCCTGCTTCGAGGTCTTTTCGAGCGCGGCGAGCAGGGCCTCGGTGTCGATCGACTGGCCCTTGATGCGCGACATCATCCCGTTGCAGTAGTTGGTGATGGCGGTCAGCGGCTGGTTGAGCTCGTGCGCCACGCTCGACGCCATTTCGCCCATCGTGATGAGGCGGCTTGCGGCCTGGGCCTTGTCGGCCTGCGCGGCGGCCTGCTCTTCGGCGTCGCGGCGCGGCGTGATGTCGGTGGCGATGACGAGCTGAGCCAGGCGGCCGTCGACCCAGGTCAGGTAGCGCGAACGCACTTCGAGCCACTTGCCGAGGTGGGGCACGAAGATTTCGTTGTTGGCGGTCTGGGCGGCGGTGAGCGTGTCGATGGGCAGGCCGGCATACGGGTCCACGTCGTCGAGGCCTTCGTCGTGTGCATTGGATGCGGGCACGCCTGCTTGCGCCACCATGCCCAGGTGCCCCACGGTGTCCGAGCCGAACCACAGGCGATACAGCTTGTTGGCGAACAGCAGTTCCTCGCTGCCGATGGGGGCGACCGACACCGCTGCGTCGAGCGCTTCCAGCACGGTGGTGAAGCGCTCGTAGGAGGCCGACAACTGCTCGCGGATGCGCGTGGGCTCGGTGATGTCGGTCATCGACGTCATCCAGCCGGTCTGGTGGCCGCGCGCGTCGATCAGTGGCGACACGTACAGCCGCGCGTTGAACACGCTGCCGTTCTTGCGCTTTACGCGCACCTGGAAGCCGCCGGGGAGGGCGCGGCCGTGCAACTCTTCTTCCAGCCGCTCGTTCATGACCTCGCGGTCGGATTCGAGCCAGTAGGGAAAGGGCGGCGTCTGGCCGACCAGTTCTTCCTCGCTCCAGCCCGTCATGGCGCAGAAGGCGGCGTTCACGTAGGTGATGCGCCCTTGCAGATCGAGCACGCGCATGCCCGTGAGCATGGAGTTTTCCATTGCCCGGCGGAAATTGGTCTCGGCGACCAGCCGTTGCTGAGCCTGGAGCCGTCGCCGCGTGTGGCGCCAGGTGCCGATCAGCATCCAGCTCGTGAGCACGCTGAGAGCGCAGACCAGCCAGAACAGGCCGTTGCCGACCACGCCCTGCGAGGTGCGGTAGGCCTGCGCCCGCAGCACCAGCGCATTGCCCACGGGCGACACCGGCACTTCGTACTCGTTGGTTCGCTCGCTCCAGGGCAGCAGGCGCGTGCCGCTGTCTTTCAGGTTGGTGGTGTTGCCGGCAATTACATGGCCCTTGGCGTCGAGCAGCGACACCGCGTAGCGCGCCTGGACCTCGGACGGCATGCCATAGCGCAGCAGCCCGTCGACCGAGAACTCACCCAGCACCACGCCTGCGAACAGGCCCTGGTCGAAAAGGGGAATGTGCAACTGCAGCATCGCCGCTGGATCGCCTCCGGCCACGGGCTGCGAATACACCGGCTGGCGCAGTTCACGCGCCAGCGCGTAGTTGCTCTCGATGTCGCCGGGACGCAGCACATCGCCGATCAGGTGCTGCTGCGCCGGGTGCACGCTGGGCGCCGCATAGCCGGCCTTGAAGCGGCGGCGGTCGTCGATCCAGGTGATGGTCTGCAGTTCAGGAAACTGGCTCACCAGGGACTCGGCGCGGCTGGTGAATTCGACCGGGTCGATCTCGCGGTTAGAGGCATCGCGCGCGATGCGCATCAACTGCTCTTGCCGCTCCAGCAGCCGCAGCCGCATGCGCTGCTGGGCGTATTCGACGTCGCGGCGCACCGACTCCTGCTCGCGCTCGACCTCTTCAGTGCGCAGGTACCAGAAGGCGGAAACGATGGCGGCAAGAAACAACAGCACGGCCGCCATCGGCGCGAGCATGGCGACCGCGTCCTGCAGCACCGGCGTCTGCCGGCGCCACCACCTGCGCCACCAGGACAGGGGTGAGGCACTGCGGGCAACGGCCAGCGGGGAGGAAAGAGGCATCACCCGAGTTTAGGTGAAGCCCCTCTCGGAAGCGATGTGGGCTGCCGTGGGATGAGCTCGGTAGCGGTTGCGGGATGGTTGCCGTCCCGATCGGTGCATTGTCATAAATATCACATTAAGAAATCGTCACGCACTATTTGAAATCCCAATGTTTCTATGAGAAACTCCGCCGCGCTGATCCCATAGCGCACTAAATTACCGCCACAGCCCTAAAAGGAGAGACAAGCATGTCGGCAAATCCCGAGAACCTGTTCGGCTCGGCCGCAAACGATGCGGACGCCCAGGAAACCCGTGAATGGATGGATGCACTGTCCTCCGTCATCCAGAGCGAGGGTCCGGAACGGGCCCACTTCCTTCTCGAGCAGCTGCTCGAGCATGCCCGCCAGAACACGGTCGACATGCCGTTCTCGGCCAACACCGGCTATGTCAACACCATCGAGCCCTCGCAGGAGGCTCGCAGCCCCGGCAATCTCGAGATCGAACAGCGCCTGCGCGCCTACATGCGCTGGAACGCCATGGCCATGGTGGTCAAGGCCAACCGCCACCATCCGGCCGAAGGCGGCGACCTGGGCGGCCACATCGGCTCCTTCGCCTCGCTGGCGAGCATGTTCGGCGCCGGTTTCAACCACTTCTGGCACGCCGAGAGCGAAAACCACGGCGGCGACCTGCTCTACATCCAGGGCCACGTTTCGCCCGGCATCTATGCCCGCGCCTACCTCGAAGGCCGCCTCTCCGAAGAGCAACTGCTCAACTTCCGCCAGGAAGTGGACGGCAAGGGCTTGTCGAGCTACCCGCACCCCAAGCTGATGCCGGAGTTCTGGCAGTTCCCCACCGTGTCGATGGGCCTGGGCCCGCTGATGGCGATCTACCAGGCGCGCTTCCTCAAGTACCTGCATGCACGCGGCATCGCCAACACCGAGAACCGCAAGGTCTGGGTTTTCTGCGGCGACGGTGAAATGGACGAGGTCGAATCGCTGGGCGCCATCGGCCTCGCGGCACGCGAGAACCTCGACAACCTGATCTTCGTCATCAACTGCAACCTGCAGCGCCTGGACGGCCCGGTGCGCGGCAACGGCAAGATCATCCAGGAGCTCGAAGGCGAGTTCCGTGGCGCCAACTGGAACGTCGTCAAGCTGATCTGGGGCAAGGGCTGGGACGCCCTGCTCGAGAAGGACCATGACGGCGCGCTGCGCAAGATCATGATGGAGTGCAACGACGGCGACTACCAGTCGTTCAAGGCCAACGACGGCGCCTACGTCCGCAAGAACTTCTTCGGCCGAGACCCTCGCACGCTGAAGATGGTCGAGCACCTGACCGACGACGAGGTCTGGAACCTCCAGCGCGGCGGCCACGACTCGCAGAAGGTGTTTGCCGCCTTCCACGCCGCCCAGAACCACACAGGCCAGCCCACGGTGCTGCTCGTCAAGACCGTCAAGGGCTTCGGCATGGGCAAGATCGGCGAGGGCAAGAACACGGTCCACCAGACCAAGAAGCTCAGCGACGAGGACATCAAGGCCTTCCGCGACCGCTTCAACATCCCGATTCCGGACAGCCAGATCGCCGAGCTGCCGTTCTACAAGCCGGCTGACGACACGCCGGAAATGCGTTACCTGCACGAGCGCCGCAAGGCCCTGGGCGGCTACCTGCCGCACCGCCGTGTCAAGGCCGACGAGAGCTTCACGGTGCCGTCGCTCGACACCTTCAAGGCAGTGATGGAGCCCACGGCCGAGGGCCGCGAGATCTCGACCACGCAGGCCTACGTGCGCTTCCTCACGCAACTGCTGCGCGACAAGGCGCTCGGCCCGCGCGTGGTGCCGATCCTCGTGGACGAGGCGCGCACCTTCGGCATGGAAGGCCTGTTCCGCCAGATCGGCATCTACAACCCGCACGGTCAGCAGTACACCCCGGTCGATAAAGACCAGGTCATGTACTACAAGGAAGACAAGGGCGGGCAGATCCTGCAGGAAGGCATCAACGAAGCCGGCGGCATGTCGAGCTGGATCGCTGCGGCCACGTCGTACAGCACGAACAACCGCATCATGGTGCCGTTCTACGTGTACTACTCGATGTTCGGCTTCCAGCGCATCGGCGACCTGGCCTGGGCGGCCGGCGACATGCAGGCGCGCGGCTTCCTGCTCGGCGGCACCTCGGGGCGCACCACGCTGAACGGCGAAGGCCTGCAGCACGAAGACGGTCACAGCCACATCCTGGCCAACACCATCCCGAACTGCGTGAGCTACGACCCGACCTTCGCGCACGAAGTCGGCGTCATCCTGCACCACGGCCTCAAGCGCATGGTCGAGAAGCAGGACAACGTCTATTACTACCTGACGCTGCTCAACGAGAACTACGCGATGCCCGGCCTGCAGCCCGGTACCGAAGAGCAGATCATCAAGGGCATGTACCTGTCGAAGCAGGGCCCAGCGCTCAAGGCCAAAGCCCCCACGGTGCAACTGCTGGGCAGCGGCACCATCCTGCGCGAAAGCTTCGCTGCGCAAGAGCTGCTCGAAAAGGACTGGGGCGTGTCGGCTTCCGTGTGGAGCTGCCCGAGCTTCAACGAGCTCACCCGCGACGGCCAGGATGCCGACCGCTGGAACCTGCTGCACCCGGACCAGACGCCGCGCGTGCCCTTCGTGGCCGAGCAGCTCGGGGCCTCGACCGGCCCGGTGGTCGCATCGACCGACTACATGAAGGCTTATGCCGAGCAGATCCGCCCCTTCATCCCGAAGGGCCGCACCTACAAGGTGCTCGGCACCGACGGCTTCGGCCGAAGCGACTTCCGCAACAAGCTGCGCGAGCACTTCGAGATCAACCGCCACTACATCGTGGTGGCCGCGCTCAAGGCGCTGAGCGAAGATGGCACCGTGCCGGTTGCCAAGGTGGTGGAAGCGATCAAGAAGTACGGCATCAATGTCGACAAGGTCAACCCGCTTTACGCTTGAACATCAACAACCAACGAACGAACGGCGCCTTACGGCGGGAGACAACGATATGGCAGCAGTGGAAGTGAAGGTGCCGGACATCGGCGATTTCGATGAAGTCGCGGTGATCGAGGTGCTCGTGAAGGTGGGCGACACGGTCAAGGCCGAACAGTCGCTCATCACGGTCGAATCGGACAAGGCGTCGATGGAAATCCCGTCGTCCACGGCCGGTGTGGTCAAGGAACTGAAGGTCGAAGTCGGCAGCAAGGTGAAAGAGGGCTCGGTGGTGCTCGTGCTCGAGGCCGAGGGAGCGGGTGCTGCAGCAGCAGCGCCGGCCCCTGCGCCTGCAGCGGCTCCCGCAGCCGCCGCGCCGGCCGCTGCGGCGCCCGCGCCGGCTCCTGCTGCCGTTCCGGCAGCCTCGGGCCCGGTCGAGATCAAGGTGCCGGACATCGGCGATTTCAAGGACGTCGCCGTCATTGAAGTGCTCGTGAAGCAGGGCGACGCGATCAAGGTCGAGCAGTCGCTGATCACGGTGGAGTCGGACAAGGCCTCGATGGAGATTCCGTCATCGGCTGCCGGCGTGCTCAAGGAACTCAAGGTCAAGGTGGGCGACACGGTCAACATCGGTGACCTGATCGCGGTGCTCGAAGGTGCTGCGGGTGCTGCAGCCCCGGCGCCTGCGCAGGCTGCGGCTGCCGCACCGGCAACCGCAACTGCCAGTGCGCCTGCACCGGCGGCCGCCGCATCGGCGCCTGCTGCAGCCGCACCGGCCCACCAGCCGACGGTCGCGCCCAGCGCCAGCCTGCCGCACGCCTCGCCCTCGGTGCGCAAGTTCTCCCGCGAACTCGGCGTGCCGCTCGAAGAGGTCAAGGGCTCCGGTCCCAAGGGCCGCATCACGCAGGAAGACGTCCAGAGCTTCACCAAGGCCGTGATGAGCGGCCAGGCCAGCACCAAGGCCTCGGCGGCCAAGGCGCCGGCAGGTGGCGGTGCCGACGGCGCGGCGCTGGGCCTCATTCCCTGGCCCAAGGTCGACTTCACCAAGTTCGGCGCGGTCGAGCGCAAGGATCTGTCGCGCATCAAGAAGCTCAGCGGCGCGAACCTGCACCGCAACTGGGTGATGATTCCGCACGTCACCAACAACGACGAAGCCGACATCACCGAGCTCGAAGCCTTCCGCGTTTCCACCAACAAGGAGAACGAGAAGTCGGGCGTCAAGGTCACGATGCTGGCCTTCGTGATCAAGGCGGTGGTTTCGGCGCTGAAGAAGTTCCCCGACTTCAACGCCAGCCTCGACGGCGACCAGCTGGTCTACAAGCAGTACTTCCACATCGGCTTCGCGGCCGACACGCCCAACGGGCTCGTGGTGCCGGTGCTGAAAGATGCCGACAAGAAGGGCATCCTGCAGATCAGCGCCGAGATGGGCGAACTCGCCAAGAAGGCGCGCGACGGCAAGCTCGGCTCGGCCGACATGCAGGGCGGCTGCTTCTCGATCAGCTCGCTCGGCGGCATCGGCGGCACGCACTTCACGCCCATCATCAACGCTCCTGAAGTGGCCATCCTCGGCCTCTCCAAGGGCCAGATGAAGCCGGTGTGGGACGGCAAGCAGTTCGTGCCGCGTCTCACGCTGCCGCTGTCGCTGTCGTACGACCACCGCGTGATCGACGGCGCCCTGGCTGCGCGTTTCAACGCCTACCTGGGCCAGGTGCTCGCGGACTACCGTCGAATCCTGCTATGACCACCGTAGTGGCCGTCCGCAAAGGCGGCCAGGTCACGATGGCAGCCGATTCTCTGGTGACCTTCGGCGACACGCGGCTTTCGCACCGCGCCGAAGCCAACCAGAAGATCTTCACCGTCGAGGACGCGGCGGGGCAGAGCCTGTTCGCCGTGGCCGGCGCCGCCGCGCACTTCCTGGTGCTGCAGCATGCGCTGGCCGCGCAGGAGCGCGAGAAACTGCTGTTCGGCAGCAAGCACGAGATCTTCCGCACCTTCACGATGTTGCATCCGGTGCTGAAGGACACGTTCTTCATGCAGACCAAGGAAGACGAGCACGAGCCCTACGAGTCGAGCCAGTTCACGATGCTGATGGCCAACCAGAGCGGCATCTACGGCATCTACAGCTACCGCGAGGTGTTCGAGTTCAAGGAGTTCTGGGCCATAGGCTCGGGACGCAGCTTCGCACTCGGCGCCATGCACGCGGCCTATGACATCAAGTCGCGCACGTCGCGCGACGTGGCGGAGGCAGGCATTGCCGCCGCCTGCGAATTCGATCGCAATTCGGCCCCACCGGTCGACGTTCTCACACTCAAACTGAAAGTGTCCAAATGAGCGAACAACAAATCAAGGTGCCCGATATCGGCGACTTCGACGAAGTCGCGGTGATCGAGGTGCTGGTCAATGTCGGAGACACGGTCAAGGCCGAGCAGTCGCTGATCACGGTCGAATCGGACAAGGCCTCGATGGAGATTCCGTCGTCCGCTGCCGGCGTGGTGAAGGCGCTGGCCGTGAAGGTGGGCGACAAGGTCAAGGAAGGCTCGGTCGTGCTGACGCTGGAGGTGAGTGGCGCCGCGGCGTCCGCGCCCGCAGCGGCGGCGCCTGCGCCAGCGGCTGCGGTCCCGGCACCGAAGGCGGCTGCGCCGGCTCCGGTATCGGCACCCGTGGCATCCACCTACGGAGGCAAGGTCGACGTCGAGTGCGACGTGATCGTGCTCGGCGCAGGCCCTGGTGGCTATTCGGCCGCTTTCCGCGCAGCCGACCTCGGCCTGAAGGTCGTGCTGATCGAGCGCTACGCCACCCTCGGCGGCGTGTGCCTGAACGTTGGCTGCATCCCGTCGAAGGCGCTGCTGCACGTGGCTTCCGTCATGGACGAGGTCAAGCACTTCGCCGACCTCGGCGTCAGCTTTGCCGCGCCCACGGTCGACCGCGCCAAGCTGCTCGGCCACAAGAACAAGGTGGTGGGCAAGCTCACCGGCGGCCTTACGGCCATGGCCAAGATGCGCAAGGTGACGGTGCTGCGCGGCGTCGGCAACTTCATCGACCCGTACCACATCGAGGTCGAGGAAACCTCCGGCACCAGCTGGGACACCACGGGCAGCAAGCAGACCGTCAAGTTCCGCAACGCGATCATCGCGGCCGGTTCGCAGTCGGTGAGCCTGCCCTTCATGCCGAAGGACCCGCGCGTGGTCGATTCGACCGGCGCGCTCGAGATGGGCACCGACCCCAAGCGCATGCTGGTGCTGGGCGGCGGCATCATCGGCCTCGAAATGGGCACGGTGTATTCGACGCTGGGCGCGCGCCTGGACGTGGTCGAAATGCTCGACGGCCTCATGCAGGGCGCCGACCGCGACCTCGTGAAGGTCTGGCAGAAGATGAACGCGCCGCGCTTCGACAACATCATGCTCAAGACCAAGACGGTCGGCGCCGAGGCCACGAAGGAGGGCATCAAGGTCACCTTCGAGGGCGAGCAGGCGCCGAAGGAGCCGCAGGTGTACGACCTGGTGCTGCAGGCCGTGGGCCGCAGCCCCAACGGCAAGAAGATCGGTGCCGAGAAGGCCGGCGTGGCCGTGAGCGACCGCGGCTTCATTCCGGTCGACATCCAGATGCGTACCAACGTGCCCCACATCTTCGCCATCGGTGACATCGTGGGCCAGCCCATGCTGGCGCACAAGGCGGTGCATGAGGCGCATGTGGCGGCCGAAGTCATCGCTGGCGAGCAGAAGGGCGACAAGGAGCTTTCCAGCGCCGCCTTCAACGCCCGCGTGATCCCGAGCGTGGCCTACACCGACCCCGAGGTGGCGTGGGTGGGCCTCACCGAAGACCAGGCGAAGGCCGAAGGCATCAAGGTCAAGAAGGGCCACTTCCCGTGGACTGCTTCGGGCCGCGCCATCGCCAACGGCCGTGACGAAGGCTTCACCAAGCTGCTGTTCGATGCCGAGACGCATCGCATCCTTGGCGGCGGCATCGTCGGCACGCATGCCGGCGACATGATCGGAGAGATCGCGCTGGCCATCGAGATGGGTGCGGACGAGATCGACATCGGCAAGACCATCCACCCGCATCCGACGCTGGGCGAAAGCATTGGCATGGCGGCGGAAGTGGCGCACGGTACCTGTACCGATCTGCCGCCTGCGAAGAAGAGCTGACAAGACAGAAGGGCGCTGCTGATCGAGCGCCCATGAAAAATCCCGCCGAGGCGGGATTTTTTCGTTCTGAATTCGGGAGGAAGGCTCAGTTGCCGGTATTGGCGACGGCCGCAGCCTTCACTTCATCCGTCGGGCCGCCGAGCACGCGGCGGGCGCCGTCGAAGCGGCGTTGCCAGTAGCTGCCGTTCATGTCTTCCACGCGAACCTGGGCGCCGGAGCGGGGCGAGTGGATGAACTTGCCTTCACCGACATAGATGCCGACATGGCTGAAGGCGCGGCGCATGGTGTTGAAGAACACGAGGTCGCCGGGCTTGAGCTGGCTGGCGTCGATCTTCTCGGTGGCGGCGGCTTGCTCTTCGGCGCGGCGCGGGAGCATGTGGCCGACCGTCTGGTTGTACATGGCACGGACGAAGCCGCTGCAATCGAAACCCGATTCGGCGGTGTTGCCGCCGCGGCGATAGGGGACGCCCAAGAAACCGATGGCGGTCACCACCAGGTCGGAGGTGCGCTCCGTGACGGTTTGGCGAACCTGCTTGAGCTGTCCGATGATGCCTTTGTCGGCGAGCATTCGTGCCAACTCGTCATCGGTTTTTTCCTGTTGGGGGGCCGCATGAACAGCGACGGCAAATAGGAGGGACGCGGGTAGGACGAAAAAACGCATGGCGCGTAGGATATTGATGACGCGCGGTTATGTCAATTTAATCAGAATTAGCGAATGCATCTGTAAGTCATTGATTTACATGAAAAATTTTGATCCGGCCGAAGAAAAAATGTAACGGTGAACGTTTATTGCCCATAAGTGGTTGACCGTGAATGGGCCCTCGGACTTCGGGTGAACAGGCGGTCAGGCTGGATTCGGTCGCTATTTCTCGCCAAGATCGCCGCAACTACCCGGAAAAGTCATGAACTTGCAGATTCAGCCGTCCTTTTCTCTTGTTTGCCGCTTTGCGGCGGTTGCCGCGCTGGGTTTTTGTGTCAATGCGAAGGCGCAGATGCGCCCCGAAACGGTGGCTACGGGCCTGGAAAACCCTTGGGGCGTCGCCTTTCTGCCGGGCGGTCGATTCGTTGTGACGGAGCGGCCCGGCCGTCTGCGACTGATCGGTGCCGACGGAAAAATCGGCGCACCCATCGCAGGTTTGCCTCCTATCGCGGCGGGCGGCCAAGGTGGCTTGCTCGACGTGCTGGCTGACTCGGGCTTCGAGAAAAACCGCACGCTGTACTTTTGCTTTTCCGAACCCGACGCGGGCGGCTCAGCCAACAGCACGGCGCTGGCCCGCGCCAATCTGTCCGCCGACGGCACGAAGCTCGAAGACCTGAAGATCATCTTCAGCCAGCAGCCCAAGGTGGCGAGCCGCAATCATTTCGGCTGCCGCATCGTCGAGGCGCGCGACGACACGCTGTTCCTCACGCTCGGCGACCGTTTCAGCCGCAAGGAAGATGCGCAGAAGCTCGACAACCACCTTGGCAAGATCGTGCGCATCGGCAAGGACGGCGCGGTGCCCAAGGACAACCCCTTCGTCGGCAAGGCGGGTGCATTGCCAGAGATCTGGAGCTACGGCCACCGCAATGGGCAGGGCGCCACGCTCGCGCCCGACGGCCGCCTCTGGATGACCGAGCACGGCCCGCAAGGCGGCGACGAAATCAATATCCCGCAGGCCGGCCGCAACTACGGCTGGCCCGTGATCACCTACGGCGAGAACTACGGCGGCGGCAAGATCGGCGACGGCATCACCGCCAAAGACGGCATGGAGCAGCCGCTGCACTACTGGGTGCCGTCGATCGCACCGTCCGGCATGGCGTTTCTGACCAGCGACCGCTATGGCGCGGGCTGGAAGGGCAATCTGTTCGTGGGTTCGCTCAAGTTCGGCTACCTCGACCGCATCGAATTGAAGGGCGGCAAGGTAGTGGCCGAGCACAAGCTGCTGGCCGAGGGCCGTGCCCGCATCCGCGACGTGAAGCAGGGGCCCGACGGATTGCTCTACGTGCTGACCGACGAGGCGGATGGCAAGCTGCTGCGCCTGCGGCCGAATTGAAGCGCGGCGCCGTCAGCTGGGGCAACCGGGCAGCGGCAGGGTCGGCAGCATGCGGCGCCAGAGGCGAGTCCATTCGGGCCAGTCGTGGCCGCCCTCGGTCGTGAATGCGCGTTCGGCCGGCAGCACTTCCGCAAGCAAGCGGTTGCTGAAGGCAAAGCGGTCGTCGACGCCATAGCCGAGATAGAGCGGCGGCCGGGCGCCCGCCGTGTTCGTGAATCCCGTATAGCCGCGCAGCCATTGCCAGAGCTGTGTTTCGTTGGGCGTGCGTGGAGGGCTCTCGGCCGGATCGACAAGCGGTCCGTTCCACTTGGCAAGGCCGCCGGCATTGGCGATATCGGTGCCAAGCGTGCGCTCGCCGAGGTAGGGCGCGAGCGTCACCAGCCCCGCAAGCTCGCCCGGGTGCGTCTGCGCATAGAGCATTCCGCCGAAGCCGCCGAGGGAAATTCCGACGAACCAGATGTGCTTGTAGCCCTGGTTGCGCGCCGGCTCCATCACGTCGGCGCTCAAGCGATCGAGGATGGTCTTGTTGTTGTAGTAGCCGAGATGCGCGTCGACCAGCATCACGTCCGCCGCGATGCGGTTGTCGCGGACGGCGCGGACGAAGCCTTCGCGCTCGAACTCGTCAGGCGTCGAGTACGCGCCGGGAAGCATCACCAGCAGCGTGTCGACATCGCTGCGCGCACAGCTGCTTTTTTCGAGCGAGGTCGCCATCGGCACCGTGGCCTTGCGCACGCCGCCGCAGGCCACGACGAGCAGCGCAGCACCCACGCCCAGCGCTGCGAGGCACAGCCGCTTCGAGAAGATCTTCATCCGTCTGAGTCTAGGCGCGCCGCGATGCCGGCAGATCGACCATCACGGCTTGCCCGGGCGTGGTGCAGCCGGTGTCGCAGCATTTGCCGGGCTGGCGGTTGCTGGTGATGGCACGGCCCGGGTCGTGCGGCGCGGCGGCGGGCGAGCCGTCGGCCGCGATGCCGCGTTCGAGGATGCGTTCGACCAACTCGACCTTGGAGCCGACAGGGTAGTTGCGCCAGATTTCCTGCTTCATCGCTGCGGGCGAACCGCCGCCGTGCAGGCTGATCACGCTGTACCAGCCGCCCTGGTAGCCAGCCGTCAGGTCTTCGATGAAGCGGGCCGTTTCGATGCGCTGTTCGTAGGGAATGGCCGGGTTGGCCCGCAGCACGTCTGACAGGCGGGCGGCGGTCTCGGGGTTGTGGTCTTCGTCGGGGCCGGGGAGGGTGACGATCAGGCCGCCGCTCACGTAGTGCGCGATGCGGTGCATGTCGTAGATCTTCGTGGCCAGCAGCAGCTTGCCGATGTTGCTGAATACCGGGTCGGGCATGAAGACGTCGCAGTGCTCGTCGGCCTTGCCGTAGACGCTGGCTGCCACGCCGCAGGCGAAGAAACTCTCGGTGATGGTGATGAGCTCGACCATCTGTTCGCGCAGGTGGCTCTCCTTGCCGGGGTCGAAGCCGTTGGCTTCGCACATCAGTGCGCCGGCGCCGATCAGCAGGTCGCCGAAGCCGGCGCGCGCGCCGATGCAGCTGTGGCGGTGGTGCGTGGCGTAGCTGTAGGTCAGGTGGCCGGAGTGCTCCCATTCGCCGGCGTAGAACACGCGCTCCCACGGCACGAAGACCCTGTCGAACATGCACACGCCGGTGCTCTGACCGTACTTGCGGCTGAAAAGCGCATCGCCGTGCTCGAGCTTTTCACCGGGCCGGCCGGCTGGCCGGGCGACGATGGTGAGGCCGGGCGCGTCCAGCGGCACGGCGCAGCAGGCGGCGAAATCGGCATCCTCCCTGCCCATGTTGCGGCAGGGCATGACCAACAGTTCGTGCACATAGGGCGCGCCAGTCACGATGGCCTTGGTGCCCGAGATGACGATGCCGCGTGCGTTGCGCTCCACCACGTGCAGGTAGCTGTCGACGTTGGCCTGCTCGTGCGGCCGGCGGCTGCGGTCGCCCTTGGCGTCGGTCATGGCAACGCCCAGCGTCAGGTCCTGGTCCTGCACGCGGTGCAGGTAGTCGTGGAAGCGGGCGGTGTGCTCGGTGCTGCCGCGGGCGTCGTCGATGCGTGCCGACACCTGGGCGATGGCGTTGAGCGCATCGTGCGTCAGATAGCGCTGGGCGCAGCCTGTTTCCTGGCAGACCAGCCGCACGGCCTCGAGCTTGTTGAGCAGGTCACCGGAGCCCGTGTTGATGTGGGACAGCCGGTTGACCCGCTTGCCGCTGGTGTGCTGCACGGCGGTCATCAGCGGCTCGTATTCCTTCTTCAGGGCGTAGTCGTAGGTGAGGGCGATGGCATTGATGCCGGGCTGGAAGGCCGGTTCGTCGGCCACGCTGTCGACGCGGCGGCCGTCGACGAAGACGTTGGGGGTGTAGCGGCGCAGCGACTCGCGGTAGTCGGTGCCGGACATGAGGGTGGCGCTGGGGAGCGGGGCGTTCATCGTGCTTGTCTCCTGGGTTTTGGCTCAAATTTAAACATCGTTCAATTTTTCAATCAACGATTAAAAAATTGGAGCTGTGATCAATCCAAGGGCTATAGTCCCGCCCATGCACGCCAAGCTCCAACGCCGCCAGGCGCTCACCGACGCCCGCCGCACGCTCGTGCTCGACGCCGCTCGCGCGGTCTTCCTGGAGGCCGGCATCGAAGGTGCGAGCATTCGCGAAATTGCCCGCAAGGCCGGCTACACGCCGGGCGCGATCTATTCGTACTTCGAGAGCAAGGAGGCGATCTACGCGGCCTTGCTCGGCGAGTCGATACAGCGTTTGCAAGCGGCCGTGGCCGATGCCCCCGTGGCGCCGGACAGCCCCGCCCAGACGCTCGCCGCCAAGGCCCAGGCGTGGTTCGACTTCTATGCCGCGAACCCGCGCGAGCTCGACCTGGGCTTCTATCTGGTGCAGGGCATGCGCCCGCGCGGCCTGACCAGCGAGCTCGATCACGAACTGAATGACCATCTCTACCAGGCCTTGCGCCCGTGCGAAGAAGCGCTGCAGGCGATGGGGCTCGATGCGGACAATGCCCTGCAGGAAAACACTTCGCTGTTTGCACACGGCGTCGGCCTGCTGCTGATGCAGCACACCGGGCGCATCCGCATGTTCAGGCAGTCGGCCGATGCGCTGTTCAAAGCCTACGTGGCGCAACTCGTGCAACGCGTCGATGGCGGCCCGCGCCAAGCCGGTCTTTTCGGTGGTACGGTTCAGCCCAATTCAACCGATACCTGAAAGAAACTGTTCATGCTGCTCGACGCCTCGCAATCCCAACTCGTTCTGGTCGACTACCAGGCGCGGCTGATGCCGGCGATCTTCGAGGGGGAGGCGGTCGCGCAGAACGCAGTGCGGCTCGGCAAGATGGCGCGGCTGTTCCAGATGCCGGTGTTCGGCACCGAGCACAACCCCTCCAGCCTGGGTGAAAACCTGCCCGACATCCGTGCGCTGTGCCAGCGCACCCTGTCGAAGATGCACTTCAGCGGCGTGGAAGAGGGCCTGGGCGAGTGGCTGCGCGTGCCGGCCAAGGCGCCGCAGGGCAACGCACGCAGCCTGCCCAAGCATCTGCAGAAGCCCGCTGCCGCGGCCGAGGAGCGCAACAGCATCGTGATCGCCGGCTGCGAAGCCCATGTCTGCCTGCTGCAGACCGCGCTCGACCTGCTGGAAGACGAATTCGAAGTCTGGGTCGTTACTGATGCCTGCAGTTCGCGCACCGAGCGCAACCGTGACGCCGCCTTCGACCGGCTGGCCGGCGCCGGCGCCGAGCTCGTGACGACCGAGATGGTCGGCTTCGAGTGGCTGCGTACGGCGGAGCACCCCGCATTTCCTGAATTGCTTTCTCTCGTCCGGTAATCGCACCGCAGGCCCTGCAGCCTGCGCGGCAGGGCTCGGCCGGATTGTTCCGGCCGTCAGCTTGCTGCAAGATCGGTCTCCATAATTATGAATTCAGTTTTGGCGCTGCCGCCGGAACGGAACGAATAACAGGAGACAAATCAAGATGAGCCGCTACGAAGAGTTCTATCGCCAATCCGTCGATGCGCCCGAGGCCTTCTGGGCCGAGCAGGCGAAGCTGATCGACTGGCAGGCGCCCGCGCAACAGATCCTCGACGCCAGCCAGCCGCCGTTCGCGCGCTGGTTCGTGGGCGGCACGACCAATCTTTGCCACAACGCCATCGACCGTCATCTGGCGGCACGGGGCGACCAGCCCGCGCTGATCTTCGTTTCCACCGAAACCAGCGTCGAGAAAAGCTACAGCTTTACTGAGCTGCACGCCGAGGTGCAGCGCACTGCCGCCAGCCTTGTCGAGCTGGGTGTGGGCAAGGGCGACCGCGTGCTCATCTACATGCCGATGATTCCGGAGGCAGCCTTCGCCATGCTGGCCTGCGCGCGCATCGGTGCGATCCACTGCGTGGTGTTCGGCGGCTTCGCGAGCGGCTCGCTGGCCACGCGCATCGAGGACGCCGAGCCCAAGGTGATCGTGAGTGCCGATGCCGGCTCGCGCGGCGGCAAGGTCATCGCATACAAGCCGTTGCTCGACGAGGCGATCCGGCTGTCGAAGCACAAGCCTTCGGCGGTGCTGCTGACCGACCGCGGTCTCGCGCCGATGGAACTGACGGCGGGTCGTGACCATCTCGCCGCCGAACTGCGGCAGAAGCACATCGATGCCAAGGTGCCTTGCACGTGGCTCGCCTCGACCGACATCAGCTACACCATCTACACGAGCGGCACGACCGGCAAGCCCAAGGGCGTGCAGCGCGACGTGGGCGGCTATGCGGTCGCGCTGGCTGCGAGCATGAAGCACATCTTCGATGGCCGGCCCGGGGAAACCTACTTCTCCACCAGCGACATCGGCTGGGTGGTGGGCCATAGCTATATCGTCTACGGCCCGCTGATCGCCGGCATGGCGACCATCATGTACGAAGGCCTGCCTACGCAGGGCATCGACCGGCAGCCCGATGGCGGCATCTGGTGGCGCCTTGTCGAGAAGTACAAGGTCACGGTGATGTTCAGCGCGCCCACGGCCGTGCGCGTGCTCAAGAAGCAGGATCCGGCGCTGCTGAAAAAATACGACCTGTCGACACTGCGCGCGCTGTTCCTGGCCGGCGAGCCGCTCGACGAGCCGACCGCCCGCTGGATCAGCGAAGGCCTGGGCGTGCCGATCATCGACAACTACTGGCAGACCGAATCGGGCTGGCCGATGATCACGATCGCCAACGGGGTGGAGGCCAAGGCCAGCAAGTTCGGCAGCCCGGGCGTGCCGATGTACGGCTACAGCATCAAGATCCTGCACGAGTCGACGGGCGAAGAGCTGACCGGCGCGAACGAGAAGGGCGTGGTCGTGGTCGAGGGGCCGACCCCGCCGGGCTTCATGCAGACCGTGTGGAAGGACGACGCGCGCTTCGTCAATACGTACTGGAAAAGCGTGCCCGGCAAGATGGTTTATTCGACCTTCGACTGGGGCATTCGCGACGAGGATGGCTATTTCTACATCCTCGGGCGCACCGACGACGTGATCAACGTGGCGGGCCATCGCCTTGGCACGCGCGAGATTGAGGAAAGCATTTCGGGCCATTCCAACGTGGCCGAAGTGGCGGTGGTCGGCGTGGCCGATGCCCTGAAGGGGCAGGTCGCGATGGCCTTCGTGGTCCCCAGGGACGGCAAGGCCGTGATTGACGCCGACGTGGCACTCAAGCTCGAAGGCGAGATCATGAAAGTAGTCGCCGACCAGCTCGGCGCCCTGGCGCGGCCGGCCCGCGTGCGCTTCGTCAGCGGCCTGCCCAAGACCCGCAGCGGCAAGCTGTTGCGCCGCGCCATCCAGGCCGTGTGCGAGCAGCGCGACCCCGGCGACCTCACCACCATCGACGACCCCGCCACGCTGCAGCAGATCAAACAGTTACTTTCTTCGGGCTGAGTGAGCAGGGCAGGGGGTTGCGAAGCCCCGTCGAACCGTCATATGGTTGACGTGGCACAATGCCAAGGTACTCAGGCCCTTCCCCAGCCACAGTCGCATCCGCCAATCGGTTCAGCCGTGTCGCGGAAGGTTTCTTAACCAGCTAGTGCTTCCTTCAGGGAAGCGAAGGTCAGCGGATCATGAGCGATTCATCGACGCCATCGGCGTATACCGCCTATCAAGGCAACACGTACCTCTTCGGCGGCAATGCGCCCTATGTCGAGGAGATGTACGAGAACTACCTCTCCAACCCCGGCAGCGTGCCTGACAACTGGCGTTCGTATTTCGACGCGTTGCAGAACGTTCCCGCCGCCGACGGCACCAACACCCGCGACGTCCCGCACCTGCCGGTCATCAACGCTTTCGCCGAACGCGCGAAGCAGGGCACGACCAAGGTCGTGCAGGCCAGCGGCGCCGATTCCGAACTCGGCCGCAAGCGCACTTCCGTCCAGCAGCTGATTGCCGCCTACCGCAACGTCGGCGCCCGCTGGGCCGACCTCGACCCGCTCAAGCGCGCCGAGCGTCCCGCCATTCCGGAACTCGAGCCCTCGTTCTACGGCTTCACCGACGCCGACCTCGAGACGGTGTTCAACACCAGCAACACCTTCTTCGGCAAGGAGACCATGTCGCTGCGCGACCTGCTCAACGCCTTGCGCGAAACGTACTGCGGCACGATGGGTGCCGAGTACATGTACACCACCGACCAGAACCACAAGCGCTGGTGGCAGCAGCGGCTCGAAAGCGCCCGCACCAACCCCAAGCTGAGCGCCGAGCAGAAGAAGCACGTGCTCAACCGCCTGACCGCGGCAGAAGGCCTCGAGCGCTTCCTGCACACCAAGTACGTTGGCCAGAAGCGCTTCTCGCTCGAAGGCGGCGAGAGCTTCATCGTCGCGATGGACGAGCTGATCAACCAGGCCGGCGTCAAGGGCGTGCAGGAAATCGTGATCGGCATGGCCCACCGCGGCCGCCTGAACGTGCTGGTCAACTCGCTCGGCAAGATGCCGGCCGACCTGTTCGCCGAGTTCGACCACACCGCCCCCGAAGACCTGCCCAGCGGCGACGTCAAGTACCACCAGGGCTTCAGCTCGGACGTGACCACCCCCGGCGGCCCGGTGCACCTGAGCCTCGCGTTCAACCCCTCGCACCTTGAAATCGTGAACCCCGTGGTCGAAGGCTCGGTGCGCGCCCGCATGGACCGCCGCGGCGACCCGCTGGGCAAGCAGGTGCTGCCCGTGATCGTGCACGGCGACGCCGCCTTCGCAGGCCAGGGCGTCGTGATGGAAACGCTGGCGCTGGCCGAAACCCGTGGCTACTCCACCGGCGGCACGGTGCACATCGTCATCAACAACCAGATCGGCTTCACCACCAGCGACCCGCGCGACAGCCGCTCGACGCTGTACTGCTCGGACATCGTCAAGATGATCGAAGCGCCGGTGCTGCACGTGAACGGCGACGATCCCGAAGCCGTGGTGCTCGCCACCCAGATCGCGCTGGACTTCCGCATGGAGTTCCAGAAGGACGTGGTCGTCGACATCATCTGCTTCCGCAAGCTGGGCCACAACGAGCAGGACACCCCCTCGCTCACGCAGCCGCTGATGTACAAGAAGATCGCCCAGCACCCCGGCACGCGCAAGCTGTACGCCGACAAGCTGGCCGCTCAAGGCCTGGGCGACACGCTCGGCGACGACATGGTCAAGGCGCAGCGCGCCGCCTTCGACGAAGGCAAGAACACCGTCGACCCCGTGCTCACCAACTTCAAGAGCAAGTACGCCGTCGACTGGAGCCCATACCTCAACAAGAAGTGGACCGACGCCGGCGACACCGCCATCCCGTCCACCGAATGGAAGCGCCTGGCCGAGAAGATCACCACCGTGCCGCAAGGCTTCACGGTGCATCCGCTCGTGAAGAAGGTGCTGGACGACCGCGCAGCCATGGGCCGCGGCGACGTCAACGTCGACTGGGGCATGGGCGAGCACATGGCCTTCGCCTCGCTGGTGGCCAGCGGCTACCCGGTGCGCCTGTCGGGTGAAGACTCGGGCCGCGGCACGTTCACGCACCGCCACGCCGTGCTGCACGACCAGAACCGCGAGAAGTTCGACACCGGCACCTACACGCCGCTGCAGAACGTGGCCGACAACCAGGCTCCGTTCGTCGTGATCGACTCGATCCTGTCGGAAGAAGCCGTGCTCGCGTTCGAATACGGCTACGCCTCGAACGACCCGAACACGCTCGTCATCTGGGAAGCCCAGTTCGGCGACTTCGTGAACGGCGCGCAAGTGGTGATCGACCAGTTCATCGCCTCGGGCGAAGTGAAGTGGGGCCGCGTCAACGGCATCACGATGATGCTGCCGCACGGCTACGAAGGCCAGGGCCCCGAGCACAGCTCGGCACGCCTGGAGCGCTTCATGCAGCTGAGCGCCGACACCAACATGCAGGTGGTGCAGCCGACCACGGCCAGCCAGATCTTCCACGTGCTGCGCCGCCAGATGGTGCGCAACCTGCGCAAGCCGCTGATCATCATGACGCCGAAGTCGCTGTTGCGTAACAAGGACGCGACCTCGCCGCTGTCCGAGTTCACCAAGGGCAGCTTCCAGACCGTCATTCCCGACAGCAAGGGCCTGAAGGCCGAGAAGGTCAAGCGCCTGATCGCCTGCTCGGGCAAGGTGTACTACGACCTGGCCAAGAAGCGCGAAGAACGTGGCGACGAAGACGTGGCGATCATCCGCGTCGAGCAGCTCTATCCGTTCCCGCACAAGGCTTTCGCCGCCGAGATCAAGAAGTACCCCAACCTCGTCGACGTGGTCTGGTGCCAGGACGAGCCGCAGAACCAGGGCGCCTGGTTCTTCGTGCAGCACTACATCCACGAAAACATGCAGGACGGCCAGAAGCTCGGCTACTCCGGCCGTGCCGCCTCGGCATCGCCGGCGGTGGGCTACTCGCACCTGCACCAGGAACAGCAGAAGGCGCTCGTCGATGGCGCGTTTGGCAAGCTCAAGGGCTTCGTGCTGACCAAGTAAAACCAGTTTCTTTTCACACGAATACCCTGAAGAACAAAACGGAGCTCACTCCAAATGTCTATCGTAGAAGTCAAAGTCCCCCAGCTTTCCGAATCCGTGGCCGAAGCCACCATGCTCACGTGGAAGAAGAAGGCCGGCGAAGCCGTCGCCGTCGATGAAATCCTGATCGAGATCGAGACCGACAAGGTCGTGCTCGAAGTGCCCGCGCCTTCGGCTGGCGTGCTGGCCGAAATCGTGCAGCCCGATGGCGCCACCGTGGTGGCCGATCAGCTGATCGCCAAGATCGACACCGAAGGCAAGGCTTCGGCTGGCGCCCCGGCGGCAGCGCCCGCAGCAGCAGCTCCGGCTGCCGCAGCGCCTGCCCCGGCAGCAGCTGCAGCCGCCACCGGCGGTTCGAAGTCCGACGTGGCCATGCCCGCCGCGGCCAAGCTGCTGGCGGACAACAACCTGAAGACCAGCGACGTTGCCGGCACCGGCAAGGACGGCCGCGTCACCAAGGGCGACGTGCTCGGCGCGGTTGCCTCGGGTGCCAAGCCTGCCGCGGCTGCCGCCACCATCGCGGCACCGGCCGCCAAGCCTGCTCTGCCGCAAGTCGCTGCACCGGCCGGCGCGCCCGACCTGGGCGAGCGTCCGGAACAGCGCGTGCCGATGAGCCGCCTGCGCGCCCGCATCGCCGAGCGCCTGCTGCAATCGCAGTCGACCAACGCCATCCTGACCACGTTCAACGAAGTCAACATGGCGCCCGTCATGGAACTGCGCAAGCGCTTCCAGGACAACTTCACCAAGGAACACGGCGTGAAGCTCGGCTTCATGAGCTTCTTCGTGAAGGCCGCTGTGCATGCGCTGAAGAAGTACCCGGTGATCAACGCCTCGGTCGACGGCAACGACATCCTGTACCACGGCTACTTCGACATCGGCATTGCCGTCGGTTCGCCGCGCGGCCTGGTGGTGCCGATCCTGCGCAACGCCGACCAGATGAGCTTTGCCGACATCGAGAAGAAGATCGCCGAGTTCGGCAAGAAGGCGCAAGACGGCAAGCTGGGCATCGAAGACATGACCGGCGGCACGTTCTCCATCTCGAACGGCGGCACCTTCGGCTCGATGCTCTCGACCCCGATCATCAACCCGCCCCAGTCGGCCATCCTCGGCGTGCACGCCACCAAGGACCGCGCCGTGGTTGAAAACGGCCAGATCGTGATCCGTCCGATGAACTACCTCGCCATGAGCTATGACCACCGCATCATCGACGGCCGCGAAGCCGTGCTGGGCCTGGTTGCCATGAAGGAAGCGCTGGAAGACCCGTCGCGCCTGCTGTTCGACATCTGAGGAGAAAGAACCAGATGGCAAACAAGCAATTCGACGTCGTCGTCATCGGCGGCGGCCCCGGCGGCTACATCGCGGCCATTCGCGCCGCGCAACTCGGCTTCAACGTCGCCTGCATCGACGAGTGGAAGAACGGCAAGGGCGGCCCCGCACCGGGCGGCACCTGCACCAACGTCGGCTGCATCCCGTCGAAGGCGCTGCTGCAATCGTCGGAGCATTTCGACCAGGCCGGCCATCACTTTGCCGACCACGGTATCAAGGTCGAAGGCCTGGGCCTCGACCTCGACAAGATGCTGGCCCGCAAGGACCAGGTCGTGAAGCAGAACAACGACGGCATCCTGTACCTGTTCAAGAAGAACAAGATCACCTTCTTCCATGGCCGCGGCTCGTTCGTGAAGACCGACGAAGCCGGCTATGAGATCAAGGTGGCGGGCGCCGCCGAAGAGTCGATCAGCGGCAAGCACATCATCGTGGCCACGGGCTCCAACGCCCGCGCACTGCCCGGTGCGCCGTTCGACGAGGAGAACATCCTCTCGAACGACGGCGCGCTGCGCATCGGCGCGGTGCCGAAGAAGCTGGGCCTGATCGGCTCGGGCGTCATCGGCCTCGAAATGGGTTCGGTGTGGCGTCGCCTCGGCGCGGAAGTCACGGTGCTCGAAGCACTGCCGACCTTCCTCGGCGCGGTGGACGAACAGATCGCCAAGGAAGCCAAGAAGGCCTTCGACAAGCAGAAGCTCAAGATCGAACTCGGCGTGAAGGTCGGCGAGATCAAGTCGTCGAAGAAGGGCGTGAGCGTTGCGTGGACCAATGCCAAGGGCGAAGCCCAGACGCTGGAAGTCGACAAGCTGATCGTGTCGATCGGCCGCGTGCCCAACACCATCGGCCTGAACGCCGAAGCCGTGGGCCTGAAGCTCGACGAGCGCGGCGCCATTGCCGTGGACGACGAGTGCAAGACGAGCCTGCCCAACGTCTGGGCCATCGGCGACGTGGTGCGCGGCCCGATGCTGGCGCACAAGGCCGAGGAAGAGGGCGTTGCCGTGGCGGAGCGCATTGCGGGCCAGCACGGTCACGTCAACTTCAACACGATCCCGTGGGTGATCTACACCAACCCCGAGATCGCGTGGGTCGGCCAGACCGAGCAGCAGCTCAAGGCCGCGGGCCGCGCCTACAAGGCCGGCACCTTCCCGTTCCTCGCGAACGGCCGCGCGCGCGCGCTGGGTGACACGACCGGCATGGTCAAGTTCCTGGCCGATGCTGCCACCGACGAGATCCTGGGCGTGCACATCGTGGGCCCGCAGGCCAGCGAGCTGATCTCCGAAGCCGTCGTGGCGATGGAGTTCAAGGCCAGCGCCGAAGACATCGCGCGCATCTGCCACGCTCACCCGTCGCTGTCGGAAGCAACGAAGGAAGCGGCACTCGCCGTGGACAAGCGCACGCTGAACTTCTGATCTCGCGATCTTTCTTTTGACCAGCGTCAAACAGGCCTATGAGGCGGAACTCGCAGCGCGCGGGTTCCACAGCGATCCAGCGCAACTGCACGCCGTGGAGGCGCTGGATCGCTGCGCCAACGAATGGGCCGAGTACAAGGCCCAGCGCTCGAATGCGCTGAAGAAGTTCATCAACCGGCCGGAGCTTCCGCGCGGCGTCTACATGTACGGTGGCGTCGGGCGGGGCAAGAGCTTCCTGATGGACCTGTTCTTCAACGCCGTACCGCTGCGGCGCAAGACGCGGCTGCACTTTCACGAATTCATGCGCGAAGTGCACCGCGAGTTGCGCGAGCTGCAGGGCACGGTCAATCCGCTCGACGAGCTTGGGCTGCGCATTTCCAAGCGCTACAAGCTGATCTGCTTCGACGAGTTCCATGTGGCGGACATCACTGACGCGATGATTCTTCATCGGCTGCTGGTGTCGCTGTTCGAGAACGGCGTGGGTTTCGTCACCACCTCGAATTTCAAGCCGGACGATCTGTATCCCGGTGGCTTGCACCGCGACCGCATCCTGCCGGCCATTGCACTGCTGAACGAAAAGCTCGAAGTGCTGAGCGTTGACAACGGTACCGACTACCGGCGCCGCACGCTCGAGCAACTGCGCATGTACCTCACGCCGAATGACGCGGTGGCCGAGAAGGAAATGCGCAAGGCCTTCGACAAGCTGGCCGAGACGGCCGACGAAAACCCGGTGCTGCACATCGAGCAACGCGAGATCCGCGCTCGGCGCAAGGCCGGCGGCGTGGTCTGGTTCGATTTCAAGACGCTGTGCGGTGGTCCGCGTTCGCAGAACGACTATCTCGAAATCGCGAGCCAGTTCCACACGGTGCTGCTGTCCGATGTGCCGCACATGCCGGTGCGCATGGCTTCGGAAGCACGTCGTTTCACCTGGCTGGTCGACGTCTTGTACGACCGGCGCTGCAAGCTCATCATGTCGGCTGAGGTTCCGCCCGAGGCGTTGTACACCGAGGGGCCGCTGTCGCACGAGTTTCCGCGCACGGTTTCCCGGCTCACCGAAATGCAATCGAGCGAGTTTCTCGCCCTGGAACGCCGCATCGTCGACACCCGACTCACATGAAAAAATTCGCTTTTGCCCTGCTCATGACGTTGGCCAGCCTGCCGCTGTGGGCGCAGTCCAACGCCGCCGCGGGCAATGCCGACCTCGAGGGCGAAAAGCGCCGGCTTTCCACCGAGCGCGAGGCCATCGAGAAGCGCTTCGTCGAAGAGCGGGCTGCCTGCTACAAGAAGTTCGCGGTGGAAGACTGCCTGCGCGAGAGCCGCAGCCGTCGCCGCACGGAAACCGACAACATCAAGCGGCAGGAAACCGCGATCAACGACATCCTGCGCCAGCGCAGCGGAGCGGCCGAGTTGCAGAAGCTCGACCAGAAGGCTGGCACCCAGCGCCCGCAGGACTCTCGCGAGAAGCAGGAACAGTCGATCCAGGGCCAGAAGGAGCGCGAGCAGCGCGCTGCCGACCACGCGACCAGCCGCGCGGCTACAGCGGCCGAGGCGGCCGAGCGCGAGCGCCAATTCCAGTCCAAGCAGCAGGCGCATGCCGACGAGCAGGCCAAGGCGGCCCAGCGTCAGGCCGAGGCGCCCACGGCCGCCAAGCGTTTCGAGGACAAGCAGAAACGCGCCGAAGAGCACAGGGCCAGCCGCGAGCGGCAGAACGCCAACCGCAGCAAGCCGCGCGGGGCACCACTGCCGGCGCCGGCAGCTTCGTCGCCCACGCCCTGACCGGGCACCGCTCAGGCGGCGACCGGCAGCGGATCGAGCTTCAGAACGGCAATCGAGATGTTGTCGCCCGTGCCCCGGGCCCGGCGGCGCGCTTCACCCACCAGGATTTCGACCGCATCGCGCGGCGGCTGTGCATACAGCACGCTCGCCAGTTCTTCCGGGCTGAAGTAGTGCCAGAGCCCGTCGCTGCAAGCCATCAACAGGTCGCCCGGCGCCAGCTTCGGGATGTAGTAGGGGTCGATGGGCGGCGGCGTGGTCGTCATGCCCAGGCAGCCGAGCAGGATGTTGCCCTGCGGATGGATGTTGGCCTCGGCCTCGGTGATCTGGCCGCGGTCAATCAGCACCTGCACGTACGAATGGTCGCGCGTGCGCCTGATGAGCTGGCCGTCGTGGAAGTGATAGATGCGCGAGTCGCCGGCGTGGATCCAGGCGCAGTCGCCCTTGGGGGTCATGAGGAAGGCCGCCAGCGTGCTGTGCGGCTCCTGCTCGCTGGAGACGGCGGTGAGCTTGATGACCGTGTGCGAATCTTCGAGGATCTGCTTCAGCACGGCTTCCGGGTCGTCGCGGCCGGGCTGGTAGCGGGTGAAGAGCTGGCGTGCCGTCATCAGCACCTGGTCGGAGGCCTTGCGCCCGCCGCTGCGGCCGCCCATGCCGTCGGCCACGATGCCCAGCACGCAGCCAGGCACGCGCGGATGGCTCATCAGCAGCACCTGGTCTTGTTGGTACGGGCGGTCTCCCTTGTGGAGTCCGGTGGCCGCGGCGAGTCGAAAGCCTTGGGTCATGAGGCATATGCGCCTGAAGCGCGTGTTTCTGTCTGCTCGGAGATTCGTGTCAGGACGTATTATCGAATGAACATGTGCCGCAAAAACCTCGCGCGCGCTCCCCACCGTTGGACTCCAATCTTCACTCCCTTTCCCGTCAGCTGATCGAACTGCGTATCGAGCACGCCGATCTCGACGCCACCATCGACCGGCTGGCCGAGGGCTCGCCGCAAGACGAGTTGCTGCTGCGGCGCCTGAAAAAGCGCCGCCTCGCGCTGCGTGACCAGATCACGCGCCTCGAAAACGACCTCGATCCGAAAGAGCCGGCGTGACAGGTGCGCTCGAAGACAAGGTGCGCGACGCCTTCGCGCAGGACGGCGCGCTGTCGCGTGCCGCCGACCAGTTCCGCGAACGCTCGGGGCAGACCGAAATGGCAATGGCCGTCGCCCGCACCATCGACCAGGGCGGCGTGCTGGTGGTCGAGGCTGGCACCGGGGTGGGCAAGACCTTTTCGTACCTCGTGCCGGCCCTGCTGAGCGGCGAGCGCGTGCTGCTGTCGACCGCCACCAAGACGCTGCAGGACCAGCTGTTCGGCCGTGACCTGCCGCGTCTTGTCGAAGCTTTCGGCCTGCCGGTGCGCACGGCGCTGCTGAAGGGGCGCGCCAGCTACCTGTGCCTGCACCGGCTCGACCAGGCGCGCCATGACGCTTCATTGCCGGAGCGCGGCAGCCTGCGCACGCTCGCCAAGATCGAGCAGTGGTCGAAGGCCACGCGCACGGGCGACCTGGCCGAGTTGCCGGGGCTCGACGAGCGCTCGCCGCTGATTCCGCTGATCACCTCCACGCGAGAGAACTGCCTGGGCGCGCAATGCCCGCAGTTCAAGCCCTGCCATGTCAACCTGGCGCGGCGCGAGGCGCTGGCGGCCGACATCGTGGTCATCAACCATCACCTTTTCTTTGCCGACCTCGCAGTGCGCGAGACCGGCATGGCCGAGCTGCTGCCGACAGTGAGCGTGGTGGTGTTCGACGAAGCCCACCAGCTCAACGAAACCGGCGTGCAGTTTCTCGGCGCGCAGCTCGGCAGCGGCCAGGCGCTCGACTTCGCGCGCGACATGCTGGCGGCCGGCTTGCAGCATGCGCGCGGCCTTGTCGATTGGCAGCAATTGGTCGGCGCGCTCGAACGGGCCGCGCGCGAACTGCGGCTGGTGGTCGGCAAGCAATGGCCGGGCGCCAAGCTGCGCTGGCTGGGTGCGTCGCCTGAGGGCATCGATTCCGATGCATGGCAGCGCGCGCTTGATGATCTGCTGCACGCGTTCGAGTTGGCGGCAGAGGGGCTTGCCACCGTCAGCGAAATCTCGCCCGACTTCGTGCGGCTGCACGAGCGGGCCCGCCAACTCGCGAAACGCACGGCGCGCTTTGCCTTGCCGTGCGAGGTCGATTCGGTGCGCTGGGTCGACGTGGGCACGCAGTTGCGGCTCATCGAATCGCCGCTGGACATCGCCGATGCCATGCGCAAGCGGGTGCTCAAGATCGTCGAGGCAGACGCTGATGTTGGCGACGATGGCGACGACGATGATCTCGATGGCTATGGCGAGCGGCCGGCGCGCGAGGCAGCAGCGGCGGCGCAGGAAGACAGCGGCCGCGCCTGGGTCTTCACCTCCGCCACGCTGGGCGACGAGCCCACGCTGCGCTGGTTCACCGAGCCCTGCGGACTGCAGGACGCGGAAGTGCTGCGCGTGCAGAGCCCGTTCGACTATGCCTCGCAGGCCGCGCTCTATGTGCCGCGCGCGTTTCCCAAGCCCAACGATCCGTCGCACAGCCAGCGCGTCGCGGAATTGGCTGCGCGCGGCGCGACGGAGCTCGGCGGTCGCACGCTGGTGCTGACGACCACGCTGCGCGCATTGCGCACCATCGGCGATGCGATGAAGCAGCAGTTCGAACTGCTCGACGCACAGGTGCGGCCCGAAGTGCTGGTGCAGGGCGAGTTGCCCAAGCGCGTGCTGATGGACCGCTTTCGCGAAGGCGCGAGCGCCGGGCGCGCTGGCTGCGTGCTGGTGGCATCGGCCTCATTCTGGGAGGGCTTCGACGCGCCGGGCGACGCGCTGCAGCTGGTGGTGATCGACAAGCTGCCGTTCCCGCCGCCGAACGATCCGCTGGTCGAGGCGCGCTCGCAGCGCCTGGAATCACAGGGGCGCAGTTCGTTTGCCGACTATTCGCTGCCCGAGGCGGCCGTGGCGCTCAAGCAGGGAGCAGGGCGGTTGATTCGGCGGGAAACCGACAGCGGTGTGCTGGCGATCTGCGACACGCGGCTGGTTGCCATGGGCTATGGCCGCCGGTTGCTGTCGGCGCTGCCGCCGATGCGGCGGCTCGAAAACGAATCGGATTTCGAGGCCGCGCTGGACGCGCTCAAGACCTAGCTTCTGGCCAGGAAGAGCGCGTGCTCTGGTGGCTTACCAGAGCTTCCACCAAGGGTCGTCCTTGCCCTTGAAACCGTTAGCGAGGTAGGTGCTCTGCGGATAGTTGGTGGTCAGCACGCGCTGGGCGTCGTCGCGCAGGTCCTTCATGCCGAGGGCGTCGTACGACTTCACCATGATGAACAGGGCTTCTTCGAGCGCCGGCACTTCGCGGTAGTCGGCCAGTGCGATCTGGGCCCGGTTGATGGCTGCCAGGTAGGCGCCGCGCGAGTAGTAGTAGCGTGCCACGTGAACTTCGTACTGCGCGAGCGAGTTCACGATGTAGTTCATGCGCTGGCGCGCGTCAGGGGCGTAGCGCGAATCGGGGAAGCGCGTGACGAGGTCCTTGAACGATTCGAACGATTCCTTGGCGGCCTTCTGGTCGCGCTCGGACAGGTCCTGGCGCGTCATGAACGCGAACATGCCGAGGTCGTCGTTGAAGTTGATCACGCCCTTGAGGTACAGCGCGTAGTCGAGAGCCGTGCTCGCCGGATGCAGCTTCATGAAGCGGTCGATGGTGGCGATGGCGCTGGCCTTTTCGCCCGACTTGTACTGGGCGTAGGCCTTTTCCAGCTGCGCCTGCTGCGCGAGCGGTGTGCCGGCGGCGCGGCCTTCGAGCTTCTCGTAGAGCGGAACGGCCTTGTCGTAGGCGCCCGATCCGGCCTCTTCCTTGGCTTCAGAGTAGATGCGGTTGGGGCTCCAGTTGGCAGTCTTGTCGACGGAGGTCGACGAGCAGCCAGCTGCCAGCAGAGCCGCCGCGCTGAGCGCGATCCAGCTGGGGACCGATAATTTGGCGCGAAACATCACATACGGCTTTCGTGAAACAGTTGCCCTCAATTATATCGACCGACCCTTTGGGCAATATCCCCGAGACCGCCGAGGTGGCCGAGCTCGAAGAGGGCGCCGATCCGATCGAGCCCAGCGAGCAGCGGCCTTTCGTCATCGATCCGGCCCAGCACGGCCAGCGGCTGGACCGCGCGCTTGCCGCGCTGGTACCCGAGTTTTCCCGCAGCTATCTGCAGCAATTGATCGAGGCTGGCGCGGTGGAGCTGCAGGGCCGCACACTCACCAAGGTCTCGGCCACAGTGAAGGCGGGGCAGGCCGGTCGCATCGAATTGCGCCCCACGCCCCAGAGCCAGGCCTTCCGGCCCGAGGCGATGGACATCGTCACCGTGTACGAGGACGAGCACCTGCGCATCGTCGACAAGCCGGCCGGCCTCGTGGTGCATCCGGCACCCGGGCACTGGAGCGGCACGCTCCTGAATGGCCTGCTGGCGCTGGACCCGAAGGCGGTGCTGCTGCCGCGCGCTGGCATCGTGCACCGGCTCGACCGCGACACCAGCGGCCTGATGGTGGTGGCGCGCACCCGCGCCACCATGGACGCGATGGTGGCGCTGATCGCCGCCCGCGAGGTCAAGCGGCAGTACCTGGCCATCGGCCACAAGCCGTGGGAGGGCGCGGCGGCCCGCCAGGTCGACGCCCCCATCGGCCGCGACCCGCGCAACCGGCTGCGCATGGCCGTGGTCGATCTCGAGCGGCATGCGGGCAAGACGGCACGCACGCTGATCGAGCGGCTCGACAGCAACGCCGAAGGCTGCGCTGTGCGCTGCACGCTCGAAACCGGGCGCACCCACCAGATCCGCGTGCACATGGCGTCGATCGGTCATCCGCTGGTGGGAGACGCGCTTTATGGCGGCGCGCCGGCTGCCGGGCTGTCTCGCCAGGCGCTGCATGCATTCAGGCTGGCCTTCGTGCATCCCGTCACGCAAGAGGCGATGGAGTTCCGTTCGCCGCCACCGCCAGATCTCGTCCAGGCTTTGCAGTCCTGGGGGCTGGATTACAATCGCGCCTGACGGCCCGAGGGCCGCGCCGGTCACCCAAGGCCGGCCTTGCGTTGCATTTGCCGCGTGCCTGCAGCGCCTACTCCTTTCATCCTTCTGAACAAGCGTCCCTGAGGCGCCTTTTCCCGGATAACGCGAACCATGAATACGGCGGATGCCAAGCGCATTCTCGAAACCGCCTTGATCTGTTCGAGCCAGCCGTTGCCGGTGCGCGATATGCGCGTGCTGTTCGACGACGAACTGGGTGTGGACACCATCAAGGTGCTGTTGCTTGAACTGCAGGAAGACTGGGCGCAACGCGGCCTGGAGCTTGTGAGCGTCGGCAGTGGCTGGCGCTTCCAGAGCCGGCCGGAGATGCGCGACCACCTCGACCGCCTGCACCCCGAGAAGCCGCCGCGCTACACGCGCGCCGCACTCGAGACGCTGGCCATCATTGCCTATCGGCAGCCGGCCACGCGCGGCGACATGGAAGACATCCGCGGCGTCACGATCAACTCGTTGATCCTCAAGCAGTTGGAAGATCGCGGCTGGGTCGAGGTCATCGGCCACCGCGAAACGGTCGGCCGACCGGCGCTGTATGCAACCACGCGCCAGTTTCTTGACGACCTGGGCCTTGCCTCGCTCGATCAGCTCCCGCTGATCGAGACGCCCGCGCAGCAGGCCGCGCTGGTCGATGCGCTCGAACGGGCGTCGGGTGAGCAGCAGGGGCTGCCTATCGATGCCGTGCCGGAGGCTCAAGCACTGGCCGAGGGCGATGCGGATGCATCGGCGATGGCAGAGCTGGAGCCCGCCGCAGCCGAAGCCGAAGTGACTGAAGCGGAGCAGGAAGTCGCTGCCTCGCAGCAAGACGAAGAAGTGCCGGCAGAAGAGCCCGCCGTCGTCGACATGGCGCCAGAAGTCGCCGAAGAAGCGGTCGAAGCCGCCGAAGCGCAGTTTGCCGAGAACGCGGCAGACACCGAATCCCCCGCCGAGCCCGCCCAGGCGCCGTCGCCAGAACCCGATGCCCCGTCCCAGGACGAGGCCGACCCTCACGCTCCCTCTCCCGGAAAAACCTCATGAGCACAACCGACACCGAAGACGCGGCGATGCTGCCGGCCGAGCCCGAAGTCAAAAAGAAGAAGAGGGCGACCACGCCCAAGAAGGCTGCGGTTGATGCTATTGAATCGGTAGCGCCAGAGGTCATGGCGCAGGAAGTCGCCGCACCGGCAGAGGCTGAAGCACCCAAGAAGCCACGCGCGCCCCGCAAGAAGAAGCCAGTGGAGCAGGACGAGGCTTTGGTGTCGCCTGGTGCGGAGCCGCCCGAAGTGGCTGAGCCAAAAGCCGCTGCTGCTGTCGCCGCCGAGGAAGCCCCGATTGCCGTCGCCGCTGCCGCAGAAGAAGTTCGTGAGCCTGCGCCGGTAGAGGCCGCCTCCCAGGCAACTCAGCCCGAACAAGTCGATCGCATCCACGACCAGGACGACGAAGAGCGGGACGAAGACGAAGAAGAGCCCGACGAGGAAGAAGACGACCTCGACCGTGCCCGCCGCGCCGCCGAGCGCGAGCAGCGCAATGCGTTGCCGCCCGAGCCGATCCGCTTCGCGGACGTCATCTCCGGCCAGTTCGATGCCGACGAAGAAAGCCCCGAAGTCCCGCCGCTCAAGCGCGTGCTGCTGCCCGAGGCCGATTCGCCCAAACTGCACAAGGTGCTGGCGCAGGCCGGCCTCGGCTCGCGGCTCGAAATGGAGCAGCTGATTCTCCAGGGCCGCATTTCCGTCAACAACGAGCCGGCCCACATCGGCCAGCGCATCCAGTTCGGCGACCAGGTCAAGATCAACGGCAAGCCGATCCGCTACCGCATCGCGCCTCCGCCGCCCCGCGTGATCGCGTACCACAAGCCCGTGGGCGAAGTGGTCACGCATGACGATCCGCAGAACCGCCCGACCGTGTTCCGCAAGCTGCCACGCCTGCAGCAGGGCAAGTGGCAGTCGGTCGGCCGTCTCGACCTGAACACTGAAGGCCTGCTGCTGTTCAGCAGTTCCGGCGACTTGGCCAATCAGCTCATGCACCCGCGCTTTGGCCTGGAGCGCGAGTACGCGGTGCGTGTGCTGGGTGCGCTCACCAGCGAAGAAAAGCAGAAGCTGCTCGACGGCGTGCGCCTCGACGACGGTATGGCGCAGTTCGGCACCATCGAAGACGGTGGCGGCGAGGGCTCGAATTGCTGGTACCGCGTGACCATTTCCGAAGGCCGCAACCGCGAAGTGCGCCGCCTGTTCGAGTCGGTGGGCCATGCGGTCAGCCGGCTGATCCGCATCCGCTACGGTGCCATGGTGCTGCCGCGCGGCCTGAAGCGCGGTGCCTGGATGGAGCTCGACGAGCGCGACATCCGAGCGCTGTTCCAGGCCTCCGGTGGCGCGGCTGCCCGGCCCGGTCCGCAGCAGCAGCGCGGCCCCGGGCAAGAGGGCGGTGGCGGCAATGGCCGCAACGGGCGCAACAAGAAGCGCCGGGGCAACCGCAATGGTGGCGGTGGTGGCCAGCCGCCGCGCGACATGCGCGATGCACGCGACGAGGG
This sequence comes from Variovorax sp. YR266, assembly GCF_900107295.1. Lineage (NCBI taxonomy): Bacteria > Pseudomonadati > Pseudomonadota > Betaproteobacteria > Burkholderiales > Comamonadaceae > Variovorax > Variovorax sp. YR266. The sequence goes on from NZ_FNPM01000006.1 coordinate 270,984, forward strand.
CGGACGCGAAGCGCCGATTCCGAATCCGTTGGGCGATGGCCGTCCGCCGCGCGGCGACCGGGGTGCCCGCCCCAATCGTGGCGGTGGCAATGGCGGCCCGCCCCAGGGGCAAGGACGCCGTGGCAACAGCGGCAACCGCCAGGGCGGCGGCAATCGCCAGCAGGGCGACGACCGTCAACCGAGCGGCGCCAATCAGCCCGATCCGATGAAGACCTCGTTGGGGTACATCGGTGCCGACAGCTTCTCGCGCCAGCGCAAGGAGCAGCGCGGAGGCCCGCGTCGTGGTGGAGGCGGGGGCGGTGGTGGCGGCTTCGGCGGTCAGGGCGGCCAAGGCGGCGGCGGACGCCGTCGCGGGCGCTGAAAGCCAGCCGTCGGAGCGCGGCCTTTCGCGGGGTTTTCACCAATCCGCAAGGCTGCGCCGGTTAAAATCAGAGGCTTTGTCGACATGTGACGCAACAAATTCGTTGCAGTTGTGACAAAACACTTCAAAATCAAAGCTCCAGGAAGCATTTCAATGGCTATCGAACGTACCCTCTCCATCATCAAGCCCGACGCAGTTGCCAAGAACGTCATCGGCAAGATCGTTTCCCGTTTTGAAGCTGCTGGCCTCAAGATCGTTGCCGCCAAGCTGGTGCACCTGTCGCGCAACGAAGCCGAACAGTTCTACGCCGTGCACAAGGAGCGTCCTTTCTTCAAGGACCTCGTCGAGTTCATGATCTCGGGCCCCGTGTTCGTGCAAGTGCTCGAAGGCGAAAACGCCATCGCCAAGAACCGTGATCTGATGGGCGCCACCGACCCCAAGAAGGCAGCCGCCGGCACCATCCGCGCCGACTTCGCTGACAGCATCGACGCCAACGCCGTGCACGGTTCGGACGCTGCCGAAACCGCAGCGAACGAAGTCGCTTTCTTCTTCGCCGGCCTCAACGTCTACGCACGCTGAAGCCGCATCTCGACCGATTCCATGACCACGGCCAATCTGCTCGACTTCGATCTCGAGGGGTTGGCTGCGTTCTGCGAAAAACTCGGCGAGAAAAAATTCCGCGCCACGCAGCTGTTCCGCTGGATTCACCAGCGTGGCGCCAGCGACTTCACCCAGATGACCGATCTGGCGAAGTCGCTGCGCGAGAAACTCGCGACCACTGCGCGCGTGGAGGCCCTGCCGGTCATCACGCAGCACGAATCCAAGGACGGCACGATCAAGTGGCTGTTCGATGTCGGTGACGGCAATGCCGTCGAAGCCGTATTCATTCCCGAGGACGACCGTGGCACCTTGTGCGTGTCGTCCCAGGCCGGCTGTGCGGTCGGTTGCCGCTTTTGCTCGACCGGGCATCAGGGCTTCAGCCGCAACCTGAGCACGGGCGAAATCGTCGCCCAGCTCTGGTTTGCCGAACACTTCCTGCGCAAGCACCTGAAGCGCGACGAGCGGGTCATCTCCAACGTGGTGATGATGGGCATGGGCGAGCCGCTGCAGAACTATTCCGCGCTGGTGCCCGCGCTGCGCACCATGCTCGACGACAACGCCTACGGGCTGTCGCGCCGCCGCGTGACGGTGTCGACCTCCGGCGTGGTGCCGATGATCGACCGCCTGGGCGCCGATTGCCCGGTGGCCATGGCCGTTTCGCTGCATGCGCCGAACGACGCGCTGCGCGACGACCTCGTGCCGCTCAATCGCAAATACCCGATCGCCGAACTGATCGAGGCCTGCAAGCGCTATCTGGCGCATGCGCCGCGCGATTTCATTACCTTCGAATACTGCATGCTGGATGGCGTGAACGACCAGCCCGAGCATGCGCGGCAGCTCGTCGAACTGGTGCGCACGCACGGCATCTCGTGCAAGTTCAACCTGATTCCTTTCAACCCGTTTCCGGCCTCGGGTCTGCTGCGTTCGCCGCAGCCGCGCGTGCTGGCATTCGCCAGGACGCTGAGCGAAGCTGGTCTCGTGACCACCGTGCGCAAGACGCGCGGCGACGACATCGACGCCGCCTGCGGCCAGCTCGCCGGCGACGTCAAGGACCGCACCCGCGCGGCCGAGCGCATGGCCCAGCGCCGTGCAACCGAGCGCCCCGTTGTTTTGCATCCGGTCCGCAAGGCCGCCCCCCAGGAGCATTGAACTGATGAGCATGGTCATTCCGACGACGACCGCGAATGTGCAGCGGATGCTGACTACAGGTTTCGCGGGTGTCGCCGTGGCATTGCTGCTTGCGGGCTGCGTGAACACGCGCACCACCACCACCAGCCTGGCCGACACCAGTTCGGGCAAGGGGACCGAGGTGGTCACCGAATCCGACGAGTCCAGCCGGCAGCGCCGCGCGCGCCTGCGCATGGAACTGGCCGCCGGCTATTTCGAGCATGGCCAGACCACCGTCGCGCTCGACGAGATCAAGCAGGCGCTGGTCGCCGACCCCAATAACGCCGACGCCTACAACCTGCGCGGCCTGGTCTACATGCGGCTCGACGACGCCGGCATGGCCGAAGACAGCTTCCGCCGTGCCATCGCCATCAATCCGCGCGACCCCAACGCACGCCACAACTACGGCTGGCTGCTGTGCCAGCAGAACCGCTATGGCGATGCGGCTGCGCAGTTCACCGAGGCACTGGCAGTGCCGAGCTATGCCGACCGCGCCAAGACGCTCATGACGCAGGGCGTGTGCGAGCTCAAGGCCGGGCAGCGCGTGCAAGCCGAGCGCAGCCTCATGCAGGCCTACGAGATCGACGCCGGCAATCCGGTTGTTGGCTTCAACCTTGCTTCGGTGCTGGCGCAGCGCGAAGAATGGTCGCGCGCGCAGTTCTACATTCGCCGCGTCAACAACAGTGCCTCGGCCAGCGCCGAGACGCTCTGGCTCGGCATCAAGATCGAACGAAAGCTGAACAACCGCGAGGCAGTCGCGCAGTTGGGAGGCCAACTGCAACGACGCTTCCCCCAGTCGCGGGAGGCAACAGCGTACGAGCGCGGGAATTTCAATGACTGATCGGGTTTCGGAGTTCGGCACTTCCGCAGCGCTGCCGCTGGAAGAAGGCGACATCACGCACAAGACCGCCGGCGACCTGCTGCGCGAAGCGCGCGAGGCCCATGGCCTGCACATCGAGATGGTGGCGGCCGCCCTCAAGGTGCCGCCGCAGAAGCTCATGGCGCTTGAAGCAGACGACATTGCCTCGCTGCCGGACCCGGTCTTCGCTCGCGCCCTGGCGAGCAGTGTCTGCCGTGCTTTGCGCATCGACCCGGCGCCCGTGCTTGCGAAGCTGCCCAGCACGCAAAGGGTGTCGCTGGCCGAGGCCGACCGGACCCTTCGGACGAACATCACCTCGGGCACGCCGCGCTGGAACAGCAGCGGACGCTCCAGCGGACTGCCTTCGCGCGGGTTGCTGATCGTGGTGCTGGTGCTGCTGGTTGGCGCGGCTGCGTTGTTCTGGTTGCCGCAATCGGTGTTCGACCAGATCAGTGCTTCCGTGTCGCGCCTGACGGCGCGCAGCGAGGCCGATGCGGAATCGGCGCCCGCGAACGGACCGGCTTCGGCCAGCGCAACTGGCGCCGTGGCCGAAACGGTGCCCTCGCAGGCTGTGGCACCGAGCGCTCCGGTGGGCCAAGCGCCCGCCGCAGTCGCTGCCAATGCGCCATCTGCCCCCGCGGCGGTTGCGGTTGCCCCCGCCGCTCCCATGGCGACTGCCGCAAGCGCAAGCAGCCAGCAACTCGTTTTCGTGGCACGTGAAGAGTGCTGGATCACCGTAACCGAAGCCGGCGGCAAGCAGTTGCTGCGTCGCAGCCTGCAGGCCGGCGAAACGGTCGGCCTGTCGGGCGCGCTGCCACTGTCGGTGGTGGTGGGCCGTGCGTCGGCGGTCGATGTGCAGGTAAGCGGCAAGCCTTACGATCTGACGCCTGTCACGCGCGGCGGTGGCGTGGCGCGCTTCGAGGTGAAATCGTGACCGACTGCTATCCCGATCCCATTCCATCGGCGGCGCCCAAGGCGCGCCGCTCGCGCCAGTCCAGCGTGACCTGGGGCTCGCGTGTGGTCACGGTGGGCGGCGACGCCCCCGTGCGCGTGCAGTCCATGACCAACACCGACACCGTGGATGCCATCGGCACCGCGATCCAGGTGAAGGAGCTGGCCATCGCCGGCTCGGAAATGGTCCGTATCACAGTCAACACGCCCGAAGCCGCGGCGCAGGTGCCCTACATCCGCGATCAGCTCGATCGCATGGGCATCGACGTGCCGCTGATCGGCGACTTCCACTACAACGGCCACCGTCTGCTCACCGACTATCCGGCCTGCGCCGAAGCGCTGAGCAAGTACCGCATCAACCCCGGCAACGTGGGCAAGGGCGACAAGCGCGACCGCCAGTTCGGCCAGATGATCGACGCGGCCATGCGCTGGAACAAGCCGGTGCGCATCGGCGTCAACTGGGGCAGCCTCGACCAGGAACTGCTCGCCAGCCTGATGGACACCAACAGCCAGCGCGCTGAGCCGTGGGACGCCAAGCAGGTGATGTACGAGGCGCTGATCACCTCGGCCATCGAGTCCGCGAAGCTCGCCGAATCGATGGGCATGGCCGGCAACCAGGTCATCCTGTCGTGCAAGGTGAGCGGTGTGCAGGACCTGATCTCGGTTTACCGCGAGCTGGCCCGCCGCTGCGACTATGCGCTGCACCTGGGCCTCACCGAGGCCGGCATGGGCACCAAGGGCACGGTGGCATCGGCCACGGCGCTGTCGATCCTGCTGCAGGAGGGCATCGGCGACACCATTCGCGTGTCGCTCACGCCGCAGCCGGGCGAGTCGCGTACGCAGGAGGTGGTGATCGCCTCCGAAATCCTCCAGGCATTGGGGCTGCGCGTGTTCGTGCCCAGCGTTACGGCCTGCCCGGGCTGCGGCCGCACCACCAGCACTACTTTCCAAGAGTTGGCCAAGCAGATCGACGACTATCTGCGCATGCAGATGCCGGTCTGGCGCAAGAAATATCCGGGCGTCGAGACGATGAAGGTGGCCGTCATGGGCTGCATCGTCAACGGCCCTGGCGAGAGCAAGCATGCCGACATCGGCATCAGCCTGCCCGGCACCGGCGAGGCGCCCGCCGCGCCGGTCTTCATCGACGGCGAAAAGGCACTCACGCTGCGCGGCGACAATATCGCCAACGAGTTTCACCAGCTCGTCGAAACCTACATCGAAAAGCGCTTCGGCGGCGAACACGCTGTCGCGGCCTGACACCTCCGCAGACTCATGGCTGAAAAATTGAATGCCGTCAAAGGCATGAACGACATATTGCCGCCCGAATCGGCGCGCTGGGAATGGCTCGAGGCCACCGTGCGCGATCTGATGGGGCGCTATGCGTACCGTAACGTCCGCACGCCGATCCTCGAGCACACGGCGCTGTTCGTGCGCGGCATCGGCGAAGTGACGGACATCGTCGAGAAGGAGATGTACTCCTTCCACGACCGTTCGGACAAATACGGCGACAACGACCACCTGACGCTGCGCCCCGAGAACACCGCCGGCATCGTGCGGGCCGCGATCGAGCACAACATGCTCTACGACGGCGGCAAGCGCCTGTGGGCCATCGGGCCGATGTTCCGGCGCGAGAAGCCGCAGCGCGGGCGTTTCCGGCAGTTTCACCAGATCGACGTCGAGGCGCTGGGCTTTGCCGGTCCCGACGTCGACGCTGAATTGATCCTGCTCGCGAGCGCGCTCTGGAAGGCGATCGGCCTGACCGACGTGCGGCTGGAACTCAACAGCCTTGGCCAACCGGCAGAGCGGGCGCAGCACCGTGCCCAGCTCATCGCGCACTTCGAGGCACATGCCGACAAGCTAGACGAGGACGGCAAGCGCCGCCTGCACAGCAACCCGCTGCGCATCCTCGACACCAAGAATCCGGCGATGAAGGACGTGGTCGAGTCGGCGCCGAGACTGATGGATTTCCTCGGTGCCGAATCGCTGGCGCACTTCGAGGGGTTGAAGGCCATCCTCGATGCCAACGGCGTTGCCTACACCATCAACCCGCGCCTCGTGCGCGGCCTCGACTACTACAACCTCAGCGTGTTCGAGTTCGTGACCGACCGGCTCGGCTCGCAGGGCACGGTGTGCGCCGGCGGCCGCTATGACGGCCTGTTCGAGCAACTCGGCGGCAAGCCTGCGCCTGCAGTGGGATGGGCGATCGGCGTGGAGCGCGTGCTCGACCTCATGAAGGAGCAGGGCACCCAGATCCCGGTACGGGCCCCCGATGTCTATGCCGTCGTGCCCGATGCTTCCGCCATGCCGGTGGCGCTGCGCACGCTGCAGCAGTTGCGTGACGCCGGCGTGCGTGTGCAGATGCACGCCGCCACGGCGGATGGCCTCGGCAGCTTCAAGTCGCAGTTCAAGCGGGCCGACAACAGCGGCGCCACCTACGCCCTGATCTTCGGCGCCGATGAACTTGCACGCGGCGAAGTGACTCTCAAGGCGCTGCGCGACGGAAGCGGCGCGCAAACCTCCCGGCCACTTGCTGAAGTGGCCGCCTGGGCCGCCACCCTACAATCGCCGGCTCCCAACAACTGACAGCGCATGGCAACCCATCTCGATCTCGAAGAACAGGAACAGCTCGACCAGCTCAAGCATTTCTGGAATACATACGGCACCCTGATCACTTCGGTCGTGCTGCTCGTCGCTGGCGCCTTCGTGGCCTGGAACGGCTGGCAATGGTATGGCCGCAACAAGGCGGCGCAGGCCTCGTCGCTCTACGACGAGATCGAGAAGACGGCGCAGGCGGGCGACCCGGCACGCATCGCTCTCGTGCTCGACGACATGAAGAAGCGCTTCGCCGGCACCGCCTACGCGCAACAGGCCGGCCTGCTGGTCGCCAAGACGCTGTACGAGAAGGGCAATGCCGCAGGCTCGAGCGCCGAGCTCGAATGGGTCGCGCAGAATGCCATCGACCCCGGCTACAAGGCCATCGCCCGGCTGCGGCTGGCAGCTGAACTGCTCGACAGCAAGTCTTACGACGATGCTCTCAAGCAGCTCGACGGCAGCGTGCCCAAGGAATTCGAACCGCTGGTAGCCGACCGCAAGGGCGACATCTACCTGGCTCAAGGCAAGCGCGCTGAAGCACAGACCGAATACCGCAAGGCGTGGACCGGCCTTGGCGCCACCTCGGACTATCGCCGTCTGGTTGAAATCAAGCTCAACGCGGTCGGTGTCGATCCCAAGAGCCTGGCGCCCGTCGTCACCGTTACCCCCGCAGCCCCCAAAACTCCCTGACCGCATCATGAATTTCAAGCGTTTCATGCCTGAATCGACCGCCCTGCGTGCGGGATCAGCTCTTGTTTTGGTCGCGTTTCTCGCCGCCTGTTCTGGCACCAGCAAGCCGAAGCCGGCCGAGCTGCCTGCCAACCCGGCCCTGATGGGCGTGCGCCAGGCCTGGACTGTGCGCATCCCCGATGTCCAGTTCCCGCTCAGCACCGACGTCAGCGGCGACACGGTTACCGTGGCTGGCAGCGACGGCACGGTGGTCGCCATCGACGCCCGTGCTGGCCGCGAAACCTGGCGCGTCAGCGCCGGTGCTCCGCTGGCTGCAGGTGTTGGCAGCGACGGGTCGATGGCCGCGGTCGTCACCACCAGCAACGAGCTGGTCGCCATCGAGAACGGCAAGGTCCTGTGGAAGCAGAAGCTCTCGGCCCAGGCTTTCACCGCACCGCTGGTGGCAGGCCGCCGCGTGTTCGTGCAGACCGCCGACCGCAGCATCAGCGCTTGGGACGGCCAGAGCGGCCGTCGCCTCTGGATCCAGCAGCGCGCCGGAGAAAACCTGGTGCTGCGCAAGTCGGGCGTGCTCATCGCCGTGGGCGACACGCTGGTGGCCGGCATCGGCGGCCGTCTGGTCGGCATCAACCCCGCCAACGGCACCTCGCGCTGGGAGTCGCCCATTGCGGCTCCGCGCGGCACCAATGACGTGGAGCGCCTGGTCGACCTGACCGGCAGCGTGAGCCGCTTTGGCGACACGGTTTGCGCCCGCGCTTATTACGCCAGCGTCGGCTGTGTTGAAACCGTACGCGGTTCGCTGGTCTGGAGCAAGCCGGCTTCGGGCGCGGACGGCGTCAGCGGCGACAGTGGTTTTGTCTATGGCACAGAGTCCGACGGCAGCGTCGTGGCCTGGCGTCGTGCCGATGGTGAACGCGCCTGGCAGATGAGCCGCTTCAAGAGTCGCAACCTCACCGCACCGCTGGCCGTGGGCCGTTCGCTGATCGTCGGCGAAGACACCGGCACGCTGCATTTCGTCTCGCGCGAAGACGGTGCGCTGCTCAATCGCATCACGCCCGATGGCTCGGCCATCACCGTCACGCCGGTACTGGCCGGCAACACGGTCGTGGTGGTGACTGCCAAGGGTGGCGTTTTTGGCTATCGCCCTGAATAACTTTTCTTTCTTTTTCCAAGGCCCGACCATGAATACCGAGCCATCGAAAGGCCGGCCATGAAGCCGGTCGTGGCCCTGGTCGGGCGGCCCAACGTTGGCAAATCGACCCTCTTCAACCGCCTGACCCAGACGCGCGACGCCATCGTCGCCGACTTCGCCGGACTCACGCGCGACCGTCACTACGGCAACGGCCGCTTGGGCAAGCACGAGTTCATCGTGATTGACACCGGCGGCTTCGAGCCTGACGCGGGCAGCGGTATCTACAAGGAAATGGCCAAGCAGACTCGGCAGGCCGTGGCCGAGGCCGACGTGGTGATCTTCGTGGTCGACGCTCGTGAGGGCCTCTCGGCTCAAGACCACGACATTGCCAACGAACTGCGCCGCCTTGGCAAGCCCTGTGTGCTGGCGGCCAACAAGGCCGAGGGCATGCACGACGGCACCAAGCTGGTCGACTTCTACGAACTCGGCTTCGGCGACGTGCATGGCGTGTCGGCTGCGCACGGGCAGGGCATGCGCGACCTTGTCGAGCTTGCGCTGGAGCCGCTGAACCTGCCTGATCCCGACGACGAGACGGACGAGGACGAGGTCAACAAGCCGATCAAGCTGGCCGTGGCCGGCCGGCCCAATGTGGGCAAGTCCACGCTGATCAACACCTGGCTGGGTGAAGAGCGCCTGGTGGCCTTCGACATGCCGGGCACCACGCGCGACGCCATCTCCGTGCCTTTTGAGCGAAACGGCCAGCGCTTCGAGCTGATCGACACGGCCGGCCTGCGCCGCAAGGGCAGGGTGTTCGAGGCGATCGAGAAGTTCTCGGTGGTCAAGACGCTGCAGGCCATCGAGTCGGCCAATGTCGTGCTGCTGCTGCTCGACGCCACGCAGGGCGTGACCGACCAGGATGCGCACATTGCCGGCTACATCCTCGAGAGTGGCCGCGCGGTGGTGATCGCCATCAACAAGTGGGACGCGGTCGACAGCTACCAGCGCGAGCAGATCCAGCGGCAGATCGAGACCCGGCTGCCGTTCCTGAAGTTCGCGGCGCTGCATTTCATCTCGGCCATCAAGCGCCAGGGCCTGGGCCCGGTGTGGCAGGCGATTGCGCAGGCCCACAAGTCGGCCACGCGCAAGATGTCGACCCCGGTGCTGACACGCCTGCTGCTGGAGGCGGTGCAGTTCCAGGCGCCCAAGCGTGGCGGCATGTACCGCCCCAAGCTGCGCTATGCGCATCAGGGGGGTATGAACCCGCCGGTGATCGTGATCCACGGGAATTCGCTGGAGCATGTCACCGACGCTTACAAGCGCTTCCTCGAGGGGCGCTTCCGCAAGGAATTCGACCTTGTGGGTACCCCCTTGCGCATCGAGTTCAAGAGCTCGCACAATCCATTTGCCGACAAGGACGATTGAGGGAGCTTGGCCGCCGATGGCGGCCAATGAGTTGCAGCAGGAGTGGAAGTTCCGCCTTTTGAGAACCGTTATTTTCTCAAGGCTTTTGACCCCGATTGCTGCAGCGCAGAAACCCTGTGTTAAGGTCATCTCTCCAACAACTACTCTTGAACACGGAGAATATCGTGAGCAATAAAGGGCAACTTCTGCAAGACCCGTTTCTGAACACCCTGCGTCGTGAGCACGTGCCGGTTTCCATTTATTTGGTGAACGGTATCAAGCTGCAGGGCCAGATCGAGTCTTTTGACCAGTACGTCGTGTTGCTTCGCAATACGGTGACGCAAATGGTCTACAAGCACGCCATTTCCACCATCGTGCCGGGTCGTGCCGTCAACTTCTCGGCTGCCGAGAACGACGACGCCGCAGCCTGATCGCGCGGAGCGCGGCAGCTCTGCTGCCGCGCTTTTTCCCAATTTCTGATCCCGCTTGTCTGAACTGATCCCCCGCCAGGAAGGCGCCGCCGTTCTCGTCGGCGTCGATTTCGGGCTGCCCCATTTCGACAGCGAACTCGAGGAACTCGGCCTGCTTGCGCAGACCGCGGGCCTGACGCCCGTCGCCCGTCTTGCGTGCAAGCGCAAGGCGCCCGATGCGGCATTGTTCGTTGGCAGCGGCAAGGCCGAAGAAATCAAGGAGCTGGCTGCCCTGTACAGGGCGAGCGAGGTCATCTTCGACCAGGCCCTGAGCCCCGCGCAGCAGCGCAACCTCGAGCGCCAGCTCGACGTTGCCGTCTACGACCGGACCTTCCTCATCCTCGAGATCTTCGCCCAGCGCGCGCGTTCGCACGAAGGCAAGCTGCAGGTCGAGCTGGCTCGCCTGCAGTACCTGAGCACGCGGTTGGTCCGCCGCTGGTCCCACCTGGAGCGCCAGACCGGCGGCGCCGGGGTGCGCGGCGGCCCGGGTGAAAAGCAGATCGAGCTCGACCGCCGGATGATCAGCGAGTCGATCAAGCGCACACGCGAGCGTCTCGCCAAGGTGCAGAAGCAGCGCGGCACGCAGCGCCGCCAGCGCGAGCGCCGCGAGACCTTCAACATCTCCCTGGTGGGCTACACCAACGCGGGCAAGTCGTCGCTGTTCAATGCGCTGGTCAAGGCCCGCGCCTATGCGGCCGACCAGCTGTTCGCCACGCTCGATACCACCACGCGCAACCTCTACCTGGGCAATACCGAAGATGGACGGAGGCGGCAGGTATCGATCTCCGACACCGTGGGCTTCATCCGCGACCTGCCGCACGGCCTGGTCGATGCCTTCAAGGCCACGCTGCAGGAGGCGGTCGACGCCGACCTGCTGCTGCACGTGATCGACGCCTCCAACCCGCATTACCCCGAGCAGATGGCCGAGGTGCAGGCGGTGCTGCGCGAGATCGGTGCCGACACCGTTCCGCAGCTTTTGGTATTCAACAAGCTCGACGCCCTTGAAAGCGCGCAACATCCGCTGCATCTGCAGGACGAGATGGAAATCGACGGCGTGCAGGTCCCCCGCATCTTCCTCAGCGCCAAGAGCGGCGAGGGCGTGCCGCTGCTGCGCGCCGAGCTCGCCCGGCAGTCGGGTTCCGTAGCCGATACGATGACCCCTGGGGCAAACGCTGAATTGCACGATGCAGCCGATTGATTGGGCACAATCCCGCCACTGACAAGAGAACGAAGCGAATGAATTCAAAGCCAGCGCGGAGAGGGTTTCTGGGCATGTTCAACCTGAACGATGGCCGATGGGGGCGCGGCGACGAGCCGTCGTCCTCCAACGGCGACCGCCCGGCCGGCAACCGCCCCCCCGATGCCAATCCCCCCGGCGCACCGACGCCCCCGCCTCCGGGCAACAACAACAGCAACGACAACCGTCCCCGCGGACAAGGCCCCAACCAGGGCCCGCCTGACCTCGACGAACTCTGGCGCGACCTCAATCGCAAGCTCGGTGGCTTCTTCGGCGGCAAGGGTGGCGGCAACCGTCCCAACGGCGGCAGCAGCGGCGGTGGTGGCAACGGCTACAGGCCCGACATGAAAAACGCAGGATTCGGCCTCGGCCTCGTGGCCGCAGTGGCCGTCCTGATCTGGCTCGGCACCGGCTTCTTCATCGTGAACGAAGGCCAGCAGGCCGTCGTCACGCAGTTCGGCAGCTACAAGAGCACCGTGGGTGCAGGCTTCAACTGGCGCCTGCCGTACCCCATTCAGCGCCACGAAGTGGTGGTGACCACGCAGATCCGCTCCGCCGACGTGGGCCGCGATGCCATCGTGCGCTCCACCGGCCTGCGCGAATCGGCCATGCTGACCGAAGACGAGAACATCGTCGAAATCAAGTTCGCCGTGCAGTACCGCCTGAGCGACCCGCGCGCATGGCTCTACGAGAGCAAGTCGCCCGCCGACACCGTCGTGCAGGTGGCCGAAACCTCCGTGCGCGAGGTGGTAGGCAAGATGAAGATGGACGCCGCGCTGGCCGAAGAGCGCGACCAGATCGCACCGCGCGTGCGTGCGCTGATGCAGACCATCCTCGACCGCTACAAGATCGGCGTCGAAGTCGTCGGCATCAACCTGCAGCAGGGCGGCGTGCGTCCGCCCGAGCAGGTGCAGGCCGCGTTCGACGACGTGCTCAAGGCCGGCCAGGAGCGCGAGCGCACCAAGAACGATGCGCAGGCCTATGCCAACAACGTGGTACCGCTCGCCACTGGTACGGCTTCGCGCCTGAAGGAAGAGTCCGAAGCCTACAAGGCGCGGATCGTGGCGCAGGCCCAGGGTGATGCAGGCCGCTTCAGCGCGGTGCTGGCTGAATACCAGAAAGCCCCGCAGGTGACGCGCGACCGCATGTACACCGACGCCATGCAGCAGATCTACGCCAGCACGACCAAGGTGCTGGTCGACAGCAAGCAGGGCTCGAACCTGCTGTACCTGCCGCTCGACAAGCTCATGCAGATGAGCGGCAACAGCGGCGCCGCCGCGGCCACCCCGGTCGATGCGGCCAGTCCCAACGTTGCCGGCACCGCGCCGGCCCAGTCCTCGGTGATCCCGGTGGCCCCCGCGACGACCGATGTGCGTGGCCGCGATGGCCGCTCGCGTGACCGCGACGTGCGTTGAGAAAGGCCCGAAAGAATATGAACAGAATCGGATTCATCGCCACGTCGATCCTCGTGCTGCTCGTGCTGGCAAGCTCGACCCTCTTCGTGGTCGACCAGCGCCAGTTCGGCGTGGTCTATGCCCTCGGCCAGATCAAGCAGGTCATTACCGAGCCCGGCCTGAACTTCAAGCTGCCGCCGCCGTTCCAGAACGTGTCGTACATCGACAAGCGCCTGCTGACGCTGTCGAGCGTGGACACCGAGCCCATGCTCACCGCCGAGAAGCAGCGCGTGGTGATCGACTGGTACGTGCGCTGGCGCATCTCCGACCCGCAGGCCTACATCCGTAACGTCGGCCTCGACGAGAACGCCGGTGCAATGCAGCTCAACCGCGTGGTGCGCAATGCGTTCCAGGAGAACATCAACAAGCGCACCGTGCGCGACCTGATCTCGGTGCGCCGCGAAGCCCTCATGGCCGACGTGCAGCGCGAAGTGCTGTCGGTGGTGAAGGGTGCCAAGCCTTGGGGCGTGGACGTGGTCGACGTGCGCATCACGCGTGTCGACTACGTGGAAGCCATCACCGAATCGGTCTATCGCCGCATGGAAGCCGAGCGCAAGCGCGTGGCCAACGAGCTGCGTTCGACTGGTACGGCTGAAGGCGAAAAGATTCGCGCCGATGCCGATCGCCAACGCGAGGTGATCGTGGCGAACGCCTACCGCGACGCCCAGAAGATCAAGGGCGAGGGTGATGCCCAGGCCGCTTCCGCTTACAGCGAAGCCTTCGGCCGCGATCCGCAGTTTGCGCAGTTCTACCGAAGCCTCGATGCCTACAAGCAGAGCTTCAACAAGAAGAGCGACGTGATGGTGCTCGACCCATCGTCGGACTTCTTCCGCGCCATGCAAGGCTCGGGCTCGACCACCAACGCGCCTCGTCGTTGATTCTTCGCCAGGAGCCGTGAGCGCCGACACTTTCTGGAGCGCATTGGCGCTCGTCCTGGTGATCGAAGGCATCCTGCCTTTCGTCTCGCCGGGAGGGTGGCGGCGCGGCTTCGGGCAGCTCATGCAGCTGCGCGACGGCCAGCTTCGTTTCTTCGGACTTTGCAGCATCCTGCTGGGGTTGATACTGCTCTGGATCCTGGCCTAGTCTTGGGCTGGTCGCGGTCCCGGTAGAATCCCGGTTTAACCACGCCCCCGATCCCCATGTCCGCCTGGGTCCTCCCGGATCACATTGCCGATGTGCTGCCCTCCGAGGCGCGCCACATCGAAGAACTTCGACGCCAGCTGCTCGATACCGCCCGTGGCTATGGCTACGAGTTGGTGATGCCGCCGCTGCTCGAGCATCTCGAATCGCTGCTCTCGGGCACCGGCGAGGCGCTCGATCTCCAAACCTTCAAGCTTGTCGACCAGCTTTCCGGCCGCAGCATGGGCCTGCGTGCCGACACCACCCCCCAGGTGGCGCGCATCGATGCCCACCTGCTGAACCGTGACGGTGTTGCCCGCCTGTGCTATTGCGGTCCGGTGCTCCACACCCGGCCTGATCGCCCGCACGCCACCCGTGAGCCCCTGCAGTTCGGCGCCGAGATCTATGGCCATGCCGGTCTCGAAGCGGACATCGAAACCTTGCTGCTGGCGCTCGACTGCCTCGATGCCGCCGGCCTGCGCGACGGCGTGATCGTCGACTTGGCCGATGCTCGCATCGTGCGCGCCTTGTTCGCTGGCGTGCCGGTCGATGCGGCCGCGCTGGCCCGGGTGCATGCAGCGCTGGCCGCCAAGGACGCGAGTGAACTCGAATCGCTCACCAAGGATTTCCCCGCCGCCTCGCGCGAGGGGCTGCGTGCCCTCATCCAGCTGTACGGCGACGCGTCGGTGCTCGACGAGGCCGCCAAGGCCCTGAAAGGCACGCCCGCCGTGGGTGCTGCCCTGGCCGACCTGAAGCAGCTCGCCGCCGGTTTGCAGGGCGTGGCCGGTCGCCAGATCAGCTTCGACCTGGCCGACCTGCGCGGCTATGCGTATTACAGCGGCATGCGCTTCGGCATCTACGTGCCCGGCGCGGCCGATTCGCTGGTGCGCGGCGGCCGCTATGACGAAGTGGGGGCCGTGTTCGGCCGCAACCGTCCGGCGGTCGGCTTCAGCCTCGACGTGCGCGAACTGGTCGGCGTGCTGCCGGCCCGCCCGCTGCGCGCCGCCATCCGTGCACCTTGGAGCGACGCGGCCGGGCTGCGTCAGGCAATTGCCCAATTGCGCAAGGCCGGCGAAACGGTAGTCTGCGTGCTGCCGGGCCATGGCAGCGAAGTTGATGAATTCCACTGCGACCGCGAGCTCGTCGAGCAAGCTGGCCAGTGGACTGTCCGAGCGATCTGAATTTTTGAAGTAATGGAACGAGCATGAGCGTAACCACCGGAAGAAACGTGGTCGTCGTCGGCACCCAATGGGGCGACGAGGGCAAAGGCAAGCTGGTCGACTGGCTGACGGAAAGCGCCCAGGGCGTGGTCCGCTTCCAGGGCGGCCACAACGCGGGCCACACGCTGGTCATCAACGGTGTGAAAACCGCGTTGCACCTGATCCCGAGCGGCATCATGCGGCCCGGCGTCAAGTGCTACATCGGCAACGGCGTGGTGCTGTCGGCCGCCAAGCTGTTCGAGGAAATCGAAGGGCTGGAGAAGGCTGGCGTCGAGGTGCGTTCGCGCCTGCGCATCAGCGAGGCCTGCCCGCTGATCCTGCCGTTCCACGCCGCGCTGGACATCGCGCGCGAGGCCTACCGCGAAAAGGGCGGCATCGAAAAAATTGGCACCACCGGCCGCGGCATTGGCCCTGCCTACGAAGACAAGATCGCCCGCCGCGCCCTGCGCGTGCAGGACCTGAAGCACCCCGAGCGTTTCGCGGCCAAGCTGCGCGTGTTGCTCGACCTGCACAACCACGTGCTGACGCAGGTGCTGAGCGCCCCGGCCATCGACTTCGACGAAGTCTTCAACGAGGCCATGAGGCACGCCGAGCTGCTCAAGCCCATGATGGCCGACGTTTCGCGCGAGCTGAACGACGCGCACAGGAACGGCGCCAACCTGCTGTTCGAAGGCGCGCAGGGCACGCTGCTCGACGTCGACCACGGCACCTACCCGTACGTCACCTCCAGCAACTGCGTGGCCGGCAATGCCGCTGCCGGTTCGGGCGTGGGCCCGGGCATGCTGCATTACATCCTCGGCATCACCAAGGCCTACTGCACGCGCGTGGGCGGCGGTCCGTTCCCCACCGAACTCGACTGGGCCACGCCCGGCACCCCGGGCTACCACATGAGCACCGTGGGCGCCGAAAAGGGCGTGACCACTGGCCGCAGCCGCCGTTGCGGCTGGTTCGACGCCGCGCTGCTCAAGCGCTCGGCGCAGGTCAACGGCCTGTCGGGCCTGTGCATCACCAAGCTCGACGTGCTGGACGGCCTCGAAAAGCTCGAGCTGTGCACCGGCTACGAACTCGACGGCGAAATCACCGACATCCTGCCGATGGGCGCTGACGAGATCGAGCGCTGCACGCCGATCTACGAGACCCTCGAAGGCTGGAGCGAAAGCACCGTCGGCGTCACGCAATACGACAAGCTGCCGATCAATGCGCGCCTGTACCTGCAGCGCATCGAGCAGGTCACTGGCGTGCCGATCCACATGGTGTCGACCAGCCCCGACCGCGACCACACGATCATGATGCGCCACCCCTACCTGGCCGACTGAAGAGGAAAAGAAGAACCATGTTGACCGAAGACGGCAAGCATCTCTACGTCAGCTACGACGAGTACCACAACCTGATCGAAAAGCTCGCGATCAAGGTGCATCAGTCGGGCTGGCAGTTCGACACCATCCTGTGCCTGGCGCGCGGCGGCATGCGCCCTGGCGACGTGCTCTCGCGCATCTTCGACAAGCCGCTGGCGATCATGTCGACCAGCTCGTACCGCGCCGACGCCGGCACGGTGCAGGGCCACCTCGACATCGCCCGCTTCATCACCACGCCCAAGGGCGAGATTGCCGGCCGCGTGCTGCTGGTGGACGACCTGGCCGACTCGGGCCACACGCTGCATGCCGTGATGGACATGCTGCGCAACAACTACCCGCCCATCACCGAGCTGCGCAGCGCGGTGATCTGGACCAAGGCGCTGTCGACCTTCACGCCCGACTACCAGGTGGAATTCCTTGCCACCAACCCGTGGATCCACCAGCCCTTCGAAGGCTACGACTCCATGGGCGCCGAGAAGCTGATCGAGAAGTGGTCGGTCTGATCCATCGGCCGACCCTTCGGCAATAAGCAGCGCTGCCGGCTCACCCGGCGTCGCTGAGCATCGCGGTATAGCGCCGCTGCATTTCTTCCGGCGTCAGCTTCTCGATGCTGTGCCCCACGTTCCAGCGATGGCCGAATGGGTCGTGAAAGACGCCGGAACGTTCCCCATAAAACTGATCCTGCGGCGCCATGTTCAACGTGGCGCCCGCGGCGACCGCGCGCGCCACCACCGCGTCGGCATCGTCCACGTGCAGGTGCAACGTGACGGCCGTGCCGCCCAGCGTCTTTGCGCTGTGGATGTTGAATTCGGCAAATTCGTCCGAGATCATCAGGATCGCGCCATTGTTGAAGTCCAGCTCCGCATGGCCGATGCGACCGCTCGGCTCGGTCAGGCGAAAGATTTCCTTCACTTCGAAGACCTTGCAATAGAACTCGATGGCTGCGCCGGCATCGTGGACGCAGAGGTACGGAAACAGTTCGTGGATGGCCATGCTCTTGTCCAGTCGGGTTGATGAGACGGCTGCGATTCTGGCGACCGTTGCTTTTCAGGTCTTGAACAAATTTGACCTGCGGGCTCGTAGTCAGATTCGCACATGCCGGGACGATGCTGGCGCTGCCCGCCGGTACGCCTGCGGCGACATGCCGGCGATGGCCAGGAAATCGCGGTTGAAGTGCGCCTGGTCGCTGTAGCCGGCCTGCAGCGCCAGATCGACCCAGGGCTGGGTGGGGTCCATGGCGAACTGCCCGATCACGCGGTCGAAGCGCAGCATGCGCGCGTACTGCTTGGGCGCCAGGCCAGTCATGCCGCGGAACAGAGCGATGAAGCGCCGGTGGCTGTAGCCGCTTTGCTTCACCAGTTCGCGGATGGCGCCGGCCTGCGCATCGTCGTCACGGGCGCTCGCGCTTGCCATGCTGGCCAGTGCCTGCGCCACCGCAGGATGCAGTCCGTGCATGGCGGAGGCGGCGAGGCGTGCGCCCAGCAGGGCATCGGCGATCGCTAGTTGCCGCGCCAGCGAGTCGGTGCCGTGGAGCTGCTCTAGCGCGAAGTCTGCGTCCACGCCCCAGAGCGCATCCAGCGGGGTGTGGCGGTCGGCCAGCGCGTCCTCGGGTACACCGAGCAGCGCCTTGGCCGCGCCCGGCTGCAGCATGGCGCCGACCGAGCGCGTTTGCACCGACACGTCGCGCACGAAAAACGCCGAGCGGGCTCCGCCCACCATGGCATGGCCCACCGTGAAGCCCCGCGCATCGGCATCGTCCTGGAACAGGCGCAAGGGCGGCCCCGAAAGCCGGAACACGAGGTGCATGCCACCCGTGGGCAGCACGTGTTCGCGCGCGCCCGGCTGTCCCTCGTGCGGCTCATCGGGCGCGGAGGCCCACAGGAGCCGCACAAAGGGCCGCAGATGAGGGGAGGGTGGTCGGGTCAGCTGCATGACGCGGGAAGTGTCTGCCGAGCCGCCACGCGGCGCAATCACCCCGCCCGCGAAATCCCCGGATGCGGCGCTCGCGCTAGCATCGCTCCATGAGCAAGCCTTCCACGACCCTGATCCACCACCCCTACGTTCCGCCAGCCACCTTCGCCGCGCCGCAGCCCGGCGTGTTCAAGGCATCGACCGTGTTCTTCGCCGACGTGGCCGCCATGCGCGCGCGCGACTGGCGCACCAAGGCCGGCTACACCTACGGCCTGCACGGCACGCCCACCACCTTCACGCTCGAAGAGCGCCTGGCCACGCTCGAAGGCGGCACCGAATGCCTGCTCGTGCCCAGCGGGCTTGCGGCCATCTCGCTGGTGTCATTCGCCTTCCTCAAGACCGGCGACGAGGTGCTGATCCCCGACAACGCCTACGGCCCCAACAAGGCGCTGGCCACCGGCGAACTGGCGAATTTCGGCATTACCCATCGCATGTACGACGCGATGAATCCGGCCGACCTCGCGGCCAAGCTGTCGGACCGCACGCGGCTGGTCTGGGTCGAGGCGGCGGGTTCGGTGACGATGGAGTTTCCCGACCTGCCTGCGCTCGTGAACGTTTGCCGCGCGCGCGGCGTGATGACCGCGCTCGACAACACCTGGGGCGCGGGCCTGGCCTTTGCGCCTTTCGATTTCAACGACAGCGGGCAGGGCGTCGACATCTCGGTGCACGCGCTCACCAAGTACCCGAGCGGCGGCGGCGACGTGCTCATGGGCAGCGTGATCACGCGCGACGAGCGGCTGCACCGCGCGCTCAAGCTCACGCACATGCGCATGGGCTTCGGCATCGGCGTGGGCGACGTAGAGACGCTGCTGCGCTCGCTGCCCAGCATCGCGTTGCGCTATGCCGCTCACGACCGCGCGGCGCGCGAGTTGGCCGGCTGGCTCAACGGCTGCGACGAGATCGCGCAGGTGCTGCACCCCGCGCTCGAAGACTCGCCCGGGCACGTGCACTGGCGCGCGCTGTGCGGCGAGACCGACCTGGCCGCAGGCCTGTTCTCGGTGGTGTTCGACGAGCGCTACAGCACCGAGCAGGTCGACCGCTTCTGCGACAGCCTGCAGCTGTTCCGCCTCGGCTATTCGTGGGGCGGTCCCATCAGCCTGGTGGTGCCGTACGACATCGGCCTGATGCGCGATGCCTCCGTGGCACGCTGGCCTTACAAGGGCACGCTCGTTCGTTTTTCGATCGGCCTCGAAGACGTGGAGGACCTGCGCGCCGACTTGCAGCAGGCGCTGGCGCGGATGTAAAAAATCGCTTCTCACTCTCTGGGAGCGTCAGTGGGTACCGTCTTGGGACTGCACCGTTATCGCTTACAGTAGGCCACGCGCAGTCACCCTGACTGCCTCGCCCAAGGAGAAGCAGTGGCAACACCCAATTACGGCTACGAGAAGCGCCAGAAAGAGCTGGCCAAGAAGAAGAAGAAGGAAGAAAAGCTCCGGGAAAAGGCGAACCGCAAACTCAATCCGAGCAGCGACGGCTTGGCCCCCGGAGATCCGGAAACCGATGTGGCCTCGCTCGAACGCGATCCACCCACGGTGCCCGAGTTGCCCACCAAGAACGGTTGATCCGCTCCTGGCGTACCCATCAAGAAGCCGCCGCAGGCCCGCGCCTGCGGCGGCTTTTTTCTTGATTATTTCGGCAGCAGCTTGCGCAGCTCGGGCCAGACGTTGTCCAGCAGTTGCGGCTGCGCCGCGGCCGTCGGGTGGATGCGGTCGGCCTGGAACAGCGAGAGCGCGTCAGGCGCATCGGCCACGCCCTTGAGCAGGAAGGGTACGAGCGCGGACTTGGTCGCGCCCGCCACCTTGGAGAACACCGCCTCGAAGCGCCGCGTGTAGTCGCCGCCGTAGTTCGGCGGCACCTGGATGCCGACGATCAGCACCTTCGCGCCCGCGGCCTGCGCGGCCTTGGTGATCTGCATCAGGTTGCTTTCGGTGTCGGAGAGCGGCAGGCCGCGCAGCGCGTCGTTGGCGCCGAGCTCCAGCACCACGTGGCTGGGCTTGTGCTGCGCCAGCAGCGAAGCAAGGCGCGAGCGCCCGCCGGAGCTGGTGTCGCCGCTTATGCTGGCGTTGACCACGGTGGCCGCGATCTTCTGCTGCGCAAGCCTTTTTTCCAGCAAGGGTACCCAGCCTTCGCCGCGCTTGAGGCCGTACTCTGCGCTCAGCGAATCGCCGAGCACCAGGATCACCGGCTTGCCAGCCATCGGTACTTGGGCCTGAGCCTGGGCCTGCGCCGCGGTCGTCCATAGCCCCGCGCTGCCGAGCGCGGCGGTGGTCAAGATAAAGTCACGTCGATTCAAAACCAAAGCCTTTCCATGTCCCAACCCCCGTCTGATGCAATTGTCGCCGTCGAGCATGTCTTCAAGTCCGTCACCGATTCGGCCGGCACGCTGGACATTCTGCAGGACATCGATTTCACCCTCGGCGCGCGGGAAACCGCAGCCATCGTCGGCGCCTCGGGCTCCGGCAAGAGCACGCTGCTGTCGATCATCGCGGGGCTGGACACGCCCACGAGCGGCACGGTGCGCATCGCCGGCGAAGACATCTTCGCCATCGACGAGGATGAGCGCGCCGCCGTGCGCGCGCAGCGCGTGGGCTTTGTGTTCCAGAGCTTTCAACTGCTCGGCAACCTGAGCGCGCTCGAAAACGTGATGCTGCCGCTGGAGCTGGCCAACCGCAAGGATGCGCGCAAGGCTGCCACCGAAATGCTCGGCCGCGTTGGCCTCGGCCAGCGGCTCGGGCACTACCCCAAGGTGCTCTCGGGCGGCGAGCAGCAGCGCGTGGCGCTGGCCCGCGCCTTCGTGGTGCAACCGGCGCTGCTGCTGGCCGATGAGCCCACCGGCAGCCTCGACTTCGCCACCGGCGAGCAGGTGATGCGGCTGATGTTCGACCTCAATCGCGAACTCGGCACCACGCTCGTGCTCGTCACCCACGACCGGGGCATCGCGGCCCGATGCGAGCGACGCATCACCATCGAGGCCGGTCGTGTCGCACTTAATGAAAAAGTGGCTCTGGCGCCCGCCTGACAAGCGCAATAAGCTATTAAACATAAGTAAATAGCCAGCCACACAGGAGATATTCATGGAGGAGCTTCCGCCCGACGCCGTCCTGGCGCTGCAGCGCGGCAGGATGATCGAGGCCATCAAGATCGTGCGCGCCCGCACGGGCGTGGACCTCAAGTCGGCCAAGGACGCTGTCGATCGCTACGCCGACAGGCTGGAGCGGGGGGAAGGCGAAGCCAGCGGACGCGGTGCGCCTGCCGCCGCCATGCAGGACCGCGGCTTCGCCTCCATGCCCTCCATCGCACTCGCAGCCCTGGCGCAGGGCAACAAGATCGAGGCCATCCGCCTCACGCGCGAAGCCACGGGCCTGAGCCTGTCCGCGGCCAAGCGGCTGGTCGACAACCATGACGATCCGGCGCTCGGAAGTTTCAGCCCCCTGACCCAGCACATGCCCCGCCGCCAGATGGACGAACCGGGCCGCGTGCATGGCGACGGCTACAAATGGCTGCCGGCGTTGATCATCGTGCTGGCGGCGGTCATGGCCTGGTTGTTGATTGCCGGAAAGGCTTGAGTCGATGATCGTTCCCCAGTTCTGGGCCGAAGGCCGTATCCAGGAGAGCGTGGCCGGCAAGCAGTTCACCGTGCGCCGCTTCGGCTGGTCCGACGAGAGCCCGCTGGCCGCGCAGGCGCACGCCGACCAGCGCACGCGCGATGCCTTCGATCGCATCGTCCACAAGGGCGAGAAGCTCGAGCGCCGCGAACGCAAGATGCCCTACAACGGCGCCGACGGCATGCCGATCCGCGAGGAAATCGTCGAGCGCCAGGGCGACACTGTCATCACGCGCAACACCTACGGCGCGCGCTGCCTCAACACGCCCGACGTGCTGTTCGTCGACATCGACTTCGAGGAGCCCTTGCGCGGCAGCGTGTTCGGCTTTGCGCTGGTGCCGGCGCTGATCGCCGGGGTGGTCGGCGGCTGGGCCGCCAAGACCTGGCTGGGCGGGCTGATCGCGGGCATCGTGGTCTTCGTCGTGGCATGGGTCATCGGCCAGCGCAAGAAGCGCGGCGAGCACAGCGGCAACCCCGCGCCTGAGAAGCGGGCGGCCGAGCGCATCGGGCGCTTCATGCAGCAGCACCCCGACTGGCACCTGCGCATCTACCGCACGCCCGCGGGCTTCCGGGTGCTGGCGATGCACGATGTCTTCGATCCGACCGACACCGCGGTGGCCGACTGCTTTCATGCAATGGGCGTCGACAAGGTCTACGCACGCATGTGCCGCAACCAGAAATGCTTTCGTGCCCGGGTGAGCGCCAAACCCTGGCGCATCGGCATCGGCGAACACATGCGGCCCCAGCCGGGCATATGGCCGGTGTCGCCCGAGAAGCTGCCTGCGCGCGACGCCTGGATCGCGCGCTACGAAAAGGCAGCTGAGGGTCACGCGGCCTGCCAGTACCTGGAGAGCGTGGGCAACGGTGCGAAGGTGCACCCGAGCGCGCTGGCGGTGCAGGAACTGCACGACGAGCGCACCCGCGCGCTCAGTGGTTTGCCGATCGCCTGACCACGCGAAATGGCCAGGTCCCGGGGGTAGGGATAATCCAGGGATGTCTTCCCCCAAAGTGATCTTCGGCTTCCATGCCGTAGGCGTGCGCATCAAGACCGCGCCTAAATCGGTGCTCGAAGTGATGTTCGACGCCAGCCGGCGCGATGCGCGCATGAAACAGTTCATCGCGCGTGCGCAGGAGGCCGGTGTGCGGCTGGTCGAGGCTGACGGCCTGCGGCTGTCCAAGCTCAGCGGCAGCCACGGCCATCAGGGCGTGGTGGCACGGGTCGAACCCGTGGCCCAGGTCCGCTCGCTCGACGAACTGCTCGAGGGCCTCGAAGAGGCCGGCACCGTGCCCCTGTTGCTGGTGCTCGACGGCGTGACCGACCCGCACAACCTCGGCGCCTGCCTGCGCGTGGCCGACGGCGCCGGCGCGCATGCGGTCATCGCCCCCAAGGACCACGCGGCCGGCATCAACGCCACCGTGGCCAAGGTGGCGAGCGGCGCGGCCGAGACGGTGCCGTACTTCATGGTCACCAACCTCGCGCGCACCCTGAACGAACTCAAGGAACGCAACATCTGGTGCGTGGGCACCAGCGACGACGCGCCGGGCACCATCTACCAGAGCGACTTCAAGCGCCCCCTGGCGCTGGTGCTGGGCGCCGAAGGCGAAGGCATGCGGCAGCTCACGCGCAAGACCTGCGACGAGCTGGTGAGCATTCCGATGGCCGGTGCGGTCGAGAGCCTGAATGTCTCGGTGGCCAGTGGCGTGTGCCTCTACGAGGCGATGCGCCAGCGCGGCGCCTGAGCGCCGTCTCTTTTAGCTTTTGGGCAGCGATCCACCCTTGCGGTGGAAGTAGATGAGCTCCGCCACCCGCCGCATCTGCGGCGTGCCCAGCAGGTGGTTGAACATCCAGTCGCTCTGGAAATGGTCGAAGGCCCAGCGCAGCGCGCGCTTGAGCCGGAAGCCCGGGTAGCCACGAACGAACCACGTGGCCGGGTCGCCGGCCTCGCCGCGCACGAAGCGCGCTACGGCCTCGCCCGCGCGCTCCCCGTGCAGCAGCGCTGTGTGGATACCGCCGGCAGTCACCGGCGACACCATGCCCGCCGCATCGCCCACCAGCAGGGCCCGCTCGCGCGCCACCACCGGCAGCACGCCGCCGCACGGGATCATTCCCGCGCGCACCGCGACCGGCGGGGCGTCGCCGGGCGTGACCACCGAGGCAATCTTGCGCAGCAGCGGATCGAGCTTCAGTGCGCCCGCGCTGTCGTGCACCATGCGGCGCGCCAGCCCGATCTGGCTCACGCCGACCCCGTCGAGCGCCCAGCCGATATAGCCTGGCGCGAGCTTGCGGTCGATGAAGCAATGCAGCAGGCCGGGCGCCATACGCGCGCCCTGGTACTCGTGCTCGATGCCGTAGAGGAAGCGCGTGTTGCGCGACAGGCCCAGGGCCTTGGCAACGCGCGAGTGGGGGCCGTCAGCGCCCACGAGGTAGGTGGCCGTGATGCAGGGCCCTTGCGTCACCGGCACTTCCCACCGGCCGTTGAGCCACAGCGCCTGCTCGAACAGCGTGCCCAGCCGCACGTCGACGCCGCTGGCGCGGGCCGAGCCGACCATCCAGTCGAGCAGGGCGGGCGCGTCGGTGGCCCAGAACCAGTAGCCCGGCGCATGCAGGTCGACATGGCGCATGTTGGGCGCATAGAGCCGCACGCCTTCGATGCGGCGCACTAGCGCGGGTGGCACTTCGGCCAGCCACGGCACGCTGTCGACCGCGTCCTTGACGATGATGCCGGTGGTGTGCAGCTTGGCGCCGGCACTGCTCTTCTTCTCCAGCACCATCACGCTGAGACCTGCAAGGGCCGCGGCCCGGGCACAGGCCAGGCCCGCGAAGCTCGCGCCCACGACGAGAAGGTCGACCTTGATGTTGCCGGGGCTTGCTGCCGGAGCCGGGGCCGGCTGGGGCGCTGCGCAGGATGAGGAGGCGAGGGGAGAAAAGAAGCTGGAAGAAGTGTGCATGGGGCAGCCAACTGGATTCGTTGCGCACCGCGGTCTGCGGTGCGCATGCGAAGTTAGCTACGCCATGTGCGTGCGGCGTGAAGCCTGTGTGAACCTGGTGGATGCACCCGGCCGGTCAGGACGGATCCTTGCCACGCGTGCGGCTCACCGCGCTGAAGATGCCGATCCCCAGCAGGATCACCGCCCCGATGCCGATGTAGAGCGTCGGCACGCCGGCGACGGAGGCGCCCCAGATGAGGCCGCCCAGGAAGATCACGAAACCGATCATGTAGAGCGCGAATGACATCGTCGTTCCTCTGGAAGCTGAGATGCCTTGCAGTATCCCGAGGGGTGGCAGGCGCCACACAGGCGTCGACCGCCAGTGCGTGTCGGAGCTTGCCTACCCTGCGCGTACGGCTACTCCGGGCTTGCCGCCAGCAGATAGCGGCAGGCGGTGCGCCCCAGCGCCTTGAAGACCAGCGGCCGGTCTACGCCGAAGTCGAGGCAGTCGCCCGGTGCGAGTTCGAAGCGCTCGTCGCCGTAGTCCACCCGCAACGCGCCTTCGAGCATCCACAGGCATTGCCGGTAGGGCTTGCCGCTCCAGCGCGGGTAGTCGACCTGCGCCGAGCGCGGCAGCTCGACCTCGACCAACTCGACGCCGCCGCCCGCATGACGCTCGGCGACCTGGCGCCGCAGGTAGCCGGCCTTCGGGTCGCGCCAGATTTCTTGCTCGGCGCGCGTGCGCAGGCGCTGTGGCTGCTCTTTCTCTTCCGTCAGGAGCTGCGCCAGCGGCACCCCGAGCCCGGCGGCCAGCCGGCCCAGCAGCACGGCCGTGGGGCTGCTCTGCGCACGCTCCACCTTGGAAATCATGGCCTTGCTCACGCCCGAACGCTCAGCCAGCTCCGCGAGGCTCAGTGCTTGCGCCTGCCTCAGCGCCAGCAGCCGGGTGGCGATGAGCATGTCGATGTTCTGGCCGGGCGTGTCGGCGGGAGATGAATCGTTTCTCATATGAGATTATTATTCTCCTATATTGAACGAAATTTCCACGAGGACACCATGCGTCTCATCCCCTGCACAGAAGAAGCGCACTCCGCCGCGATCCTGGCCATCCTCAACGAGGCCATCGTCACTTCTACCGCGCTGTACGACTACAAGCCGCGCACGCCAGAGAACATGGTCGCGTGGTTTGCCACCAAGCGCGCCAACGGCTTTCCCGTGATAGGTGCCGTGGACGATGCCGGCAAGCTGCTGGGTTTCGCGAGCTACGGCACGTTCCGCGCCTTTCCTGCCTACAAGTACACGGTGGAACACTCGGTCTACGTCGACAGCGCGCACCGCGGCGAGGGCCTGGGCCGCACGCTGATGGAAGCGATCATTGCCGAGGCCATCGCGCGCGACGTGCATGTGATGGTCGGCGCCATCGATGCAGCCAACGCCGGCAGCATCGCGCTGCACGAGCGCCTGGGCTTCGAGCATTCGGGCACGGTGCGGCAGGCCGGTTTCAAGTTCGGCCGCTGGCTCGACGTGGCCTTCTACCAGCGCATTCTTGCGACGCCGATGAATCCCGTCGACGGTTAGCAGCTAGATCAGCGCAAAGAAGCGCATCACCACCTCGGCCGGGTGGCGCACACCGGCGCCGACGAACATGCGCTCGTTGATCCATTTCAGCGAAGGCGAGGCGGTCTCGAAGCGCGGGCTGCAGCGGAAGTACACCTGCGACGGATCGACCGGCTCGCCGCGCAGCAGCTTGCCCATGACCTCGGGCGAGGCCGAACGCACTGCATGGTTCTGCACGTAGACGAGGTCACCCGCATCGGTCTCAAGGCCATAGCGCGCGTCGAGTTCGGAAAGCGTGTCGCTCACTATCAGCTGAAAGTCGCTGCCGCCCGGCAGCACGCGCGCCCGCCAGCCGTGGCCGATGGCTTCGCCGCCCGTGATCGGCACCACGCGGCGCAGCCCGCGCGGGCTGTTGCCCAGCACCTGCGGCACGCCCACCTCGACGCGCAGGTCGACGAAGTGCTCGAGCGCGGGCGCTGCGATGGTGTCGAACACGCTCATCGCCGGGAGCCGCTCAGGCAGCGGGTTTTGCTTCAGCGCTGGCGCGGTCGAGCATCTCGATGGTGCCCGCGTCGAGCTTCAGCTGCGTCGCGACCACGAGCTCTTCGAGCTGCGCGATGGAGGTGGCGCTGGCAATGGGCGCCGTCACGCCCGGCCGCGCGATCTGCCAGGCGATGGCGACCTGGCCCGGCTTGGCGTTGTACTGCTGGGCCACCTTGTCGAGTGCGTCGAGGATGCGCAGGCCGCGCTCGTTGAGGTACTTCTTCGTGGTGTTGGCGCCGCGCGCGCTCTTGGCGGCATCGGCCTCGGTGCGGTACTTGCCCGTGAGGAAGCCGGCGGCCAGAGCGTAGAAGTTGATCACGCCCACTTCGCGCTTGATGCACAGCGGCTCCAGCGCATCTTCGAATACGGCGCGGTCGTACAGGTTGTACAGCGGCTGCAGGCTTTCATAGCGGGCGATGCCCAGGCGTTCCGACACGTCGAGCGCCTCGGCCAGCCGCGGCGCGCTGTAGTTCGAGGCGCCGATGGCGCGCACCTTGCCTTCCTTGATCAGGTCGTCGAAGGCGCCGAGCGATTCTTCGAGAGGCGTGCCGGCATCGTCGTCGTGCGACTGGTAGAGGTCGATGTAATCCGTCTGCAGGCGCTTGAGCGAGGCCTCGACGGCTTCGCGGATGTACTTGGGTGCCAGGCCCACCTTGCCTTCGCCCATCGGCTTGCCGACCTTGGTGGCCAGCACCACGCGGTTGCGCTTGCCGCTGTGCTTGAGCCACTTGCCGATGATCGTCTCCGACTCGCCGCCGGTGTGGCCCGGCACCCATGCCGAATACACGTCCGCGGTGTCCACGAAGTTGAAGCCCGCGTCCAGCCAGGCATCGAGCAGCTTGAACGACGCCGCTTCGTCGACGGTCCAGCCGAACACGTTGCCGCCGAAGGCGAGCGGGGAAACCAGGAGGCCGGAGCGGCCGAGCGGGCGGAGTTGCGACATGTCGAGTGTTCCTGAAGAAGAAAGGGATGAGACGAAGGATCAGACGAAGCCCACGGCGCCCAGCGCCGCCCCGGCGCCGAGCAGCCAGAGCAGATGAATGCGCGTGCGCCAGACAATAAGGGCGGAAACGCCGGTCAGCAGCCACAGGTGCCAGGCAGGCGCATTGCCGGCATGGTTTCCCGCAGCCAGCACCCAGCCGGTGGCAATCAGCAGGCCCACCACCACGGGCGCCATGCCCTGCTTGAAGGCGCGCACCTCTCGGCGCGTGCGGTTGCGGTGGCCCCAGCGCGTGGCGAAGTAGGTGAGGGTGGTACTCGGCAGCATGATGCCGACCATCGTGAGCATCAGCCCGAAGAAGCCGAGCAGCCAGGCCGAGGGCCCGGCGCTGATGCCGCCGCCCGCGTTGAGCCCGACGTTCCAGCCCATCAGCGCCACGAACAGCACGTTGGGGCCGGGCGCGGCCTGCGCGATGGCGATGGAGGAGCTGAACTGCGCGTCGGTGAGCCAGCTGTGCTGGACCACGAGGTAGCGGTGCATGTCGGGCACCGTGGTGATGGCGCCGCTGATCGACAGCAGCGACAGCAGCGCGTATTGACCGAACAGGGCCAGCCAGTCGTGCCATTGCATCGTGATGGTCATGGCGCGATCTTCTTCCAGGTCCACACGCAGGCGACGCCGCCGACCGCCAGCAGCACCCATCCGAGCGGGATCTTGAACACCGCAATGGCCACGAACACCAGCGCCATGAAGGAGAGGCAGGTTGCAAAGCCCAGCGGATGCTTGCGCAGCTGCGGCACCAGCTTGATGCCGGTCGCGGCAATCAGTCCGCCCGACACCGCGCCCATGCCGCGCAGCGCGGCTGCCACCTGCGGGTTGCCGGCGAAGTGCGCATACAGCACGGCCAGCGCAAGGATGACAACCAGCGGAATGGTCAACATGCCCGCCAGGGCGGCGAGCGCGCCGCGCAAGCCGAAGTAGCGGTCGCCGATCATCAGCGCGAGGTTGATCACGTTGGGCCCCGGCATCACCTGCGCCACGGCCCAGTCTTCGAGGAACTGCTCGGGCGTGAGCCATTTCTTCTTCTCGACCATCTCGCGCTGGACGATGGCGAGCACACCGCCGAAGCCCTGCAACGCGAGCCAGGTGAATGAAACAAAAAGGTCGCGTGGCGACTGGGGCTGGGCAGCGGGGGGAGACGGGTGCATGTGGAGCGATTATCGTAGGCACGCTTTCAACATGCCGGGCGCCGGATCGACATGGCGCCGGGCGATTCCACAGGGACACTTCAGCATGGTCAAGCAACTGCGCGCACTCTTCGATCTCTGCCAGCGGGCCTTCAACTCCTGGTCGAACGATTACGCCCCGAGCATGGGCGCCGCGCTGGCCTACTACACAGTGTTCTCCATTGCACCGCTGCTGCTGATCGTGATTGCGGTGGCCGGCCTGGTCTTCGGGCAGGAGGCCGCGCGCGGCGAGATCTTCGCGCAGCTCTCGGGCCTGATGGGCGAGCAGGGTGCGGCGGCGGTGCAGGGCATGCTGAAGGCCGTCAACAAGCCGGCCGAAGGTATCGTCGCCACGGTGATCGGCATCGGGCTGCTGGTGCTGGGCGCCACCACCGTCTTCGGCGAACTGCAGGACGCGCTCGACCGCATCTGGCGCGCGCCGGCCCGCGCCAAGAACAAGGGGCTGTTCAACATGCTGCGCGTGCGGATGCTGTCGTTCAGCATGATCATGGGCATCGGCTTTTTGCTGATGGTGTCGCTGGTGGCGAGCGCCGCGCTTGCGGCCCTGGGCAAGTGGTGGTCGCCGGTGTTCGGAGCGTGGGAGACAACGGCGCAGGCCGTCAACTTCGTCTTCAGCTTCGCGATGGTGACGGCGATCTTCGCGATGATCTACAAGATCATGCCGCGCGCCAAGGTGCAGTGGCGCGACGTGTGGGTGGGGGCGGCCGTCACGGCGCTGCTCTTCACCGTGGGCAAGCACCTGATCGGGCTGTACATCGGCAAGAGCAGCGTGGCCTCGGGCTACGGGGCGGCGGGCTCGCTGGTGGTGGTGCTGGTGTGGGTTTACTACTCGGCGCAGATCTTCCTGCTGGGGGCCGAGTTCACCTGGGTCTATGCGCGTACCTACGGCTCGATGAAGGACACGAAGGGCATCGCCGACCTGAACCCGTCGCCGACGCGCAACGTGCCGCTGCCACACAACGACACCTGAGCCTCGCTTCAGCCGGCGAAGCCGCCTTCGTCGAGGTACTTCTGCTCTTCCGCCGTGGTGCTGCGCCCCATCATCCTGTTGCGGTGCGGAAAGCGGCCGAAGCGCGCAATGATGTCCCGGTGCAGCACCGCGTAGCGCTGCGTATTGGCGTCGAGCGCCGCGTTGAGTTCGACCGAGCGCTCCTGCTCGGCCAGCACTTCGGAATGCATGAAGGGCAGGTAGAAGAAACGTCGCAGCACCGGTTCGCACTGCAGGTCGAAGCCTGATTCGACTGCCTGCTTCGCCACGGCCAGCGCCTTGCCGTCGGTGGCCAGCATGTGCGGGCTGCCGCGCCAGGTGTTGCGGGGAAACTGGTCGAACAGCACCAGCAAGGCCAGGGCGCCTTCGGCGTCGGATGTCCAGTGGTCGAGCTCGCCGCGGGCTGCGGCCTGATGGGCATGCGAAAAGCGGGCGGCGAATTCGGCGTCGAAGGCGTCGTTCTTGGCAAACCAGCGGTCCGGGCCGGCTTCGCGCCAGAAATCGACCACGTCGCGGGCGGTGGGGAGGGCGTTGAAAGTCATCGTTGCATTTTCTTTCAGCCTTTCAGCCCTTTTTCAGCCCTTTATCAGCCGTTGGGCGGCCGTCAAAGTCGGGGTGGTGGCCGACAAGCCAAGCCCGCCGTGCTGCCTATGCTGTGGAGGCTTTCATAACTCAGGAGATCAAGCTCATGACCAAATATGGCACCCTTTTGCGCGCAGCCCTCATCACCGGGGTGGCCAGTGCCGCGCTGGTCGGCTGCGGAATGATGTCGAAGTCGAACGTCGCGAGCTTCAGCGGCGCGATGAACGCAGCCAGCGAAGTCCCGCCCAACATGACGCGCGGCAGCGGCATGGCCGAGGCCTGGCTCGACCGCGACACCAACGTGCTCAAGTACAAGATCACCTACACCGGCCTGAGCGGCCCGGCCACCATGGCGCACTTCCACGGCCCGGCCGCCGCGGGCGCCAATGCGGGCGTGGTGCTGCCCTTTGCCAACCCGGCGAGCCCGATCGAAGGCCAGGCCACGCTCACGCCGGCACAGGCCGCCGACCTGTCCGCGGGCAAGTGGTACGCCAACGTGCACACCGCCGCCAACCCGGGCGGCGAGATCCGCGGACAGATGCTGCCGAAGATGTGACATCGTCCCGGGGGCAACAACCCCTGGTCAGGTTGGTGTCGCGGGGCTGGTGTCAAATGAACGCATGACGACGACACCACCGAAGAAGAAACCCCGTGCCGCCTCCTCCAAGCCCCTCAACCCTTTTGCTTCGCGCCGCGAAGACATGCGCACCGCCCGCAAGGCGCTGGTGCTGCAGGGTGGGGGCGCGCTCGGCGCCTACCAGGCCGGCGTGTATGCGGCGCTCAGCGAAACCGAGCTGCAGCCGCACTGGATTGCCGGCGTCTCCATCGGCGCCATCAACGCGGCACTGATTGCGGGCAATGCACCGGAAACGCGCGTCGACCGGCTGCGCGAGTTCTGGCACCTTGTGTCTTCGGGCCCCTCGCAGCGCCTGCCTTCTTGGCTGGGCGACCGGGCCCTGCAGAACCAGTACAGCGCCACCATGGCCTCGCTGGTGGGCATTCCGGGCTTCTTCGAGCCGCGGTACTCGCCGGCCTTCCTGATGGGTGGCGCGGCGCCGCTGCTGAGCTATTACGACACCTCCGCGCTCAAGTCCACTCTGGAGCGCCTCGTCGACTTCGACCGCATCAATGCCTGCGAGGCGCGCTTCAGCGTGGGTGCGGTCAATGTGCGCACCGGCAACTCGGTGTACTTCGACAACACGCGCCAGCTCATCGGGCCCGAGCACATCATGGCCAGCGGCGCGCTGCCGCCGGGCTTCGCGCCAATCAGCATCGATGGCGACGACTACTGGGACGGCGGCATCGTGTCGAACACGCCGCTGCAGTACGTGCTCGACACGCATCCGCGCAGCGAGCCGCTGGTGGTGCTGCAGGTCGACCTGTTCAATGCGCGCGGCGAGATGCCGCGCACCATGGCGGGCGTGATGGAGCGGCAGAAGGACATCACCTACTCGAGCCGCACCCGCATGAACACCGATGCGCTGGCCGCCAACATGAACCTGCAGCAGGCGATTGCCGACCTGATCTCCAAGCTGCCGGCAGGCCTGCGCAACGACCCGAGCGTGCTCGCGGTGCAGTCGCAGCTCACGCACGAGCCCATAGACATCTTCCACCTGATCTACCGCGACAAGCCCTACGAGTTGGAGTCCAAGGACTACGAGTTCTCGCGCGCCGCCGTTGAAGAGCACTGGGATTCGGGCGCGCGCGACATGCGCAACACGCTGGCCCACCCTGAGACGCTGCGCGCCGATGCAACCGTCAACGGTGTGACCACTTTCGACCTTGGCGAGCACGGCTCGGGGCGCGTCAAGCGGCCGGGCCTGTCGCGCTGACACGGGCGATTCAGTTCCAACTAAGAAACCAGCGCGAGACTGGGCCGTCACTTCAACAGGAGGAAATGTTTTCATGAACATTGAAGATGTGCGACGAACGGCATTCGCGATGCCGCTGACCAATCCCGCCTTTCCGCCCGGCCCGTACCGCTTCGTGCGGCGCGAATTTCTCATCCTCACGTACCGCACCGACATGGACGCCCTGCGCGCCGTGGTGCCCGAGCCGCTCGAAGTGGTCGAGCCGCTGGTCAAGTACGAATTCATCCGCATGCCCGACTCCACCGGCTTCGGCGACTACACCGAGTCGGGCCAGGTCATTCCGGTGCAGCTGCGCACCGCCAGGGGCGTGGAGAAGGGCGCGTACGTGCACGCGATGTACCTCAACGACCATCCGCCCATTGCCGGCGGGCGCGAGCTCTGGGGCTTTCCGAAGAAGCTCGCCTCGCCGGTGCTCGACTACGAGACCGACGTGGTGGTCGGAACGCTCGACTACGGCAAGGTGCGCGTCGCCAAGGCCACGATGGGCTTCAAGCACCGCGCGCTCGACCCGGAGCCCATCCTCGCGGGCATCGCGCAGCCGAACTTTCTGCTCAAGATCATTCCGCACGTCGACGGCACGGCGCGCATCTGCGAACTGGTGCGCTATCACATGGTCGACGTCACGCTGCACGGCGCATGGGGCGGGCCCGGCTCGCTCGAACTGCACCCGCACGCGCTGGCACCCGTGGCCGACCTGCCGGTGCTCAAGGTCGAATCGGCCGTGCACTACATCGCGGACATGACGCTCGCACTCGGCACGGTCGAGCACGACTATCTCGCCTGATTCTTGCTGCCCTTTTCAAACCCGACTCTTACCAAGGAACATCACCATGCAACTCAAGGACAAGGTCGCCTACATCACTGGCTCGGCCAGCGGCATCGGCAAGGAAATCGCCATCCTGTTCGCGCAGGAGGGCGCCAAGATCATCATTGCCGACCTCAACAAGGAAGCGGCCGACGCCACCGCGGCCGAGCTCAAGGCCACGGGCGCACAGGCCATCGGCGTGGGTGTCGACGTGACGAACGAAGACCAGGTCAACGCCTCGGTCGAAGAGGGCGCTGCGGCCTTCGGCGGCATCGACATCCTCATCAGCAACGCCGGCATCCAGATCGTTCACCCGGTGGAAGAGTTCAGCTTCGCCGACTGGAAGAAGATGCTCGCCATTCACCTCGACGGCGCCTTCCTCACCACGAAAGCTTGCCTGAAGCACATGTATGCACAAGGCCGCGGCGGCAGCGTGATCTACATGGGCTCGGTGCACTCGAAGGAAGCCTCGCTGCTGAAGGCTCCTTACGTTACCGCCAAGCACGGCCTCATCGGCCTGGCCAAGACGGTTGCGAAGGAAGGCGCCAAGCACGGCGTGCGTGCCAACGTGATCTGCCCGGGCTTCGTTCGCACGCCGCTCGTCGAAAAGCAGATTCCCGAGCAGGCCAAGACCCTGGGCATCAGCGAGCAGGAAGTCATCAAGAACGTGATGCTGAAGGAAACGGTCGACGGCGAATTCACGACCACGGAAGACGTGGCGCGCGTCGCGCTGCTGTTCGCGGGCTTCCCGACCAATGCACTCACCGGCCAGTCGCTCGTCGTGAGCCACGGCTGGTTCATGCAATAAGCAGACGCTACAGCTTCAGCTCCCAGGTTTCACCGACCTGTGGCGAGCCGTAGCCCTCGTGCGGCTCCGACTTGGTGAGCTGGAAGCCGCGCTTGGCGTAGATGCCGCGTGCGGCCACCAGGCAGCTGTTGGTCCACAGCACCATCTTCTTGTAGCCCTTGAGGCGCGCGAAGGCGATGCATTCGTCCACCAGCTTGCCGCCCAGGCCGAGCCCGCGCGCGGCGGGCGCGAGGATCAGCAGGCGCAGCTGCGCCACCGCGGCCGACTTGCGCACCACGAAGATCGCGCCCACCCGCTCGCCGTTGAGCTCGGCAATCCAGCAGCGCTCCCACTCGGGCTGGAACTTGAGCAGGAACTCCCCCGCGATGCCGGCCACCAGCGCCTCGAAGGTGCTGTTCCAGCCGTACTCGCGCGCATAGATCTCGCCGTGCTGCTGCACCACCCAGCCGATGTCGCCGGGTGCCGGGTCGCGCAGGATGGCGGCCTGGGTCTTGGCCGGGGCGGCTTCGGGGTCGAGCAGCGACTGCACCGTGCCCATGGCCTGCACCAGCTGCTGGCGCTGCGGCGGCGCGAGCGAGGCGAGCAGGGCGGTGGCCTCTTCGCGCGATTTCTGTTGCAGCGGCGCGAATGCGGCGTGGCCGGCCTCGGTCAGGCGCAGGACGCTCTGGCGCGCATCGCGCGGATGCGGCTCGCGCGTGAGCCAGCCTTCGTTTTCGAAGCGGCGCAGGATGCG
Source organism: Variovorax sp. YR266 (assembly GCF_900107295.1). Lineage (NCBI taxonomy): Bacteria > Pseudomonadati > Pseudomonadota > Betaproteobacteria > Burkholderiales > Comamonadaceae > Variovorax > Variovorax sp. YR266. Next base: position 306,166 of record NZ_FNPM01000006.1, read on the forward strand.
GCTCATGTAGCCCGCGTCGAGCCCGAGGTCGCGCCCGATTTCGCTCGCGACCGCCACTTCGCGGTGCGCCAGCTCGTACAGCACGCGCACGTCGGTCAACGACATGGCGCTGCCGAGGTAGGGGTCGAGGGCGCCGATGCGGCGGGTGTAGAAGCGGTTGAATTGACGGATCGCCTTGACGGCGGCGGGGTCGATGGAGGGTAAAGTGGCTGACATGGTTGCCATTGTCATTCAGAGGGTTGACTTTGGCAATTAATTGAGGCCCCGAAGGGGCCCGGTCACAGGATGTTTGCCGCGACAGACATGATGGAAAACCCTAAAATCGAGGGTTGCCCACAACGGCGCTCCCACGGCGCTGTCTACTCTCACCGATGAACGCCCCCGTCGACGTCTCCTTTTTCGCGCGCGCCGCCAAGCCGCTGACCAGCTACCGCAAGTACTGGGCGGCCCGTTTCGGCACGGCCAAGTTCCTGCCGACTTCGCGCAAGGAAATGGAAGCGCTCGGCTGGGACAGCTGCGACATCATCGTGGTCACGGGCGACGCCTACGTCGACCACCCCAGCTTCGGCATGTCGGTCATCGGCCGCATGCTGGAGGCGCAAGGTTTCCGCGTCGGCATCATCGCGCAGCCCGACTGGCAGAGCGCCGAGCCCTTCAAGGCACTGGGCAAGCCGAACCTGTTCTTCGGCGTGACTGCCGGCAACATGGATTCGATGATCAACCGCTACACGGCCGACCGGAAGATCCGCAGCGACGACGCCTACACCCCCGGCGACGTCGGCGGCTCGCGCCCCGACCGCGCGGCCATCGTGTATTCGCAGCGCTGCAAGGAAGCCTGGAACGACGTGCCGATCATCCTCGGCGGCATCGAAGGCAGCCTGCGCCGCATCGCCCACTACGACTACTGGTCGGACAAGGTGCGCCGCTCCATCGTCGTCGACTCGAAGTGCGACCTGCTGCTGTACGGCAACGCCGAGCGCGCCATCGTCGAGATCGCGCACCGCCTGGCCGCCAAGGAGCCGGTGCAGCAGATCACCGACGTGCGCGGCACCGCCTATGTGCGGCGCGAAACGCCCGAGGGCTGGTTCGAGATCAACTCCACCAGCATCGACGAACCCGGCCGCGTCGAAGCGCACGTCAACCCCTACCTGATGGTGTCCGACCAGGCCAAGGCCAACGGCGCCACCTGCGCGAAGGAAGACGAGGCTGACGCCGTTGCCAAGGCGGCCGAAGCCGCCGGCTCGGTGGTCAACCCGGCCATCAAGCCGCTGAACTTCGTGCCCAACCCGGCGCTGCAGCCCCGCGGCAAGATCGCCGTTCCGCCGCGCGACCGTTCGGTGATCCGCCTGCCGGCCTACGAACAGGTGCGCAGCGACCCGGTGCTCTACGCGCACGCCAACCGCGTGCTGCATCTCGAAACCAACCCGGGCAACGCCCGCGCGCTGGTGCAGGCGCACGGCGAAGGCGCCACTGCGCGCGACGTGTGGATCAACCCGCCGCCCATTCCGCTCACCACGGCCGAGATGGACCACGTGTTCGATCTGCCGTACGCACGCAGCCCGCATCCGCGCTACGCCGACGAGAACGGCAGCCACGACGGCGCGACCAAGATCCCCGCGTGGGAAATGATCCGCTTCAGCGTGAACATCATGCGCGGCTGCTTCGGCGGCTGCACCTTCTGCTCGATCACCGAGCATGAAGGCCGCATCATCCAGAGTCGTTCGGAAGATTCGATCATCAAGGAGGTCGAGGCCATTCGCGATTCGGTGAAGGGCTTCACCGGCACCATCTCCGACCTCGGCGGCCCCACGGCCAACATGTACCGCATCGGCTGCAAGTCGCCCGAGATCGAATCGGCCTGCCGCAAGCCCAGCTGCGTGTACCCGGGCATCTGCCCGAACCTCAACACCAATCACGACCCGCTGATCAAGATCTACCGTCGGGCGCGTGCATTGAAGGGCATCAAGAAAATTCTCATCGGCTCGGGCCTGCGCTACGACCTGGCCGTGCAGTCGCCGGAGTACGTGAAGGAGCTGGTGCAGCACCACGTTGGCGGCTACCTGAAGATCGCGCCCGAGCACACCGAGCAGGGTCCGCTCACGAAGATGATGAAGCCCGGCATCGGCAGCTATGACAAGTTCAAGCAGATGTTCGAGAAGTACTCGGCCGAGGCGGGCAAGAAGCAGTACCTGATTCCGTACTTCATTGCCGCGCATCCGGGCACCAGCGACGAGGACATGATGAACCTCGCGATCTGGCTCAAGAAGAACGGCTTTCGCGCCGACCAGGTGCAAACGTTCTACCCGAGCCCGATGGCCACGGCCACGACGATGTACCACACCAACAAGAACCCGCTGCGCAAGATCACGCGCGAGAGCGAGACGGTGGACATCGTGCGCGGCGACAAGCGCCGCCGCCTGCACAAGGCCTTCCTGCGCTACCACGACGCCAACAACTGGCCGCTGCTGCGCGAGGCGCTCAAGAGCATGGGCCGCGCCGACCTGATCGGCAACGGCAAGCACCACCTCATCCCGACGTGGCAGCCGCTGACCGACGGCGGCTACACGAGCGCGCGTCGCAAGAACTCGACCGTCGCTCCGGCGGTCAACAAGTCCGCGCCGGTCAAGCTGGCGCCGGTGAAGCCCTCGAAGGGCCGCATCCTTACGCAGCACACCGGCCTGCCGCCACGCGACAACGGTTCGGCCGCGGCGCCGCGCAAGGCTGCCGGCCCGGTGCGCGGCAGCATCCGCAAGCCGCGCTGAGTTTCAGAACGCCAGCAGTCCCGCTGGCAGCAGCTTGCCGACCCAGGCGCCCATGGCCGCCATGTGTGCCAGCACCGTGGCCCAGTAGCCCGCCATGAAGCTCGCCTTGCGCACCTTGTGGCGGAACAACCGCTGCGCGACCCAGGCGCCCGGCCAACCCCCGATCAGCGAGAGCAGGTGCAGCGTTTTCTCCGCGGTGCGCCAGCGGCCTGTTTCGGCTGCGTTCTTGTCGAAGCCGTAGATGAAGAAAGTCAGCAGGCTGAGCAGCGCCAATACGCCGAGCGCGATCGGCGGAAGGCGTGCTGTCCACACGCCATAGCCGAGCAGCGCGCCGTATGCCACGAGCAGAAGAACCATCGGCAAAGGGGGCGAAGAAGAGGCCGAGGAACGCACGGAGCGATCAGGTTGCCGGCGAGGCGGCGCGGACCTCCGCTGCGGCTGTGATTGCGGCTGCCGCGCCGCACCGGCTGCCTGCACCGACATCGCACGCGGCCCCTTGCCGCCCACATGGATCTCCTCGAAGTTCACCCTCATGCCGACCTGCGGCGCGGTGCCCCGGTCGGTGAAGTCGCGCAGGTGCACGAACACATCGGCGGAGATTTCGGGGCAGCGGATGAAGCCGAAGCCCCGGTCTTTCTCCCATCGAACTAGCGTGCCCTGGCGTTTCATCGGCGGGATTCTCGCCGCTATGCGTACTGCATCTCGCCATTTCCGAACGACCAGTTCTCCTTCGCCACCTCGACGAGGTTGATGAAGACATCCTCGCGCCGGATGCCCAGCCGGGCGTGCAGATCATCGGCCACGCGCTTGTAGAAGGCTTTCTTCATCTCCGTCGTTCTTCCGTGATTCAGCGTGATCTGGATCAGCACGAAGCCCGGCGAGTAGACAACACCGAGGTAGCTTGCCGGATGGACCAGCTCGCGTGCATCGTGCCGCGTGATGACCTGGAACTTGTCGTCTTCCGGCACGTTGATGGTGTCCCGCATGGCCTGATAAATGAGATCCCCGATGGCCGGACCCAGGGTCTCGGGGCTGTCATTGGAAAGATCGATCCGGACGAGTGGCATCTTTGGTTCCTCGAAAAGAGTGGGAGCCTAAGGTACATCCCGTATCGATCGGCCATGGCGGGCGCAATGCCGCTGTTGGTGCGGCGCAGCAAGCCCACGCAGTCCGACTGAAGGCGAGGGTGGGGCGGTCCGCTGTATGGTGTGGTCCATGAGCAGTTCGTACTACCCGTCGGCTTCATGGACGATGCGCACCCTGGCGGGAGCGCTGCTGCTACTGCTCGCAGCCTTGGCGCAACAGGCGCTTGCCGCCGCGCCGGAGAACTCTTCCGCCCAGGCGCTGCGCGCCACCCACCAGCGCTTGAGCGACAAGCTCGACAAGAGCAGTTTCGGGCGGCCCGTGCAGCTCGATTCCATGGAGACGGCCGATGGCCTGCAGGGCGACGTCTACGCCGTGGTCGAGCATCCGCTCGCGGAAATCGGCACCGCGCTGAAGGGGTCGGCCCACTGGTGCGAGGTGCTGACCCTGCACATCAACAACCGGCGCTGCAGCACGGCCAGCGGCCCGCAGGGACGCGAGATGCTGACGCTCTACGTGGTGCGGCGCTATGACAAGCCCATCGACCAGGCCTTCGAGCTGCCGTTCGTCTACCGGGTCGCCAGTGCCACGCCCGAGCACCTGATGGTCGAGTTGTCGGCCGAGAGCGGGCCGCTGGGCACCAGCAACTATCGCGTCACGCTGGAGGCCGTGGCGCTCGACGAGCGCAAGAGCTTCCTGCACTTCAGCTACAGCTATGACCACAACACCATGGTGCGGCTGGGCACCATGGCCTACCTGGCGACCTTCGGCAGCGACAAGGTGGGCTTTACCGTGCTGGGCAAGACGCCGGAAGGCCAGCCCGACTACATCCGCGGCCTGCGCGGGCTGGTGGAGCGCAATGCGATGCGCTACTTCCTGACGCTGGATGCCTACCTCTCGGCGCCGGGGCCGGAGCAGGCCGACCGTCGTCAGCGTCGCTGGTTCGCGGCGGCCGAGCAGTACCCGCGCCAGCTGCACGAAGTCGATCTCGACACTTACCTCGCGCTCAAGCGCGAAGACCGGCAGCGCGACGGCGCCAGTCGCTGATGAATCAGCTGGCCAGCGTGAGCAGCGGCACGTCGCGCTCGCGACTCATGGCTTCGAGTTCGGCGCGCGTGCGCGTCGCCAGCCATGCGGCCAGCGCTTCGTGCGTGGCAGGCGCCAGCATGTCGCGCGAGTCGATCTGCGCCGCCTCGCAGAGCCGGCTGGCGAAATGCGGCTCCAGCGCGGCCACGGCCACGCGGCCATCGGCGCAGGGGTAGACGCAGTAGCCGGCATGCGCGCCGCCGACCGTGCCCGAGGGCTGCGTCAGGCCCCAGGTGCGGGGCAGGGCGAGCCAGTCGGCCGAGGCGTTCAGCGCCACTTCGAGGTACACGCCGCCCGCCTTGCGCGACTGCAGCAGCATGGCCTTCAGCACCGCTTCGCTTGCGAGCAGTGCGCCGCCCATGTCGGCGTAGAGCGTTGGCGGCAGTTCGGTGCCGGTGACCAGTCCGCTTTCGGCGAGATAGGTCAGGTCATGGCCCGGCTCCTCGGCGCGTTCGCCCGGCGCGCCGACGATGGCCACTTGCGACAGCGACGGATGGCGCGCCTGCAGCGCAGGCCAATCGAGGCCGAGCTTGCGCAGCGCGGAAGGGCGGAACGAGGTGAGCAGCACGTCCGTCTTCGCGAGTTCGGCGTGCAGTTGCTGCTGGCCCGCGTCCGTCTTCAGGTCGGCCGTTTCGATGGCGATGCCTTCGTGCAGTGCGGCATACGCGGGCTTGTTGTAGAGCGCCATCGGGTCGCCGCCCGGCGGCTCGAGCTTCAGGCAGGTGGCGCCCATTCCGCGGCAGCGCAGCAGCGCGGCCGGCCCGGGCAGGTTGAGCGCAAGGCTCAGCACGCGCACGCCTTCGAGCGGCTGGAAGGAATCTTGGGTGGGGCTGGACATGAGGCGTCGATCCGGAAAACAGGCCAGCAGTCATTCTCACCCGTGCGGCACGGGAAGCCAGATTCCGCAAGCCGCCATCGAGGCGGCGCGCGTAGCATGCGCCATGGCAGCGCTCGTCCTTGCCGCTGCCGCAACGACCAAGGAGACGAAACATGTTCGAAGCTTCCCTCATGAACGGCCAGCGCATCCTCGTGACCGGCGGCGGCACGGGCCTTGGCCGCGCGATGGCCGAGCGCTTCCTGAGCCTTGGCGCCGACGTGGCCATCTGCGGCCGGCGCCAGTCGGTCTGCGAAGAAACCGCGGCCGAATGGCGGCAGCAGTTCCCGGGCCGGCGCATCGACACCTTCGGCGTGGACATCCGCATCGCGCAGCAGGTCGACGAGATGGTCGAAAGCCTGTTCCAGAGCGGCGGCCTCACGGGGCTCGTCAACAACGCGGCGGGCAACTTCGTCTCTCCGACCGAGAATCTCTCGCCGCGCGCCTTCGACGCCATCGCCAACATCGTGTTCCATGGCAGCTTCTACGTGACGCAGGCCGTGGGCAAGCGCTGGGTGGCCCAGGCCAAGTCGGGCCAGTGGAAGCAGGGCGATGCCTTCCGCAGCGTGATGAGCATCATCGTCACCTGGGTCGACAACGGCAGCCCCTACGTCGTGCCCTCGGCCATGAGCAAGGCCGGCATCGAGGTGATGACCAAGTCGCTCGCGGTGGAGTGGGCGCGCCACGGCATCCGCCTGAATGCCGTCGGCCCCGGCGAGATTCCGACCGAGGGCATGAGCAAGCGCCTGAACCCCGGCGAGGAGCCCGGCGCACGCAGCAAGCAGAGCAACCCGATGGCGCGCACCGGCCGCATGAGCGAGCTGCAGAACCTCGCTTCCTTCCTGATGGCGCCGGGGCAGTGCGACTGGCTCACGGGCCAGAGCATCATGATGGACGGCGGCAATGCGCTGGCCACCGGCGGCAACTTCTACGAGCTGCGCCAGTGGAGCGACGCCGACTGGCTGGCCGCGCGCGAACGCATCGAGGCGCAGAACCAGAAGGACAAGACGCAGCGCTGACTACTTCTTTGGCGTCCTGGCCGCCTGCACGGTGATGTGCTTGTTCACCGGGCTCGACAGCACCAGAGATGTCGTCACTGAGCCGTCGACCGCCAGCGCGTCCACCACGCGCTCCAGGTCGGCCGGCTCGGCGATCGCGCAGCGCACGATGAAGCAGCTTTCGCCGGTCACGCGGTCGGCGCTCAGCACCTCGGGCATGGCGTCGAACAGCTTCAGGTACTTGGCGATGCCCGCGTGCGTGGTGTCGATGCGGATGATGGCCTGCAGGCCCACGCCCAGCGCGCGCAGGTTGACGCGCGCGCCGTAGCCCTCGATCACGCCGGCCTCTTCGAGCTTGCGCACGCGCTCGCTCATGGCCGGCTGCGACAGGCCGATGCGCTTGCCCAACGCGGCCAGGCTCTGGCGCGCGTCGGCCTGCAGCGCTTCGAGGATCTGCCGGTCTTTCCTGTCGATGTTCATGCGAGGTTCGCTTTGCCCTTGCTCAGTCCGCAATGTCCGCGCCGCGCTCGGCCAGCAGGCTGCGCAGCACGGAGCGGTGGCAGTGTGCTTCGTCCTCGCAGTAGCAGCCTACCGACAGGGCCGTGCTGTGCGATAGCGCGGCCAGCAGGTCGAGGCTGCGGCTCGCGTCGGACTCGGCCATCTCGGCCTTGAACTTGCGCACGAAGGCGTTCCATTGCGCGGGCGAGTCGGCTTTCTGGGCCTCCTGCGCCTGCTTCATCGTCTCGACGGAGGGCGCGAGGTTCGGGTACCACACGTCGTACCAGTCCTGCGAGGCGAACTCGGTCTTCGGAACGCCGCGCGGCGGACGGCGCACGGTGCCGACGCGCAGGCCTTCGCCGGGCGCACGCGGGGTGCCCAGGCGGACGATGCGGATGCTCATGGTGTTCTTCCTTTTCCCTTGGGCTTTGAGTCGATGTCTCAGGTGCCGACGATACCGCCGTCTCGCCGGCGTATTGCCAGCGTTGCCGAGCGCGGCCGCGCGCTGCCCGGCTCGGTGCCATCAGGCCAGGCGCTGTTGTGCCTGGTGTCGCCGTCGTCGCGCGCCTCGCCCGGATGCTGGATGTTGACGAACAGCGTGTGCCGGTCGGGCGTGACCACGCAGCCCGTGATCTCGCAGCCGTTGGGCCCGGTAAGAAAGCGCTTGATGCGGCCCGAAGCCGGGTCGGCGCACAGCATCTGGTTGTTGCCCAGCGAGGTGTAGGGCGGCTTGCCGAGCACCTGGCCGCTCAGGTCGGTCTGGATCCAGAGCAGGCCACCCCGGTCGAAGTGCAGGCCGTCGGGAGCACCGAACATGTCGGCATCGCCCGACGGATAGCGTGCGCCGCTGCCGGGCTGCGCCGGATCGCCGGCGAGCGCGAAGTGGTCCCAGGCAAAGCCGGTGCTGGCGGCGTCGCCGCCGTCCTCGCGCCAGCGCAGGATGCCGCCGAAGAGGTTGTTGGCACGCGGGTTGGCCGCGTCGGGGGCGGGCTTGCCGGCGTCGCCGCGCTGGCTGTTGTTGGTGAGGGTGACGTAGACCTCGCCGCTTTGCGGGTGGATGGCAATCCACTCGGGGCGGTCCATCTTCGTGCCGCCTACGACGTCGCCCGCCAGCCGCGCATGGATCAGCACCTCGGCCTGGTCGGCGAAGCCGTGCGCCGCGTCGAGGCCGTCGCGGCCGTGCACGAGCTCGAGCCACCGGCCGCGGCCGCCGGCGTCGTAGCGCGCCACGTGGAGGGTGCCGTCGTCCAGCAGGTGGCGGTTGGCGGCACGAGCGGCGGCATCGGTGCCGGGACGCACCTTCTCGCGGCTGATGAACTTGTAGATGTATTCGAAGCGCGAGTCGTCGCCCATGTAGACCACCAGCCGGCCGTCCCTGGCGACGGTGCAGGTGGCGCTCTCTTGCCGCTTGCGGCCGAGTGCGGTGCGCTTGATGGGAGCGGCGGTCGGATCGAAGGGGTCGATTTCGACCACCCAGCCGAAGCGGTGCGGCTCGTTCGGATGCCGGCTCAGGTCGAAGCGCTCGTCGAAGCGCCAGTACTCGACCCACTGCGAGCCGGCCACCGTGCCGTAGCGGCGCTGCGCCGCCGTTGCGCCCTGAGCCGCTTCCTTCGGGCCGCCGAAATAGCCATGGAAGTTTTCCTCGCAGGTGAGGTAGGTGCCCCAGGGCGTGACGCCCATTGCGCAGTTGGCGAAGGTGCCGAACACCGCGTCGCCCGCCGGGTTGGCGGCAGTGCGCATCAGCGGCGTGCCCGCGGCGGGGCCGGTGATGCGCATCGGCGTGTTGCCGTGCACGCGACGTGCAAAGGGCGAGGGCCGCACCTGCTGCCACCCCTGGCCGGTGCACCGGATCTCGATCACCGAGACACCCATGGCGTGCAGCGACTTGCGCACCTTCTCGGCGGTCCACGCCTTGACGCCGTCGGTGTGCAGCAGTTGCTCGTCGGTGTATTCGTGGTTCATCACGAGCAGGCCGCGGTCGCCGCTTGCGTCGAGCGCGAAGAAGTGCATGCCGTCGTGATGCATGCCGGCCTGCACGGCCTGGTCGTCGGCGCTGTTGCCGGCATCGGGCGCGAAGGCCGGCATGCTGCCCGCGACGCCGGTGGGCGTGCCCCAGGGATAGAGCAATTGCCACTCGTATTCGGGCGGCACGACGATGCCGTCGCGCAACGAGGCCGGCACGCCCGTGAAACCCAGCACGTTGCCGCGGCCCGTGGGCGAGGAAGGCACGGCGCAACCCTGGCCGAAGAGCGCCACCACGGCAGCGGCGGAGCCCGATTGCAGAAGAAAGTGACGACGATCCAGGGGCATGGCAGTGGGTGTTGTTGTGTAGGCGACAGCCACGATCATCGCCGGGCGCCGCACCCGGCGATACTGGCGCGGCAACCGCCCAGGAGACATCGAATGACCGACCGCATCGAATGGACCCGCCACGCCGACGGCGTGGTGGAACTGCAGCTCGCACGCGCCGACAAGATGAACGCGCTCGACCCCGCGATGTTCGACGCGCTGATCGAAGCCGGCGAGGCGCTGCGCGACGACAAGGCGGTGCGGGCCGTGGTGATCTCGGGCCGCGGCAAGGCTTTCTGCGCGGGGCTCGACATGGCGTCTTTCGAGCGCATGCAGAAGCAAGGCGCGGGCTCCGGAGTGCTGGGCGAGGGCGCTGCCGGCGCCGACCTGCTGGTGCGCACACACGGTATCTCGAACGCCGCGCAGCAGGTGGCGATGGTCTGGCGCGAGGTGCCGGTGCCGGTCATTGCCGCCGTGCATGGCGTGGCCTTCGGCGGCGGCTTGCAGGTAGCGCTGGGTGCGGACATCCGCATCGTCGCGCCCGACACCAAGCTTTCGGTGATGGAAATCAAGTGGGGCCTGGTGCCCGACATGGCCGGCATGGTGCTGATGCGCGAACTCGCCCACAGCGACGTGGTGCGCGAACTCACCTTCACGGGCCGCATCTTCTCGGGCGAGGAAGCCTTGCGCATCGGCTTCGCCACCCGCGTCGCAGCCGATCCGCTGGCCGAGGCACTGCAGATGGCACACGAGATCGCCGGCAAGAGCCCCGACGCGATCCGCGCCGGCAAGCGGCTGCTCAACGCGTCGGCATCGCACAGCGCAGCCGAGATGCTGCTGGCCGAGTCGGTAGAGCAGAAGGCCCTGATCGGCAGCCCGAACCAGGTCGAAGCCGTGAAGGCCAACATCGAGCGGCGCGCGCCGCGTTTCAGCGCTCCGGCCTGATCCGCCGGGCTCCCGGGCCCGTGCGACTCATCATTTGTGCCCGGGCAGCCGGGTAATCCCCCAGCCCGCGGGGGCCGAACTTCGCGCACCCTCGCACCCCATCTTCTACGGGTGCAGTCGAGCCCGCGTTTGCCTGTGGGCGGGCCCTTCAATCTCGCGCCCAAACAGCCGAAAAGAATGCAAAGTGCTTTTTAAGTGTCTTTGTGTAAGAATTAAGTAGTTGTTTTAAAGGGAGAATGGACGGGAATGGAGGCAATTTGTGTGCAGAAGGTCACGTCTTCCTCTCTGATGGCTTCCGCGGAGGATGGCTCCTGACAGCGCACTCATTAACAATTGAAAGCTTTGCTTAGCGACGGCGATCCTGCATGTCGACGACCACGTTTTTTTGCAACCTCAGCGTGCCCATTCTGGTGGGCGAGGATCGCTACAAGTACATCCCCATCGTGGGGGTCTTTCGCAGCATTCCATTCGATCAAGTCGATGAATGGGTGATGCACCCCGACGGCCAGCCGCGCAGTGACCGCGAGCTGGCGGCCGAAGTTCTTGTCGAGATCCGCAAACCACTCGGTTCGAGTGGACGCACAGCGCCGCACGCTTTCGAAGTGGGAGACATCCTGCAGCTCGACCGCGCCGCCGCGATTGTCGTGTCCACCTTCCTGGCGGCGCTTCCGCGCGTCTGACGCACTTCCTTCAGTCGCACCTGAAGAGCACGCCGCTGCCCGGTGTGTTCGGCGCATCGGCCTGCTCCAGAAAGCGGATCGGGTTTCCGTCCTTGCGGCAGTAGGCCTCCGCTTCCTGCGGACTCGCCGCCCGAAGGATCCCGTCGTAGAGACGCACCACGCCGGTCACGGGAGTGGCACAGCCGGCAATGACGGTGGCGAGGGGAAGAAGGGCGAGCAGCAATCGGCGCATGAAAGAAGACGGGTCGGGTGAAAGACCCGCGACTTTAAGCGCTGCTGCTTCCCACCGCCCAATAGAAAGTCGGCCTTGCCCCGTTGAGCAGATGGTCGCCCACCACGCGCCCCTTGTAGATGGTCGGGTTGTGCGACGCCAGCGTGCGCGCATTGCGCCAGTGCCGGTCTAGCCGTCGGTCTTCCTGCAGCGCCGAGGCGCCGCCGATGTCGAACAGCCGCGTGCCCGCCTGCAGCACCGCATCAACGATGCCGGCCTGTGCCTTGGCGGTGTTCAGCTCTACCTCGAACAGCAGGCTTTCGGGCACGGCTTCGCCGCGTTGGCGGAAGCGGTCGACTTCGCCCAGCCCGCGCGCCACGGCCTGCACGGTCGAGGTCGCGATGAACGCCGTGCTCGCAAGCTGGCCGATGACCTGCTGCACCAGCGGATCTTCGCGCGGCGTGTCGCCGCTGCCGTGGCTGTAGACGCGCTTGCGCGGCTGCACGAAGGCCACGGCGTCGCGCACGATGGCGCGGGCAATGCCGGCCAGCGTGGCGAGGTGCGTGAGCTGGAAATGCGCGGTCAGCGGAGTGGGCTGGTCGCGCACGTACAGCAGCACGTTCTCGGCTTTCACCCGCACGTTGCGAAAGCGCGTGGTGCCCGATGCGCTCAGCCGCTGGCCGAAACCGCGCCAGTCGTCCACGCGCTCCACGCCCTGTGCTTCGGCCGGCACGAGCGCAATCACGCGATCGCTGCTGCCGTCGTCGTTCAAGCGCTGGGCTGAAACCGAGATCCAGTCGGCGTACAGCGTGCCGGTGCTGTAGTACTTGTCGCCATCGAGCCGCCACGCGTCGCCGTCGCGCTTCAGCGTGGTCTGCAGTGCCCCGAGCGGGCCTTCGCCAAGCTCGGTGGTGGCGTTGCCGAAGATCACACCCTCGGCCGCGAGGCGCATCCACGGGCCTTGCAGGGCGGGGTCGATCTCCGCGAACAGCCGTTCGATGAAGCCGAAATGCGCGCGCAGGATCTGCGGCAGGTTGGAGTCGGCCTCGCCGAGTTCGACGAGCAGGTCGTAGAGCTGTTCGACCGAGCCGCCCAGGCCGCCATGTTCGAGCGGCACACGCAGCGCGCCGAAGCGCTCTGCGTTGAGCCAGGCCACGGGCTCGTAGGCGAGCTCGCGTTCGTTCTCGCGCTGCGCCGCATGCTCGGCGATGCGCTGGAAGATGGGGCGGAAGCGGGCTGCGAGCTGCTGCGAGGAAGGCGCTTGCACGCCTGGGACGTGCGTTGCGGGCCGCGTCGTTGCTTGGATGGATTCCATGGAGGCTGGGCGGCCCCGGAAGGGCGCCCGGAAGGAGAGAGACAGGCGCCCGACTGTCCCCCGTGGCGGGGCCCTTGTGAAATACGCTTTTCGAGTTTTCTTATGCCGCCCGTTCCTATCCCTTACCGCCGGCCGCGCGCGTCCACCGGCCAGATGGCGACCAGCGTGCCGCCTTCGACCACGTGGTACGCGTCATGCAGATTGACCGTGGGGTCGCAGTGCGGGGTGATGAACTCCACGCGAGCGCCCAGCGCCGGCCGCTGCGCCTGCGAGCCCGGGGGCAGCATCAGCTTGCCGTGCTCGTCGCCGAAGAAGGCGTAGCGGCTCGACGCGTCGGCGCCTTTCGCCACCAGCGGCACGCCGCTGTCGGTCGAGAAGCACTTGGTGCCGCCGTCCACCGTCACCCAGTCGGGCGCATTCGTGCTGACCACCGCCGTCTGCACGAACAGCGAGACGTCGAAGGGCGAGGGCTGTTCGCCGCTGGCCAGCACGCTCGTGTATTCGGCGTCCATGAACACATACGAGCCCGCCTGCAGTTCGGTGAACGCGTTTTCCTGCGAATCGAGGTCGTGCGTGCCGGTGCCCGCGCCCGTCACGATGTCGAAGTTCAGGCCCTGCCGCTTTGCCGCCGCGACGATGCCCGCCACGGTTTCGCGCAGGCCGGCCGCCGCCGCGCTGCGCTCGTCGCGCGACACGATGTGCTGCAGGTTGCCCGCATACGACTGCAGTCCGCGCAGTCGCAGGCGTGGCTCGGCAGCTGCCAGCGCCGCCAGCTCGAGCACCTTCGCCTGCGTGGCGGCGCCGGTGCGGTTGTAGCCCGCGCCGTAGTCCACCAGCACGTCGAGCGGGTGCGTGAGTTCGCTCGCGGCGCGCGCCAGGTCGGCCAGGTTCTGCGGGTTGTCGACCACCACCATCACGTCGCCTGGGCGCGCGCGCTGCGCCAGCTTGATGAGCCGCGCGATCTTGCTCGGCGTGACTGCGGGCGAGGTGATGAGCACGCCCGGAATGCCGCCCTGGACCATCACCTCCGCCTCGCCCAGCGTGACGCAGCTCACGCCGACGGCGCCGGCCGCCACCTGGCGCCGTGCGATCTCGACCGACTTGTGCGTCTTCACGTGCGGGCGCAGGTTGACGCCGTGGGCCTTGGCAAAGGCAGCCATTCGTTCGATGTTGCGCGTCATCGCGGGCAGCTCGATCAGCAGGGCGGGGGTGTCGAGAAGATGGCGTCCGCCGGGAACGCCGATCAGCGGCGCGTTGACTTGCAGCAGGTCTTGGGGCATCGGGGAAAAGCCTTCGTGGAGGCGCTTTGTGGAGGAGATCGGGGCGAGATGATCGCACCGAAATGCCTGCCTCCTATCTGTCGGCCGGCGGGCTCGCCTTCAGCGCCGTCATCAGCAGGCGGCCGGTGGTCTGCAGGTGCTCGGCAATCAGCGTCTGCGCCGCCTGGATGTCTCGGTTGAGCACCGCATCGAGCAGCGCCTGGTGTTCGGCCCCCACGTCACGCGCCTGCTTCGACAGCGGCGCCGACAGCTGCCGGTAGCGTTCGCTCTGCTGGTAGAGCATCTGGTGCATGCGCAGCAGCCAACCGTTCGGGCAGCCCGCCACCAACGCGTTGTGGAACTCCGCGTGGCTCGCCGTCCATTCGGCACTCAGCATCGTGGGCATGGCCGCGTCGCGCTCGGCCAGCCGCGAGAGGCGGTGGTGCGCCGAGACCACGCTGCCTTCCCAGGCGAGGTCGCCGTGGCGGATGGCTTCAGCGAGGCACAGCTTTTCGATCTCGATGCGTGCCTTCACCAGCTCTTCGAGGTCGGTCGCTGAAATGGGGCTCACGCGGTAGCCGCGCGCCGGCTCCGACACCACCAGCGCCTCGGCTTCCAGCATGGCGAGGCCTTCGCGCACCGCGCCTGCGCTCACGTCCAGCTCTTCGGCCAGCGCGGCGATGTTGAGCTTCGAGCCCGGCAGCAGCCGCCCGCCCACGATGGCCGTGCGCAGCTCGGTGAACACCTGTCGTGTCTGGCTCATGCCTTTCGTTTTTTCGTTCATTGCACTCCCGTCACCGCGAAAAACGGCCTGATGTTACTTGTTAACCCTAATGATCCATGGATGGCTAAACAATAGACTAACATTGAAAGAATATATTATTTGTTCCAACATGGATAGCCGATTGGAGACATACGACATGGCCGATATCCAGCTTCGCACCCACAAAAGCCCCGAGCGCGCGGCGTTGCACAGCGTTCATTCGCTCGATGCCTTCGTCTTCACCGTGCCCGACCTCGACGAGGCCGCGCGCTTCTACGACGCCTTCGGGCTGGAGCCGAAACGTGAGGGCGACCGGCTCGACCTGTACACCGCAGGCCACCCGCACGCCTGGGGTTCGCTGTACCAGGCGCCCGGGGTGAAGAAGCTGCAGTACCTGCGTTTCGCCTGCTTCGCGGAAGACTTCGACGCCATCGCCGCGCGCATCGAGCGCCTGGGCGTGCCGCGCTGCTCGCCGCACCCGCTGGGCGACGACCGCGGCCTGTGGGTGCTGCACCCGGAGGGTTTTCCGGTGCAGGTCGTCGTGGCCGCGAAGAGCGCGCCGGACGCGGGCAGCGAGCCCGTCGTCGCGCCGCGCCCGCCCGTGGGCACTGGCGCCTCGCCGAACCGCGCGCGCATTCCGAAGGTGCATCCGCGCCGGCTCTCGCACATCCTGATGTTCTGCGCCAAGGTGCCAGAGGCTTTGCGCTTTTACGAAGACGCGCTGGGCTTGCGCGTTACCGACCGCTCGGGCGATCTCATCGTGTTCATGCACGGCGTGCACGGCAGCGACCACCACCTGATTGCGATGGCGCATTCGAACGGCCCGGGGCTGCACCACCTGAGCTGGGACGTCGCGAACATCGACGAAGTCGGCCGGGGCATGGAGCAGATGTATGCGGCCGGCCACGTGCGCGGCTGGGGCGTGGGGCGCCACGTGCTGGGCTCGAACTACTTCCACTACGTGCGCGACCCGTGGGGCAGCTACTCGGAGTACTCCTGCGACATGGACTTCGTGCCCGGCGACTACGACTGGCGCGCCGCCGACCACCCGCCCGAAGACTCCTTCTACGCCTGGGGCCCGAAAGTGCCCGAGGACTTCGTCACCAATTTCGAGGTCGAGGCCGCCAAGGCCTGAGACCGTTTCTTCTCTGCATCCGAATCACAAAGGAATCCCATGCGTCTCCTCGCCTTCAACCATAACGGCAAGCCGGCCCTCGGCCTGCGCCTCGGCCAGGAGGTCGTCGACCTCACCGCCGAAGGCCTGCCCGCCACGCTCGATGAACTGCTGCGCGCCGGCCCCGAAGCCATGGCCGCCGCGAAGAAGGCCGGCGACGCGGCCCGCGCGCGCCTGCCGCTCGCAGGCATCGACTGGCTGCCGCCGGTGCAATCGCCCTCCAAGGCCATTGCCGTGGGCCTCAACTACATCGACCATGCGGCCGAAAGCAAATTCGACCCGCCGACCTACCCGGTGCTGTTCCATCGCTTTCCGTCGTCTTGGGTCGGCCACAAGCAGCCGATCGTGCGTCCGCACGTGTCGACGCAGTTCGACTACGAAGGCGAGCTGCTGGTGGTGATCGGCAAGGCCGGGCGCTACATCAAAAAGGGCGATGCGCTGAACCACGTGGCGGGCTACTCGGTGTTCAACGACGGCTCCATCCGCGACTACCAGTTCAAGTCGGCGCAATGGATGATGGGCAAGAACTTCGACCGCTCGGGCTCCTTCGGCCCCGAGTTCGTCACCGCCGACGAGCTGCCCGCGGGCGCCACCGGCCTGAAGCTGCAGACGCGCCTGAACGGCACCGTGCTGCAGGACGCGAACACGCGCGACATGATCTTCGACGTCGCCACGCTGGTGTCGGTGTGCTCCGAGCCCTTCGCGCTGCAGCCGGGCGACATCATCATCGCCGGCACGCCCTCGGGCGTGGGCCTGGCGCGCAAGCCGCAGATCTTCATGAAGGCCGGCGACGTGTGTGAAGTGGAGATCGAAGGCGTGGGCCTTCTTTCGAACCCCGTCGTCGACGGAGACTGAGCAGCGGCAGCAGCACCAAGGCCGCGCTGACCAAAACAATTACGGAGACAAAAAATGAGCATCGATCGTCGTTCCTTCGTCGCGGCCGCCAGCGCTTTCGGTGCCCTCGGCACTGGCGCGCTGTTCAGCGGCACCGCCGCCGCACAGCAGCCTTCGGGCAAGCCCATCCGCGTGGGCGGCACGCTGGCGCTCACCGGGCCGCTCTCGGCCACGGGGCTCGTGCACAAGCTCACGGGCGAGATCTACGTGGAGTCGCTCAACCAGCGCGGCGGCCTGCTCGGCCGGCCGGTGGAGTGGGTGCTGAAGGACGACCAGTCCAAGCCCGACCTCGCGCGCACGCTGTACGAGCAGCTCGTGACGGCCGACAAGGTCGACCTGCTCATCGGCCCGTATGCCACGGGCGCGATTCTTTCGGCCATGGGCGTGGCCCAGCGCTACAACAAGACGCTGGTGCACCACACCTTCGGCATTCCGAGCCTGGCCAAGTACGACCAGCAGTTTCCGGCGTGGTCGCTCGGCCCCGACCCCGAGAAGACGATGCCCGCCATGGTCATGGATGCGCTGGCCACCTCGCCCAAGCCGCCGAAGACCATCGCCATCGTCACCAGCAAGTTCCCCTCGGTGCACTTCGTGGCGCTGGGCGCGCGCGAGGTGGCCAAGCAGCGCGGCCTGAAGGAAGTGCTGTTCCTCGAATGGGACTTCGGCAACCGCGACTTCGGCCCCATCGCAGGCCGGCTGAAGGAGGCCAACCCCGACTTCATCTGGAACGGCGCCATCGGCCTCGAGGGCAATCAGCTGCTCGATGCGATGAAGAAGATCGACTACGCGCCGCTGCATCACTTCTATCACGTGCCCGCGCCCGCGCCGATGCTCAAGGCGCCCGAGGCCAACGGCGCATTGGCCACCACCATCTTCGAAGACCATCCGCCGTTTACCGACAACCCGACGGCCGCCGAGTTCGTGAAGGTCTACCGCGAGCGCGCGGCCAAGGCCGGCATGCCCGACACGGCGGTGGAGACACAAGCCGCCGCGTCGTTCTCGGCCTGGCAGATCATCGAGGCCGCCGTGGTCGCCACCAAGGGCATCGACGACAAGGCCATGGCCACCTGGCTGCGCGCGAACAAGGTCGACACCATCCAGGGCAAGCTGCGCTTCAACGAGCGCGGCAACTTCGGCGACGACCTGGGCAAGGTGAAGCAGGTGCAGAACGGCAAGTGGGTGGTGGTGTGGCCGAAGGAGTGGGCCGCCCCCGGCGCGAAGCTGCAGACGCGCGGGGTGACCAGCTAATGAGCTTCCCCAGTGCCACGCTGCTGGCCCAGTCGATCCTGGCGGGCCTGTTCACCGGGGCGCTCTACGGCCTGCTGGGGCTCGGCCTCAGCCTGTCGTGGGGGATGCTGCGGCAGATCAACCTCGCGCACTTCGCGCTCGCCTTTCTTGGCGCCTATCTCACTTACGAACTGTCGAGCCACCATGGTGTCGATCCGCTGCTCACGCTGGTGGTGATCGTGCCGCTGTTCTTCGTGTTGGGCGTGGCACTGCACTGGGTACTGACGCGCTTTCGGGTGAGCCCCTTCAACTCGCTGCTTGTGACCTTCGGCATCACAGTGATCATCGAGGCGCTCTTGCAGTGGACCTGGACGGCCGACTACCGCAAGCTCGAATCGAGCTACGCGGAGCACAAGCTGCAGATCGGCCCGCTCTACCTGCCGGTGCCCGAGCTCATCACGCTGGCGCTGGGCGTGGGCATATCGCTGGCAGTGTGGTTCGCGCTGCGCCGCACCGACCTGGGCAAGGCGATGCGCGCCGCCGCTGAAGACGCACCCATCGCCGCCGCCTTCGGTGTGAACCAGAACGCGCTGGCGCTGATGCTCTCGGGCCTCAACGCGGCGCTGGCCGGCGTGGCGGGCGTGTGCATTGCGCTGGCGTACACGCTGTCGCCCTCGCAGATCTATGCGTGGATCGGCGTGGTGTTCGCGGCCGTGATGCTGGGCGGGCTCGGCCGCCCGCTCGGGCCGCTGATCGCGGGTTGCATCATCGGCGTGACCGAGGCCGTCACCATGACCGTCACCGCGCCATCGTGGGCGCCGCTGGTGTCGTTCTCGCTGCTGATGTTCGTGCTGCTGGTGCGGCCGGGGAGGGTGGCATGAAGCGCTCGTTCCTGCTGATTCTTGCGGCCGGCGCGGGGCTTGCCGTGGTGCCGTGGCTCGGGCTGCCGGCGTTCTATGAGTCGATCCTGTACCTGGTGCTGCACTGGGTCGCGCTGGCCACCTCGTGGAACCTGCTGTCGGGCTACTCGGGGTATTTCTCGTTCGGGCACGGTGCGTTCTTCGGCATCGGCATGTACACCACGGCCACGCTGGCAACGCGCTTCGACATTCCGTTTCTCTGGACGCTGCTGGCCGCCGCCGTGGTGGCCGCGCTGTTCGGCACGCTGCTGGGCGCCGTGGCTTTCCGCGTGCAGGCGGTGCGCGCCGAGCTGTTCTCGCTGCTCACGCTGGCGGCGACCTTCGTGGTGGCGACCATCATCCTCAACACGCCCATCGATGGCGGCCCCGGCGTGTACATGAGCGCGGTGGCGGTGCCGCAGATCGGGCCGACGGCCTCGGGCACCTTCTATCTGCTGGCGCTGGGCGTAGCAGTGCTGACGGTGCTGGCGTCGCTGGCCGTGTACCACTCGCGCTTCGGCACCGGGCTGTTCGCCATTCATGACGACGAAGACGTGGCCGAGGTGATGGGCGTGCCGACGTACCGCTTCAAGCTCGGCGCCTTCGCGCTCTCGTGCGGGCTGGCGGGCGTGGTGGGCGGCGTGCATGCGCTCTTCGTGTCGTACGTGACCACGGGCGATACCTTCACCATCGCGATGCCGCTCACGGTGGTGCTGATGTCGGTGCTCGGCGGCACGCGCCACTGGGCCGGGCCGATCGTCGGCGCGACGGCGATCACGCTGCTGCTGTATGCCTTCACGGGCGGCGACAGCGCGATCATCGGCAAGGGCATGACGGGGCTGGTGCTGATCGTGGTGATCCTCTTCATGCCCGAAGGCCTGCTGGGGCAGGCGCTGAAGTGGTGGAGCGCTCGGCGCGGTGCGCCCGCCGCCTCGTCCGCGCCGGTCCACGTGGCCGTGGCTGATGAAGTGCGGAAGCCCGCGGGTATCACAGGCGAGGTGCTGCTGCGTGCCGAGGGCGTGCGCAAGTCCTTCAAGGGCGTGCACGCGCTGCGCGGTGTGAGCCTCGAAGTGCGGCGCGGCGAGATCCTCGGCCTGCTCGGGCCCAACGGCTCTGGCAAGTCGACCTTCATCAATGTCGCGAGTGGCCACTATGCGGTGACCGCCGGGGTCATCGAGTTCGAGGGGCGACGCATCTCGGGCGTGCCGGCGCACCGCATCGCGCAGGGCGGCATTGCGCGCACGTACCAGATCCCGCGTCCCTTCGCGCACCTGACGGTGCTGGAGAACGTGGCGCTGCCGGCGATGTTCGGCGCCGCCGCGCTCGACCGCAGGACGGCCGAGGCCGAAGCCTGGCAATGGCTGGCCTTCACTGGCCTGACCGAGCGCGCGCACGCCTTGCCGGCGGAACTGAACCTGCACCAGCGCAAGTTCCTGGAGTTCGCGCGCGCACTGGCCTCGCGGCCGCAGGTGCTGATGCTCGACGAGGTGCTGTCGGGCCTCACTCCGTCAGAAATCGACGAGGCCGTGGCGTTGATCCGCCGCATCCGCGACCAGGGCGCGACCATCGTCTTCGTCGAGCACGTGATGCGCGCGGTGATGGCGCTGTGCGACCGCATCGTGGTCTTCAACCGCGGCGAGGTGCTGGCCGAAGGCGCGCCGCATGACGTGATGCAGCGGCCCGAAGTGGTGTCGGCCTACCTGGGCCAGGCCATGGAGCCGGAGGCGCCCGCCGCGCCAACTGCCGAGTCGTCCGCGGTGGGTGTCGAAAGGGAGCTGGCCCATGCTTGAACTCGAATCCATCCGCGTCGCCTACGGGCAGGCCACCGCGCTGTGGGATGTGTCGCTGTCCATCGGCAAGGGCGAACTGCTGTGCATCGTCGGGCCGAACAGCGCGGGCAAGAGCACGCTCATCAATGCGGTGGCGGGGCTGCACCGCATCAGCGCCGGGCGCATGCGTTTCGAGGGGCAGGACATCTCGCGCCTGGCGCCGCATCGCTTCTGCGCCCAGGGCATTGCGCTGGTGCCGGAGGGGCGGCGCCTGTTCACCGAGATGACGGTGCGCGAGAACCTGGAGCTCGGCAGCTACCTGCGCGCGGCGCGGCTGGAGCGCGCTCGCTCGATGGAGCACGTCTGCACGCTGTTCCCGGCGCTGACCCAAAAGCTGGAGCAGCCCGCCGGGTCGCTATCGGGCGGCCAGCAGCAGATGGTGGCCATCGGCCGCGCGCTCATGGCGCGCCCCAAGCTGCTGCTGCTCGACGAGCCCTCGCTGGGGCTGGCGCCGAGCATCGTGCTCGACATGTTCACCGCCATCCGGCGCATCCATGCCGACGGCATCGCGGTGCTGCTGGTGGAGCAGAACGTGGGCATGGCGCTCGATGTGGCCGAGCGCGCCGCGGTGCTGGAAGAAGGGCGCATCGTCGCGCTGGGCCGGCCGGAAGAACTGATGGCGCGGCCGGAGCTGCGGCGCGCCTACCTGGGGCTGGATGCCGATGCCGCGGAGGGTGACGCTATGCCGGGTGCGACGGCCCATGGTGCCCGGGCCGCCGCAGCGCCAGCCACCACAGCAGCGCGGCATTGATCGCCCAGCTACCGGCCAGCATCATCAGCGCCGTGTTCGCGACGCCGGGCGAGAGGTCGAGCGTCAGCAGGCTCAGCGACCACGGCAACCCGCCCGCGATGGCGACCAGCATGCCGGCCTCGCTGTCGGGCACGACGGCGCAGGCCAGGATGCAGACGGCGCCGGTGATCGTGTAGATCAGTGCGGCGGCGCGCCATCCGGGGCGTTGGGGCGGTCGTGAATTTGCGAGCATGCCTTGAGCATCGCCGATCCCGCATCAAGCCGTGAAGGCCTGTTACGCGAAGGGGCGTAGTGTTTTGGCGACGCCGTGTTCAGTGGCTTGCCAACTTCTGCACGCTTGGGGCGATTGGTGCTTCAGGCAGCGCGGCTTCGATGCCGAGCGCCAGTGCCAGCAGCGCCGTGTCGGTGCCTTGCGCGCCGGTCAATTCCAGCCCGGCAGGCAGGCCGTTGGAGGCGAGGCCCATCGGCAGGCTCACCGCCGGCAAGCCCGCCATGCCGGCCGGGCCGGTGTTGCGGATGTAGGCCGAAAAAGCAGAGATGGGGCGGCCGCACAGCGTTACTTCCACGTCCTCTCCGATGCGCGCGGCCGTCAGCGGGCTGGTCGGGAAGACGAGGGCGGCCAGGTCGTGCCGCGCGAAGCAATTGCGGTACGCCGCCTGCATGCGCGGGCGCAGGGTGTGCAGCGCGTGGGCGTAGGCCTCGGGCGTGATGGCCGTCGCGCCGAAGAGGCGTTCGAACAGCGGGCGCACGTCGGGGCTGACCACCGCGTCGGTGAGCGTGCGAGCGTCGAAGGGGCGGTCGTGCCGCGCGAAGTAGGCGGCCAGCGCGGGCAGGATCTCGTGCAGCGAGATCGTCATCGATCCTTCCTGGAACAGTGCGCCGGCTTCGGCCAGGTCGCAAGGCACCAGCACGGCGCCGGCTGCGCGCAATAGTTCGAGGCGCTCGCGGGCCAGTTCGGCCACGGGCGGATCGACCTCTTCCCAGAAGTAGGCTTCGGGCACGCCAAGGCGCACGCCTGTGAGCGGTGTCGAGGCAATCTGCAGCGGCCCGCCGGCCACCGCGTGGTCGACCAGCACGCAGTCGTCCACGCAGCGCGCCATGACGCCGGCGGTGTCGAAGGTCGGCGATATCGGCACCAGCCCTTCGTCCGGCCAGCGGTGCACCGTCGGCCTGAAGCCCACCAGCCCGCACAGCGCGGCCGGCACGCGCACCGAGCCGCCCGTGTCGGTGCCGATGGCCACCGGCGCGGCGCGCAGACCCAGCAGCGCAGCGTTACCGCCGCTGGAGCCGCCCGTGACGCGTGCAGCGTCGAACGGATTGCGCGACGGCCCGAAGCCGTGGTTGTTGCCGGTAACGCCCTGCGACCACTCGTGCAGATTCGTCTTGCCGAGCACCAGCGCGCCTGCGTCGATTAACCGCTGCGTCACGCCGGCGTGCATGCGCGGCCGGTGGTCCGCCATCCACGGGCTGCCAGCTGTGGTCGGCATGCCGGCGACGTCGATGTTGTCCTTGAAGGCCAACGGCACGCCATATAGGGGCAGCGTTCCTGGCGTGGGGCGCGGTGCGGCATCGAGCGCGGCGGCGGCTGCGCGAAGCGCCGCGGGGTCCTGGTGGAGCAGGGCGCCGAAGGGTGCGATTGCGCCGGCGCGTTCCAGCAGCGCCTGCGCGTAGTCGGTGGGGCGCAGTTCGCCGCGCGCCATCTGCCCGGCGGCTTCGCGGGCGGAAAGATCGGTCAGCGCATGGATTCGGTTCATGAAGGCTCGAAGTGGGGCGGAAGCTGCACTCCGGTGCATGTTTCGGGCCAATTCGCGATTCTGGCGCCAGAAAACAGGCTGAAACTGCATGGCATGAATACTGCTTTGAGAGTTTTTTGTATCCATGAGGCCATCCAATGTCTTTCAAGTCCTTGCGTATCCTGGCCGCCGTCGCAACGTCGATGGCTCTTCTGGCGGGCATGCCCGCGTCTGCCGCCGAGAAGGTCTCGCTGCGCCTCAAGTGGCTGGCGCAGGCGCAGTTCGCCGGCTTCTACGTAGCCAAGGCCAAGGGCTTCTATGACCAGGGCGGCCTCGACCTGACGATCAACCCGGGCGGCCCCAACCTGAACGTCGAGACGCTGGTCGCCTCCGGCAACGACACCTTCGGCCTCGCCGGCGGCACCGAGACCGTGCTGCTCGCCCGCGAGAAAGGCCTGCCGCTGGTCTGCATCGGCGTGACCGTGCAGAACACGCCCTTCACATACGTGACCTACAAGGACTCCGGCATCACCAAGGTGAAGGACTTCGCGGGCAAGAAGGTCGCGACCTGGTTCACCGGCACGCAGTACACGCTGTACTCGATGCTGGCCTCGGCGGGCGTGAAGCAGAGCGACCTCACCATCGTTCCCCAGTCGGGCTCCATGGCGCCCTTCGTCGAGAAGCAGTTCGACGTGGCCGCGGCCACCTACTACAACGAGCTCAACACGCTGAAGGAGCAGGGCCTGGGCGACAAGCTCACGCTCATCAAGCCCGACGACTACGGTGTGGTCGTGCAGCAGGACACCGTGCTCGTCTCGGAGAAGTACCGCAACGAGAAGCCGCAGCAGGTGCAGGCCTTCCTGACCGCCACCATCAAGGGCTGGAAGTACGCGCTGCAGAACAAGAAGGAAGCCATCGACATCGTCATGGCCGCCGCCCCCAGCCTGAACCGCGCGCACCAGGAGGCCATGCTCGACGAATTCGAGAAGCTCGTGAAGGCCGGCAAGGGCACCACCGACGGCATCCTCGCCATCGACCTGCCCACGGTGGAGAAGATGCAGGCGCAGCTCGTCGGCTACAAGGCGCTGAAGGCGCCGGCCGATCTGTCGAAGGCCTACGACGCCAGCTTCTGGACGCAGGTGCCCGCCGCCGACAAGAAGTTCTGAGCCGCATCGCCGCAGCCATGAAATTCATGCCTCACGAAGTGATGCCGCCCGCCGTGAGCGACACGGCGCCGCCCATGCTCGAGCTGGTCAACGTATGGAAGCGCTTCGGCGAAGCGCAGGCCAGGACCGTCGCGGTGTCGGGCGTCAACCTGCGGATCGCGAAGAGCGAGTTCGTCACGCTCGTGGGCCCCTCGGGTTGCGGCAAGTCGACCCTCTTCAACATGATCGCGGGCCTGCTGCCGCCCGACGACGACGGCTCACTGCTGTTCGGTGGCGCACCGCAGCGCGACGGCCAGCTGCTCGGCAAGGTGTCGTTCATGCCGCAGCGCGACCTGCTGTTCCCCTGGCGCACCGTGCTCGACAACGCCATCCTCGCGCTCGAGGTGGAAGGCGTGCCGCGCAAGGAAGCGCGCGAACGGGCCCGCGCCATGCTGCCCGAGTTCGGCCTGGCGGGTTTCGCCAATCACTATCCGCACCAGCTCTCGGGCGGCATGCGCCAGCGTGTCGCGCTGATGCGCACCTTTTTGTTCGAGCGCGACCTGATGCTGCTCGACGAGCCCTTCGGCGCGCTCGACGCGCTCACGCGCACTCGCATGCAGCACTGGCTGCTGGAGCTCTGGGCCAGGCATCGCCGCACGGTGCTCTTCATTACGCACGACATTGACGAAGCGATCCTGCTCGGCGACAAGGTGCTGGTGATGACGGCGCGCCCCGGCACGGTGAAGAGCGAGACCGTGATCGACCTGCCGCGCCCGCGCGACCCGTCGGTGGTGTTGTCGCCTGAGTTCATTCGCATCAAGCAGCGCCTGCTGGCCGAGATCGAGGAAGAAAGCCAGAAGACCTTTGCGCAGGAGGGCACCGCCTCGTGAACGCCATGCTGCAGCGCGCGGTGCGCTCGCCCGCACTGGCCTTCGTGGGCCTGGCGCTGGTGTGGGAGATCTGCGTACACGCCTTCGCGCCGTCGCCGCGTTACCTGCCGGCGCTGAGCGCCATCGCGCAGGACGCGTGGTCAGTGTGGCCGCAGCTTGCGCGTGGCTTCGGCCGCACGCTGCTCGAAACCGTGCTCGGCTTTGCGATGGGAGCGGTGTTCGGCTGCGCCTGCGGCACGGTGTTCACCTATTCACGCTGGATGGAGCGCTCGGTGTTCCCGTTGTTCGTGGTGTCGCAGACGGTGCCGGTGGTGGCCTTCGGCGCGCTCATCGTCATCTGGTTCGGCAACTCGCTGCTGGCCAAGGTGATGACGGCGTTCTTCCTGACCTTCTTCCCCGTCACGGTGAACACGCTGCGCGGCCTGAAGTCGTGCGACCCGCAGCGCATCGCGCTGATGAAGAGCTTCGGCGCCAACCGCCTGGTGATGTTCTTCAAGCTGGCCGTGCCTTCGGCGCTGCCGCAGATCATGGTCGGGCTGCGCGTGGCCATTGGCCTCAGCCTGATCGGCTCGGTGGTTGGCGAATGGTTCGGCGAAACCGTGGGCCTGGGCGTGATGCTCATGGAGGCGATGAACGCCGACCTCGTGGTGCGCCTGTGGGTGGTGATGTTTGCCTGCGGGCTGATGGGTGCGCTGCTCTACGGGCTGCTCACCTTCGTGGAAAGGAGGCTCGTATGGTGGCGCAGCGAAAGCTGATGGAGTCGCCCGTCGTGCCGGTGGTGCTGGGCATCGTCGTGCTGCTCGCGGTGTGGGAGGGCGCGATATTGCTCTTCAATATTCCGCCATTCGTGCTGCCCAGCCTGGGCACGATCGTGCAGCATGCGCTCACCGACACCGGGCGCCTGATGGCCGCGCTGCTGGCCACGTTGGGCGAGGCGCTCGGTGGCTATGCATTGGGCAGCGTGCTCGGGTTGTTGCTGGCAGTGGTGTTGCTGCTGGCGCCGCCGCTGGAGCGCATCGTGATGCCGCTGGCGGTTGCGGTGAATGCCGTGCCGACGGTGGCCTATGCGCCGCTGTTCCTGATCTGGTTCGGCCTGGGCGCTGCTTCGAAGATCGCGCTGGTGGCGCTGGCGGTCGGCTTCACCATGCTGGTGAATGCACTGCATGGCCTGAAGCAGGCCGATATCTCGGCGGTGAACCTGATGCGCAGCTTCGGGGCAGGGCAGCTGAAGATCGTGTGGCGCCTGCGCCTGCCGGTGGCCATGCCCTCGGTGGTCACAGCGCTGCGCATCGGCGTGCCGCGCAGCATGATCGTCGCGATCGTCGGCGAGATGCTGGGCGCCTATGCGGGGCTCGGGCGAATGATCTATGAATCGACCCAGCAGGTCGACTTGCTGAGCGTGTGGTCGGCGGTGCTCGTTGCGTCGATCGCGAGCATGGTCTTCTACGGCCTGCTGGTGTGGATCGACCAGAAACTGGTGTGGTGGCGCTGATGGCAAAGACGAATCCCGCGGCATACCCCGACACTGAAGCCGAACTGCGCGTGCAGCTCGCCGCCTGCTACCGGCTGGTGGCGCACTTCGGCATGGACGACCTGATCTACAACCACATCTCGGCACGCGTGCCGGGGCCGGAGCATCACTTCCTCATCAACCCGTACGGGCTGCTGTTCTCCGAGGTGACGGCTTCGTCGCTGGTGAAGATCGACCTGGACGGCAACAAGGTGGACGACACGGACGCCGAGGTCAACCAGGCCGGCTTCGTGATCCACAGCGCCATCCATGCAGGGCGCCCCGATGCGCTGTGCGTGCTGCACACCCACTCCGAGGCCGGAACCGCCATCGCGGCCATGCCCAACGGCCTCACGCCGCTGAGCCAGTTCGCGATGCGCTACCAGGGCCATACCGCCTTCCACGACTACGAAGGCGTGGCGCTGGAAACCGGCGAGCGCGAGCGGCTGGTGCGCGATCTGGGCCCGCACCACACACTGGTGCTGCGCAACCACGGCATCCTGACGGTGGGCCGCACGATTCCCGAGGCCTTCATCCTCATGTACTACTTCGAGAAGGCGGCCAAGGTGCAACTGCTCGCGCAGGGCGGTGTGGCGCCGGGCGAATCGCTGGTGTACCCGCAGCCCGAAGTGAGCGATCTGGCCGCGCGCCAGTTCACCGAATTCGCTGGCGACATTCTGCCGCCCGGCACGCGCGAATGGCCTGCGTTCTTGCGCATGCTGGAGCGCACCCAGCCCGACTACCGGCTCTGAACGCCGGCACTTTCCTCTTCATTCCCAGAGACACATTTCGACCATGCAACTCGAGAACCTCACCTCCTTCATCGGCACCGAAGTCAAAGGCATCGACCTGCGCGAGCCCGTGAGCGACGCCGACTTCGCGGTGCTGCGCGACACGCTCAACCAGCGTTCGGTGCTGCTGTTTCGCGGCCAGAGCATCAACGAATCGCAGCACGTGGCCTTCTCGCGCCGCTTCGGGCCGCTGCTCGGGCACGTGCTCACGCAGTTCCTGAAGAAGGAGCACCCCGAGGTCTACGTGCTGTCGAACGTGTCGGAAAACGGCAAACCCATCGGCAACCACAAGGAGGGCTGGAACTGGCACTCCGACCTCTCGTACAAGGCCGAGCCCTCGATGGGTGCGCTGCTCTACGCGCTCGAAGTGCCGCCGGTCGAAGGCGACACCTTCTTCGCCTCGATGCATGCCGCCTACGAAGCGCTGGACGACGACATGAAGGCGCGCATCCGCCCCATGACGGCCACGCACAGCTACGCCAACTACTACGGCAAGGCCTTCGCCGACCGCAACCCGCTCACGCCCGAGCAGTTGGCGGCCACGCCCGACGTGGTGCATCCGCTGGTGCGCACGCACCCCGAAACCGGTCGCCTATCGCTCTACGTGGGCGAAGACGTGGTCAAGCACATCGACGGCCTGCCCGCCGATGAGAGCACCGCGCTGCTGGCCGAGCTGAACGCGCACGCCATCTCGCCGGAGTTCAGCTACCGCCACAAGTGGCTCGCGGGCGACCTGCTGGTGTGGGACAACCGCTGCACCATGCACCGCGCCACGCCGTACGACGACAACGTGTACCGCCGCGTGATGCATCGCACCACCGTGGCTGGCGACCGCCCCTTCTGAGATTCCTATCCGCCGAGCAGGCCCCGCGTTTGAAAACCGACAAAGACAAGCACAACAAAGAAGGCAAGAGCATGGAACCGAACGAACCCGAGATGGCAGCAGAACCTCCGGCGCTGCGCGGACGCGAGCGCCAGCGCGGCAAGGGTGCCACGCTGTCCGACGAACTGAAGGACACGCTCGAAGACCTGATCGTCAGCGGCGTCATGAAGCCCGGCGCGCGGCTCGACGAGGCCGAGCTGGCCGAACGCTTCAAGGTGTCGCGCACGCCGGTGCGCGAGGCGCTCAAGGCGCTGGCCGCCACCGGCCTTGTCGACCTGCGCAGCCGCCAGGGGGGCGTGTGCGTGGCACGCATCTCGCTGCCCATGCTCATCGAGATGTTCCAGATGATGGCGGTGATGGAAGGCCTGTGCGCCAAGTTCGCCGCGCGCCGCGCCACCGAGGCGCAGAAGCAGCGCATGAGCCAGCTGCACGATGAGCTGACGAGCATCCTCGCCTCGGGTGACCACTCGCGCTTCTACGACGTGAACCAGGACTTTCACGACGCGCTCTACGAAGCCTCCAACACGCATTACCTCGCCGAGCAGACGCGCGCGCTGCGCAAGCGCGTGCGCGTGTACCGCCGCTACGTGACCTTCCAGCCCGGCCGCATGACCGCCACCATCGGCGAGCACGGCGCCATCCTCGACGCCATCCGGCGCAACGACCCGGGCGCCGCATTCAACGCTGCCATCGACCACGTGAGCCTGCTCGAGGACGACATCGTCGACCTGATCGCCGCACTGTCCGAGCAGGACAACGGGGCTGCCTGAGCCCCTTCTTTCAACGCACTCAACGCCACCCTTTTTCGATCGCATCCCAGGACATCACTCCATGAAACTCGAACTCGAAGGCAAGACCGTACTCATCACCGGCGCCTCCAAGGGCATCGGCCTTGCGGCCGCCCATTCGTTCGCGGCCGAAGGCTGCCACCTGCAACTGGCCGCACGCGACGGCGCCGCCCTGGCGGCCGCCAAGGAAGAGATCGAGAAGATCTACCCGATCAACGTGCGCATCCACCCGATGGACCTGGCCGCGCCCGGCGCGATGGCGCAGCTGGCCGAAGCTGTGGGGCACGTCGACATCCTCGTGAACAACGCGGGCGACATTCCTGCCGGCCCCATCGAATCGCTCGACTTCGCCGTGGTGCGCCGGGGCTTCCAGCTCAAGGTGCTGGGCTACATGGAGCTCAGCCAGATCTACTACGCGCGCATGAAGGCCGCGGGCGGCGGCGTGATCGTGAACGACATCGGCAACTCCGGAGAGAACTGGGACGCCAACTACATCGCCGGCTCCACCGGCAATGCGGCCGTGATGGCCTTCACGCGTGCGCTCGGCGGTGTGAGCCTGGACGACGGCATCCGCGTGGTGGGCGTGAACCCCGGCCCCGTGGCGACCGATCGCATGGTCAAGCTCATGAAGCGCCGCGCCTTCGACACCCATGGCGACGAAGGCCGCTGGGAAGAGCTGTTCGACAACTACCCCGGCGGCCGCCCGGCCACGCCGGAAGAGGTGGCCGAGCTGATGGTGTTTCTGGCTTCGCCGCGTGCGGGCTACATCACTGGCACGGTGGTGACCATCGACGGCGGCATCGCGGCGCGCGGCTCGATCATCAAGACCAGCAAGAAGGTGGTCGAGGCCGAGCAGGCCCGGAGGCTCGCGGCATGAACGCAGCGCTGAGCCCCGCCGTTGCAGTGCCGGCCGTGACGAGCGACGCCGAAACCCGCAACCAGTATTTCGACCGCCTGTTCACCAACCCCGACCTGATGTGGCTGGGCCAGAACACCAACCACTTTCCGCTGCACCCGGCCGTGCGAAAGGCGCTGCACGACGCCATCGACGACGAGAGCTTTCACGCCTATGCGCCGCCGCTGGGCATGGAAGCGCTGCGCTCGGCCATCGTGGAAGACCTGGGCGTGCCGGACCAGTCGGCCGTGGTGACCGACGGCGCGGTGTCGGCGCTGGCGCTGGCCTGCCGTGCTTTCTGCGTGGCGGGCAAGGGCTTCGTGACCACCGACCCGGGCTGGAAGTGGCCGCTGCAGTTCGCCGCCAAGGCTAGCTCGGTGATCACCGAGATTCCGATCTACGGGCCGGAGTACGGCTTCAAGCTGTCGGCCGAGGCGCTGGCCGCGTCTACCGACGGGAACACCGCCGTCATCTATCTCGTGGACCCGAACAACCCGCTGGGCACCACCTACACCGAAGACGAGATCCGCGCCTTCGCAGACCGTGCGAGAGAGATCGGCGCCATCCTCATCCACGACTGCACCTACCGCGACTTCGCCGACAGCCACACGCTGGCTTCGCGCTTCTACCCGGAAGGCACGGTGACCATCGTGAGCTTCTCGAAGTGGCTGGGCCTCGCGGGCCTGCGCCTCGGGGCGCTGGTGGCTTCGCCCGAACTGCTCGCGCGCATCCTGCCGCATTCGCAGGCGCCGCTGGGCGCGAGCGTGCTGGCGCAGCGCGCAGCCATCGCGGGCCTGGGCGTGAAGGCCGAATGGATGGCCGAAGTGATCGCACAGCAGCGCGAGAACCAGCGAATGATCGTCGACGCCTTCGCGAAGCTACCGGGCTTCGAGGTGCCGGTGTTCCCGTCGCAGGCCAACTTCATCGTGGTCGAGTGCAGCAAGGCTGGCGTGACGCCCGAGGCGCTGGTCAGCGCGCTGGGCGAGCACGACATCATGGTGCGGCAGGGCACGTATCACACGCCGCGCTTCGGACATCGCTTCGTGAAGATCTCCACCACCGTACCGAAGGCCTGGGCGCAGGCGCTGTGCGACGTGCTGCCGCAGGCGGTCGAGCGTGCGCGCAGCCTGCCGGCCACGGCAGCGCTGTTCTGAGCGTCCTGAAAAAGAAAGGCCGACGATGAGTTTTGCCACCACCCCCGACGGCGTTCGCCTCTACTACGAGACCGCCGGCAGCGGCACGCCGATCGTTTTCGTGCACGAGTTCGGCGGCGACCACCGCAGCTGGGAGCCGCAGATGCGCTACTTCGCGCGGCGCCACCAGTGCGTGACTTTCGGTGCGCGCGGCTATCCGCCATCGGACGTGCCGGCCGACATGGAGCGCTATTCGCAAGCCACCGCGGCCGACGACATCGCCGCGGTGATGGACGCGCTGGAACTGGAGCGCGCGCACATCGTGGGCCTGTCGATGGGCGGCTTCGCTACGCTGCACTTCGGCCTTCGCCATGCGAAGCGGGCCTCGTCGCTGGTGATTGCCGGCGCGGGCTACGGCGCGGAGAAAGAGCACGAGGAGTACTTCCGCGGCGTCTCGCTCGAAGTGGCCAAGCAGTTCGAAGCGCAGGGCTCGGAGAAATTCGCCCGCACCTATTCGCTGGGCGCGAGCCGCGTGCAGTTCCAGAACAAGGACCCGCGCGGCTGGCAGGAATTCGCGACCTGGCTCGGCGAGCACGATGCCGTCGGCGCGGCCAACACCATGCGCGGCGTGCAGGCACGGCGCCCGTCGATCTACGACCTGGAGAGCGATCTGCGCGCGATGAACGTGCCCTCGCTCGTGGTGGTCGGCGACGAGGACGACCACTGCCTGCAGCCCGGCATCTTCCTCAAGAAGACCGTGCCGGCCTGCGGCTTGGCCGTGATGCCCAAGACCGGCCACACGCTCAACCTGGAAGAGCCAGCCGCGTTCAATGCCTTGCTGGCCGAGTTCTTCGCGCAGGTCGAGGCCGGCCAGTGGAAGCCGCGTGATCCGCGTGCGCTGCCCAGCCAGATCATGAAGACCGACTGATGACCGCCGAAACCGCCACCGAAGAAGTCGCCGGAGAGCAAGGCATCTGGCGCATCGATGCCGACCGGCTCTGGGACCGGCTCATGACGCTCGCCTGCATCGGCGCCACGCCGGGCGGCGGCGTAGACCGGCAGGCGCTGAGCGCGGAAGAGATCGCGTCGTGGCGCACGATGATCGACTGGGCCTTGTCGGCGGGGCTGGAGCCTTCGACCGATGCGGCCGGCAATCTCTTCATCGCGCTGCCGGGCGCCGACCGCGACGCGCCACCCGTGCTCGCGGGCAGCCATCTCGACAGCCAGCCCGGCGGCGGGCGCTTCGACGGCGTGTACGGCGTGGTGGCTGCGCTGGAGGTGCTGACCACGCTGGCCGGGCGTGGCGTGCGTCCGCCGGTGGACATCGTCTGCGTGGCGTGGATGAACGAGGAGGGCTCGCGCTTCGCGCCCGGCATGATGGGCTCGGAAGCCTTTGCCGGCGTGCGCAGCCTCGAGGCCGTGCGTGCGGTGCGCGATGCCGCCGGCATCTCGGTCGCCGATGCTCTCGATGCGTTGCACGCCGCGTTCCCGGCGCTGCGGCGGCGGCCGCTGGGCTTTCCGGTGGCGGCGTACGTAGAGGCGCACATCGAGCAGGGGCCGATACTGGAAGCGCAGGAGCGCGTGATCGGCGTCGTCACCGGCATCCAGGGCAAGAAGACCTTCGACGTCGTGATCGAGGGCGAGCGTGGTCACGCTGGCACGCTCGCGATGGTCGAGCGGCGCGATGCGCTCGCAGCCTTCACGCGCATCGCGACGGCGCTCTATGCCGAGATCGGCGGCCACGACGACGCGGTGAAATTCACCATCGGCCGGCTGCAGGTCGAGCCGAACGCACCCTCGGTGGTGCCCGAGCGGGTGACGCTGCGCATCGACCTGCGGCATCCCGACAACGCGGTGCTCGAACATCTGGGACAGCGATTGGCCGCGCTGTGCGACTCGCTTGCCGCGCCGTGCCAGGCGAGCGTGACCCCCTTGGTCGATGCGCCGTCCAACGGCTTCGATCCCGCCTTGCAGCAGGCGATTGCGCAAGCCGCCGAGCGCATCGGACAGCCGCACATGCCGATTCTTTCGGCTGCCGGCCACGACGCGCGCCACATGGCGCCGCTGTGCCCGAGCGCGATGATCTTCATTCCCTGCCGCGACGGCGTGAGCCATGCGGAACACGAGTGGGCAGAGCCCGCGCACGTGGCGGCTGGCGCGAACGTGCTGCTGCGCGTGCTGATGCCCTATGTGGGAGCCGGAGCATGACTGCCGCAGACATCGCCACCGTCGTCGACATGGCCGATCTGCCGATGCAGCATCCGCGCGCGCCGGCCAGCGTCGCGCAGGCCAGGGCGCGCTTCTTCAATTCCGGCAATGCCTTCAACGTGAAGCTGCCAGAGGTGCCTGCGCGGCTCTTCGCGTCGCCGCCGGAAGGACGCTATGGCGTGTTCGACTGCGACCAGTCGCGGGCGCTGGGTTGTGGCTTCCCGGCCACCACGCCGCTGATGCTCGCGCGCTACGTGCGCATTGCCGCCCGCGATGCGCTGCTGCCGCTGGACGTTTGCGCCACCGGGTCGGTCTGGTACGTGATTTCCGGCAGCGGCAGCCTGACGGGCGCGGTCGACAGGTTGACCTTCGGCAAGGGCGACGTGTTTCTGCTGCCCGGCGCGCCGGGCTACCGGCTCGAGGCGGGCGCCGAGGACGTGCTGCTGTGGACTGTCGGCAACGAGCCGCAGCTGGCTTTTGAACGCGCGCAGCCGGCGCCCGTGGCTAAGGCGACCATCGACGCCGTGCACTATTCGGCCGCGGAGATCGAGCGCCAGTTCGCGCTGATTTTCTCGAGCGGCACGAGCGACGAGACCTCGGGCCGCGCGCTGATCTTCTCGTCCGACCGGCAGGCCGCCGCACGCAACCTCACGCCCACGCTGACATTGAGCTTCAACACGCTCGAGCCGAACACGCACCAGCGCACGCACCGCCACAACTCCGCCGCCATCACGCTGGTGGTGCAGGGCGAGGGCTGCCATTCGGTGGTGGGTGGTGCGGTGTGCCCGTGGGCGCCGTGGTCCACGCTGGTCACGCCACCCGGTGCGCCGCATTCGCACCACAACGCAGGCCCGCGCGGCGCGCTCTTCCTCATCGTGCAGGACGGCGGGCTGCACTACCACGCGCGGACGATGGGCTTCGAGTTTCTGGAGGCCGCCGGTGACCGGTGACCGGTGACCGGTGGCCGGCGGAGAAGGCAACGTAGAAGCCGAACGTTCACACCCGCTTCTTCGGATTGTCATTTGGGCGCGCCACCATGCGCGGATGGCTGGTCAACTTATCTCCATCGCCCTGACAGTGGATCAACACGACGAGGGCGACTATTTCTGGGTGCTGCTGGAATCCTTCGACAACTCGATGGAGTTCGAACCGCTGATGGAGGCGGCCAAGGGCTTTCATACCTACGCCGAGGCGTTGCAGGCGGGCTACACCGTGCTGCGCGGCCTGTCGGAAGACCTGAACGTCGGCCCGCGCGAAGAGGTCGACGAATCGGTGTTCGCTGAAGAAGACGACGCTGTCGGCGAACTCGACTAGCGGCGCATCCCCCCAATCTTTCGCTGTCGGCGCGCAGAAGTTGGTCGCGCCGAAATTTGCGCCCGCCTGCGCGCCTATACCGATTGACGGAACCCACAAACATGGGTGGTGTTAGCCAATTGGCGGATGTCCAATGGCTGTCAGCAAGCGTAGGCTCTGACCGACACGTATCCCCGTGGCCATGCGCAGACAGTGCATCACTGCATGTCGCAGGTGTCGCGGCCGGTGGGCGTGTCCTGTCAAGACAGCCGCCGATGCGAGCCACAAGAAAGTCGGGGAATCAAATGGTCGAGTATTTTCGGGTAGGACTGCCCTACATCCGTGTGCGTTTCAAAGTGCCCGCGCGACGCGGAAGCCGTGTCGAGCTCAACGGCAGATTCGGTGTCATCACCGGTGCCAGCGGGGAACACGTCCTCGTCAAGTTCGACGGCGAGTTCGCCGCGGCAATTGTTCATCCTGTTGACCTCAACTATGTGGAGGCAGGGGAGGCAACAGAGCCGGTGAAGCTTCAGCCGTCGGTGCCGGGGGGCGCGGCCAGGCCTTGCGCCGAGTAGGGCGCGGCTATGCTCGGCGGCAGTGTTTGATGCAGCCGAATGAAATGAAGAAAACCAACCCACCGAAGAAAACCAGCAGCTACGACATCAAGAAGCAATGGCACTGGGGCCGCGCCATGCGCGAACTGCGCATCGCCGATTTCCTGAAGGACGGACGGGTGCTGGTGCCCGGCGAATACACCGGCGAAGGGCCGGCCACCGACGACGGCACGGGTGCGCTGCGAACTGTGGGCGGCATCCAGGTCGGGGCTGCCGACTACGCGACGGGAATGATGTGGGTGGGCCGCAAGCTGCGTGAGGGTGACCTGCCTGCGAAGCCCGACTGATCGCCCCTAATTTGGTCGCCGCGGCGGTGCAACCGAACACACGGCAGTCGCTGAATCGACTGCCCAAGCAGCCGCAGACTGGTTAACAATGGCAAAAAACTGTATATTCGTACAGTATTTTGGCCGCAAGCCTTGTTCAGCGCGGTACGCGCTTGGGGGCGATGAACCATGAACCAGTTTGAGCTTTTCTTCCCGCGGGTCGCAGCAACGGCATTGCCCATCGCACTGTCGCAACAAGCGCCGCCGCCATTGCCGCAAGAAGATCGCGAGGAGCCGTTCCAGTTCGAAGACGTCGAGGTCGAGGCGCGTGTCACGTACGCCGTGCGGCTAGCCGACTATCCGCACCCGGCAGCCGATGCCGTGAAGGTCGCCGAGCAGCGCTTCCGGCGCGAGATCGACCGGCAACTGGGCGCCGATGTGGTCGAGGCGCTGCGCGCATTCCAGAACGCGAGCGAATCGAGCGAAAGCGATCTGTCGAAGGCGGAGATCGCGATGGCCAAGCGCTGGGCCAAGGCCTACGACGCGGCGCGCACCGCGGGCTTTCGCGACCTGGGAGACACCGACGAGGCGTTTTTCGACGTGCGGCCGATCTGAGCCGCGCTGACGACCGCGCCTGCAGATTGCGCGGAGGGTGACGATTCGGTCGCAGCTGTGTCAAAGTCGGGCAAGGCTTCAGACATCACTGCTTCGAAAGCGCATCGTGTTTCGTCGACCATCCATCACCTTCCGGACGACGGCCTTCGTGGCCGTGGTTTGCCTCGCCCTCGTGGCGCTCGACGGCTTGAACAGCTGGCACTCGCGAAGGGTCCAGCTTCAGCAGATGAGCGTTGCGACGTCGAATCTCGCTCGCGCAATGGCGCAGCAGGCGGACGACACGATCAAGCAGGCTGACACCGCATTGGTCGGCATGGTCGAGCGCATCGAACACGACGGCACGGGGCCGGAGGCCATCGAACGGCTTCGCAAGGTGTTCGCGATGCGGGTGGCCGAACTCCCGCAACTCGATGGGCTCCACATCTACGACAAGGATGGAAACTGGGTCGCAAACTCCCGGCAAGTAGCGCCGCAAAACCTGAACAACGCGGACCGCGAGTACTTTCTTTTTCACCGCGAGCACGAGGAGCGCGGACCGCACGTCGGTGTGCCGGTGAGGAGCCGCGTCAACGGCAAACTGCTCATTCCCGTGTCACGGCGCATCAATCGCGCGGACGGCAGCTTCGGCGGGGTGGCGCTCGCGACGATCGACATCAGCTTCTTCACGAAGTTCTACGACAGCCTCGACATAGGCCAGGCAGGCGCCGTTGCACTGATCCTCGAGAACGGGACGATGATGACTCGCCGGCCGTACAGCACCGACATGGTCGGCAGAAGCATGCTGGATACCGGTCTCTTTCGTGCATACGTGGCCCAGGGCCCGGTCGGGACGGCCGAAATCCTGTCGGCGCAGGACGGCATCACGCGGCTGAACAGCTTTCGGCGGCTCACCAACTACCCGCTGTTCGTTGCGGCGGCCCTCTCCAAGGACGAGATCCTGGCCGCCTGGTGGCGGGAAACGCTTTGGCATACAGGAGGCGTCATTCTCCTGGCATTGATCGTCGGTTTCGTGGGATGGCGGCTGGTGAAGCAGATGGAGCTGCGCAGCAAGACCGAGGCCGAACTGCGGCGCGCACGCGACGCGCTGGAGACGCTCAACAAGACCCTGAACACCCTCGCGATGGAGGACGGCCTTACGGGGTTGGCAAATCGCCGGCAGTTCGACGTGACGCTCGACAACGAGTTCAGCCGGGCCATGCGAGACGCGAGCACCCTGGCGCTCATCCTGATCGACGTCGATTGCTTCAAGCAGTTCAACGACATCTACGGCCATACGGCCGGGGACGAGTGCCTGCAGACGATCGGCCGTACCATCGCAAGCCTCGCATCCCGCCGCCCGGGAGACCTCGCGGCCCGCTACGGCGGGGAAGAACTGGCCGTGCTGTTGCCGAACACCGATGTGGCTGGCGCGGCCGTGCTGGCGGAAAGAATCCGCAGCGCGGTGCGCGACCTGGCAATCGTGCACGCCGGTGCTCCCGACGGCTTCGTGACGCTGAGCGCCGGTGTGGATGCGCTCAGCCCCTCGGTCACCCACGGACCGCCGAAGGAGTTGATTCAGTCCGCCGACAAGGCCCTGTACGCGGCCAAGATGGGAGGCCGGAATCGCGTTTGCACGGCGGAGATACGTCCGACGACGGCGTGAACGGCTTTCCGCGCTCCCGCTGCGAGGACAGGCGGCGATACACGCAAACCGCATAAACAAGCGCGAAATCCGGATTTCCCTGCGGACCGCATCACGGGCAAGACTCGAAGGCTTTCGACAACCCAGCCTTCTTCTCTTCGGATGCCCGGCACTTCTCACTCCCCGCGCCAGCTTCGCCTCGGCTTCTTCAGCCGCCTGCTCGACGACGCGACAGCCGCCGAGCGCTACCGTCTCGCCGCTGCGCAGATCGCCCACGCCGAGGCCTTCGGCTTCGATTCGGCCTGGGTGGCGCAGCATCACTTTCACGAACACGAGGGAGGGCTGCCGTCGCCGTTCGTCTTCCTGGCCTATGTGGCCTCGCGCACGAAGCGCATTCGCCTGGGCACGGGCATCGTCACGCTGCCGCTGGAAAACGCCGTGCGCGTGGCGGAGGACGCAGTCGTGCTGGATCTGCTCTCGCAAGGCCGGCTCGAGGTGGGCGTGGGAACCGGCGGCACGCCCGAATCTTTCGCGGCCTTCGGGCTGGATGGCAACGACCGTTCGGCCATCTTCGCGAGACAGCTTGCCGCGGTGCGCGCAGCGTGGGCCGGCAAGCCGCTGCAGGGCGGCGACACGCTGTACCCCGCGGGCTCGCCGCTGCTGGACCGCATCTGGCAGGCCACGTTCTCGGTGAGCGGCGGCACACGAGCGGGGGAGGCTGGCGACG
The DNA here is from genome assembly GCF_900107295.1 of Variovorax sp. YR266. NCBI lineage: Bacteria > Pseudomonadati > Pseudomonadota > Betaproteobacteria > Burkholderiales > Comamonadaceae > Variovorax > Variovorax sp. YR266. The sequence goes on from NZ_FNPM01000006.1 coordinate 344,815, forward strand.
GCCTGATGCTCTCGCGCACGCAGCCGCGTCCCGAGCACGCGCCCGACGCGTCGCTTGCCGACATTCAGAACCCGATCGTCGATGCCTACCTTGCTGCATTGCCGCCCGGCAGCACGCCGCGCATCGTGGGTTCGCGCAGTGTCTTCGTCGCGGAGACCCGCAAGGAGGCGCTGCGCCTGGCCGACATCGGTCTGCGCCGCTCGGCGGCCCGCTTTGCCGCTTCGGGACAGCTCGGCCTCGCAGACCGCGCCGGCCCTGATGCACCGCTCGAACAGCTGATTGCCGCGTACGACGTGCACGTTGGATCGCCCGACGACGTGATCGCCTCGCTGCGCGCCGACAGAACGCTCGCACGCGTGACTGACCTGGTCTGCCAGGTGCATTCGGTCGATCCGCCGCACGAGGCGATCCTGCGCTCCATCGAACTGACCGCAACCGTGGTCGCGCCGGCCCTCGGCTGGGCGCGCGATGCGAGCGTGTCGGACCTTCAATCCCTTGCACTTCTCTAGACTGGATTTCATGAACGCCACCGTTTCTTCTTCTGCGTCTGCTGTGCCTGATGTCATCGACCGGCTCGTCGGCATCGAGCCGGGCAGCCACCTCGACCAGATCCGCGTGCAGCGCGAGCAGGCGCGTACCCATGCGCAGCAGAGTTATCTCTCGCTGTTCGCGCCGACGCCGCCTGTGTTCGGGCATTTCGAAATCGCAGACCGGTTCGCCGTCGCGGCCTTCGTCGCCGGACTGCACGGGCAGGCCGACGTGGCGCGCTTCTATGCCGATGCGCTGGCGGGGCAGGGCGCTCGTGCCGGGGTGGCAGAGGCCATCGCCATCGAAACGAAGCGGGGTTCCACGCAAGGGCCGTACGGGCGCTATCCCGCAGGCCCGCTCAGCGCCGAAGATGCCCCTGGCCCTTCGTATGCGGTGGGCGCCGCGCAGCGCCCGGTGCTTGGCGAGCGGCTTTCGGCCGGCCTCGCGCATGCGCACCTGCTGGTCTTTCACCCACGCGATGCGAGCCCGACCGCGCTGCAGTCGCTGCTCGATGCGAGGTGGTCGAGCACCGAGATCGTGACACTGTCGCAGCTCGTCGCCTTCCTTGCATTCCAGATCCGTGTCGTCACCGGCCTCAGGGCGCTGGCGCAACGCCCCGTCACCCTTGTCGATTGACCCGAGGAACACCATGACTGCCGAATCGGCCCTGAGCCATCCCCACAACACGCACCCGAATGCCTTCACGCAGGCGCAGCTCGAATGGCTGCCCTGGCTCGAACCGCTGCCCGAGACCGAACTGACCGAGCGGCATTTCGCCGGGTTGGTGGACGCATCGCGTGCCAAGTCGCCGTACTTCCGCCTGCTGGCGCGCGACCCGGACATATTGGGTGCGCGCACGCGTACCGACAAGGACATCTTCTACAACCCCGAAGCCGGCCTGCCGCGCGCCGAACGTGAACTCTCGGCCGCCGCGGCCTCGCGCTACAACGGCTGCATCTACTGCGCCTCGGTGCATGCGCGCTTCGCCTCGCATTTCTCGCAGCGCACGGACGATGTGCAGCGCCTGCTGGACGAAGGCGTGAAGGCCGACCTGGGCGAGCGCTGGAATGCGATCGTGGCGGCCTCGGTCGCGCTGTCGGCTACGCCATCTGCGTTCGGGGCGGAGCACATCGAGCAACTGCGTGCGCAAGGCTTGGACGACCTCGCGATTGCCGACGTCATCCACGGCGCGGCGTTCTTCAACTGGGCCAACCGGCTGATGCTGTCGCTGGGCGAGCCGCAGGAGCGCGGAGGAGATTGAGTCACGCCAAAAGGCTCAGGAGCCAGTTGAAGAATTGACCGATGGCGACCATTGCCGCCCATAAAGCCCGGAGTGCGTCCAGCAAGTTCACCCCCCTGCAATTCAACAGATGTGCTGTTTCAGCGAGGACCAAAACCTGGCCCGGGCCCGCCATGGCCGCCGTGCCCAAAAAATGCAGCCAGGAAAGTCGCAGCGATGATTCCGGTGGCTACGGCCACGAGCACATATTGCCCGTCGACATAGCGCCAGGCGTAGCCCTGCGGAGGCGCGTAGAGACCCCTGGACTGCCAGTCGCTCACGACATACACCTCGCCTTGATACCCGGGCGGCAGGGGCGAGCCAGGTGCCAGGACCACATTGGTGGAAACGGGAGTTGGCGCGACCACGCAGCCGCCGAGAGTGGATGCCGCAACGATGGCGGCCATGGAGACCGCGGTAAGTTTCTGGGTGATGTATCGCATGTTGCTTGAGTTCCTTTGAACAACGAAGGCTCAGCCTATGCCACCACTTGGGCCGAAATTTGGAGATGGGATGAGAGGTGCCGGTTGACCGGTCTCCCGGAGGGGATTCAAGGTCGATCTGCAGGCCGCGACAAAGCCCCGGTGTCTGTTTCCAGCCCCGACGCGGCGAACCTCAAAGCCACTATCTACAAATCACGGGTCAGAAGCCACGCTTTCGCTATCCGCACACACATCGTGGATGCGTCGGGTAGTTGCGCCACCCTTCAGGTGCGTTTGGTATTCGCTTTTCGCCCTTGATTTGCCAGGGCAGCGGATAGCACTGCTTTTTGCACGCCTCTTCCGCCGTTTGCCGCGGCTGCTTGCCTCGCTCCCAGCCATACCATTCGGCCGTCGCGGACAACAGGACGAGAGTCATCAAGAAAATCGCAGTCGACCGTTTCAGATTCATCTCATCGAGTCGCTTCGGCAACTGGTCCGCAAACAGTTCTACGGCCGGCATCTGCAGATGCATTGGCCGACTTTGTCGGGCACACAGATCGTGCCGCAATGACCGGAACAAGCGTAACGACATGCTCAATGAGGCAATCAACAGTCCTTTTGGGGTTTCTGTGATTGCTCATCGAAAGGATTACTTCGACCTCCTTGAGACCTTGTCGAAGGCCTCGAGGTCGCACCTCACAGGACGGCAGGTATCGTTTTACAGAACTCCCGCACAGACTCCACGTTGGCTTCGATGGGGGCGCGCACACTGCCTCTCGACAGTGGTTCGGCGCTGGTAGAGGCCAGGGAGAAAAAATCCGCTCAGGGAAACCGCCTCGATGCCGACCGCTGTCACTTTTCTTCTCATACTCAGGCGCTGCCCCAGCGATAGATGAAGCGCCGATGCCGACCTCTTCCATGCCGCTTGGATAATGCGGTCTTTGTGTCAGCAGCAAAGCAAGAATGAGTGCCGCGGATTTCCTTTTCTCTCCCGAAGTACAGAAGCTCCTCATGGTCCTGTACGCGGCGCCCGATCAACAGTTCTCGACGAGTGAGCTTGCACGGCGGGCGAAGCTGGAGGAGGCCGAGACCACCCTCACTGTGGAGCATCTCGTCCGCAGCGGCATCGTGAAGCAGCAGGCGGCGAAGGCAGACCAGGGCGATACCGTTCAGGTCGATCGCTCGTTCGTCTTCCACAACGAGCTGCGGAACATCGCGCTGAAATCGTTCGCCGCGGCAGAGCCGATCCGCGCCATGCTGCGTTCCAAGTTCAAGGACTCGGTCGTGCGCGCATTCGTGCTGGGAGAGGACGCGCAAGGCACTGTGGAACTGCTGGTCGTGCATGGCCGGCTGGTCCCTGACGAAGCCACCATGACGACAGCTTGTCAGAAGTTGTCGAAGACCATGGGCCGCCACCTCAAGGTGCATGTCATCCCGATCACCAGGCTCAATGGCATGTCGCCGCGCGACCCGTTGTCTTCGAAGCTCTCCGCGACCACCGTGCATGAGGTCGTCGCGCTCGGAGATACCAAGGCGGCACTGCCTGTCGAGCGGGGCAGTCTTTTGCAGGCGGCCAGGAAGAAGCTCGCTACGCTGGCCAGACCATCCGCGCGATAGGCTTCGGCGATGCGAGCCGTGCTCAGCGTGCGGCCGACAGCCGACGAAACATGGTTCGCCCCGTGTTCCGGAAAGCGGGGCGAACCCGCGAGCTCCAGGGCGTTGCACGCACGGCCAGCCACTCGGGGCTGCCCAGGGTCTCGGCGCCCGCGAGGTCGTAGCAGGCGTAGTAGCGCGGCGAGCCTGCGGTGTCGATGTACCGGGCCGCTCGGATGGTCCCCGGCACGGCGGCCAGTCCGGGCAGGTGTTCCTGCGCGTACCAGGCGTTGAGGTCGTCCTCGAACTCGGGAAGCACGTCCGTTTCCACAACATAGTGGTGCGAAGCAACCTGGCCGGCCGACGCGCCCTGCACCTCCTGCAAGCAGGCGAGCCGTTTCCACTCGCCGGCAACACCCTGGGGCGTGAGCACCGGCGGCGTGTTCCCTGCCGCGTAGAAATAGACCAAAGTGCCATTCATTGCCTGCCATGGCTGAACTCCGGGCGGCAGTGTGCGGATCGGCGCGAGCGGCTGTTCGGCCATGGATGTGTCGGACTTGAGAAGCCATAGATCCTGCATTCCGGGCTCCTCGTTCAATGCGCGACGTTCAGGGCAACCAGCAGGCGCGACACCATGTTGTAGGCCGCCACGGTCGCCACGACCTCCACCACGCCCTTGGGGTCGAAGTGCTGCTGGATCCGGCCCATGAGCTCTTCCGGAACCACGACCTGGCGGGTCATGGCATCCGTGAGTTCGAGCACCAGGCGCTCCAGCGGCGCGAACACGCCGGGCAGCACCTCCTGCCGGACGGCGTCGATCTTCTCGGCGCTGACGCCCGCCTTCTGTGCATGCGGCACGTGCGCGTCGTACTCGAAGCTGGCGCCGTTGAGAACGGCGACCCGAAGGATCATCAGTTCGCGAAGATCGGCGGGTACGCCGGTCTGGTTGCGAACCGCCGTGAGCATGCGCTCCCAGCCCGAGGCGATCGGCCCGCTGTTGAGGAGCACCTGGTAGAGCAGCGACACGCGACCGCGCTGCGCCATGATGCGGGACTCGATCTCGGCCAGCTCGGGGCGTGTGCCGGGCTGCACGAGGGGTACGCGGACAGGGGTGGTCGTCATTACTCGGCCTTGATGTTCTTGGTGTGGATCAGCTTCGCCCACTTCTCGGTGTCCCGCTTCTGGATGGTCGCCAGTTCCTGGGGCGTGGACCCGGCAGGCTCCGTGCCCATCTTCAGCAGCTTCTCGCGCACGCCCGGGTTGGCCAGTGTGTTGTGCACCGCCTTGCTGAGCGCCTCGACGATCTCGGGCGGCGTCTTCGCAGGCGCAAACAGCGCATACCAGTTGTTGGTGTCGACGCCCCGGATGCCTTGCTCCTCCAGTGTCTTCACGTCCGGCAAAGAAGGGTGCCGCTTGTTCGAAGCCACACCCAGCGCCTTGAGCCGTCCACCCTGCAGGTGTCCAAGCAGCCCGGGCACGTCGCCGAAGAATCCGCCGATCTGGCCCCCCATCAGGTCCGTGATGGCCGGCGCTGCACCCTTGTAGGGGACATGAAGCAGCCTGGCGCCGCTCGAATCGGCCAACTGCTCGATTGCCAGATGCGGAATGCTGCCCGTGCCGGAGGAGCCCATCGGCGTTGCTTCGGCGCGCTTCTTCGTTGCTGCCACGAAATCGGCCGCGTCCTTGGCCGGGTTGCTCTGCTGGGTCACCAGCAGTTCGACATTGTTGACGACCAGCGAGACTGGAGCGAAGTCGCGCTGCATGTCGTAGGGGAGCTTCTCGTACAGCGAAGAATTGATCGCAGCCGCGCCGACGCTGGTGAACCACAGCGTGCCGCCGTCCGGGGCCGACTTCATGACATCGACGGCACCGATCGCGCCGTTGGCGCCGGGCTTGTTGTCGACGATGACCGTGCGGCCCAGCTCCTTGCCGAGCTGTTCGGAGAGGATGCGGGCGACCGAGTCGACAGGTCCCCCGGAGGTGAAGGAAACGACGATCCGCGTCGTCTTCGGCTGTGCATGGACAGCGGGCGCCAGCGCCATGGCAAATGCTGCCGCGAGCAGGATGCGTTGGATGGTCATGAATGTCTCCGTCTTTTTTGGGTAACTCGAATCTCAGTCGCAGCGCGCGGTCATGCCGCCGTCGACGATCAGTTCGGTGCCGGTGATGAATCGCGCCTCGTCGCTGGCCAGGAACAGTACCGCGCTCGCCGTGTCCCGGCCATCGCCCATGAAGCCGAGTGGAATGCGTTTCTGGCGCTGGGCCAGCAGTGCGTCGACGTCACCGCCTGCGCGCTGCTTCGCCAGGCGTGTTTCGACCATCGGCGTGTGCAGTTGCCCTGGCACGACGCTGTTGACCCGGACACCCTTGGCCGCGTGCTGGACTGCGATCACGCGCGACATCTGGATGACGCCGGCCTTGGTCGCGGCGTACGCCACCTGTGCACTGCCGGTCCAGCGCAGGCCGGAAGTCGAAGAGATGTTGACGATCGAACCCGCGCCCTTCGCCAGCATCGTGGGAAGCACATGCTTGCACGTCAGGAACACGCTCTTGAGGTTGGTGTCGACCTGCAGATCCCATGTCTCTTCGGGCAACTCCACCGGCCCGCCCGCTGCGGACCCTCCCACGTTGTTGACGAGGACGTCGATGGTCCCGTATGCGTCCAGACACGCGGCCGCCATGGCCGCCACGCTCTCGCTGTTCGTGACGTCGCAGACCCATGGCGTGATCGACGCGCGGACGTCACCGGCCAGCTCGAGCGTCTCGTCGAGCCGGGCACGGTCGCGATCGACCGCCAGGACCCTGGCGCCCTCCTGGGCGAGGCGCACGGCGATGGCACGGCCATTGCCCCAGCCGGCGCCGACGCAACCGGCGCCGGTCACGATGGCGACCTTGTTCTCGAATCGGAGGCTCATGGCCTGTCTCCAAACTGATAAAGGCGTTCCGGATTGCCGACCAGCAGCGCATGGAGCGCAGATTCCGTAGGGGCGATCTCGGCAATGAGGTCGACGAGTTGCTGCTCGTCGGGAATGGGGCCGGCGTGGTTCGGGTGCGGCCAATCGTTGCCCCATACGACCCGGTCGCCGAACTCGGCGACCAGCGTTCGGGCAAAGGGCTGGGCGTCGGCGTAGGGTGGGCCCAGCCGCGTGATGCGGTCCATGCCGCTCACCTTGACCCAGAAACGCTCATCCGCCATCAGCCGCAGCAGCGCCCGGAAGTCCGGCTGGTCAAGACCCAGCGCCGCATCGATGCGCCCGATGTGGTCGATCACCACCGGCGTGGGCGAGCGACGCAGTGCGGGCGCCAGGTCCGTGAGCAGCGCGGGATCGCCGTGAATCTGCAGATGCCAGCCAAGCGGCGCGAAGCGGCCGGCCAACGACAGCACCTCCTCCATGTCCGCGCGCCGGCCGAGGTGGCCCATGAAGTTGAAGCGGACGCCACGAAAGCCCGCGGCGTGGAGTCGCTCGAGTTCTGCGTCGTCGACGTCGGTTGGCAGCAGGGCGATCGCGCGGTAGCTCGAGGGCCGCGACGCAACGGCGTCCTCGGCGGCGCGGTTGTCGAAGCCGTGGCAGGTCGACTGCACGACCACGCAGCGTTGCAGGCCGAGGCGGTCGTTCAACGCATACAGGGCTTCCTTGGGCGCATCTGTTTCGGGAATGAAGGCGGCGTCCGGGGCGTAAGGAAAGCGCGCGCCGGGCCCGAACACATGACAGTGGGCGTTGCAGGCGCCTGGGGGAAGGGGGAAGGTCATGCAGGCAGTTTCCCCACCGATAGCCACCGGCGTAAGGACAACATGCCTATATCAGCTATGCTGAATTCCTATGGAGTTGCGCCAGCTTCTGTATTTCGTCACCGTGGTCGATGCCGGGAGCTTCAGCCGCGGCGCGGTGGCGCTCAACCTGGCGCAGCCCAGCTTGAGCAGGCAGATCGCCTTGCTGGAGGCAGATCTCGGGCAACGCTTGCTGGTGAGAACCGGACGCGGCGTGACCACAACGGATGCAGGCGCTGCGCTGCTCGTTCACGCACGCGCGATGCTGGACATCTCCCGCCGCGCCCGCGACGAATTGCAGGAACTGGACGAGAGCCCTGGCGGCCGTATCGTGGTCGGCATGCCGCCGCGGGTGGCCCTGGGCTTGAGCACGCCCCTGATCCAGCAGTTCCGGGAGAGGTTTCCGCGCGCAGTCATCACCATTCTCGAAGGCCTGAGCGTCTCACTGCGCGAATCCCTGATCGCGGGGCGGCTGGATCTGGCGCTGCTGTTCGATCCCGCCGCTTCGCCCCAGCTGAGCTTTCAGCCCTTGATGCGCGAAAAACTATTGCTGGTCGCACCGCCCAAGAGCAAGCTGCCGGCACGTGTCGGACTGGCGGCACTCGCGAACTACCCGATGGTGTTGCCCAGCGCGCCAAACGCAATCCGGCACCTGCTCGACTCCGTCCTTGGCCCGCGTCGCATCGAGCTCCAGGTGCTTGCGGAGGTGGGGGCTGTCCACACCGTGCTTGCGCTCGTTGCAACCGGGGTCGGGTGCACGATTCTTCCGGAGAGTGCCCTCGGCGCACCCGGCGGCGAGGCATTGCCGCGGGCGCCGATCGGGCCGCCCAGCATCTGGAATGCATTGGTGCTTGCGACACCGACCGCGCGTCCGGCCACCCGTCTTGTCCGCGGCACGGCAGAAGTTCTTCAGGAGCTGGATTTCCGGCGCCGCGAGACGGATCCGGGAGATATCTATCGCTTGTCGAAATAGGGAATGAAGACATCGTTGGCGGATACGCCTACTTGCTTCACCCAATCCAGCGAAAAACGTTCCCCGAGACGCTTGACGTCTCGACCGAACAAATAGGAAGGTGATTCGATCTTCATGCCGCTTCGCTTCAACTCTTCCAGGGACTGAGCGGCAACCGATGCGCTGTTGGACCATCCGCGAAGTTCTGCCGCTGCGCTCGCGTTCTTCAATGCCTCGCGCAATGGGGCGCCAATGGCGTCCCATGCCTTCTTGTTGGCAAACACAATGTTCTTGGGAAAGAACGCATTGATTTCGTAGAAGTAGTGCATGGACTGCCATGCACGGCTTTCCACTCCAGTCACGGCGGACGTCATCATGCAGTCGATGCGTCCATCAGCGAGTGCCTTGTTGAGTTCGGTAGCTGGAACATCGACGGCTTCGGTGCCCATGAGCGTTGCGATCTTTGCGGTGTTTGCGTTGAATGTGCGCATTCGCATGCCACGCATATCCCCCAATCCGCCAAGCGGTCGGGTCGAGTACAAGCCTTGCGGTGGCCACGGCACGGCATACAGAACCTCAAGTCCCCGGCTTGCGAAGGCTTTCTCGATCAGGGGACGCTGAATTCGCCAGAGCCGAAGTGCATCGGCATAGCTGTCGGTGATGAATGGAACCGAATCTGCGCCCGCGATCGGAAGGTCGGCGACAAGACTGCTCATGATGACTTCGCCAGCTTCGACTTTTCCATCCTGCACGGCGGACTGAATGGCGTTCAGCGCATACAGGGAGTTCTTGGGATAGACGTCGATATGAAGCTGCCCCTGCGTCGCGAGCTCAACATCCTTGGCCATCGCAATGAGATTGGCCGTGTGAAAGTTCTCCAGCGGGTATCCCGTTGCGATCCGCCAAACGGTTGCACCGCGTGCAGTGGAAAGAGCCCCCGCGCCGCACGCCAGCAGGGTAAAGGTACGACGAGTGACTCGATGGTTCATGAATGGCCTCAGTTGATGCTGCGAAGGAGGGTCACATGCCCAGATACACGCGACGTACTTCGGGGTTGTCGCGCACCTCGGCTGCCTTGCCTGACAGCATCAGTCGGCCTGTCTGCAGCACGTAGGCACGCTCCGCGATCTCCAGGCTTTCAGCCAGGCGCTGCTCGACCAGAAGCACAGTCACGCCAGCCTTGCGAATCGTCAGGACGGCCTCGAAGATTTCGTCGACCAGCTTGGGCATGATTCCTTGCGAGGGTTCATCCAGCATCAGAAGACGCGGCCGCGTCATCAAGGCGCGGCCGATGGCCAGCATCTGCTGCTCGCCACCCGACAGCGTCTCCGCCCGTTGCTTCAGGCGCTCCTTCAAGCGCGGAAACAGCGTGAACACCTGGGCCAGCGGTGCGTCGCGGTCTGCCTTCTTGCGATGCAGGTAGCTGCCCAGGCGCAGGTTGTCTTCCACCGACAGGCGCGGAAACAGCCGCCGGCTTTCGGGAACGAACGCCAGCCCGCGTGCGGCGATCTGGTGGCCGGGCAGGGCATCGATGGCCTCGCCGGCAAAACGAACCTGGCCCGACTGCGTCTTGACCAGCCCGGCAATCGACTGGAGCAGGGTCGACTTGCCGGCACCGTTGGCACCGGCCACGACGACGATCTCGCCCTCGTTCACGGACACCGAAATATCGGCGATGGCGACCATGCCGGCATAAGCCGTGGTCAGGCCATTGACTTCAAGCAGCATGGCGTGTTCCAAGGTAGGCGGAGATCACCGCCGGGTCGCGCACGACGTCGGCGGGGCTGCCGCTGGCAAGGACGGTGCCCAGGTTGAGGACGATGGCGCGGTCGACCAGCGGCATCACGATCTGCATCACGTGCTCGACCATGACCACGGTGATGCCCGCGTCGCGCACGCGCCGGATCAGCTCGACGCCCATTTGCGCTTCGCTCGGCGTGAGGCCCGTGAGCACTTCGTCGAGCAGCAGCAGCTTGGGTTCGGTGGCCAGCGCCCGTGCAACCTCCAGGCGGCGCTTCTCGGGTGGCGTGAGTTCGCCGGTGAGGGTGCCGGCCGTGCGCGAGAGGCCGGTGAAGTCGAGCACCTGCAGTGCCGCCAGGCGAGCCGCCTTCGACGAGGCGTGGCGCACGAAGCCGCCGACCATCACGTTCTCCAGCACCGTCATGGAATCGAAGGAGCGCGGGACCTGGTAGGTGCGCGCAATGCCGAGCGCACAGCGCCGCGTGGCCGGCAGTTCGGTGATGTCGCGGCCGTCGAAGCGGATGCTGCCCGAGGTCGGCAGATAGGCGCCGGCGATCAGGTTGAACAGGGTCGACTTGCCCGCGCCGTTGGGCCCGATCAGCCCGAGGATCTCGCCCCGGTGCACGCGGATGCTCACGTCACGGTTCGCGACGAGGCCGCCGAAGCGGCGCGTGACGTCGATCGTCTCCAGCAGAATGTCGATGCTCATCGTGCAGCCTCCCGGATCCGGGTCTTCTTTGCGAACAGCTTGATCAGCCCTTCGGGCTTGAGCAGCGCCACAGCCATGACGAGGCCGCCGTACAGCATCAGGTCGAGGCCGCCACCGGAGCCGCCGACGTAGCTGCGCGTGAACTCCGACAGCGGCACGAGGATCGCAGCGCCGAGGATCGGCCCCCACAGCGTGCCGATGCCGCCGAGTACCACGGGCAGCACCATCAGCAGCGAGAACCTGAAGTGCATCACGCTGTCGGGATCGACATAGGACACGAACGCCGCATAGAAGCCGCCGCCAATCGCGGTGAAGAAGGCCGACAGCGCGGCGGCCGCCATCTTGGACCGGAACACGGTCACGCCGAGGCTTTCGGCAGCTTCGGGGTGGTCCTTCACGGCGCGCCACCAGTAGCCCCATTTCGAGCCTTCGATGAAGAAGGTCAGCAGCCAGGTCACGACGAGCAGCCCGAGCGCGAAGAAGATGTAGGGTGTCTTGTCGCGCGCAAACTGCAGCGTGGCCCAGTTGTCAGGGCCGAAGGGCCATTGGATGCCCGTGGCGCCGCCGAGCCAGTCCCAGTTGTGGACGATCAGCAGGCCCATCTCGGCAATCACCAGGGTCGCGATCGAGAAGTAGTGGCCCTTCAGCCGGAAGGTGCCGTAGCCGAGCGCCAGGGCCAGCAACACCGCCAGTCCGCCACCGGCGAGCATGCCGAACCAGGGCAGCACGCCGTAGCTCACATAGAGCTTGCTGACCGCATACGCACCAACGCCGAAGTACAGCGCGTGCCCGAGCGAGATCTGGCCGCAGTAGCCGCCGAGGATGTTCCAGCTCTGGGCGAGGGCGGCGTACATCAGCGTCAGCACGATCACGTTGCGCAGGTAGGCGTTCTTCACCAGCAGGGGCAGCAGGGCGATGAGTGTGAACACCACCACCGCCTCGATGAGCTGGCGGCGCCGATGCCGGGTGACGCCGGCCAGCAAAGAAGACGAAGAAGACGGCACGGCCGCAGGGGAGGATGGAATGGTCATCAAAGCTTCCCGAACAGCCCCTGCGGGCGAAGAAAGATGACGACCAGATAGAGCGCGTAGATACCCATCGATTTCATGGCCGGCGGCAGGATGTTGGCAGTGAGGGCTTCGACCAGCCCGACGACGATGCCCGCGACGAGCGCGCCGAATACGCTGCCGAAACCGCCGAGCGCGACAGTGATGTAGGCGATGGTCGCAAAGCCGGCTCCCACCTGGGGATGAATGGCGTACGAGGTCGCGAGTACCGCGCCTGCCACGCCGACCAGCGCCGCACCCAGGCCCCAGCCGAGCGCGAACACGCGGTTGCTGTCGATGCCGACCAGCGCGACCGCGCCCTTGTCCTCGCGCGTGGCCTCCAGCGCCCGGCCGAAGTCGGTGCGCGTCATCATCAGGTACAGGCCGCCGAAGGCGACCAGTGAGATGAGGCCACCGAAGATCTGCGACCAGGGCAGGAAGATGCCGCCGAGGTCGAGCGTCTTCGCGCTGAGCCAGGTGTGGTCGACATTGCGGAAGTCCGGCGTGAAGAAGAACTGCGCACCGCCCTGGATCAGCGTCGCCAGGCCGAAGGTGGAGAAGATCTGGACCATGCCCGTGTTGACCTTGGAGCGCATCGCATGCCGCACCACGCCCGCATAGACGCTCGCGCCGACGATGAACATGACGGCCGCCACCAGCGGCAGCGAGAGCACCGGATCGAGGTGCGCGAACACCGCGAAGCCGAAGGTCGCGTACATGGCGAGCATGAGGAACTCGCCGTGGGCGAAGTTCACCACGTCCATCAGCCCGAAGATGAGCGAGAGCCCGGCGGCGATGAGGGCATAGATCAGCCCCATCAGCAAGCCGGTGGCCAGGATCTGCGGCAGGGTGGAGGCGGTCATGGGTTCATCGGCCAGACCGGCGTCGCGGTTGCGACTTCGAACGGAAACACCGTCGAGAACTTGCCTGCCTTGAACTGGATCAGCACGGGGCTGGCAAATGTGTTCTGGCCCGTGGCGTCGAACTTCACGCGCTTCCACGGCATGATGGTTTTCTCGCCGGGAATGTCGGTGGCAACCAGCGCTTCGCGGATCTTCTTCGGCTCGACCGATCTGGCGCGGTCTATGGCCTCCGCCAGCACCATCATCGCGGTGAACACCCGCGAGGTCTGGTCGTTGAGGTCGCGTCCGGCGCGCGCCTTGAACATGTCGTTCACGGCCTTGGCCGACGGCCGCTTGTCGCCCATGTCAGCGGAGAAGCTGGCGCGCGAGATCATGCCCTGGAGCTTGTCGCCTACCGATTCGAGCGTGGGCTTCTCGATATAGCCGGCCGCTTGCGTCACGAGGTTCTTCGGCTTGTAGCCGATCGACGCCATCGCATTGGTCAGCAGGATCGCATCGCTGGTGTAGCTGGAGGGCAGCAGGACGTCGGGGTTGGCCGTCTTGATCTGCTGCGCCTCGGCGCTGAGCGAGGGCGAGTTGGCGCGGTACTTGATGTCGCAGGCGATCTTGTAGCCCCGCTCGTTGGCCAGCTTGCGCTGCACGGCGGACGAGTCCGTGCCGAAGATGGTGTCTTCGTAGAAGATGCCGACGCTGCCGATCGGCTTGCCCTTGCTCTTCATCGCGTCCATGAAGTCGAACATGGCCTCGCTGAACATCTCGTCATGCGCCGAGGTGCGAAAGAAGTACTTCAGGCCGCGCCGGCTCAGGCTCGGGGAAGACGAGTCGGCGCAGAGATAGGGCACCTCGTAGCGCTCGCAAGTGGCGCTCACCGTGGCGGAGACGGCCGAGTGGAATGCACCCACGATGGTGCAGACGTTCTCCTGCGTGATCAGGCGTTCTGCCTCGGAGCGGCCCTTTTGCGGGTCGCCCTGGTGGTCGGCGTAGACCACCCGCACCTTTGCGTTCCCAAGGCCTGCAAGGCCGGCATTCCGGGCACCCGGCAGGTCGAGCGTGCTGGCGGTGTTGATGATTTCAAGTGCGGTGTCGATCGCGTGCTTGCTATCCACGCCGACCTGCGCGCTGGACCCCGTCAACGGGTAGATCACACCGATGACGACCTCGCCTTTCTGGGCCAGGGCCTGGGTGAAGGCGCCGTTCAATGCCACGGTGCCGGCAATGCCAATGAGGGCTTGTCTGCGTTTCATGAATGAATCTCCGGTACTGCAGGGGTGAATCGGGAGGAAGCGTGAAGGCGATGAAAAGTCAGAACACCGCGAGGTGGCTGTTGCGGACGTCCGAGACCAGCATCTGCCCAGGCTTGTGGGTGATTGCAAGTTTCGGGCGCGCTGTGCGAATTGCGCGTTGCGGTGTCACGCCGCAAGCCCAGAACACCGGCACTTCGCCGGGCCGGATCTCGGAGCGCTCGCCGTAGTCGGGCTGCTCGATGTCCCGGATGCCGATGGCCGCCGGGTCGCCGAAATGCACCGGTGCGCCGTGCACGCCAGGAAAGCGCGATGTGATCTGGATCGCCCGGATGGCCTGCTGCGGCGTCATCGGCCGCATGCTCACGACCATCGTGCCGCCGAAGCGGCCGCTCGGGACGTTGGCGATGCTGGTGTCGTACATCGGCACCGTGGTGGCCTGCTCGATGTGGCGTATCGGCAGTCCGGCCTCCAGCAAGGCTTCTTCGAAGGACATCGAGCATCCGATGACGAAGCCGACCATGTCGTCGGTCCACAGTTCGCGCAGGTCGAGCACTTCGCCGGCCGGCTCGCCGTCGCGGAAGACGCAGTAGGCCGGCGCATCGGTGCGCAGGTCTACCTCGCCGAGTTCGGGCACGCGCCAGTCGCCGGGCTCGCTGACGCCGATCACCGGGCAGGCCTTCGGATTGAGGCGGCAAAAGCGCAGGAACTCTTCGGAGAATTCGCGCGGCAGGATCGCCAGGTTGCCCTGTGTATAGCCGGGGCTGTGGCCTGCGGTCGGGCCCCTGAAGCGGCCTTCCCGAATCTCGCGGCGCAGATCGTCAGGATTCATCCAGATCGTGGAGTTCATCGGGTTCTCGAGGGAAGTGAGCAAGGAATTTGCTTACTGTAGAAATCGCAGTGCACCGCGTCCATCGAGGAATTTGCGCGGGCACTGTTCAGAGAAATTGAACAGCGCACGCCCCACACCGGGGAATGAGGCTGCAACGTAGTGCGCTCGCGCACTGGATCAGGAGCAAGTGAACACCAAATTCATCGAGACCTTCGTGATGCTGGCCCGCATCTGCAGCGTGCGCCGCGTGGCGGAGCACCTCAATGCCACGCCCGGGACCATCTCGATGCGTGTGCGCAGTCTCGAGGAGGAACTGGGCGTCACGCTGTTCGACTACGACCACAAGACCATGCGCATCACGCCGGATGGCGCGCGCCTGCTGCGCCATGCCGAAGGTGTGCTGGAGGCAACGCGCGCCATCCAGGCTGCTGCGGCAAGCGGCAGCGCAATCGGCGGCCGCATCCGGGTCGGCGTGCTCGAGACGGCCGTGCACACATGGTTGCCCGACTTCATGAAAGCGATGCGGACCCAACTGCCGCAGGTCGAAGTCGATCTCACGGTCGACCTCACCGTGGATCTGGCCGACCAGTTGATGCGGGGCACCCTGGACTTCATCCTGCGGGTGAGCAACGAGGTCGGCAGCAGTTATTCGGTCATGGAAGACCTGATGTCGTTGCCGATCCACTGGGTCGCCAGGCGCGGGCTCATCCCCAAGCGCGACGCACTGCGCAAGACCCTCTCGCACCAGTTGCTGACGCAGGTGCGCGGCACGACACCGCACATCGCCGCGGTCAATCTCGCGCAGCAGCTCGCGGCGCGCCAGGGCATGGCGCAGGGCGATCTGCGCATCTCCGGTTCACCGTCGCTGGCGGCATTGGTGTCGCTGGTGCGGGAAGGCGTCGGTGTCGGCATCATCCCCGGCTTGCTGGTCAGGGAACACATCGAACGCGGCGAGCTCGTGGTGCTGCCGTTGCCCGCGCCACCCTCACTCGGCGTGGCGCTCTCGCACCAGTCCAATGCGACGCCCATCGTGCTGCGCACCGCCGACATCGCGCGACAGGCGTGCAAGGCGTATTGCAGGCGTTGCGGCTCCCAGTGGGTGCAGCACCTCGGCTGACTGGCATACCAAACCTGAAAATACCTTCAACCAACATGCAAGATGCGATGCCGACGATTCCTCCCGGTCGGGCCAGCGGCTCAGCGCACCGTCTCACGGGCTGGCAAATCGAACCGGTGGGCGATCGATGCCTCCTGGTGCGTCTGGGCGATCAGGTCGGTGCAGAGACCAGTCGCACCGTGCAGAACGTCGCTGCATATCTGTCATCGGCAAACCTGCCTGGCGTGTTCGATGTGGTGCCCGCATTCACGACCGTGGCCCTGCACTATCAGCCGCTCGCATTCGCGCGACGCCAGGGGGCGGCGTCCCTGCAGCTGGCACGGCGCATCGAGCGGCTGCTGGGCGGTGATATTCCCACGCTGCCAGTGAACGACCAGGTGATCGACATCCCCGCCTGCTATGGCGGCGAATACGGTCCCGACCTGGAGGATGTGGCCCGGCGCTGCGGCCTGACGGCCGACGAAGTCGTCAGTCTGCATTCCGCGACGCCGATGTCGCTCTACGTCTATTTCTTCTCTCCGGGCAACCCGTTCTTCGGTCCGGTCGATCCCCGGCTGAAGGTCCCGCGCCGCGCGACGCCGCGCCTGCTCGTGGAGGCAGGGTCGGTCGCCATCGCCAACGGCATCACGTCCATCTACCAGACGGCGCTGCCCGGCGGCTGGAACGTGATCGCCCGTACCCCGTGGAGCATGTTCGATGTGACGAAGACCCCGCCAACGCGGATGCAGCCCGGCGCCCGGGTGCGCTTCCATCCGATCTCGCCTTCGCAATTCGCGCAGATGCAGGAGCCCAGGTCATGACCAGGAGCTCGTTCGCGCACATGCAGGTTCTGCAGCCGGGCATGTTCTCGGTGGTGCAGGACCTGGGGCGCCTGGGCCATCAGCACCATGGCGTTCCGGTGACCGGTGCCATGGACGAGTGGTCGCACCGGGCTGCCAACATGCTGGTCGGCAATGCCGACGATGCGGCCGTGCTCGAATGCACGCTGACCGGCCCCGCCGTTCAATTCAGCCGGGACACGCTGCTGGCCGTCTGCGGTGCGCAGGTCCGCATCACCGCTGGGGACCGGCCCGTTCCCATGGGTTGTGCCGTGCTGTTACGCCGCGGCGTGACGCTGGCTTTTGGCGAGCGCAGCAGCGGCGCCCGGATGTACCTGGCGGTGCGCGGCGGCTTCGCGACGACGCCCGTGCTCGGCAGTCGCAGCACGTATCTGCCCGGAAACTTCGGAGGTCACGAGGGGCGGGCGTTGCGCAAGAACGACCGGGTGCCGCTCGCTGCGTCGGACCCGAATGCGCCCACGCTGGCGCTCGAGCGCATCCTGGTGCAGAGCGGCCTGCCGTTCGTGGCGGCAGCGCGCATCGACACCGAACTGCCGGACGGGTCGCCCGAAGGCGTTCGCTTCATACCGGGGCCGCAGTGGAACGCCTTCTCTGCCGAGGCGAGAGAGCGTTTTGTCAGCCAGCCCTTCGCGATCTCGTCGCGCTCCAACCGCATGGGCTACCGGCTCGAAGGCCCCGGCCTGCAGCTCACGCAGCCGCTGGAGATGATTTCGGAGGCCACGAGTTTCGGCACGGTGCAAGTGCCGCCCGACGGCCAGCCGATCGTGCTGATGGCCGACCGCCAAAGCGCGGGCGGCTATCCCAAGATCGCCTATGTCGCGAGCGCCGACCTCCCGCGCCTGGCCCAGGCGCTTCCGGGCGCGTCCATCCGCTTCACTCCGGTGGCCCAGCAAGCGGCCGAGCAGGCATGGCTCGATCTCGAAGACCGGCTGGCGCTGGTGCGGGAGATGGCCGCGCACGCGCTCGCCTGAGCCCGCATCGAGCCGCACGCGCCCACTCACAAGGAACAAGGAAACACAGACATGCCATCGATCGACATCAACTGCGACATGGGCGAGAGCTTCGGCCCCTGGGTCATGGGGCAGGACCTCGAGATCCTCCCGCACGTGACCTCCGCGAACATCGCCTGCGGCTTTCATGCGAGCGACCCCGACACCATGCTGAAGACCGTGCGTGCGGCCATTGCCAACGGCGTGGCGCTGGGTGCCCATCCCGGCCTGCCGGACCGCCAGGGCTTCGGACGACGCGCGATGGACATGTCGCCGGCCGAGGTCTACGCGCTGGTGATCTACCAGGTCGGCGCGCTGCAGGGCTTTGCGCGGTCCCAGGGCGCATCGCTGCACCACGTGAAGACCCACGGCGCCCTCTACAACATGACCGTGCGGCAGCCGGCGCTCGCCGAAGCGGTGGCGCAGGCGGTGTTCGATTTCGATCCGACGCTGCAGCTCTTCGTGGCGAACAGGAACATGGCCCAGGCCGCGCGCGACAAGGGCCTGGCGGTGTGCTCCGAGGTCTTCGCAGACCGCAGCTACCAGGACGACGGCACGTTGACGCCGCGCTGGCAGCCGGGCGCCATGATCGAGGATGTCGAGCAGGCCATTGCACAGGTGCGGCGCATGGTGCTCGAGGGTGTCGTTCGCTCCGTGAACGGCGTGGACGTGCCGGTGACCGCCGACACCCTTTGCCTTCACGGCGACCAGCCCGGCGCCGTCGTGTTTGCCCGGCGAATCCGCGAGGCGTTGCTGGCCGACGGCATTGCCATCGCGCGGACCTGAGCGTTTTCCACTGCACGCCCTTGCTGCGGTCGGCGCGGCCTGCCTGGTCCCGCCTGGAGGTTCAGGCACCGGCTCGCGGACAGCAGGCGCAAACGCCTCTCTGCCGGAGTCGCCGATAGCTCGAACCGTCGCTCTGCGCCGCAGCATGCCGCAACTTTTCGCCGCTTCGCTGCCCACCCAGTAAAGCCGGCACGCTCAGCACGCGGCCGGACTCCGACCCGCATGCAGGGCAGGGCGCTGGCCGATCGAACAGGGCCATCGGCCGCCGTTCGACGAATGGTCCGCAGCGCGGGCAGGCGTAGTCGTAGGTGGGCATGGAGCTACCAGCCGCCCGATTCACCACGCGCCACATAGCGGCCGCTGCCGGTCTTGCCGAGCCATCGGTCGCCGTCGACGATGAGTTCGCCGCGCAACAGCACCTTCTTCACCTGCCCCGTCACGCCCCGGCCTTCGAACAGCGTGAAATCGCAGTTTCCGTGCTGCGTCTTCGCCGAGATGACGTGCGGCGCATCGGGGTCGAAGATCACCAGGTCGGCATCGCTGCCGACGGCGATCGTGCCCTTTTGCGGAAACAGTCCGAACAGCTTCGAGGGCGCCGTGGACACCAGCTCGACGAAACGGTTGAGCGAGATGCGGCCGGCGCGCACGCCGCCGTCGTAGAGCGTCGCCATGCGTGTTTCCACGCCGGGTACGCCGTTGGGAATCTTCGAGAAATCATTGCGGCCGTACGGCTTCTGGTTCACGCGCCCCAGGTGCCCTTCCTTCATGCAGAAGGGGCAATGGTCGGTCGAGACCAGCTGCAGGTCGTCGGTGCGCAGTGCGGTCCACAAGGCCTGCTGCGACTCCTTGGAGCGAAGCGGCGGACTCATCACGTAGCGCGCCAGGTCGAAGTCTTCGCTGTCGTAGGCGCTGTCGTCGAAGAACAGGTAGTGCGGACAGGTTTCGGCAAACACCGGCACCCCCATGTCCCGGGCCTCGACCACATGCTTGAGCGCCTCCCTGGCCGATAGATGGACGAAGTACACGGGTGCGTCGGCGAGCTCGGCGAGCTTGATGCCGCGGTGCGTGGCTTCGCCCTCCATGATCGCCGGCCGTGTGAGCGCGTGGTACTTGGGTGCGGTGTGCCCCTGCGCGAGCGCCTCCTTGATGAGGAGTTCGATGATGGTCCCGTTCTCGGCGTGCAGGGCGATCATGCCGCCGTGCTGCCCGACCATGCGCATGGCCTGGAAGATGGCCGCGTCGTCGACCATCACCGAACCCGGGTAGGCCATGAACATCTTGAAGCTCGAGACTCCTTCATGCCTGATCGCGTGCTGCATGTCGGCCAGCGCCTGGTCGTCCACGCCGGTCACGATGACATGGAAGCCGTAGTCGATGCAGGCCCCGTCGGCGCCCTTCGCGCGGGCCCGCTCGATGGCCTCGAGCACGCTCACGCCCTTGCGCTGGAAGGCGAAGTCCACGATCGTCGTGGTGCCCCCGAAAGCGGCCGAACGCGTGCCCGACTCGAAGCTGTCGCAGGTGGTCGAGTCGCCGAAGGTGTTGTCCATGTGGGTGTGGCAATCCACCCCGCCGGGCAGCACCAGCATGCCGGCGGCGTCGATGACCTCGACGTCGGCTCCGACATCGAGTGCGCGGCCAATGGCGACGATGCAGCCATCGTCGATCAGCAGGTCGGCGGTGTAGTCGTCCACGGCCGTGACGATGCGGCCGTTGCGGATGATCTTGCGGGTCATGGGCGGGGCTCTCCTTGGTCGGCTCGGTTCAGGCGTGCACGCCGGCCTCGGCCAGCGCACGTTCCAGTGCCGCGACTTCATCGCGCGGCAGCGGTCCTATCGGGGGGCGCATGGCGTCGCTCGGAAAGCGGCCCAGCAGCTTGAGGCAGGTCTTCAGGCGCGCCGTGGCATATCCGCCGGGCGCGGTGCCGTAGATCGCCTTGGCGAGCGGGTAGATGCGGTCGTTGAAGTTGCGTGCCTGCGCGAGGTCGCCACGCTTGATCGCAAGGTCGAGGTCGATCACCAGTTCGGGAACGACCGCGGCCAGGCTCACCAGGCTGCCTTCGCTGCCGATCGCGAAACAGGTCAGCAGATGCTCGTCACCCGAGGCCATCATCGCGACGTGCGGCGCCACCCGCTTCACCAGGCGGCGGTTGGCCTCATAGGCCGCCGCCTCCCAGCTTCCTTCCTTGATGCCGACCACATGCGGCATCTGGGCGAGCTCTGCCAGCACCTCGGGACGATAGGCGAGGGTGCCTGCGTTGACGCCGGCCTGGTAGAGCATCAGGGGCATCTGCGCGTTGGCATTGGCAATCCGGTGGTGCGTCACCGCCATGCGCGAGTCCTGCGAGAGTGCCCACGAGAACGGCGGGAAGACCAGCGCGGCATCGGCCCGGGCCGCCTTGGCGTCGTCGACATGGCGCTGGGCCTCGAAGCTGTCTTCGGCATTGATGCCGCACACCAGCAGCGATCGTTCGCCGCAAACCTCGAATGCGATCTCGGTCACCCGGCGCTTTTCCTCGCGCGAGAGCGAGAAGTTCTCGCCGGCATGGCCGTTGATCAGCAGGCCCTTCATGCCCGGCACAAAGGCGTTGGCCTCGAGATGGCGCGCCAGCGTCGCTTCGTCGATGCGGCCGTCGTCGAGCAGCGGGCACAGGGTGGCGGCATAGATGCCGTGGAAAGCTTCGGGTTGTTGGGGAATCATGGGAACGGGTTATCAAGTGCCGGGCATCGGCATGCCCAGCAGGCGGGCGGGATCGAAAAGAGGCAGTTCGGGCTGCTGCCCGAGGATGTGCTGGGCCATGATCCGGCCCATGAACGGACCGCTGGTGTAGCCCGAGTGGGCGCTGCCGACCACATAGGCCCGCGGCACGCCGGGCACGTCGCCGATGATCGGCATGGCGTCGGCCGTCTCGGCCTCCAGGCCGAGCCAGATGCGCGCGATGCGGGCCTCGGCCAAAGCGGGGAGGGCATAGGCCGCCAGGCGCATGTTGCCCACGAGATTCTGCGGACGGGCCTCGACGCCACCGCGCTCGCGGTCGCCTTCGCCCTGCCAGCCGCCGCCGATCAGCACAGTGCCGTTGGCAAACTGCTTGAGCGACAACAACCCGTTGGCGACGCTGAGCACGGTGCGCATCACCGGTCGCACGCGCTCGGTAATGATGAGCTGGTTGATCAGCACCTTGATCGAGATCTGCACGCCGAGCCAGGCGAGCATGTTCTCGATCCACACCCCGCCCGCGAGGACCACGCGCGTCGCCTGCAAGGGCGGCCGGCTCGCCGCGCCGCCAAAGCGGATCACATGGCCCGCGTCCCCGGAGTCGACGCCCTCGACGGGCGCGTTCTCGAGCACGTCGACGCCGGCAGCCGTGAGCGCATGGCGGAAGGCGCGGCCCGTGAGATAGGCGCTCGCGAAGCCATCGATGTCGCAGTAGCCCGCCTTCAGCAGGCCGGGGTGCACGCCGGGCTCGATCTCTCTCGCGCGCGCCGGCGAAATGACTTTGATCGGCGCGCCGTATTCGCGGCGCGCCTTGGCGCGCAGTTCGACCAGTTCGCACTCGGCCTCGGTAAAGGCCAGCGTGAGGCCCGGCACATGGGTCGCGAGCACGCTCATGCCCAGCCATTTCTCGGCGTCCATCCACATTTGCCAGGCGCGCATTGCATAGGGCACCAGCGCGGCGCGTGTCATGTGCAGCGTCAGCGTGCCGGCGTTGACGCCGGATGCCTCGCGGCACAGGGGCCCGCGATCGACCAGCGCGACCCGCATGCCGCCTTGCGCGAGATGCAGCGCGGTCGAGCAGCCCATGACGCCGCCACCGATCACGACCGCGTCGTATGCGGCCGAGGAGCGCACGTTGCCGCTCACAGCGGCGCCGCCTTCGGGATCGGGATGTCGGCATAGGTGTAGTTGCCGGCCACCTCGGCGAGCGAGACCGGACGCAGCGGGGCCCGGCCCGTGAAGCAGCCCACGGCTTCGCGGCTGCCCGCGTGAGCAGCGAGCAGGGCGCCCGCGATGTCCCCGCAGGTGCGGCCCTGGCAGGGGCCCATGCCGCAGCGTGTCCAGGCCTTGAGCTGGTTCATGTCGCGGGCGCCGTCGCGCGCGGCAGCATCGATCTCGGCTCGGGTCACGTCTTCGCAGCGGCAAACCACCGTGTCGGGCGCAATGCTCGCGACGGCGCCTTCGCGCAGTGCCATCAGACCCGCCATCGCGCGCCCGAAGCGGGCGGGCTTGTGCCATTGCGCGAGCAGTCGATCGCGTTCGCGCGAGTGGGCCTCGGCCGTCAGTCGACCCAGATCGTGGGCGCAGGCCACGGCGGCAAGCTCGCCGTGGGCGCCGGCTGCGGCGGCACCGGCAATGCCAGCCCCGTCGCCCGCGACGTACAGACCGGCGACGGAGGTGCGGCCCTGCGCATCGGTCTCGGCAATCCAGCCGCCACGCGCCGCTTCGTAGCGGTGGCGCGCGCGCAGCAGCCGGGTGACGTCGGTGCCGGGCACAAGGCCGTGCCCCACCGCAACAGCGTCCGCCTCGAAAGCCACAGGCGCGGCATGCGCAACGGGCGCACCGGTCATGTCGACCTGCCGCGCGTGAATGTGGAATCCGTCGCCGAGCGCTTCGACCGACGCGATGCCGTGGCGATAGAGCAGTGGCACACGCGCCTTGCGCAGGAGCGCCTTCCATTGCACGCCCTGCCACAGCAGATCGGGCCGGCCTGCCAGCGAGGGCAGGGTCTGCAGCCAATCGGACCGGCTGGCCAGGTCCAGCACGGCAGCGACCTCGCCGCCGGCCTTGAGGATGCCACTGGCCACAGCCAGCAGCAGGGGACCGCTGCCTGCCACCACCGTGCGGCGCCCGGGCAGCATGTTCTGCGACTTGAGGAGGATCGTGGCGGCGGCCAGGCCGATGACGCCGGGCAGGGTCCAGCCGGCGAAGGGAACGACCCGCTCGGTCGTGCCCGTTGCCACGAGCAATGCACGCGGCTGCCAGCTTGTCACGCCCTGGGGGCCGATCAGGTCGGTGCGAAGGCTGCTGCCCACGTTCCACACCTTGTGGCCGAACAGGCATCGGATGCCGGAACGGCTCAGTTCGGCACGCAGGGCGTCGCCCTGTACGGCTTCGGCCGAGGGCCGAACGTCTGCCGTCCGCGTGAAGCCCGGAGGCAGGGGGCGCCACACCTGTCCTCCCGCGTCGGAGTTCTCATCGACCAGCAGGACGTCGAGGCCGCAGGCCTGCGCGCGCAGCGCGGCGCGTGCGCCGGCCGGTCCGGCGCCGATCACCAGCAGATCGATGGGGGAAGGGGGCGCTTCAGCCAAGGCGCTGCTCCCTGTAGTCGAGCGATTCGATCTCCAGGCCCGCCGCCGCCGGCACCTGGCAGGCCGGTAGCTTGCGCCCGCCCACCCATACGAGGCATTCCTGGCAGGAGCCCATGAGGCAGAACATTCCGCGCGGTGCGTTGTCGCGCGGACTGCGCCGGAGTTCGCGCTGCCCTGCGGCAAACAGCGCCGCCGCGACGCTCTCGCCCTCGAACGCGTCGACCGTACAGCCATCGGCCATGAAACGCACCGCAGGTCCGCGCTGCACCGCCTGGTCGGCGCGCAGCGATGGCATCGCAGAAGTTGAGCTTTTCGTCATGAGAGGAAGTGACGGAATGAACGGGTAAACGCGAACTGGAAGCCTGGACTGGACCGCTCGAAGTTTATTGTATACATTCAATATATATATCTTATATTTTTTGAAGACAAAATGCGATCTGGCATTCGTCTTGCATCCGTTTTTCCCGACATCCGGGCCGCTTCGGCGACTGGTTCAACCTTCACCCTCTAGGAGTCTTTCTCGATGAAGCAGATAAGGAACACCATCCGCCGCACCCTCCTGGTTGCCGGATCGCTCGCGCTGGGTTCGGCGCTGATGGGCCTGCCGGCCACGGGCTCGGCACGCACGC
Source organism: Variovorax sp. YR266 (assembly GCF_900107295.1). Lineage (NCBI taxonomy): Bacteria > Pseudomonadati > Pseudomonadota > Betaproteobacteria > Burkholderiales > Comamonadaceae > Variovorax > Variovorax sp. YR266. The sequence goes on from NZ_FNPM01000006.1 coordinate 369,452, forward strand.
TCGATGAAATCGTGGCCAGCAAGAAGCTCGTGATCGGCGTCAATCCGACCTTGCCTCCACTGGGCATCTTCAATGACAAGAATGAAATCGACGGCTTCGATGTGGACATCGCGCGCAAGCTCGGCGAACTGCTGGGCGTCAAGACCGAGATCGTGCAGGTCGGCTCGCCCGACCGCATTCCCTTCGTGAGCAGCGGCAAGATCGATGCGGTGCTCGGCGCAATGACGATCACGGCCGAGCGCCAGAAGGTGATCGACTTCACCGTGCCGCTGCACACCGAGGTGCTGGGCGTGCTGACCACCAAGGCCAAGCCCTACAAGGACTGGATGGAGCTCAACGACCCGGCAGTGAGACTGGTCGAGGTGCGCGGTGCCACGCCCGTGAAGCTGGTGCAGGAAAAACTGCCCAAGGCGCAACTGCTGCTGCTCGACAACTACCCCGATGCGGTGCGCGCCATTGCCCAGGGCCGGGCCGATGCAATGATCGACGTGATGGACTTCATGACGGAGCACACGGCCAAGCACAAGGTCGACTGGCGCATCGTGGACGCACCGATCGAGGTCTACTTCTGCGGCATCGGCGTGCAGAAGGGCAATGACGCCTTGCGCGAGAAACTCAGCGCGGCCGTCAAGGAAATGCACAAGAGCGGCTACGTGGACGAACGCTGGAAGAAGTGGTTCGGTGGCCCGATGCTGCACGATCCGCGCACCGCACCGACCTATAAATAAGGCCGCGAGGGGAGGGCATGCAATTCGACTACACACCGGTGCTGGAGCGCCTGCCCTATCTGATCGGCGGCGCCTGGCTGAGCCTGCAGATCGCGTTCCTCGCGTTTGCCTTCGGAATGCTGCTCGGCCTTGGCGGTGCCTCGGTGCGCGCCTACGGCCCGCGCTGGGCGCGACGCATCGTCGGCGCCTACGTGGTGTTCTTCACCAATACGCCGCAGCTGGTTCAGATCTTCTTCATCTTCTTCGCGCTGCCCGATGCCGGCATCCTGCTGTCGCCGTACCAGGCCGTGCTGATCGGCATGACGCTCAATGCCGGTGCCTACCTCACAGAGATCCAGCGCGCGGGCTTCGAATCGGTGCGCCTGCCTGAACTGGAGGCCGCCGAGACGCTGGGCTTCTCGCGCATCCAGACCATCCGCTACGTGATCCTGCCGCACATCGTGCGCGTGCTGTTTCCGCCGCTGTCCAACCAGTACATCCTGATGACCCTCGGCACGTCGATGGCGGCCGTATTCGGTGTCGAGGAACTCACCGGAAGGGCCTACAACATCAACTCCGAGACCTTCCGTTCGATCGAGGTGTTCTCGGTTGCCGCGGTGCTCTACATCGTGATCACGCTGATCGCCACGCTGTCGCTCGCTTTCGTCGGAAAGCGATTCTTCCGCGCCAAGATGAGGTGGTTCTGATGCTCGACCAGATCCTCCAGGAGCTGCCTCGTTTCTTCAGCTACTACAACCTGCTCTTCTTCGCGAAGGCGCTAGGCGTGACCTTTGCCTTGTCGGCCATCGGCTGCGTCGTCGGGTTCTCGCTGGGCTTTCTGCTCGCGGCCGTGAGGCTGGACACCCGGCCGGCAGGCCGGCCCCTGCGCGTTGCTTCGACGGTCTTCATCGAGCTGTTCAGGCGCATCCCCTTCCTCGTGACCCTGATGCTGGTGTTTTTCATCTTCCAGGGGCTCAACGCCGACCTCGCCATGTTCACCGTGGCGCTGATCAGCGTCTGCCTGATCGCCACCGCATTCATCGCCGAGATCGTGCGAAGCGGGCTCGAATCGGTGCACCGCAACCAGTGGGACGCTGCGGCGGCGATGAACTTCAGCTACCTGCAGACGCTGCGCCTCGTGATCGTCCCGCAGGCCTGGAAGATCATTCTTCCGCCGGTCTTCGGCTTCTTCGTCCTGTTCATCAAGGACACCGCGCTGGCCTCGCAGATCGGCGTTGTCGAGCTGGCCTTTGCAGGCAAGACGATGAACAACAAGGGCTTCTCGGCCACGCTTGTCTACGGCACGGTGCTGGCCCTTTATTTCATGCTGTCCTATCCGCTGGCCCGGTTCGGAAAACACCTGGAGAAAAAGCTTGCCCCAACTCGAAATCGTTGACCTGAAGGCCAACTACGGCGCACACACCGTACTCGAGCGCATCAACCTGTCGGTCGACAAGGGCGAGATCGTCAGTCTCATCGGCCCGTCGGGCTCGGGCAAGAGCACCTTGCTGCGCGTGCTGATGGGCCTGCTGCCGCCGATCGAGGGCCAGGTGCGCATCGACGGCCAGGCGCTCGACTACAACGACCGCGAGCAGCTGCGCCGCCTGCGTTCGCAGATGGCCATCGTGTTCCAGCAGTACAACCTGTTCCAGAACATGACGGTGCTCGACAACGTGACCGTCGCACCGATCAAGGTCAAGGGAAGGCCGCGCAAGCAGGTCGAGGACTATGCGATCCAGCTGCTCGAGAAGGTGGGCATGGGCGCCAAGCTGAAGGCGTACCCTGACCAGCTGTCGGGCGGCCAGCAGCAGCGCGTTGCAATCGCGCGCGCACTGGCGCTGCAGCCGGGCATCCTGCTGCTCGACGAAGTCACGGCCGCCCTCGACCCCGAACTCGTCAACGAAGTGCTGGACACGGTGCGGCTCCTGGCGGCCGAGGGCATGACGATGTTCATCGTCTCGCACGAGATGGGCTTCGTGCGCGAGGTATCGAGCAAGGTCGTTTTCATGGCCGACGGGCACGTGGTCGAGATCGGCGCGCCGCGGCAGATCTTCGACGAACCCCGCGAGGCACGCACCCGCGAGTTCGTCGGCAAGATACTGCGGCACTGATCGGCTCGTGCGCCGCTGGCGGCCCGGCCTACTGCGGGAGTTCGGTCACCAGCCCGTTGCTGAGTCTTGAGAGCGTGTAGCGCGCGAGGTTGCGCAGGTGGGCGACGACCGCCTGTTCGGCTGCCTTCTCGTTGCCTGCGATGTAGGCGTCCAGGATCGCCAGGTGCTCGGCCCTGTCGTCCTCGATGCGATTGAAGGGGTCGACCACCTCGAAGAGGCGGCACAGCACGCGCAGATGAGCGATGGTCTCGGCCAGCATCGCGTTGCCGGATGCACGCGCGAACATGCCGTGGATCTCGTCATCGGCGTGCCAGTGGCTCGAGCCCTGCTGGCTCGAATCCAGGGACAGGATGTCGTCGCGCAGGCGCTGCACCAGGTCTGCAGGCACATGCCCTATGGAGAGCGACACGGCCTGCGACTCGAGTCGTTCGCGCACCTGCAGGCACTGGAAGTAGTGCGACGCCGTGATGCGTCGCACCGCATAGGAGCGCGCGTTGGCCCGCACAAGCAAGCCTTCGCCCTCGAGTCGAAGCAAGGCTTCGCGCAGAGGCGTGCGCGACATCTGGAGCCGTTCGGCCAGGCGCCCCTCCACCAGCACCTCGCCGCCGGTCAGCTCGCGCTGCAGAATGAGCCGCCGCACGACGGCGTAGGCCCGGTCGGTCAGGTTCGTCGAGGCTTCGCCGAAAGCGTCCAGCGCGGTCTTCGCGCGCTTTACGGGCACCTGCGTGGGCTTGCGAGCGCGCGAGACCTTGCCGGGCGAAGCCGTCTTTCCGGGCTTCGCATGCGGCGTTGGCTTGATCGCGGCTTTGGGTTTCATATGATTTGTCTACAAACTGTGTGCAATCGAAGAATGCCACAGCATACGATGTCCCATCGGCTGGTCCGGCAATGTCGCATGGTGATGACCAGATCGCGGCGGTCCTGAACATTGGGCAGGTGTTGGCGACGAACTACCTTGGTGAGTGCTGGTGGAGACCGGGGCGGCGCAGTTGTCGCAGCCAGCGCGTTGCGGTTCGATTTCTGAACGGGGGAGGGGCCTTGCCGAAGTCGAGCGTCCGAAGATTCAGGCGAGCACGTAGTCGGGGTACTGCCGGCAGATCTCGTTCACCGCACTGAGCGTGCCCGACAGATGCTTGCGAAGCGCGGCCTGGGCGGCGGCCGGGTCCTGTGCCTCGATGGCGCGCACGATGGCGCGGTGGTCGCGCAGGATCGCCTCGGTCTTGCCGGCGGTAGGCAGGTGCAGGCGACGCAGCCGGTCGACGTGCCCGGATACGCGGCCCACAAGATCCCACAGGCCAAGGACGTTGCCGGCTTCGTACATCAGGCGATGGAACGCGCGATCGGCATCGACGAAGTCGCCGTAGCGCTGCCCCGCCGACAGCGCCGCCTGCTGGGCGATGATGGCTTTCAGCTGCGCGACCAGCCCGGCTGACTCCTGCTGTGCCAGCTGGTGCACCAGTTCCAGCTCGATGGAGCGGCGCAGGAAATGTGCTTCGCGCGCCGCCGCGATGTCGATGCGGCTGACCAGTGTCGCATGCTGCGGAAACACGTCCACCAGTGCTTCTTCGCTCAGGCGCAGCAGCGCTTCGCGCACCGGCGTCTGGCTCACGCCAAAACGGTCGGCCAGTTCCTGCCGCACCAGCACGGTACCGGGCGCCAGTTCCAGCGAGAGGATGGCCTCGCGCAGTTTTTCCAGCACCTGGGGCGCGGCCAGGCGGGTACGGTCAAGTCGGATCTTGGGAGGGGCACTCATCGCTGTCGATTGTGTCATTGACCCGGCTGATATATTAGTGTTTTAATTCTCGGATTGCGATAGGCGAGGCGGCACTCATGGTGCAGCGCGCCCTGGAGACAACCCTGATGAAACGCCCCTACGAATCCCTTCGCAGCGCCCGCTGGTTCGCGCCCGACGACTTCCGCTCCTTCGGCCATCGCTCGCGCGTGCTGCAGATGGGCTACAGCTACGCCGACTGGATGGGCAAGCCGGTAATCGCCATCGTCAACACCTGGAGCGACGCCAACCAGTGCCACGCGCACTTCAAGCAACGCGTGGAAGACGTCAAGCGCGGCGTGCTGCAGGCGGGCGGATTCCCGCTCGAACTCCCGGCCATCTCGCTTTCGGAAAGCATGGTCAAGCCCACCACCATGCTCTACCGCAACTTCCTCGCGATGGAAACGGAAGAGCTGCTGCGCAGCCACCCGATAGACGGGGCGGTGTTGATGGGAGGCTGCGACAAGACCACGCCCGGCCTTGTGATGGGCGCGCTGAGCATGGACATTCCCTTCATCTACCTGCCGGCCGGCCCCATGCTGCGCGGCAACTGGAAGGGCAAGGTGCTGGGTTCGGGCTCCGACGCCTTCAAGTACTGGGACGAGCGCCGCGCCGGCCGGCTGGGCGAGCAGGCCTGGGCCGAGATGGAGGCCGGCATCGCCCGCAGCCATGGCACCTGCATGACCATGGGAACGGCCGCCACCATGATGGGCATTGCCGAGGCGGTGGGCCTGAGCTTGCCGGGCGCCTCCAGCATTCCCGCAGCGGACGCCAACCACATCCGCATGAGCGCCGACTGCGGCCGCCGCATCGTCGAGATGGTGTGGGAAGACCTCACGCCCGCGAAGATGCTCACGCGCGCCAACTTCGAGAACGGCATCGCCTGCGCGATGGCCATGGGCTGCAGCACCAATGCCGTCGTGCACCTGATCGCGATGTCACGCCGCGCCGGCCATGCAGTGAGCCTCGACGACTTCGATGCCGTCAGCCGCCGCGTGCCCGTCATCGCCAACATCCGGCCCAGCGGCGACACCTACCTGATGGAAGACTTCTTCTATGCCGGCGGCCTGCCGGCGATGCTGGAGCGTATCCGCGGCCACCTGCGGACCGACGCGCGCACCGTCAATGGCCGCACGCTCGGCGAGAACATCGAAGGCGCCGAGGTCTACGACGACGACGTCATCCGGCCGCTCGCCAACCCCATCTATGCCGAAGGCGCGCTGGCCGTCTTGCGCGGCAACCTGGCCCCCGACGGCGTGGTGATCAAGCCCAGCGCCTGCGCGCCGCACCTGCTGCAGCACAGCGGCCGTGCGCTGGTGTTCGACGACTACCCCGCGCTCAAGAAGGCGGTGGAAGACCCCGAGCTGGACGTGACTGGCGACGATATCCTCGTGCTGCGCAACGCCGGCCCGCGCGGTGCCGGCATGCCGGAGTGGGGCATGCTGCCGATTCCGACCAAGCTCCTGAAGCAGGGCGTGAAGGACATGCTGCGCCTGTCCGACGCGCGCATGAGCGGCACCAGCTACGGCGGCTGCCTGCTGCACTGTTCGCCCGAGGCGGCCATCGGCGGGCCGCTCGCACTGGTGCAGACAGGTGACCGCATCACCGTGGACGTGCCCGCACGGCGCATCCACCTCGACATCAGTGACGAGGAACTCGCCCTGCGCAGGGCCCGGTGGACACCGCCGCCGCCGCGCTACGAGCGCGGCTACGGATGGATGTTCGGCCGCCACATCAAGCAGGCCAACGAAGGCTGCGACTTCGACTTCCTGGAGACCAGCTTCGGCAAGCCAGTGCCAGAGCCCGACATCTTCTGATTCGCCTTTCAACCCCAATTCATTTCCCATTTCATTTCAGGAACGGAGACGACACGTGAATCCAGCCACCCGCGAGCTGCTCATGAAGGTGAGCACCGCCACCCTGTGCACGGCCTTGTTCAAGCGCGGCCTGCGCAGCCAGTTCATCCAGGACGTGCGGCCGCTCAACGCGGGCCTGCCCAACATGGTGGGCGAGGCCTTCACGCTGCGCTACATGCCGGCGCGCGAAGACCTGAACCCGATCAGCGTCTTCCTCGACCGCAATCATCCGCAGCGCAAGGCTGTGGAGCAGTGCCCCGAAGGCGCCGTGCTGGTCATCGACAGCCGCAAGGATGCGCGCGCCGCCTCGGCTGGCGGCATCCTGGTCACGCGGCTGATGAAGCGCGGCGTGGCCGGCGTGGTGACCGACGGCGGCTTTCGCGACAGTCCCGACATCGCGAAGCTCGGCTTTGCGGCCTACCACCATCGCCCCAGCGCGCCGACCAACCTCACGCTGCACCAGGCCATCGACATCAACGTGCCCATCGGCTGCGGCGATGCGCCGGTGTTTCCGGGCGACGTGATCGTGGGCGATGCCGAAGGCGTGATCGTCATACCGGCCCACATGGCCGACGAGGTCGCGGCCGAAGCAACCGAGATGACCGTCTTCGAAGACTTCGTGCAGGAAAAGGTGCTCGAAGGTCGTTCCATCCTCGGCCTCTATCCGCCCACTGACGAGCAAAGCCGCACTGACTTCGCAACCTGGCGCCAGGCCAAGGGCCGCTGAGCCCATCGACAAGAAAACAAAGGAGATAAGACATGCGTTTCATCCGCCTCGCCGCGGCGCTGCTTTCGGCCGCGCTCGCCCCCGTTGTCGCATTGGCCCAGACCCCCGAATGGCCGGCTGCCAAGCCCATCGTCTACGTTGTGCCGTTCACCCCCGGTGGCTCCACCGACATCGTGGGCCGCACGCTGGCCCAGAAGCTGGGCGAGAGCCTCAAGCAATCGGTGGTGGTCGACAACAAGCCCGGCCAGGCCGGCGGCATCGGCGCCGCCTACGTAGCCAGGGCCGCACCCGACGGCTACACGCTCTTCGGCGGGACCATCAGCACGCACGCAATCAACGCCAGCCTCTACAAGAAGCTGACCTACGACCCGATGAAGGACTTCGAGCCGGTCTCGCTGGTCGCGCGCCTGCCCAACGTGCTGATCGTCAACAGCCAACTCGGCGTGAACTCGGTGGCCGAACTGGTGGCCCTGCTGAAGAAGGACGAAAGCAAGCGCACCTTTGCCTCTTCCGGTGCCGGCACCTCCACCCACCTGGCCGGCGAGATGTTCGCCGACCTCATCGGCGTGAAGCTCACCCACGTGCCGTACAAGGGCACGCCGCCGGCCCTGACCGACGTGGCCGCAGGGCAGGTGCCCTTCATGTTCGACCAGGTGACGGCCGCGCTGCCACTGGTCAAGAGCGGCAAGCTCAAGCTGCTGGCCGTGACCACCGGCAAGCGCATCGCGCTGGTGCCCGAGCTACCGACCATGATCGAGTCGGGCATTCCCGGCTTCGAGATGTCGTCGTGGCAGGCGGTGTACGCGCCCAAGGGCACGCCCAGGCCGATCGTGCAGCGCCTCAATGCAGAGATCGTGAAGGCGCTCAGGCAGCCCGACGTGCAGGCCAAGCTCTCGGACCAACTGGCGATGGAGATCGTGGGCAGCACGCCGGAAGAACTGCGTGACTTCATGGCCAAGGAAATTCCGCGCTGGGCCGAGCTGGTGAAGAAGTCGGGCGCGGTGGCCGATTGAGTTTTCGCAACCACATGAGGAGACCTCCGATGCAGAGCGATATCAACCATCGACGACGCCAGTTGCTCAGGACGGCTGCGGGCGCAGGAGCCGCGGCGCTCAGCGGCCTGGCCGGCGCGCAAGCCTTCGATTTCAAACCCAACCAGCGCTACCCCGATCCGGCCGTGATGATCCTCGACCCGAGCTTCGCCAAGTACCGGATCTACAGCAGCACGGTGGAGCAGCTCGGCACGGGCATGCGGTGGGCCGAGGGCCCGGTCTACTTCCCGGAGCATGGCTACCTGCTCCTGAGCGACATCCCGAACAACCGGCTGATGAAGTACGACGAGAAGACCGGCAAGTTCTCCGTGCACAAGACCAACGTGAACTATGCCAATGGCAACACCCGTGATCGGCAGGGGCGGTTGATCACCTGCGAGCACTCGGTGACGCGGCGCGTGGTCCGCACCGAGAAGGACGGGCGCATGACGGTGCTGGCCGACAACTACGAAGGCAAGCGTCTCAACGCGCCGAATGACGTCGTCGTCAAGTCGGACGACACCGTCTGGTTCACCGATCCCACCTTCGGCATCAACGGCGAGTGGGAAGGTTTCAAGGCGGTGCCGGAGCAGGCGACGACCAACGTGTACCGCATCGCGAAGGACGGCAAGCTCACCGCGGTGATCACCGATCTCGTCAATCCGAACGGCCTGGCGTTCTCGCCCGACGAGAAGAAGCTCTATGTCGTCGAGTGGAAGGGAACGCCAAACCGCAGCATCTGGAGCTACGACGTATCACCGGATGGCACAGGCGTTTCGAACAAGACCAAGCTGATCGACGCCGACGGACCCGGTGCTTTTGACGGCTTTCGCGTCGATCGCGACGGCAATCTCTGGTGCGGGTGGGGCTACACGGGCGCGGTTGCGGCCGAACCTACCGACATCGGTGGTGGCATGAAGGCCTACCTGCCGACAGGCAAGTCGGAAGAGATGGACGGCGTGAAGATCTTCAATTCGCAGGGCAAGCCCATCGGTTTCATCCGCCTGCCCGAGCGCTGCCCGAATCTCGAATTCGGAGGCCCGAAGCGCAATCGCCTCTACATGGCGAGCAGCCATTCGCTCTATGCGCTCTACGTCGAAGCCCACGGCGCCGTCTGAGGCGCTCCCGCGGCAATCGGCGGGTGGGCGTCTAGCGATGATTGGGCATGCAGCTTGAGAATGCCGCTCTGCGCCGCCGGGGACCCGGCTTGATGCCGCTGCTGCGAGGGTCTTGTCCGATGTCACCGGCGAACCATCGGAAGATGTTGGCGTGGTTTCTCCATCCGTCGCTGAAGCGCACGAAAAGAAAGCCCCGCTCCGCGTTGCCGAGCGCGTCGACCGGTATGCCGGCAGCGCGCAAGGCCCTGATCTCGGCGTTGGTTTCCATGTCGGATGGCAGCTTCAAGGTGATCGTTGCGTTGTGAATGGGGTGCCTGGGCATTGCTTCGCTTCCGTCAAACTTCCCGAAGGCGCAGTTGACCTGAAGAGAGCTTTTTCGGGATCCCGCATTTATAGGATGCGCAAAGCGACAGCCTGTTGGACGCCGGGAGCCAGGTCTAGGCTGAGCCGCGCACCAGACGCTCGAACACGTCGTCCGAGCCCATCTGGCCACCCTTGAGCATGATTTCCAACCCGTCGAGCGCGGCGTCGTCGCTGTGCACGCGACACAACGAGGTGCCGGCGCCCATGTCCGCCACGTAGGAAAGCCCCCAGGCATTGAGCGCCTGCACTGCATGACTCGAGGTGTCACCTCCAGCAATGCCCACGCGCTGCAATGGCACCATTGCCAGCACTCTGGCGAGCAGATCGCCGCCAGCGCGCGCCAAGGCTTGGGGATCGATGCCTCTTTCGAGCGGCAGCGGCTTGGGGGGACGGGTGCAGGCCAGCACGTTGCGGCCGCTGACGAGCCCGTTCGCGATGTCTCGAGCATGACGTTCCAGCGTGGCTGCGTCCCGCTGCGCGATTCCTGACGCATCGAGCCACACGGTATCGAACGATTTCGCCGCCGCCACCTGCCGCGCCGTGACAGGCGACAGGCTTCCCGCAAGCACCAGCACCGGCCCCTTCGCCGGAGGCACGCCGGTCCGCGCCGTCGGGGCACTGCCGCCTTCCTTGTGCGACGAGGGCAGCGCCATTGCCAGCGCATCTACCACGCTGCTCGGCCCCGCAGCCAGCAGCGTGGCGCTTTGCGCCCTGGCCCACAGCACTTCGCCGATGGCCCGCAGCTGCGTCGCGTCGGCCACGTCGAACAGCACTGCATCCGCCGGCGGCGAGTGCAGTGCCTGCCGCAGCGCGGTGTCGAGCGAATCGCTGCCGCGCGATGCGGCGGTGAACGGCATGGAGCGCACATCTGCCAGCCCCTGCTTTGCCAGGTGCAGCCGCAGATCCGCCTCGTCCATCGGCGTGACGGGATGCCGACTCATCGTTGGATGCCGGTCGATGCGAAAGACCTCGCCGCCGCTCCCCGCCGCGGCGAACAGGTTGCCGAAGAGGCAGTAGCGGCCCAGGTTGGGCTGCCCGCCGACGATGGCGGTCCATGGCTGCTGCACCGCCGCGCGCAGCACGCGCACTGCCGCACCGATCGAACCGATGTGCGGGGCGCTGTCGAAGGTCGAACAGGTCTTGTAGTGCAGCACGCGCGCGCCGAGCGAGCGGAACAGTGTGGCCACGGGGCGGAGTTCGGCCTGCATTTCCTCGGGCGTCATGGCGCGCGCCGCGCCCGCGATGCCCAGCACATCGAGCGGCCCCGTGCGCTCCAGCCGCGCGGCATCGGGCGTCTTCAGGAACAGCAGCGCACGCAGTCCCGCGCGCGCCGCGGTGCCGAGGGTATCGGTCGCGCCGGTGAAATCGTCGCCGTAGTAGACGATCGGCGGGCAGGGCCTCATGGCTTGCCGAAGAAGGCGAGGGCGTGGGCCAGCTCGGGCTGGTCCTTGGCGGCATCCGCCAGCGACACGCCCGCCCGCGCGGCCGACCATGCTTGCCGGATGCTCGTCACGCCTGCCGCCGCGCCGCCGGGGTGCGCGAGGATGCCGCCGCCGGCCATGAAGAGCAGGTCGTCGCTGCCGATGGCCTTCCACGTCGCAGGCACGGTGCCGGCCCATTGGCCCGAAGAAAACGCCGGCATCACGCGATCGTCCGCCGTATCGGTCAGAGGTGTGAAGCAGTCCTGCGCCGACTCGATGACTTCGCTGTCGGGCTGCGAGAACTTGCCCTGCAGCCCGTGAACGTGCATGTGGTCCACACCCGCCAGGCGCCACAGCGTCTGGTACGCCTGGAACGAAATGCCCAGCAGCGGATGCCGCGACAGCGCACCGTAGCCATTGCGGTGGCCGTGCAGCGCAAGCCCCGTGTGCCGACGCAGCGTCTGGATACCCGAGTGCCCGCACCAGTTCAAACTGGCCATCACGCACGAGCCGCCTTCGCGCTCGACGAGATCGGCATGCCGCTTCATCGCGTCGGTCTCGTCGGTGATGTTGAAGGCCACCATTACGTGCTTGCCGGTGCGCTGCCGGTGCGCGCGCACGACAGCCATCACGGCGGGCACGCGCTCGGCCAGCGGGGCGTGTGCGGGGTCGGCGCACACCTCGTCGTCCTTGATGAAGTCGACGCCTGCCGCACAGAGCCGGCCGACGAGGTCGGCGGTCTGCGCGGCGGAACGGCCGACGTTCGGCTTGATGATGGTGCCGACCAGCGCGCCGCTCGCCACGCCGGTCGCGCGCCGTGTGCCGGCGATGCCGGCGCGCGGCATCTCGAACTGAGCGCGATAGCTCGCGGGCACCTGCAGCGATTCCAGCCGCAGCCCCGTCACTTCGCCCAGGTCATACAGGTTGCCCGACACCGTTGCGGCCAGGGTCGGCAGGTTGGCGCCGATGTTCGCTACCGGAAACGCGATGTCGACATGCGCACGCCGCCACGGGCCGCGCGTGCCTTTGCGTTCGAGCAGGGCATTGGGCAGCGATGGCGTCGCAGCTGGTGCCAGTTCGGTGATTGCTTCGACCGTGGCGCGTGCGCGTTCGCGCAGCGCATCGGTCTCGCCTTCGACACGCGTGAAGGTGCCGCACGATTGCTCGCCGGCCATCACCTCGGCCACGGCGGCCGGGTCCAGCGGCGTCTCGATGAGATAGCGAGCGCGGATGCGTTCAGGCGCCATCACGCTCACAGCTTGCTCAGGTCGGGAAAGGGCCGCACCGGCTCGCTGCCGTCCCAGCCTTCCGACGCGCTGCGGATCAGGTCGAACATCCTGCCCTTCGGGCCCGCGACTTCCGACAGCTCGATGACGGTGCCCGGGTGGTACTCGGTGTCGAAGTAGATGAAGCGCCCGCGCTCGCCCACTTCGCCACTCATCACCGGCTTGAAGCCCTGCTTGGTGAGGCGCGCGAGGTCGGCGTCGTAGTCGGCCGTCCAGTAGGCGACGTGCTGCAGCCCTGTGCGGCCAGCCTGCAGGAAGTCTCGGTACATCGAAGGCACGTCGTTGCGCGTCTGGATGAGTTCGACCTGCACATAGCCCGAGTTGGCCAGTGCTACCGAGTTGTGCGGCTCGTGCGCCTCACCGTTGTAGCGGTAGTTCTTGATGGGCACCTTGGGGTTGTAGAACCAGGGGCCCACGCCCAGCCTGGTGCTCCAGTAGTCCATGGCGGCTTCGATGTCGTGCACGACATAGCCCAGCTGGCGGATCTCGCCGAGGAATCGACTCATTGCGGTTGGCTCCGTGGATGTGAGTGTGTTGTTGTGATCAGAATTTGAGGAAGCCGGTCGAGAACCACGGGAACGCGGCCACGATCACCAGGCCGACCAGCATCGCGCCGATGTAGCCCCAGATGTGCCTGATGCCTTCGTCGGGATTGACCTTGCTCACGGCGCAGGCGCCGTAGTAGCCGACGCCGAAGGGCGGCGCGAACAGGCCGATGCCCATTGAGAAGATCACGACCATCGCGTAGTGCACCTCGTGCACCCCCGCGGCCTTGGCGATGGGGAACAGCAGCGGCCCGAACAGCACGATGGCCGGAATGCCCTCGAGCACGCTGCCCAGCACGATGAAGGCGACGATCGACACGGCCAGGAAACCGTAGGCCCCGCCGGGCAGCGTGCTCATGAGCCGCGCCAGGTCCTGGGAGAAGCCCGACTGCGTGAGGCCCCAGGCCATGGCCGTGGCGCAGCCGACGATGAAGATGATGGCGCCCGACAGCGAGGCGGTGTCGATCAGCATCGGCTTGAGCCGATTCCAGTCGAACTGCCGGTACACAACCAGGCCGACGATGGTCGAGTAGACGATGCCGATGGTCGACACTTCGGTGGCCGTGGCCACACCCTCGACCACGGCGGCGCGGATCACGAAGGGCAACAGCACGGCGGGTAGCGCAACCAGCAGCAGCTTGCCGATTTCTCGTTTGCTGTAGCGCTGCACGGCGCTCAGGTCTTCGCGGCGATAACGCCACCAGACCACCACGCACAGCGCGGCGCCCAGCACCACGGCCGGCAGCAGGCCGCCCGTGAACAGCGCCGCAATCGAGATGCCGGTGACCGAGCCGATGGTGATCAGCACGATCGACGGCGGAATGGTCTCGGTCTGCGCGCCGGTGGCCGCCAGCAGCGCCACCAGGTCGCCGGGCTTGGCGCCACGCTTGGTCATCTCGGGGAAGAGCACGGGCGCGATGGCCGCCATGTCGGCAATCTTCGAACCCGAAATGCCCGACACCAGGTACATGGCGCCGATCAGCACGTAGGAGAGGCCGCCACGCACGTGGCCCAGCAGGCTGGCCAGGAACTGGATCATGGCGCGCGCCATGCCGGTCATCTCGATGAGCGCACCCAGGAAGATGAACAGCGGCACTGCCAGCAGGATGAGGTGCGACATGCCTTCGTCGAGCCGCCCGACCATCACCAGCAGCGGCGTGCGCGTGGTGAGCGCCAGGTAGCCGAAGGTCGCCAGCGCGAACGAGAAGGCAATGGGCACGCCCGAGAGCACCGTGGCCGCCACGATGACCACGAAGAAGATCACCAGGTTGAATTTGCCGAGCGTCGCGAACACCGGTGCGGCAAGCCAGAAGGCGCCCACCAGCGCGGCCATGCCGACGAGTGCGACCGCAATCTGCCGGCCGGTGCACACGCGCAACAGGCGCAGCAGCGCCATCACCAGCATGATGCCGATGCCCGCCGGAATGGCCGCGGCGCGCCATGCGTTACTGATCTCGAGTGCGGGCGTGACGATGAACGACTCTTCGTGCGCGTAGTCGATCGACGGCCAGATGATCAGCACCAGGAACGTGACCGACGCGGCGATGGCGAAGGCATCGAGCATGGCGCGCGTCTGCGGCTGCACCTTCTGCACCAGCGCAGTCATGCGCATGTGCTCGCCGCGCCGCAGCGCCACCACGGCGCCGAGCATCGACAGCCACAGGAAGAGGATGGATGCGAGCTCGTCCGACCACACCAGTGGCGCATGGAACACGTAGCGCGACACCACGCCAGCGAACAGCACGCAGATCTCGGCCAGCACCAGCAGCGCGGCCACGGCCTCGACCGCTGCGCCGAGCACGCGGTCGCAGCGCGACGCCATGCCGCTCAGCGGGTTGGCCGAAGCGCCGGCGCCAGCAAAGGCGGCCGCCTCGAAAGTCGATTCATGCGCCATGGATCGTCAGGCCAGCTTGCCGACCGCGCCTTCGAGCAGCGCCCAGGCCTCCGGGCCGAAGCGGCCCTTCCATTCGCCGTAGAAACCCGACTCTCGCAGCTTGGCGCGGAAGCTGTCGGCAGCCGGCCGGTTGATGGTGAGGCCCTTGGCCTGCAGGTCGCCGACCACCGACTCGTTGAGCTTCCTGATGTCGTCGCGCTGCTGCATGCCGGCGTCGTTGATCGCGCGCGCCACGATGGTCTTCAGGTCGTCGGGCAGGGCGTCCCAGGCGCGGCCGTTGGCAATGAACCAGTAGCCGTCCCAGATGTGGTTGGTGAGCGAGCAGAACTTCTGTACCTCGAACAGCTTGGCCACCTGGATGATGGGCAACGGGTTTTCCTGCGCGTCGACGATCTTCGTCTGCAGCGCCGAATACACCTCGCTGAACTGCAGGCTTGCGGGTGCGGCGCCCAGGCCCTTGAACATCGAGATCGACAGGGGGCTCACGGGCACGCGGATCTTCAGGCCGTCCATGTCCTTGGCGTTCGCCACCGCGGCCTTGCTGCTGGTGGTCTGGCGAAAGCCGTTGTCCCACATCTTCTCGAAGGCATAGAGGCGTGACTTGGCAATGGCGCCGCGCACGTGCGCGCCGAGCTTGCCGTCCATGGCGGCCCACACCTGGCTGTAGTCGCTGAACGCGAAGCCCACTGCATTGATGGCAGCCACCGGCACCAGCGTGGCGATGACGAGTGCCGAGGGCGTGAAGAACTCGATGCCGCCCGAGCGCACCTGCGCAAGCATGTCGGTGTCGCCGCCAAGCTGGTTGTTCGGGAAGATCTTGATCTCGACGCGGCCCTTGGTTTCTTTTGCGATGCGGTCGGCCGCTTCCTGTGCGCGGATGTTCAGCGGATGCGTCAGCGGCAGGTTGTTGCCGTACTTGTACGAGAACTCGGCGGCGCGTGCGATGCGCGGCAGGGCCGCGACGATGCCGGCGGCGGGGAGGGCGGAAAGGGTGCGCAGGGCACTCCTGCGGGTCAGCGAGGTCATGTCTGTCTCCGTTATGCGATTGATGCAATCTGATGCACCATGGGCTTCAAGGCCCAGTGAAGATAGAAGGATGCATGATTCGGGTCAAACTTCTGCCTGATGGTTTTTGATGTATGCGGGAAAACCCTTCACTCATTTCCGAGTCCACGGATTCGCCACGCGACGTGCGGCGTGCCCGCGTGGTCGACATCGCCCGCGCGGCGCAGGTCTCGACCGCCACGGTCGACCGTGTGCTCAACCGCCGCCCCGGCGTGCGCGACGCCACGGTGCAGCGCGTGCTCAAGGCCGCGGGCGAGCTCGACTACCTGCCCGGCCCCGAGCTGTATGCGGCGCTCACGCCGCCGCCGCTGCGGCTGGTGTTCCTGCTGCCGGCCGGCACCAACCGCTTCATTCGCATGCTGGGCGATATGGTGGGTTACTCGCAAGAGCACTGGGCGCCGTTCAACGTGCAGTGCCGTACGGTGTTCATCGAGAGCTTCAATCCGCACGAGCTGGCCGACGCGTTGCGCCGGCACGGCCAGCGCTGCGACGGCATTGCGATGATGGCGCTGGAGCATCCGGCGGTGCGCGAGGCCGTGGCCGCGCTCGCTGCACGCGGGCTGCCGGTGGTGACGCTGATCTCGGATCTGTCGAACTCCGAGCGCGCCGCGTTCGTGGGGCTCGACAACCGGGCCGCGGGCCGCACGGCGGGCTACCTCATCGGCCGATTCATCGGCGCACGGGCCGCCAAGGTCGCGCTCATTGCGGGCAGCCTGAGCTACAAGGCGCACGAAGAGCGCGAGGCCGGCTTCCTGCACGTCATCGACGAGATGTTCCCGCGGCTCGAAGTGGTGGGCCTGCGCGAAGGGCAGGACGACGCGGGCAAGAACTACCGGCAGACGCGTGCGCTGCTGGAGCAGTACCCGGACATGGGCGGCATCTACAACATCGGTGGCGCATCGGACGGCGTGGCGCGCGCGCTGAAGGAGGCAGGGCGCGAGCAGAAGGTGGTCTTCATCGGCCATGGGCTCACGCCCGATACGCGCTCACTGCTGATCGACGGCAGCATGGACGCGGTGATCACGCAAAGTCCGCACACCACGCTGATGAGCTGCGTGCGCATCTTCACCAACCTGCGCGACAAGCGCGAGGCGCTGAGCGGCGTGGAAACGACGCGCAGCCAGGTGATCTTTCGGGAGAATCTTCCGTAGATGCCGCGCATGGAAAGAGGGATGACGAGGCTGCGAAAAGCAATCCGCCTTCTCGCGACGCGTCGCTCAGGAATCCTCTTCATCCCCACCCAGATCAGCCCGCGGTGCTCGGCACCGGCGTGTTGAGCAGCTGCTGCTCCCACAGATAGGCTATGCCGCTGCCGCCGGCGTGCTGCTTGAGAACTTCCGTCAGCTCTGCGGCGTGCTCGGTGCGCGCCCAGTCGCGTTGCCACTCCGAGGCCACCGCCAACCAGGTCATCATGTTTGCGCCCGCGCGGATCATGCGCTGGATCGCGACCTCGTGGGCCTCGACCGAAGTGCCGCCCGACGCATCCGTGACCACCGTCACATCCCAGCCCTCGCCCAGCGCCTGGATCGCCGGCATGGCGACGCAGATCTCCGTCCACAGGCCGGCGATGATCAGTTGCTTGCGGCCCGTCGCCTTGACCGCATCGACGACCTTCCGATCCTCCCAGGTGTTGATGAAGGTCCGGTCGATCACCTCCTGGCCGGGGAACACGTCAGTGATGTGCGGGAAGAGCAGACCGCCTCGCGCCGCGATCACACTCGTCAGGATGGTGGGGACGCCGAAGGCCTTGGCGGACTTCGCCAGGGCGGTCGTGTTGTTCACCACGGCCTGCGGGTCGTGGCTGTTCAGATTGGCGAGCTGGTAGGGCTGGTGGTCGATAAGAACGAGTACCGAGTCCTCGGGACGAAGAAGCGAAGCCAGGCCGTTGCGAAAAGTCATTGATGGATCCTTTGTTGCCGTTGTGAGCGGGATTGGTTTTCGGGAAACATTCGCCGGCGGCGACGTTGCCCGAAGCAGGATTTTGTTGTTCCCCCTTTTGATGCGGTAGTAGCATTTCGCGGCGAGCTGTGTCGCGAAACGGGGAACGCCAAATTGGATATCGAAGAACTGCAGACATTCGTGGAAGTTGCCGATGCCGGGGGCGTTTCGTCTGCTGCGCTGCGGCTTGGGGTGTCCAAGTCGATCGTCAGTCGTCGTCTCGTCCGGCTTGAAGAAGAACTTGGTGTCCAGCTGCTTGCGCGATCCACCCGCGGGGCTGCTCTCACTGAAGCCGGGGCCACGTTCCGGGACTATGCAGCCAGGGTCTGCGCCGAGATCGACGTGGCCAGGGAAGCGATCCTGCCCGCCGGTGACCTTCGCGGCCGCTTGCGTGTTGCTGTGCCGTTTTCCCTGGGCCCGACTCACTTCGCGCCCATCCTCGCGGAAATGGCACGACGCCACCCTAGGCTTCACATCCAGACCTGCTACAGCGATCGCTTCGTTGATCTCATCGCGGAGGGTTACGACTGTGCGATACGGGTTGGCTATCTCCAGGACTCCAACCTGATTGCAAGACGCATCGGCCCGGTCCACGGGAAGCTCGTCGCGAGTCCGGACTATGTCAAGGCGCATGGGTCGCCCGAGACACCGGAGGAACTCGTCGCCCATCAGGCCCTCATGCAAGGAACCGAGGCCTGGCAGCTCACGGATGGCGACAAGATCATCACGGTTCGTCCGCAGGGGCGCTTCAAGGCCGACAACGGCACTGCTTTGGTCGCCGCTGCTACAGCAGGACTCGGGATCGCTTACCTGCCCGATTGGCTCACCCATGAACATGTGGCCTCCGGGGCACTCGTGCCGGTCATGACACGTCATCCACCACCCCCGGCAGGTGCATATGTCATCCGACCGCCAGGTCAGCATCCCGCACGGAAGATACGGGTCCTCACCGAACTCCTGATCGAGTATTGCGACCGGTCCCCGCACCCTGCGGGAGCTGCACCTGTTTGAGTGATGCATCGACCATGAATGTTCGATAAGCGAGTCAGGCCTGGGTCAGGATTAATTCCTGTCGCCAATTGGCGGGTTAATTGCCTGAGTCGATTTCCCGGAATATTGAGTCAATGACTTGTGAATTCGTGCATTTTGCGCGGTAATTAATTCACGAAAACATCATATTTGGCAAATAAAGTTCCGCTTTTCGAAGTCGTTCGCAATTTCGCGGAAGAGCTTCGATGCGTTCCTGACTTTTATGCCATGACTGAAAATTACGCTCCTGAAGAAAATGCCGGCCTCGATCAATTGGCTTCCGTTCCGGAAAACAGGCGCCGGGAACTGCTGAAGCTCATGTTGGCCGGCTCGGTCACCGGCATGGCACTCGCGCTGCCCGGGTGCGGCGGCGGCAGCAATGGCGCGGGCGCCACGGCCTTTCCGGCAACAGGAGGGAGCGGGACATCGGCAGGTGTGTCGCCAGGCAATTCGTCGCCCCCAGCCAGTTCTGGCGCCCCCGCTCAAAAGATATCCAGCTTTACCATTTCCGTGCTTCCTGATACCCAGTTCTATCCCAGGTATGCATCGGAAAAGATGGGTGAGCTCTATCAAAAACTGTATTCGGGAATAGATCCGAAATACGACAATCCATTCAAAACCCAAACGCAATGGATCGCGCAGAACGCCAAGCTGCTGAAAATGCCATTCACCATCCATCTTGGCGATATCGTTGACCAGTCCTGGTACTACACATCGGAAAAATCGACCCCCTGGAGCGCCTCGACCGATCTCGTTGGCAATGGCCAGATCGGCAATGGCCAGGTCACGAAGGAATGGGAGCTTGCAAGCCAGGCAATGCAGGTGCTCGAGGCGGCCCAATGCCCTTATTCAATCTGCGCGGGAAATCATGACGTAGGGGCCATCGACTCCGATATGCAATGGGGCCCGGACTGGGGCGTCGGAGTCACCGGCTTCGCCAACAACGACGGCTACCAGGACGGCGGCAGTCATCGGGTGGGCCTGTTCGAGCCCTACTTGCAGGTGTTCCCCGCGGAGCGCGCGAAGAGGCAGGCGACATTCGGCGGAAGGCACGTTTCCGGGTTCCACGAATATCACGTCTTCGAAGCCGAAGGAAACAAATTCCTTGTGCTGTCGATGTCGTGGCGAGCATCTGACGATGCGATCGGCTGGGCCAACCACGTCATCCAGGCGAACAAGACGCTCCCCGTCATCCTGGTGAATCACCAGTTGGTCGGAATCGGCAGCGACGGGAAGACCGCCGCCGATACCGCCTATTCGAACTACATGTGGGACAAGCTCATCAAGGACAACGACCAGATCTTCATGGCGGTCAGCGGCCACTACCACGGCTCCTGCACGAGCACGAAGAAGAATTCCCGCGGCAACGATGTCTA
Source organism: Variovorax sp. YR266 (assembly GCF_900107295.1). Lineage (NCBI taxonomy): Bacteria > Pseudomonadati > Pseudomonadota > Betaproteobacteria > Burkholderiales > Comamonadaceae > Variovorax > Variovorax sp. YR266. The sequence goes on from NZ_FNPM01000006.1 coordinate 389,690, forward strand.
CCTGATGGTGGTGGACTACCAGATGGCCTACATGGGCGGCAACGGTCTCATGCGGATGTTCGAGTTCGATCTCACCAACAAGAAGATCATTGCCAGCTCGTTCTCTCCATGGGTTCCCTTGAAGCCGGCCGCCACGCTCAACGAGTTCGACGCCGCCTGGCTGTCCGACTCGAACCAGTCCTTCGCGCTGGACCTGGATTTTGTCCAGAGGTTTGCTTCCTTCAATCCGAACTTCACCGTTCCGGACGGTTCATCGGACAGCGGCCTGACAGACGCGGCCAGGAAAATCATCCTGACAAACTACAGCCAGCCTCCAGAGAAGGCCGCAAGGCTTCCGACGAGCACCGAGGATTACCCGAAGGTCGGCAGCACGCTGGCGCACTGGCGTTTCTTCAATGCGTCGGCAGCCGACGGGGATCTTTTTCCCTATCAGCCCGGGCAGCAAATCCAGGACAGTTCGGCTGGAGGAAAGAACCCGATTTCGGTGAACACGTGGATGGGCTCGCCCGGTGATCTGGTCTGGTCGACAAGCCATCATCCGCTGTCGGCCGCGCCCGGAAGCCTGCGTTTCCTGAATGCCACGAAGACCAAGTCTTCCTACTTCACCACCGACCAGAATTCGACGCTGAACGTGGAAACCTTCCCCTCGGGCTACACCATCGAGGCATTCGTCAATATCGATCCAGGTTTCGATGCGACGACGAATGGATGGATGGGCATCCTGTACCGCCTGGGCGCGCGATCGCAGCTGCCTGGTTTCGGATCGGGCGAGGGCGATTGCGCACTGATGTTCGCCTTTTCAAACCTGATGGAATTCCAGTGGGAAATTGTCCCGGTGAACCAGGCGACCAATCTGACCTGCTGGTCCGGAGGCGTGTCGGCCGGCCAGTGGCTGCACATTGCCATCGTGAACGACCCCTCCGCGTCGTACGCGACCACCATGTACGTGGAAGGAGCGCCCGTCCTGCGGAACAACACGAACATGCAGGGCATTCAATACGTGAGCCCCACCCAGCAAATTGCCATCGGCTGCGGTCAGTGGGCCGGGAACATGTCGACCGGCTTCTTGGGAAGCATTGGTGAAATCCGCATCGTTGGCGTCCCCCTGACTTCCGACAAGTGGCTGACGGCCAGGGCAACCTGACCTGACCGCCGGGGCCGCGTGCCGCCGTTTGGCCGACGCAAGTTATGTAAAGGTGCCATCCATCCGGCGAAGCCGCATGGCCATGCGGGCACCGCAGAGTCGCGTGACACCTGCCTCACTCGAAGGGGCCGGACGCTCCTTGGGGAGAGGGCAAGATCAGCTTCACCAAAAGGCCTCCGCCTTCGCGCGGCGATGCCGTGACGCTTCCGTTGTGCATCTGCATTGCGCGACGAGCAATGGCCAGGCCGAGGCCCACGCCGTGCACCTGCTCGCCTTCTTCGGCACGGAAGAAGGGCTCAAAAATCTTTTCCAACAACGAGGGCGACACGCCCGGGCCTCGATCAGCCACCGCGATGACGAGAGCACCTGTCTGCGAATCGACCTGCACATTGACTTCCACGATGCCGCACGGCGGGCTGTACTTGACGGCGTTGCGGATGACGTTCTCGAAAGCGCGATAGATCAACTCGCCATGCACTTCAACGACAAAACTTCCGTGAGCATCGGTGCTCACGCGGCGACCCGTGGCGCGGGCTTCGAAGTCGGCGTCTTCCGTGATGTCGTCCAGCAGCTCGATCAGATCCACCCGCTCAAGTGGTGCGACGGACGCACCAGCCTCCAGGCGATGCAGCGTGAGCAACTCCTCGATCAGGCCATCCAGTCGCTCGCTTTCGTTCTTGATGCGAAGAAGCATGGCCTCGGTCAGCTCGGGATCTTGTCGTGACAGACCGATGGCGGCTTGAATTCGAGTCAGTGGGGAACGCAGTTCATGAGAGATGTCGTGCAGCAGAACACGTCGCGATTCCACGACCAGTTGCAACTGTTCGGCCATCCGGTCGACGTCTCGCGCCAGGTCGGCGATCTCGTCGCGCCGGCGCCCCATCAGCGGCGATATGCGGGTATCGAGATGGCCCTGAGCAACACGGTGAAGCGCCCAACGCAAATGGCGCAGCGGGCGAGACAGGTACCAGGAAAGTGCGAGGCCGATCACCAGTATGGCAATGAGCCCGGAAAGCAGCGGGACGATCGGCGTGTAGCCAAGGGACGGCATGCCGTCCGGCTGCGGCGGAGGGAAGGGGTGGTTGGTGAGCATCAGGTAGGCGGCGGTGCCGACCATCGACAAGATCATGCTCAGCGACAAGGCAAGCAAGAGCTTCCAGAACAGCCTTCCGACTGTTGGCCTGAGTGGCATCAGCCCTCCAGCAACTGGTAGCCCAAGCCGCGCACGCTCTGAATCCAGGATTGGCCGTCCGAGCGGGTCCCCAGCTTCTGCCTGATGGCACTGATGTGCACATCGATACGGCGGTCAAAACGTACGAGCGAACGGTCGAAGGCTTGCAGCGAAATGTCCTGCTTGCTGACGAGCTTGCCCACATGGCTTGCAAGCACCTCCAGCAGGCTGAATTCCGTACCCGTGAGTTCGAGTGGCTCGCCGTGCCACGTCGCCCGGCGGCTGCCGGGCCACAACACAAGTTCTCCCGCCTTGAGTACGCGCGGCGCGGACGATGGCTCGGCTGCAGCCCTTGTTTCCGTGCGTCGCAAAATTGCGCGTATGCGTGCAACCAGCTCGGCCGGCGTGCATGGCTTTGACACGTAGTCGTCGGCGCCCATGTTCAGCCCGACGATCTTGTCGACGTTGTCTCCGCGGGCAGTCAGCATGAGGACAGGCACTGCGCTGCGCTCCCGGATGCGCCGAAGCACCTCGATGCCGGACAGGCGCGGCATCATGATGTCCAGCACCACGATGGAATAGAGGTTGGTGGCTGCCTCGCCAGCACCGGTGCCGCCATCGTGCACGGCGCGGACATCGAAGCCTTCGTACCCCAGGTACTGGGACAGCATGGTGGTGAGTTCGACGTCGTCGTCGATCAGCAGGACTCGGTGCATGGCTTGGTTCTGGGCGAGAGCCGACAGTTTGGCATCAGATGCTGCGTCGATGGCGAACCACGGCCATCTTTTACCCAGCTTAACTCTCCCGAACCGCATCCAACAGAGGCTCTTCCTACGATGGGTTCGAACGAAGAACCCTATGCATGCTTCTCAAATTCTCTCCCCCGGAAGGCGGGTGCGCGCGATGGCGCTGCTCGCTCTTGGCGTCATGCTGGCCGGCTGTGCGGCCGGTCCGGAATATCACCCGCCGACGCCATCGGTGGCCGCAACCTGGCAGGCGGTGGTGCCGCACGATGGCAGTGTCAGTGCGATGGTCGACTGGTGGCGCCAGTTCGACGACCCGGTCCTTGGCCGGCTGATCATGCAGGCGGAAGCCGACAGTCCGAGTCTGGACAAAGCCTGGACGAAGATCGAGAAGGCGCGCGCAACGCTGACCACGACGCGAGCGGACGGCTTGCCCAGCCTGAGCGGCAGCGGTTCGCTATCGCGCGCAAGGCAGCAGACGACCGAAGGCAGCGCGCCGGTGCTTGCCACCAGCCGCAGCGCCGACCTCGATGCCTCCTGGGAACTGGATCTGTTCGGCAAGGTGCGCCGCAATGCGCAGGCGGCGCAGGCGCGCATCGATGCGCGCGTGGACGATTGGCACGACGCACGGGTCTCGCTGGCGGCCGAGGTGGCCGACACCTATGTGCAGTACCGCGCCTGCGGCCTGCTGGCCCAGGCTTATGAGCGTGAACTGGCCTCGATGACCGAGACCGAGAAGGCCACCGCTGTTTCGGTGCGTGCCGGGTTCACTGCGCCTTCCGATGGGGCGCTCGCGCGAGCCAGCCTGGCGAGCACCACGTCCACGCTGTTGTCGCAGCGTGCCGAATGCGAACTGCTGGTGAAGTCGCTCGTCAATCTCACCGGCTTCGATGAGGCCGCGCTGCGAGCCCTGATGGCACACGCTGGCGCACAGGTGCCGCAGCCAGCCGCGCTGGCAGTTCCGAGCGTGCCCGCTCAGGCTCTGCGCCAACGCCCCGACCTGGCCTCGAGCGAGCGGGAACTCGCGGCTTCGAGCGCCGAGATCGGCGCCGCGGTGGCGGATCTGTACCCGAGCCTTTCGCTGACCGGATCGATCACGGTCTCGGCCTCCAACCTCTCTTCGTCGGTCACCACTTGGTCCCTGGGTCCGTCGCTGTCGATTCCGATCTTCGACGCCGGCAAGCGCCGCGCGGCAGTGGACAGCGCGCAAGCGAGCTACAGGTCGGCGTTGGCCGACTACCGGCAAAGTGTGCGTGACGCCGTGAAGGAGATCGAGCAGGCGCTGGTCCGCCTTGACAGTACCGCCCGACGCGCAGACCAGGCCGGGCAGGCGGCGCAGGAATATCGCCGCTACTTCGAAGCGACGGAAGTGAACTGGCGTGCCGGCGGCGCAAGCCTGCTCACGTTGGAAGAGGCGCGGCGCTCGGCTCTGTCCGCCCAGATCGATGAGATCGCGCTGCAGCGCAACCGCGTCCAGTACTGGATCGCTCTCTACAAGGCATTGGGCGGCGGCTGGCAGCCCGATTCGCCCGCATTGCCGCCGCAGGCGGTGGCGGCGCAGCAGACAAACAATCAATGAGGTTTACCGTGAATCGAAAGTTCTTTATCGGGACCGCGGCACTCGCCGTGGTGCTCGGGCTGGGGCTCGTCGCCTGGCTGGCCCCCCCGGCCGGGGACGCCCGCGTGCCCGATGCCGACGCCCGGGCTCCCAGCGTGCTGACAGTCGAGGTGGTTGCGCCCCAGACGCAGAATTGGCCGCAGACACTGCAGGCGAGTGGGCCGGTAACGGCCTGGCAGGAGGTCATCGTCAGCCCCGAGACCGGCGGCTTGCGCATCGCTGAACTGCTGGTGGATGTGGGCGCGAGCGTCAAGCGCGGCCAGCTTCTTGCGCGGCTGGCGGACGCGACCGTGAAAGCCGAGGTGCGCAAGCAGGAAGCCGCTGTCGCACAGGCCCGCGCCTCGCTCGACCAGGCGGTCTCCAACACGCGGCGCGCGAAGATCGCCGAAAGCAGCGGCGCGCTGTCGGCGCAGAAGATCGAGGAGTACCGGATCACCGAAGCCACCTCGCGCGCTTCGCTCGCTTCCGCGCAGGCCGAGCTCGACAGCAGCAAGCTCAAGCTCATCCAGACGCGCATCGTCGCAGCCGACGACGGCATCGTGTCCTCGAAGTCGGCGGTGCTGGGCAATGTGGTCAGTGCGGGCGCGGAGCTGTTTCGCCTGGTGCGGCAGGCCAAGGTCGAATGGCGCCCGGAGCTCGATGCCCGGCAGGTTGCTCTCGTTCGCGTGGGTCAGATCGCACGGGTCACATTGCCCGGCGGTGAGCAGGTGGAGGGCAAGGTCCGGCTGGTGGGCCCGACGCTGAGCACCACCACCGGCCGTGGCACGGTCTACGCGAGCCTGCCTGCGGCCAGCGCGTCGCGCTCGGGCATGTTCGCCAACGGCACGCTGGAACTCGACGCCAAATCCGCGCTCACGTTGCCGCAGTCGGCGATCGTGATGCGCGACGGCCGCTCGTATGTGTACGTAGTCGGCAGCGGTGACAAGGTCAGCAGCCATCCGGTCGCCACAGGACGTCGCCAGGGCGACCGCATCGAGGTGCTGTCCGGGCTCTCCGGAGATGCGCGCGTCGTTGCCGGCGGAGGCGCTTTCCTGTCGGAGGGCGTACAGGTCACGGTGGCCGGCGCAGCCAAAGCGCAGGCGGGGGGCTCGCAGTGAATTTTTCCTCCTGGTCGATCCGCAATCCGGTTCCCTCTGTTCTGCTGTTCATCCTCCTCACGGCCTTGGGTCTGATCGGCTTCAAGAGCCTGCAGATTCAGGATTTTCCCGACACGGATTTGCCGACCATCCAGGTCTCGGCCACGCTCGAAGGCACCGCGCCCTCGCAGCTGGAGACCGAGGTGGCGCGCAAGATCGAGGACAAGCTGGCTTCCCTGACGCGGCTGGACCACATCACCACCAAGATCACCGACGGCACGGTGAGCATCAGCGTCAGCTTCGAGATCGACAAGAACAGCGAAGAAGCGCTGAGCGAGGTCCGCAACGCGGTGGACAGCGCGCGCGCCGATCTGCCTTCCAGCATGGCTTCGCCTACGGTTTCGAAGCAGACCTCGGCGAGCTCGGCGTTGCTGACCTATACCGTCGAATCGACCAAGCTCGACGACCAGGATCTGTCCTGGCTCGTCGACAACACGGTGACCAAGGCGCTGCTCGCCGTCAAGGGCGTTGCCAAGGTCGAGCGCGTAGGCGGCATCGATCGGGAGGTTCACGTGGACCTCGATCCCACGCTCATGGCGGGCCTGGGCGTGACGCCGTCCGACGTTTCCACGCAGCTCAAGGCGGTGCAGAAAGAAAGCTCGGGCGGTGAGGGGGCCGTGGGCGGGCAGAAGCAGTCCACGCGCACCATCGTCACCGCTGGCACGGCCGAAGAGATTGCCGCGATCACCGTGCCGATCTCGAATGGACTCTACGTACGGCTGGACCAGATCGCGCGGGTCAGCGACATCCATGCCGACCGCACGACCATGGCCTTTCGTGATGGCCGGCCGGTGATCGGCTTCCAGGTCACGCGTTCGCGCGGCTATTCGGACGTGGGCGTGGCCGAGGCCACGCGCAGCGCGATCGAGCGCTTCTCCAAGGCACATCCCGAGGCGAGCATCACCGAGGCCTCGAACACGGTGACGCCGATCGAGGACAACTACACAGGCTCGATGCACCTGCTGTACGAAGGTGCATTCCTGGCAATCCTGGTGGTGTGGTGGTTCCTGCGCGACTGGCGCGCCACGCTAATCTCGGCCACCGCGCTGCCGCTGTCCATCATTCCGGCCTTCGGCTTCATGGCGCTGGCGGGCTATTCGCTCAACGTCATCACGCTGCTGTCGCTGTCGCTGGTGGTCGGCATCCTGGTGGATGACGCGATTGTCGAGATCGAGAACATCGAACGCCACCTGTTGATGGGAAAGACGCCATATCAAGCGGCAATGGAGGCGGCCGACGAGATCGGATTGGCCGTGATCGCCACCACCTTCGCACTTGTCGCGGTCTTCCTGCCCACGGCCTTCATGGGCGGCATCCCCGGCAAGTTCTTCCGGCAGTTCGGTGTGACCGCCTCGGTGGCGGTGCTGGCCTCGCTGCTGGTGGCGCGGCTTTTGACGCCGATGATGGCGGCTTATCTGCTCAAGCCGAAGACGCCGGGACATCACGAGATATCGACCGACGGTGCGACCATGACCCGCTATCTCGGCTGGGTCCGGGCGAGCCTGTCGCGGCGCAAGGCCACGGTGCTGGCGGCCACGGCCTTCTTTGGCCTGGCACTGCTCATCATCCCCTTCATTCCGACCGCCTTCATCCCGGCGCAGGACAAGGCGCAGAGCACCCTGACGATCAAGCTGGCACCGGGCAGCACCTTGCAGGACACCGCGGCGACCAGCCAACGTGCGTCGCAGATGCTGCGCACACTGCCCGAGGTGAAAGGCGTATTTGTCTCGGTCGGCACGGCCACGAGCGGTGGCGGCATGAGCGTCAGCTCTTCGACCGACGTGACCAGCGCCACGCTCACCGTCGACCTGGTGCCGCGTGGCGAGCGAAAACTCAAGCAATCGGGTGTCGAGGCCAAGATGCGCGAGATGCTGCGAGCGCTTCCCGGCGCCCGTATCACAGTCGGGGCCGGCGCCAACGGAGAGTCGCTGGACATCACGCTGGCGAGTGACGATCCGCAGATCCTTGCCAGCGCGGCGGCGCAGGCAGAGTCGCAACTGCGCACGCTCAAGGGCATTGGCAACGTGACCTCCAGCGCTTCGTTGCAGCGCCCGGAGATCCAGGTGCGCCCCGACACCGCTCGTGCCGCCGCGCTGGGTGTCACGTCGGAAGCGCTGGCCGACGCAGTGCGCCTGGCCACCTACGGCGACTATTCGAACTCGCTGCCCAAACTCAACCTGCCGGAGCGCCAGATCGCGATCCGCGTGCTCATGGATCCGTCGGTGCGCGGCAACCTCGATGCCATCGCGCAGCTGCGAGTCAAGGGCAGCGGCGGCAACGTGGACCTGGCCTCGGTGGCCGAGATCGTGATGGGCAGCGGCCCGTCGCAGATCGACCGATTGGACCGCTCGCGCAACGTGACGCTCAGTGTCGAGTTGAACGGACGCACGATCGGCGAGGTGCAGCGCGAAGCCATGGCGTTGCCCGCACTGAAGTCTTTGCCGGCTGGCGTGCACCAGGTGGAACAGGGCGAATTGCAGCGCATGTCCGAACTGTTCCAGAGCTTCGGCGTTGCGATGGCAATCGGGATCTTTTGCATCTATGCGGTGCTGGTGCTGCTGTTCCATGACTTCCTGCAACCCGGCACCATCCTCAGTGCCTTGCCGCTGGCGATGGGCGGCGCCATGTTCGCGCTGTGGCTCACGCACCAGGCATTTTCGATGTCGGTGGTCATCGGCGTTCTGATGCTGATGGGCATCGTCACGAAGAATTCGATCCTGCTCGTCGAGTACGCCATCGTGGCGCGCCGCGACCGAGGCATGGGCCGGTTCGACGCGCTGATCGATGCCTGTCACAAGCGCGCTCGCCCGATCGTGATGACGACCATCGCAATGGGCGCCGGCATGCTGCCCAACGCACTGGGGCTGGGTGCGGAGCCCAGTTTTCGCCAGCCGATGGCGATCGTCGTGATTGGAGGTCTGCTGACGTCCACCGCGCTGAGCTTGCTCGTCGTGCCGGTGATCTTCACTTACGTCGACGACCTCTTGCAGTGGGGGCGTGGCCTCGTGTCACGCAGGAGCGCCACACGCGCTGCGCCCGAGCAGGCCCTGCAGGCGGCCGAATGAAGACCGCGCAGGTCCGCTGATCAACTTTTTCCCGATCGCTGCAGTAACAAAAGGCCCAACGTGAACGAACAACAATCTGCCATCGCGCGATGGCTGCGTACCGCATGTCTGCTGCTCTGCGTGTGGGGAGGCGCAGCAGCAGCCCAGGCGCAAAACGTGATCGAATCGGTCACGTCTTCGGTGCAATCCGGTGCAGAAGTCATCCGCATCGATTTTTCCCAGCCGCTTGCCACGGCGCCGACGGGTTTCACCATCCAGTCGCCTGCACGCATCGCCCTTGACTTTCCCGGCGTCACGAACGGCGTTGGCCGCGCGCCCATCGAAATCAACCAGGGCAATCTGCGCTCCGTCAACGTGGCGCAGGCCGGCGAACGCACGCGCCTGGTGCTGAATCTCAAACAGGCAACGACCTACACGACCCAGGTTCAGGGCCAATCGCTGCTCGTGTCACTCGGTCCTGTCGCCGGTGCGGCGCTCAACGCGCCCATGTCGTCCACCTTTGCGGAGAACCGCAGCAGGGACACCTTGCCGTTGCGTGACGTTGACTTCCGCCTGGGCTCGGACGGCGCCGGCCGCGTGATCGTCGATCTGGCCAATAGCCAGGTGGGCGTCGACATTCGGCAGCAAGGCAAGAACCTGGTCGTCGAATTCACCAAGTCCACGCTGCCCGAAGGTTTGCGCCGCCGCATGGACGTGGCGGATTTCGGCACCCCCGTCCAGTGGGTGACGGTGCAGCAATCGGATGATCGCGTGCGCATGACCATCGAGCCCAAGGGCGACTGGGAGCACAGCGCCTACCAGAGCGAGAACCGGTTCGTCGTGGAAGTGCGTCCGCGCAAGATCGATCCGACCAAGCTCACGCAGGGCGTGAGCTACAGCGGCGAGAAGCTCTCGCTGAACTTCCAGAACATCGATATCCGCTCGCTGCTGCAGGTGATCGCCGACTTCACGAACTTCAACATCGTGACCTCGGACTCGGTGAGCGGCGCACTGACGCTGCGGCTGAAGGACGTGCCCTGGGACCAGGCCCTGGACATCATCTTGCAGGCGAAGAACCTGGGCGTGCGCAAGAACGGCGGCGTGCTGTGGATCGCGCCCAAGGATGAAATCAATGCCAAGGAAAAGCTCGAATTCGAAGCGCAGGCCACCATACAGAGCCTGGAGCCGATTCGTACCCAGTCGTTTCAGCTGAACTACACCAAGGCCGCGACCCTCGTGCAAGGCCTGACGGGTAGCGGTAGCGGTGGGGGAGGCGGATCGGGTACGCCCACACGCATCCTGAGTCCGCGCGGCAGTGTGATCGCCGAGGCGCGCACCAACCAGCTCTTTGTCTCGGACATCCCCTCGCGGCTTCAGCAGGTCGCCGAGCTGATCCAGAAGCTCGATGTGCCGGTGCGACAGGTACTGATCGAGGCGCGCATCGTCGAGGCATCGGACACCTTCAGCAAATCGCTGGGCGTCAAGCTGGGTGGATCGTCCAAGGGCAGCAACAGTTCGATCGGCACCCAGGCGACGACGAGCAGCGACGGCACCGTGTCGTACTCGTCGACCTCCAGCAGCAACTTCGTCAACCTGCCGGCCAGCAGTTCCAGTGGCACTTCCACGGGAACCTTCGCGGTTTCGCTCTACAACTCCAGCATGTCGAAGATCCTGAATCTGGAAATATCCGCGCTGGAAGAAGACGGCAAGGGCAAGGTCGTGGCGAGCCCTCGGGTCGTCACGGCCGACCAAACCAAGGCCCTGATCGAACAGGGGACGGAACTTCCTTACCAGTCTGCCACGTCGAGCGGCGCGACCTCGGTCTCCTTCAGGAAGGCGAATCTCAGGCTCGAGGTCACACCGCAGATCACGCCAGAAGGAAACATCATCCTGACGCTGGATGTGAACAAGGATTCCGTCGGCCAGTCGACCACTGCGGGCTACGCCATCAACACGAAGCACGTTCAGACCGAAGTGCTCGTAGAAAACGGAGGGACTGTCGTGATCGGCGGGATCTTCGAACTGTCGGAAACGAACGACGAGTCACGGATACCGGTACTCGGCGAATTGCCCTATGTCGGAGTGCTGTTCCGATCACGCACCCGCGAGGTCAAGAAGAGCGAACTGCTGATCTTCATCACCCCGAAGATGATTACCGATCGGAATGCGGCCCGCTAGCCGCGATGCGATGTGGGTGCGAGAAATTCATGTCGGCAGTCACCTGGCCCTGTGCATCGATGCGTCCTGTACTTTGGTTCGGACGGCATGGCGCAAGCAAGCAGCGGTTCGATGAACATCCCGACCTCTCCAGCGTGAATGCCGGTCCTTCGAACGAACGCCCGGCGCGGCCATGCCATCAACTTTGCCTCAGGTGCGTACTCCGAGGGGGCCAGAAAGTTCACTGCACGCCCGCGTCCTTAGGGCGCCAGGCCGGCCGGGCGCACCAAAGGGCTAGGATGTGGACTGATCTGCGAGACCATCATGCACGCCCGTGTCGACGAAGAAATCACTTTCCGCAAGCTTGAGACGCTGATCGCGTTCATGGAAACCGGCAATCTTGCGCGCGCGGCCGAGCGGCTCGAGGTCAGCACGGTGAGCGTTCACCGTGCCTTGCACTCTCTGGAAGTCGGCGTGCGCTGCGCACTGTTTCGTCATGAGGGCCGCAATCTTCATCCCACCGAGGCCGCGCACGCGCTGGCCGAAGTGGCGCGTGAGGTGCTGCACACCATGTCCGCGGGCATCCGCTCCACGCGCGAGGTCGCCGGCTACTCGGCCGATCGCATCCGCATCGGGTCGCTCTACTCGCTGACCATCCGCACTGTGCCCGCGGTCCTCGTCCACATGAAGGTGCGCAAGCCCAGCCTTGAGACCGAGCTCGTACTCGGCTCCAACGCGGATCTGCTGCAGAAAATTCGCGACGGCGCCGTCGATGCGGCGCTGATGGCGGTCCCGGAAGAGGCTGGCGACATCGTTTCGGAGCCGCTGTTCGAAGACGACATCTACTTCGCGGCCCCTATGGGATCGCGCTTCGCCACACTCGATTGCGTCGATCTGAGCGAATGTTCCGACGAGAAATTCGTCAGCCTCAAGGAGGGGTTCGCTACCTACAACGGGTTCGTAGAGGCCTTTCGGGTGGCGAACTTCACTCCCAACGTGGTGATGAAGACCGGCGACATCTTCTCGCTGATGAACCTGGTCAGCGGCGGCATTGGCTACACGCTGCTGCCAGGGCGCGTGCGCGACCTGTTCTCGCAGAAGGTCCAACTGATTCCGCTGGCGCCCAAGTACCTGATGCGCCAGACCTTGGGAGTCAGCTTCCTGCGTACACGCGAGCGCGACCCGAACCTGCTTGCGCTGCTCGCAGTGTGCAGGAGCGCCAGAGCCGAACTGGCCTGAGCGCGCCATCGCATTGGCACCCTCGATCGTTTCGCTGAGAGTAACTGTCGTCGACTGCCGTTAATTGATTGCGGCCGGGCAAGCCGATACCGTACGTCTCCAGGAACAGCGCCCCTCGCGCGCCGTCACTCCGGAGACATAACCCATGATCATCTACGGCACCGCGCTGCTGGCCTTGTGCCATCTGCTGGGCATTTTTCTAGGCGACCTGCTGGGTCAGGCGCTGGGCGTAAAGACCAACGTCGGCGGCGTGGGCATCGCGATGCTGCTGCTCATCACGGCGCGCATCTACATGCACAGGAAGGGCATCCTGCCCAAGCTGACCGAACTGGGCGTGGAGTACTGGGGCGCCATGTACATCCCGGTGGTGGTCGCCATGGCGGCGCAGCAGGACATGGTTTCCGCGTTGCGCGGTGGACCTGTCGCACTACTTTCGGCGCTGGCGGCCGTTGCCGTCTGCGCGGTGGTGATCTCGCTGATCAATCGCATGGAGCATCCGGTCGCCAGCTCGCTGGCCGAGCCGGTGCGCAACGACAACCCTCTTCTCAACGAGGCGGAATGAGCGCCATGCTTGAAATCCTCGAAAAAGCGGCCTTGCAGAACGGCCTGGTCAGCGCCTTCATGGTCGTGGGGCTGATCGTGCTGCTTTCCGGCCAGATCTCGCGCCGCCTGACCTTCGGGCGCGTGCACGGATCGGCCATCGCCATCGTGATCGGACTCATCCTCGCCTATTGGGGCGGCACCCGGACCGGGGGCCACAAAGGCCTGGCCGATATGTCGCTGTTTGGAGGAATCGGCCTGATGGGCGGGGCCATGCTGCGCGATTTCGCGATTGTTGCCACGGCCTTTGAAGTGCAGGTGACCGAAGCTCGCCAGGCGGGGCTCATCGGAGTGATCTCGCTGTTGCTCGGGACGCTGCTGCCTTTTGTAGTGGGCGCGGCGATCGCCTGGAGCTTCGGCTACTCCGACGCGGTCAGCATGACAACGATCGGCGCCGGGGCCGTCACCTACATCGTGGGGCCCGTCACGGGGGCGGCCATCGGTGCCAGCCCCGACGTGATGGCGCTGAGCATCGCGACCGGCCTGGTCAAGGCCATCCTCGTGATGGTCGGCACCCCGATGGCCGCACGCTTCCTGCGCCTGAAGACGCCGCGCTCGGCGATGGTCTTCGGCGGTCTTGCCGGCACTGTGAGCGGCGTGTCGGCCGGCCTCGCGGCCACCGATCGCAAGCTGGTGCCCTACGGTGCGCTGGTCGCTACTTTCCATACCGGACTGGGCTGCCTCCTGGGCCCGTCCGTGCTGTTTTTTGCCGTCAAGGCGGTGATGGGTTGAGGAATGGACGAATGGATCGCATGAACTGGAACACCAGGACCGAAAACCGCGCGGGCCGGTTGGCCCGCGCAGCGCAGGCGCTTGGCACGCAGCGCCAGGACAAGCTGGTGGCCACCGAAGCGATCGGCACGCTGCTGGAGGCCGTGCTGGAACCGGGCGACCGGGTCTGCCTGGAAGGCAACAACCAGAAGCAGGCCGACTTTCTGGCCCGAGCGCTGGTGCAGGTCGACACGGCGCGGGTGCACGGCCTGCACATGGTGCAGTCGGTACTCGCGCTGCCCGAACACCTGGACTTGTTCGAAAACGGCGTGGCGAGCCGGCTGGACTTCAGCTTCTCGGGGCCGCAGGGCGCGCGCCTGGCGAAGCTGGTGTCGGCCGGGCGCATCGAGATCGGCGCGATCCACACCTACCTGGAGCTTTTCGCGCGCTACTTCGTCGACCTCACGCCACGCGTGGCGTTGGTGGCGGCCCATGCCGCGGACGCGGAGGGCAACCTCTACACCGGCCCCAACACCGAGGACACTCCCGCCATTGTCGAAGCCACCGCTTTTTCCGGCGGCATCGTGATCGCGCAGGTCAACGAACTGGTGGATGGCCACACCACCACGCTGCCGCGCATCGACATACCGGCGGACTGGGTGAGCTTCGTGGTGAAAGCGCCGCGCCCCAATTTCATCGAGCCCTTGTTCACGCGCGACCCGGCGCAGATCAGCGAGATTCAGGTGCTGATGGCCATGATGGCGATCAAGGGCATCTACGCCGAATACGGCGTGCAGCGCCTGAACCACGGCATCGGCTTCGACACGGCCGCGATCGAACTGCTGCTGCCGACCTATGCCGAGTCGCTCGGCCTCAAGGGCAAGATCTGCAAGCACTGGGCGCTCAATCCGCATCCCGCGCTGATTCCGGCGATCGAGGCAGGCTGGGTCGAATCGGTGCATTCCTTCGGCTCCGAGCTGGGCATGGAGGACTACATCCGCGCGCGCTCCGACGTGTTCTTCACCGGCCCGGACGGGTCGCTGCGCAGCAACCGCGCGTTCTGCCAGGCCGCAGGGCACTACGCCTGCGACCTCTTCATCGGGTCGACGCTGCAGATCGACCTCGACGGCAACAGCTCGACCGCCACGCTGGGACGCATTGCGGGCTTCGGCGGTGCGCCCAACATGGGCGCCGACGCGCGCGGTCGCCGCCACACGAGCCCGGCCTGGCTCAAGGCGGGCCAGGAAGCGCGCGCGGGCCGCGGCGGCGCGGCCGGCACGCCGCGTGGCCAGAAGCTGGTGGTGCAGATGGTCGAAACCTTCCGCGAGCACATGCAGCCCGCCTTCGTCGACCGGCTGGACGCATGGCAGTTGGCGGAACAGTCGGGCATGGAACTGCCGCCGATCATGATCTACGGCGACGACGTGAGCCACATCCTTACCGAGGAAGGCATCGCCAACCTGCTGCTGTGCCGCAACGATGCAGAGCGCGAGCAGGCGATCCGAGGCGTAGCGGGCTACACGGCGGTCGGGCTGGGGCGCGACAAGCGCGCAGTGGAGAACCTGCGCGACCGCGGCGTGATTCACCGGCCGGAGGATCTGGGCATCGACCCGCGCGACGCCACGCGCAACCTTCTGGCCGCACGCAGCATGCGCGACATCGTGCGCGCCTCGGGTGGGCTGTACCAGCCGCCCCAACGATTCAGGAACTGGTAGGAAACAACCATCATGAGCATTCCAGCAGGACTCGAAATTCTGGACTTTTCCTTCCCCGGGCAGCGCATCGCGGACACCTTTGCGCCAGTCCTGGTCGGCGTGGTCGGCTCGGGCAACCTCGAGGTGATGCTCGAGAGCGCTGCCGGCGATGACTGCACCGTGCGCATCGAGACCTCGGCGCGCGGCTTCGAACCCATCTGGCGGGCCGTGCTGGCGGACTTCCACGAGCGGCATCCGCTCGGCGGCATCCGCATCTCGATCAATGACATGGGCGCCACCCCCGCAGTGGTGGGCCTGCGGCTCGGCCAGGCCGTGGCCGAACTGCCGGGAGCATCGTCATGAGCCTCAGCTATGCCGAATGCACGGCGCGTGAGCGCCTGGCCCTTCTGCTGGATGCGGGCAGCTTCCACGAGTGGCTGCCGCCGTCCGAGCGGCTGACCAGCCCGCACCTTGCCCAACTGGGTGTGCCCTGTGCTTTCGACGATGGCGTTGCGATCGGCCGCGCCGCATTGGCCGGTCGCACGGTCTTCGTTGCCGCGCAGGAGGGCGCCTTCATGGGCGGCGGCGTTGGCGAGGTGCATGGCGCCAAGCTCGTGGGCCTGCTGCAGCGCGCACTGCGCGATCGGCCAACGGCGGTGCTGCTGCTGGCCGAGTCCGGTGGAGTGCGGCTGCACGAAGCCAATGCCGGCCTGATTGCAGTGTCGGAGGTGATGCGTTCGGTGCTCGACGTGCGTGCGGCGGGCATCCCTGTGATCACGCTGATCGGCGGCGCGAACGGCTGCTTCGGTGGCATGGGCATCGTCGCGCGCTGCACCGACTACATCGTGATGAGCGACAGCGGCCGGCTGGCCATGTCCGGCCCCGAGGTGATCGAGGCTTCCTTCGGTGTGGAGGAGTTCGATTCGCGCGACCGCGCCCTGGTGTGGCGTACCACCGGCGGCAAACACCGTTGGCTGACAGGCGATTGCGACGAGCTCGTCGAAGACGATGTGCAGGCCTTCCGCGAGGCGGCTATCTGCGCGCTCTCGGCCGCGAAGCCGGTCACGTCGGCATTGCTGGAGACCGAACACGCGCTGCTGAGTGCGCGCTTGCGCGATATGCCGCCACCCAGCGATGACCTGGACGACGCAATGGCGCTCTGGCAGCGCCTGGGCGTGGCCGATGCGCAGCGCATTCCCGACATTGACGTGGCCGCCATGCATGCCTTGCGCGTGGCCACGGAGGCACAAAGATGAAATGGAACACGTTGGTCACGCAACTTTTCGGCCCTTTCCACGGCATGCGTGAGGTCGGCGATTTTCTCCAGGGGGAGGTCTTGTTCGAGGGCGAGTTGCTCACGGTCATCGGGACAACGAATCATGCTTCGATCGGCGTTCGGCTCGCGTTGGCGCAAGCCCGCGTGGTGCTTGACACGATCTCGCAGCATCCGGGTCGACCGATCCTGCTGCTCATCGATACCCAGGGCCAGCAGCTGCGCCGACGCGACGAATTGCTCGGTATTAATCGCGCCATGGCACACCTCGGTATGTGCATCGACCTTGCGCGGCGGAATGGGCATCGAGTGATTGGACTGGTGTACGACCAGGCGTTGTCGGGCGGCTTCATCACCTCGGGACTGATCGCCGATGCCTGCGATGCGCTGCCTGAGGCGGAAATCCGTGTCATGCGCATCCCTGCGATGGCACGCGTGACCAAGTTGCCGGAGGCCATGCTCACTGAGCTTTCCGAATCGAATCCTGTGTTTGCGCCCGGTGTCGGCAACTACGTGGCCATGGGCGGAGTGCGCGCCCTCTGGGAGGGCAATCTGCAGGAGGCATTGCGTGCTGCGTTGTCCGAAGCGACAGGCGAGGACCGACGTGCCAGGGATGGCGCCTTGCGCGGCGGCCGCAAGCTCGCCGCCGACGTGGCGCAACGTGTGCTCGATGCTGCGTGAGGTGTTGGCATGAAGCTGCTGCGCCGCCATCGGCTCGCTCACCTGTCCGCCCAGGGCTGGACGCAAGTGCTGGCCCGCCCATGGGACAGCGAGGGCAAGGCGTGCATCGCGCACTGGGCAGAGCGAGGCCTTCCGCTCGTCGTGACACGCCAGCACGAGCTTGCGACCGCTCACGAGGAAACTGTCTTGCTCGGCCTTCCCGCGCCAACTCAATGGGGCCGCCGCCGGCTCGGCTTGCAGGTGCCGCGTTCGGCCATCCTGTGCTTCGGTGAATTTCCGCGCGCAAACGAGGTGCTGCATTTGCTGCCGCGCGATGCGCGCGCGGCCTGGCACAGGTTGGCGACAGCGTTCGAAATGGAGCGCGTGCAGGTGCGCGCCTACGGCAGCTATGGTTGGCAACAACTCACGGGCTTGCGGTACGTGCACCCGGGATCCGATCTGGACTTGTGGATTGCAGTCGACGATGCACGCCACGCGGACTTCATGGCTGCCTGTCTGCAGGCCCAGGCACCCGGGCGGTTGCGGCTTGATGGCGAACTTGTCTTTCGCGACGGCAGCGCGGTCAATTGGCGCGAGTGGAGCGCCTGGCGGGCCGGACATTCGCGCAGCGTGCTGGTGAAGCACGTGTGCGGTGCCCGCCTGGAGACAAGCGCCTTCGTGCCCGAAGACAGTCAAGAGATGGGTCTTGCGGCATGAGCACTGCGTTACCTCTCGCCCTCATCTCGACAGCATTCTCTTCGCCGCCTTCATCGCACGCAATCGGCTGCGCGGCAACGCTGGCGCTGTACGACGAACTGGCGTTGGCACCGAAGCCAGGACTGGTGTCCTTCGTCGACAACGGCAGTCATGACGACATGGACGCACACACCTTCATGCGAAGCCTCATGGCGCTGCGGCACTACTTCGTGCAGATCGCCGAGTTGGGCGAGGCGCATGCACCCTTCAACGCACTGGAAGCTTGTGGAATTGCCGCGGAGGCACGGATGTTGGAGGCGACGGGTGGCGTGAACACACACCGTGGCGCCGTCTTTACCTTGGGCCTGCTCTGTGCCGCCGCCGGCGCGGCGCGGCGCGACGGCGAGCCGGCGCGGCCAGCCACATTGCGGACTGCATTGCGTCGGCATTGGGGCGATGCGTTGCAGGCCCGCAGCCACCGCATTTCCACTTTGCCAGGCGGCATCGCTGCCCGCCGCCATGGATTGCGAAGCGCATCGCAAGAGGCCGCGCTTGGATTCCCGGTGTTGTTCGACACAGCCGTTCCGACACTTTTTCGTTCAGTGCGGCGCGGTCTGAGCCCGGAGCAGGCGCGTGTCGATACATTGTTCGCCGTCATGGCTGTACTGGACGACAGCAACCTGGCGCACCGTGGCGGAATTCAGGGCCTGCGCAACGCACAGCAGGCAGCGCGCGATTTTCTTGCGAAGGGCGGTGCAGCGGGGCAGGGGGGCATGGAAGCCGCACACGCGGTTCACCGTGACTTCGTCGCGCTCCGTCTGTCGCCTGGTGGCGCTGCAGATACCCTGGCCGCAGCGTGCTGGATGCAGCGCATCTGCGGCGTGGCGGAATGAGCTACGCCATCGTCTTTTCGGGCCAGGGCATGCAGCACCCCGACATGCTGCCTTGGCTGGCGAATGATGAAACGGTGCACGCCATGCACCAGTTGCTCGGCATCGACGACTGGAGAGCATGCGTAAAAGATCCCGTCTGGGCAGGGTGCAATGCGAATGCCCAGGTTCTGCTGACAGGCCTGGCGTTGGCTGCGTGGGCCCAGCTTGCCCCATGTCTTCCAGCGCCAGCGGCGGCGGCTGGCTACAGTGTTGGCGAACTGGCGGCGTTCTCGGTCGCTGGCGTTTTCGATGCGAACACGGCCCTTGAGTTGGCGCATCGCCGCGCAGCGCTGATGGACTGTGCTGGTGAGTCGAATTCCACAGGCCTGATGGGTGTCAGCGGGGTGACCGAATCGCTGCTTGGACGGCTGTGCGAGGAATTCGATCTGGCCGTCGCCATAAGAAACGGCATCGACAGCGTTGTGCTCGGGGGCCTGCAAGTCGTGCTGCCGCTCGCAGTCGAAGCGGCGCAACGCCAGGGCGCGCACGCCTTGCTTCTCAACGTGCAGGTGGCATCCCATACGCGGTGGATGGCTGCGGCGGCGCAGGGCTTTGCTGCGCACATTGCGCCGCTGGCGTTTCGTGCTGCCGGAATTCCTCTCTTCAGCGATGCGGCGGGCCGCGTTGCCGAGCCGCCTCAACTCAAGCACGCGTTGGCCAGGCAGATCGATCACGCAGTGCGGTGGGACGAATGCATGGAAAGCATCGCCGGGCGACGAGTGGCATGCGTGATCGAGATTGGTCCAGGGCGGGCACTGGCGCGCATGTGGAACGGCCGGTACGCCGATACGCCAGCACGCTCCGTAGACGAGTTTCGTAGCGTGGAAGCCATTGCGCGCTACGTTCAGAAATGCATGACAGCGGCTTAGCTCATTCGTACTTCTGCCCGTTGCGTATCAAATCTGGTGTACCGACCACTTCGTTGAGTTCATCGAAGTCCAGCATCTGCGAGCGCCACGGCTGCGTGGTGCGGTGCTGGTGCAGGCTCGCGTAGTAGCCCTGCAGCGTGTGCACCACCGCGCGCGCCGTGCCGCCCGGAAAGATCGCGATGCGAAAGCCGTGCTTCTGCAGCGCGTCCGCGTCCTGGATCGGCGTCTTGCCGCCTTCGACCATGTTGGCCAGGAGCGGCACGCGGTCGCCGAAGCGCCGGCAGGCCGCGTCCATTTGCTCGGGCGAGCGCAGCGCCTCGATGAAGAGCGCGTCCACGCCGCAGGCGAGGTAGGCCTCGGCGCGGTCGAGCGCGGCCTCCAGGCCTTCGACCGCCACCGCATCGGTGCGCGCGAGGATCAGCGTGTCGCTCGAGGTGCGCGCGTCCAGCGCGGCCTTGAGCTTGCCGACCATCTCGCGCTCGGGCACCACGGCCTTGCCGTCGAGGTGGCCGCAGCGCTTGGGAAAGGTCTGGTCTTCGATCTGCACCATCGCCGCGCCCGCGCGCTCGAAGCCGCGCACGGTGCGCTGGGTGTTGAGTGCGTTGCCGAAGCCGGTGTCGGCATCGACGATCACCGGCAGGCTCACGCGCTCGGTGATGCGGGCCAGGGTGTCGGCCACCTCGGTGTAGGTAGTGAGGCCGACGTCGGAGCGGCCCAGGCGCGTGTAGGCGATGGAGGCGCCCGAGAGGTAGAGCGCCTCGAAACCGGCCCGCTCGGCCACGAGGGCGCTGAGCGCGTCGTACACGCCGGGCGCAAGCACGATGTCGTGGCGTGCGAGCCGGGTCTTGAAGGAAGGGTTCGTCATGGAGACGCTTTCGTCGAATGGATCAATGCAGCGGCGGTGCGCGCCGCGATGTAGCCTCCGGCCACCGCGCTCAGCAGGCCGTTGCCGGAGAGATAACCCCACACCTCATCGCCAGAAACACCGCCCGCCGCGCCACCGGCGGCGAACAGGTTGGCGAAGGGCGTGCCGTCGTGCCGCAGCACGCGCATGTCGGGCGCGGTGTCGAGGCCGCCCTGGGTGTGGAACAGCGCGCCCGTGACCTTCACAGCGAAGTACGGCGCTTCGAGCGCGCGTGCGAACACGCGGCCATCGGGCGGTGGCGTCCTGGCGCGCATGGAGTCGAACGTGCCTTGCAGCACGGAAGACTCGCAGCCGATGCAATCCGCCAGCGCAGCCACCGATTCGCAGCGGCGCAACGCGCCCGCCGCTTCAGCCTCGCAGAAGTCGGGGAAGCCCCGCGCCAGTGCGAGCAGCGGCGTGTCGAACACGTTCCAGGCAATGCCGCCCGGTTGTGCGAGCACCTGTACCGCGGCCTCCGAGTAGCCCAGCGTCTCGTCGTGAAAGCGCCGGCCTTCGCAGTTGAGCTGTACGCCGCCTTCCATCATCATGGCCCACGACATCAGGGCCCCTTGCGGCGTGACCCACGAGCCATGGCCCTGGTAGCCGCCGAGGTCGCGCAGACGTGCACCCAGCGATTGGCCCCACAGGATCGCGCTGCCGTCGTTGCCGGCGTGACCGCCGAAGGTGGCTTCGGCCATCTCGGGCAGCAGCGTGCGGACCATGTTCGCATTGCCGCCGAAGCCATTGCACGCGAGCAGCAGCGCATCGCAGGCCAGTGTTTCGCGGCTGCCATCGGGGCGCAAGCAGTCGACGCCGATCACGCGGTCTTCGGCATCGAGCACCAGCGTGTCGACCAACGCTTGCGTCAGCACGGGAATGCCCGCCGCCTCGACGGCCGCTTGCAAGGCCGCCATCAGCGACGCACCGGTTTTCTGCGGCAGCGAATGCATGCGATGTACGCTGTGACCCGGATAGAGAAAGCCGTCGAGCAGTATCCACTGCAGGCCGTGCCGTTCCTGCAGCGCATCGAGTGCCGGACCGATGGACGCCGCATAGGCCTCGACCAGCGCAGGCGCGGCGTGGCCATGGGCCTTGGCCTGGATGTCGGCAGCGAAGCGCCCGGCGCTGTCGTCATGCACGCCATGCGCTCGCTGCGCGCGAGTGCCGGGCGCGGGGATGAAGCCGGAGGACAGCGCGGTCGATCCGCTCGGCAGCGCGTCGCGCTCCAGCACCACAGAGGCCACACCCGCATCGCTCAGCATCAGTGCGGTCGTGAGCCCGCAGGCACCGCCGCCGACGATGGCCACCGGCACGTGCACTTCGGCCTCGACCTGCGCGGCGCGACGGATGTGGCGTGAAGGCTTTGTCGTCATGCGAGCGATGCGATGAAGGCCGCGCAGTCCGTCACCTCGGCCACGTTGCGCATGTCGGCCAACGAGGTCTGGTGGCGTTCTTCGCCGAAGGCCGCGCACCCATCGGACAGCACCAGCGTGCGGTAGTCGCGCATGTGCGCATCGCGCACGGTGCTCGCGACGCCGCCATTGGTGACGATGCCGCAGACCGCCACCGTGTCGATACCGGCGTGGCGCAGCACCCAGTCGAGCTGTGTGTTGAAGAAGGCCGAGTACGCGACCTTGCTCACCGTCACGTCGACCAGCCCGGTCAACGCGTCGACGTTCGCCTGGCCCCAGCTGCCGGGCGCGAAGTCGCCCTTTTTCAGATAGGGGCGCAGCGCCTTGAGGTGCGGCGACACCATCGGCTCGCCGGCCGCATCTGGCCACAGCGTGAACTGGCTTGCGGCCACGAGGCCACCCGCCGCCTTGAGCGCGCGCGCCACCTCGGCCACGCGCGCCGGCAGCAGCAGCGCCGGCGGATTGGTGTCGCCGCCGCGCGCATAGGCACCGTTGGCATCGAGAAAGTCGTTCTGCAGGTCGATGACGACCAGCGCGGTCTTCGCTGCAACGGATGTCTTGCCTGTGCTCATGACAGCCTCACCAGAAGGTTGCCGTGCGCGTCGACCTCGGCGTGGAATCCGGGCTCGAGCCACACGGTGGTGTCGGCCTGTTCGAGGATTGCAGGGCCTTCGATGCGCGCAGCCACTGGCAGTTCGAGCCGCGCGTAGCGCACGGCCGCATGCCACTGGCCGTGGTGGAACACGCGCTGCGTGCCCAGCGGCACGATGCTGCCTCGCCCTTCGGGTGCCAGCACCTTCAGGTCGAACTTCGGTCGCACGCCGATGCGTGCATAGCGCAGGTTCATCACGCGGATCGGGATGCCTTCGAGCACCCGGCCGAATGCGGCGGTGTAGCTGGCCTCGAATGCGGCGCGGATCGATGCGGCCGTGATCGGCGCCTTGCCCGCGTCGGCGAGCACCACAGGCAGCGTGTGCGTCTGGCCCGCGTAGAGCATGTCGAGTGCGATGACCTCGCGCACCTCGTCGAAGCGCACGCCCGATGAATCCAGGCGCTGCTGGCAGCTCGCGGCCAGTTCGTCGATGCGGCGCTGCAGGTCACCCACATCGAGCTCGGTCAAAGGCTTGTTGAGGGTCTGCACCGCGTCGTGGCGCATGTCGGCGATCACGCAGCCGAGGGCCGAGGTCACGCCGGGATAGCGCGGCACGATGCCGGTCGCGACGCCCACCTCGCGCATCATCGCGCACACATGCAGCGCACCGCCACCGCCGAAAGGCATGTAGGCAAAGCGACGCGGGTCGTGGCCGCGTTCGATGGACACGAGGCGGATCGCGCCCGCCATGCGCGCATTGGCCACGGTGAGGATGGCTTCCGCGGCCGCATGCACGTCCAGGCCGAGTGGCCGGGCGACGTGCTCCTCGATCGCCTGGCGCGACTTCTGCGCATCCAGCGCCGCGAGCAGTCCTCCACCCAGCGGGCGATCGGCGGCGATGCGGCCCAGCAGCACGTTCGCATCGGTCACCGTCGGGCGCATGTTGCCTCGCCCGTAGCAGGCCGGCCCCGGCACGCTGCCGGCCGACTCGGGGCCGACCTGCAGCATGCCGCTCGCATCCACCGAGGCGATGGAACCGCCGCCGGCGCCGATGGTCTCGATCTGGATCATCGGCGAGCGGATCACCATGCCAAACTCGATCGCGGTCTGCGCGGCCAATGCGGCTTCGCCGTTCGCCACCAGCGACACGTCGAACGAGGTGCCGCCCATGTCGCCGGTGATCGCGTTCGGAAAGCCCGCCGCGCGCGCAATGGCCGCGCAGGCGATCACGCCGGCCGCCGGGCCTGACAGCGCCGTGCGCACCGGCAGGTCGCTCGCGGTCTGCCGCGACATCACGCCGCCGTTGCTCTGCACCACCAGCAGCTCGCCGGCAAAGCCCTGGCCGCGCAGGTCGGATTCGAGCCGCTCGAGGTAGCCGCCCACCACGGGCTGCAGTGCGGCGTTGAGCGTGGCGGTCGAGCAGCGCTCGAACTCGCGGATCTCGGGCAGCACTTCGCTGGCCGAGGTGACGTGCGGGTTGGGCCAGAGCGCGCGCACCGCCTCGACGGCCAGGCGCTCGTTCTCGGGGTTCGCATAGGTGTTGATGAAGAACACGCACACGGCCTCGCAGCCGGCTTCGAGCAGCGAGCGGGCTTCGGCGCGCACCTGGTCCAGATCGACTGCGGTGTGCAGCGTGCCGTCGGCGAGCACGCGCTCGTCGACTTCGCGGCGCAGGTCGCGCGGCACCACCGGTGTGAAGCTGCCACGCAGGCCCCAGGTCTCGGGCCGGTCGCGGCGGCGCATCTCCAGCACGTCGCGAAAACCGCGCGTGGTGATGATGCCGGTGCGCGCCACCTTGCGTTCGAGCAGCGCGTTGGTGCCCACCGTGGTGCCGTGCACGATGGTGGCGATGGCCGCGGCCGAGTCGGCCACGCGCGCCACGCCGTTCATGAAGCCGCGCGCTTCTTCGCCGCGCGTGGAGGGCACCTTGACGATGCGCGCCGTGCCGTTCGCTTCGTCGAGCACGAAGAGGTCGGTGAAGGTGCCGCCGACATCGACGCCGACGACAAGGGATTTACCAGTGGAAGTCATTCGGACGCCTTCTTCTTGCTGCCGCCGGTGGGGCTGCCGGTTGTCACATAGCCCATCGCGCTGTCGGCCTCGCGCTGCTGCGCAGGCCGCTCGGCGGCGCTGCCCCAGCCGCCGCCGCCGGGCGTTTCGAGCCGCACGCGCTCGCCGCGCGTGAGCTGGATGCCGCGCATCTTCGACACCATCGGCGGCGTGTGCCACTCGCCCGCGTTCTCGTAGCTGAACTTGTTGACCGCGCCTTCGCCGCCGCCCGCGATGCCCTTGGGCGGCGAGGTGCCGCGCTCGCCGAAGACGAACACTTCGGCGTCTTTTTCCAGCAGCTCGATTTCGTAGACGGCGCCGAGGCCGCCGCGATGCCGGCCGTCGCCGCCCGAATCGGCGCGCAGCGACCATTCGGTGAAGCGCACCGGGTAGGCGGCTTCGAGAATTTCGAGCGGCGGAATCGTCGCGGTCGAGATCGGCGCATTGCCGTGCGAGAGCCCATCGCCGCCCGAGTGGCCGCCATGGCCGCCGCCGAAGAAGCTGAACATCACCCAGCGCTGGCCTTCGCGACCCTTGTCGCTGCGGTGGCCCGCGATCGACAGCGCATTGATCGTGCCGTAGGCCTGCGCCACCGCGCGCGTCGGGTCGGCCTGCGCCGCCGCGCTGAAGATCACGTCGATCATGCGCAAGATGGTTTCGGTGTAGCCGCCGACCGGACGCGGGCGCTCGCAGCTGATCACGAGCTTGTCGGGAATGTTGAAGTCCACCGCATCGAGCACGCCGGCATTGGCGGGTACATCGGGGAACAGGTGCTTGAGCGCGACGTAGCAGGCGGCCACCGCCGTGGCGCGCGAGATGTTCACAGGCCCCGCGCATTGCGGCGAGGTGCGCGAGAAGTCGAGCAGCAGCCGGTCGCCGGCCACCGTCATGTCGAGCGCGATGGTCAGCGGCTCGTTCACGATGCCGTCGTTGTCGAGCACGTCCTCGAAGCTGTAGCGGCCATCGGGCAGCGAGGCGATGTGCGAGCGCATCAGGCGCAACGCGCGGCTACGCAGCTCGCCGAGGGCGTTGAGCACCAGGTCGTCGCCATACTCGTCGAGCAAACCGTTCAGCCGCTTCCCGCCGAGCTCCAGCGCGGCGAGCTGTCCGTTCAGGTCGCCCCAGAGGCTGTCGGGCAGCCGCGTGTTGGCCTGCAGGATCGCGAGTACGTCCGCATCGAGCACGCCGCCCCGCACGATGCGCACTGGCGGAATCTGCACGGCCTCCTGCCAGCACTCGGTGGCGGCCGGGTTGTAGTTGCCGGGCACCGCGCCGCCCACGTCGTGCCAGTGCGCAGCCGAGGCCATGTAGCAGTAGAGCTTGCCGTTGCGAAAGAACGGCTTCACCAGCTTGAAGTCGTTGGCGTGCGTGCCGCCGTCGTAGGCGTCGTTGCTGATCCAGATGTCGCCGTCCTTCATGCCGCCGCGCGGCTCGGCTGCCTTGGCGGTGGCGCGCACCGCGAAGGCCATGGCGCCGACGAACACCGGCAGGCCCGACTTGCCCTGCACCAGCGTGTCGCCGCTCGCTGCGTCGTAGAGGCCGTGGCAGGCGTCGTGCGCCTCGGCAATGATGGGATTGAAGGCGCTGCGATAGAGCGTGGCGTCCATCTCGTCGGCCACCTGCTCGAGACGGCCGCGCAGGACGGCGAGCGTGACGGGGTCGAGGGTTGCGGCGGAAAAAGGATCATGCATCGGGGGCTTTCTTGAAGGCGGAGGGGCCAGAGCGCTGGCGCAACTGGTTCATCAATCCGCCGGCGCGGACCATGTCCATGAGGAATCCGGGCACCGGCTCGCAGGCCAGGCGCTTGCGGCCGGGTGCGACGATCTCGGGAACCGTGGTGTCGAAGGCGATCTGCTCGCCTTCGCTCAAGGTCTCGGCCTCGGCGCAGGTCAGCAGCAGCAGGCCCACGTTGAAGGCATTGCGGAAATACAGGCCGCTGTACGAGGGCGCGATGACCGCCGTCACGCCCAGGTGCACCAGCACGGCGGCGGCCTGCTCGCGCGAGGAGCCGATGCCGAAGTTGGGCCCGGCCACCAGCACGTCGCCGCGCTGCACGCCGGCGGCGAAGTCGGGGCGGATGGCTTCGAGGCAGTGCTTCGCGATGATGTCGATGCCGTGCTTCATGGCATGGCCCGGCGCGAGCAGGTCGGTGTCGATGTCGGCGCCCAGGCGCCAGACGCGGTGCGTCGCTTTGGTTGCGCTCATGCAAGCACCTCGCGCGGATCGGTCACGCAGCCGCGTAATGCGGCCGCCGCCACCGTGTAGGGCGAGCCCAGGTAGACCTGTGCAGTCGGCGAGCCCATGCGGCCCTTGAAGTTGCGCGCCGTGGTCGAGATGACGGTGATGTCGTCGCCCATCGGGTCGCCGTAGCCCGAGCAAGCGCCGCAGGCCGTCGGGAAAAGTTCGCCGCCGGCATCCATCAGCACCTGCAGCACGCCTTCCTCGCGCGCCTGCTCCTGGTCGCGCAGGCTGGCGGGCGCCACGATGAGACGGATACCGCTCGCCACCTTGTGGCCGCGCAGCACCTGCGCGGCGGCGCGAAGGTCGTCCAGCTTGGCGCCGGTGCAGGCGCCGATGTAGGCCACGTCGACGCGCGTGCCCACGTACCGGCTCACGCCGTGGGCGTTGGCCGGGCTGTGCGGTGCGGCGATGTACGGTTCGAGCGTGGATGCATCGAAGCGGTGGTCCGTGAGCGCGGCATCGTCGTCGGTGAACCAGGGCGCCATGTCCACTGGCGGTGCGCCGGCATCGGCCAGGAATTGCGCCGTGGTCGCATCGGGCGCGATCAATCCGGCCTGCGCGCCGAGTTCGGCGCTCATGTTGGAGAGCGTCATGCGCTCCTGCATCGACAGCGCAGCGACCGCCGGCCCGGCGAACTCGACCGCCTGGTAGCGCCCGCCGTTCATGCCGAAGCGGCCGATCATGTGCAGCATCATGTCCTTGGCGGTCACGCCCGCGGGCAGCGCGCCGTCCCACCACATGCGGATGGTCTCGGGCACGCGCAGCCAGATCTCGCCGGTGACCATCACGCCCAGCATCTCGGTGCTGCCGATGCCGAACATGTAGGCGCCGAAAGCGCCGCCCGTGGGCGAGTGCGAGTCGCCCCCCACGCACAGCATGCCGGGTCGGATGTGGCCGTGCTGCGGCACCACCACGTGGCAGATGCCCTGGCTGTCGTACACGTGCGGCAGCTTCTGGTCGCGCGCCCAGTCGCGTGCGATGCGCACGATGCGGCGCGAATCGTCGTCGCGCTCGGGCACGTAATGGTCCATGACGAGCACCACGCGCGAGCGGTCCCAGATCTGCGCGCCGAGCTCTTCCAGCATCGGCTGCAGCCGGCGCGGGCCTGAGGAGTCGTGGAACATCGCCATCTCGACGCCGCAGGTCACGATCTCGCCCACGGACACCCGCTCGCGTCCGCTCGCGCGTGCGATGAGCTTCTGCGCCAGGGTCAGGGCTGGCGCGCGGGTTGGAGCCATCGATGTCATTCCGGCTTGGCTCCCGAGAACTTGACGACCTCGGCCCAGCGCACGATCTCGCTCTGCACGAAGGCCGAGAACTGTTCGGACGAGTTGCCGACCGGAATCGCGCCCTCGGTATCGAGGCGCTGGCGCATGTCGGCCTGCTGCAGTGCATGGCGCGCCGCGTCGCCGATCTGCCTGACGCGGTCGGCAGGCATGCGGGCCGGGCCGAAGAGGCCGAACCATGCGCTCGATTCGTAGCCGGGCAGCGCCTCGGCAATCGCCGGCACATTCGGAAAGGCCGGCAGCCGTTTCGCCGTGGTCACGCCCAGCGCCTTGAGCTTGCCGGCCTGGATGTGCGCCTTGACGTTGCCCACGGCCGCGAACATCAGCTGCACCTGGCCGGCGAGCACGTCCTGCACGGCGGGCGCGGTGCCCTTGTAGGGGATGTTCACGATGTTCACGCCCGATTGCATCTTGAAAGCCTCGCCCGCCATGTGCAGCGACGAGCCCACCGCGCCGATCGCGAAGTTGAGCTGGCCCGGCTTTGCCTTGGCGAGCGCGATGAGTTCACGCACGTCCTTCGCAGGCACCGACGGGTGCGCGACGAGGATCGAGGGCGAGGTCGCCACGCAGGTGAGCGCGGTGAAGTCCTTCACCGGGTCGAAGGGCAGCGTCGGGTAGAGCGTGGCGTTGATCGCGTGGCTGGTGAAGCTCATCAGCAGTGTGTTGCCGTCGGGCGCAGCCTTGGCCACCGCATCGGCGGCGATGTTGCCGCCCGCGCCCGGCCGGTTCTCGACGATGACCGTGCGGCCGAGTGCCAGGCCCATGCTGACGGCGAGCGAGCGTGCCAGCGTGTCGGTCGAGCCGCCCGCGGGCGCGCCGACGAGGATGCGCACCGGCGCATTGCCGATCTGTGCAAAGGCATTGCCGGCCCATGCCGCGGCCAGCGACGAGAGGAGGATGTCGCGTCTTTTCATGTGTTGTGTCTCCAGGGAGATGGGGTACTTTTTTTGAGGGCTCAGAGCCCCAGGTACACGCGCCGCAGTTCGTCGCTGCCGAGCAACTCGCCGGGCAGGCCCGAGAAGCGCACGCTGCCGTTTTCCAGCACGTAGGCGCGGTCGGCAATTTCGAGCGACTGGCCGACGTTCTGCTCGACCAGCATCACCGCGAGGCCGCCGTCGCGCAGTTCGCGGATCAGCGAGAACATCTCTTCGACCAGCAGCGGCGAAAGGCCGAGCGAGGGCTCGTCGAGGATCAACAGCACCGGCTCGGCCATGAGGCCGCGCGCGATGGCCAGCATCTGCTGCTCGCCGCCGCTCATGGTGCCGGCGTGCTGGTCCATGCGCTCGCGCAGCCGCGGGAAGATGTGGAACGACTTCTCCAGGTTCGTCGCACGGCGCTCGCGTGCCCGCGTGAAAGAGCCGAGCTCCAGGTTCTCGCGCACGCTGAGGTTGGGGAACACCTTGCGGCCTTCGGGCACCTGGATCAGGCCGGCCTTGACGACGTCGCGGTAGTGCGCGCCGCTCAGGTCCTTGCCGTCGAAACGCACCGTGCCGCCCCAGGCCGGGCAGAGGCCGCAGACCATCTTGTTGAGCGTGGACTTGCCCGCGCCGTTGCTGCCGAGCAGCGCAACCATCTCGCCCGCGTTCACGTGCAGGTCGACGCCGCGCAGCACCTCGACGCGACCGTAGCCGCCGCGCAGGCCCTGAATATCGAGCAGTGCGCTCATGCTGCAACTCCCGATGCGGCCTTGCGCAGCCGCGCCGCGGTGCCGTGGCCCAGATAGGCTTCGACGACCTTGTCGTCGGAAGTCACCTGCGCCGGGGTGCCCTCTGCGATCAGCCGGCCCTGCGCCAGCACCCACACATGCTCGGCCAGGTGCATCACGGCCTGCATGACGTGCTCGATCATCAGCACGGTGACGCCGCTGTCGGCGATGCCGCGCACCACCGGCATCATCTCGGCGATCTCCTGCGGGTTGAGACCGGCGAGCACTTCGTCGAGCAGCAGCAGGCGCGGCCGTGTCGCGAGCGCGCGGGCCAGTTCGAGGCGCTTGCGGCCGGCCACGGTGAGGTCGGAGGCGGGCTTGTCGAGCTGCGGCGCGAGGCCCACGCGCAGCGCAACAGCTTCGGCGTTCTGCAGCGCCTCGGCGCGGCCGCGCACATGCAGGTGCGCGCCGACGGCGATGTTCTCGCGCACGGTCTGCGCGGCGAACGGCTTCACGATCTGGAAGGTGCGGGTCATGCCGAGCGCGGCGTTGCGGTGCGGCTCGCGGCCGGTGATGTCCTGCCCCGCGAAGCGCACGGTGCCGGTGTCGGGCTTGAGGAAACCGGACATCAGCGCGAACAGCGTGGTCTTGCCCGCGCCGTTCGGGCCGATCAGCGCGCTCAGGCTGCCCTCGCGCACCGAGAGGCTCACGTTCTGCACGGCCTTCAGGCCGCCGAAGGAGCGCGAGAGGCCATCGATGGCCAGCAGGGCTTCAGTCATTGCGGTCTCCCTTCGCCTTCCACAGCTGCCGCACCGACAGCCCGATGCCCGCGATGCCGCGTGGCACGAAGATGACGATGAGCACCAGCACCGTGCCGTAGATCACCATGTTGATGCCGGGCAGTTCGCCGAAGAGGTTGCGCGTGAAGTCCGACAGCAGGTGCAGTACGACGGCGCCGAGCACCGGCCCCCACATCGTGCCCATGCCGCCCACGATGGCCGCGACCAGCGCCTCGATCGACACGGCCGGGCCGTAGGCGATCCCGGCATCGATGTACTGGAACACCTGCACGTAGAACGCACCGGCCGCGCCCATGAAGGCTGCCGACAGACCGATGGCCGCCAGCTTGACGCGGAACGGATTGACGCCGACGGCGCGCGCCGCATCCTCGTTGTCGCGCACCGCCTGCAGGTAGGCGCCGAAGCGGCCGTTGCGCAGCCACCAGGTCACGAGCAGCGCGGCGACGACCATCGCGAGCACCACCCAGAGGTAGCCAGCGCGCGTCGAGAACTGCAGGTTGGCCACCGACTCGCGCAGCGGCACCATGAGCCCGACGCCGCCACCGGTGAAGTCGACCGACAGTGCAAGGATGCGAAACACCTCGGCAAAGGCCAGCGTGACGAGCGCGAAATACGAGCCCTTGAGGCCGTAGCGGAAGGTGAGGGCGCCCATGAAGAGGCCGACGAGTGCGGCACCGATCACCGCGAGCGGCAGCGCGACCCAGGCGTTGATGCCGCCCTGCAGCTGCGCGATCGCCTGGATGTACGCACCGGTGCCGAAGAACAGCGCATGCCCGAACGAGAACTGCCCGCCGAAGCCGCCGAGGATGTTCCAGGCCTGTGCGATGAGCGTGGCGTAGAGCGCCATCATCACGAAGTTGAGCGTGACGCCCGAGGTGGTGACGAACGGCACGCAGCCGACCAGCACGGCAAAGAGCGCAATGCCCGCGAGCTGCTTCAGGCCCGCGTTCATGCCTTGGCTCCGAACATGCCCTGTGGCCTGAAGAGCACCACGCCGATGAAGATCGCGAAGATGCCGATCTGACCGAGCGACTCGCCGAGGTACAGCCCGCCGAGCGACTCGACCACGCCGACGAGGAAGCCACCGATCAGCGCCCCGACGAAACTGCCCATGCCGCCGAGCACGACGATGGTGAAGGCCACGAGCACGAAGCCGCCGCCGACCTGTGGGTTGACGTAGTAGGCCGGCAGCAGGAAGCACGCGGCCGCGCCGAGGCAAGCGAGGCCGATTCCGAAGCTCATCGCGTAGACATGGTCGACGTCGATGCCCATGAGCTTGGCGCCCTCTTTCTCCTTGGCGACGGCGCGGATCGCGCGGCCGAGGTCGGTGCGGCCCATGATCCAGAACAGGATGCCCGAGACGACCAGCGCACCCGCGAAGGCGACGAGCTTGGGCACGGCGATCATCGCGGGGCCGATGGCGACGGTGCTCAGCGAGTAGGCGGTGTCGATGTTGCGCGTGTCGGACTTGAAGAACAGCAGCGCGAGGTTCTCCATGACGATGGCGATGCCGAGCGTGGCGAGCAGGATGTTCTCGTCCTTGCCGTGACCCGCGCGGTTGATGACCACGCGCTGCAGCGCGTAGCCGAGCGCGAACATGCCGAGCACCACGATGGGCAACGCAAGGTAGGGGTCGACGCCCAGGCGCTCCTTGAGGAAGTACACCGCGTACAGCGCCAGCATCAGGCTGGCGCCGTGCGCGAAGTTGATGATGTGCAGGACGCCGTAGATCAGCGTAAGCCCCAGCGCGATCAGTGCGTACACCGCGCCCGTCGTCAGCCCGTTCAGGACCGACGGGAAAAGAATGCCGAAATCGAACATCCCGCCTTCCGATCAGACAGCGCGCAGCGGGAACACCGGCTCGACCTCGCGATAGTCGCGCGGAATGATGACCTTGATGTCGTTCTTCACCACCTGCGTCATGAGCGGCTGCGCGCCTTCGTTCTGGCCGTTGACGAACTTCGTGGGGCCATAGGGCATGAAGTGGTTGCCGAAGGTGCTCTTCTCGAGCGCGTCGACGATTGCGGCACGCTCCGTCGACTTGGCGCGCTCCAGCGCATCGGCCAGCAGCCACATCGCGGTGTAGGTCATGAAGACCTCGTAGCTGAAGAACTGGCCCTTGGCCTCGACGCGCTTGCGCAGGTCCTGCGCGCGCTTGTCCTTCGGGTTGAACCAGTGGTTGCAGTCGATGATGCCGTTGGCCGCGTCCGGAAATTCCTTCACGAACTTGTAGCTCGATGCCGCGCCGCCCAGCACCGAGAAGATCGCCTTGGGCACCACCTTCTGCTGCTGCATGGTACGCACCAGCAGCGCGTATTCGTTGTAGTAGTTGGCCGGGATCACGATGTCGGGGTTGATCGACTTCATGCGCAGCACGATGTTGTTGAAGTCGCGCGTGGGGTTGGCGTGCTTCACCACCTCCTTCACCTCGAAGCCGTAGCCCGGCAGCTCGCGCGAGAGCAGCTGTGCGGTGCCGGCGCCGAACAGCGACTCTTCGTGGATGATCATCACGGTCCTGGCCGGGTTGCCTGCGGCCTTGTTGAGCACCAGCAGGTTGGCCATGGCCACCTCGGTCGACTTCTTGTAGCCCGGGCCGAAGCGGAAGGTGTTCTTCAGGCCGCGCTCCACGATCTGGTCGGCCACGCCCACGTCCACCACGTGCGGCAGGTTGTACTTGGCCGCGGCCTGCGTGGTTGCGAGGCAGATGGCCGAGGCATAGGCGCCGACGATGGCCGAGACGCCGGCCTCGTTCATCTTCTCGACCTCGGCCGAGCCGGCCTGCGGCTGCGATTGCGCATCGCCCAGCAGGGCCTCCAGCTTCGCGCCGCCGAGCGACTTGATGCCGCCCGCGGCGTTGATGTCCTCGATGGCCATCAGCGCGCCGAGGCGGCATTGCTGGCCCGAATAGGCCAGTGCCCCGGTGACCGGATGCAGCACGCCGACCTTGACGGTCCTGGGCTGCGCCCCTGCCACGAGCGGGAAGGCAACGGCAGTCGCCAGGGCGGCGGACTGCGACACGAAACGGCGGCGGTTCTGCATGGTGGGGCTTTCCTTTTCTCTTCAGTTGAACTGGGCTGACACGTCTTTGCTGACCCACACCTTCGCGTCGATGCTGCCCACGCGGGAGAGCTGCATCTCGTAGGTGTAGCGATCGGGGCGGTAGAGGCCGTGCAGCCATTGCACGGGCCGCTCGTCTTCGTCGTAGATCAGGCGGCGCACCGCGAGCAGGGCCGAGCCGACCGAGACATCGAGGTGCTGTGCGAGAACGTTGTCGGCCAGGCGCGCGGAGATGGTCTGGTGCGCGCGGCCCACCTTGACGCCCGACTCCTCGAGCAGCACGAGGATGGGCTTCTTCGACAGCTCGCGGCGGCCGAAGCGGCGCGCGATCGTGTCGGGCACGTAGGTGGTGATGTGGGAGAGCGGGCCCTCCTTGGTGGAACGCACGCGCACGGCTTTCTGCACCGGGTCGCCGAGCTGCAGCTGCAGCGCCTCGGCCACCTGGGTGGAGGCGGTGATGGTCGCGACCTCGATGACCTTGACCGAGGTGTGCAGGCCCATGGTGACCAGGTTCTCGAGCAGGCCGCGCAGATTGGCGCGTTCCATGCCTTTGGTGCCGGGGCTCTCACCGCTGACCGGCGGTGGCAGGGCACGCGTGCGGCGGCCGGGGTTGCGCGCGATCAGGCCTTCGGAAGACAGCTGTTCGAGTGCGCGGCGCACCGTGACGCGCGCCACACCGAATTGCGCCATGAGCGCGAGCTCGCCGGGCAGGCCCTCCGCGAAACGCCCTTCGTGCAACTGTTCACGCAGGACCAAGTAGATCTGGTGATATTTGGGCAAAGGCATTTGCGACATGCCTTTGATGTTTTTGCAGTTTCAATGTTCTGTCAATGGGACATTTGAGATCGAGATGGGTCTCGGGCCAGACTGGTGGAATCGCGCACCGTCGATGCGGCGTTTCAGACCCTCGACGAAGCGGGGGGCATCGAACAGGGTGGGGGAGGCAGGCACCGGGCAAGCGTCGGCCCCCCGCCCGTATCAGAAGGCGCGCGATGCCCGAGTCTCGGACGGCCGCTCGCCGAAGCGGGCGCGGTATTGCGCCGCGAAGTGGCCCAAATGAAGAAAGCCGTACTTCTGCGCCACCTCTCGCACGCCCACTGCGGCGACGCCGGCCGATGCCAGCAACTCGGCCCGCACCCGGTCGAGCCTGATCTCGCGCAGAAACTCCATCGGCCCCTGGCCCGCGTGCTGGCGAAACGCCAGCTGCAGCGCGCGCGCACTGCAGCCGACTTCGCGGCAGACGTCGGCCAACGACAGCGGCTCATCGGCATGGGCTGCCATGTATTCCTGCGCCCTGCGGACCACGCGAGGCAGCAGGCTGCGCTGTGCTTCGCCGGCCAGGGCGCGCGAATGGTTGTGCCCCGCCGACATCAGCAGGCTCGCCATCAGGTACGCCTCGGCATGCTCGGCCAAAGGGCCGCCGGCCTGCAGCGTGTTGCCGGCGTCGAGCGTGAGCCGCAGATAGTCGATGAAATGCACCACCGGCGCCAGCGCGGGGTTGTCCAGCGGCACGCCCAGATCGAACACCAGGGCCTGCCTGACGGGGGCCTGCAGCAGCGACTCGAGCCGCGAGAGCAGCGCCGAGCGCGCCAGCCGGACGATCAGGTGCGGGCTGTCGTCGGCCCAGCGCATCGACAGCGGTTCGGTGGGCGAGGGCAGCGATGCGAGACGGGGCGTCGCTTCCACGTGCTGCGCGCCGCAGTGAATCTCGGCGCCGCCGCGCAACGGGATCTGCAACAGGAAGAAATCCTGCAGGTAGCCGGGGTCGATCTGCACGCCGGGGCCGTACTGCACGTAATTGAGGCTCACGTCCCGATGCAGCCGCGCGCTGTGGTGGCAGGCGTCGAGTTCGGTGCGGGGTCGCAGCATGACCAGGCCGTGCGGACAGAACACGCGGGCCACGCTTTCACGGGCCTCGTCCATGTCGTGGCTCTCGAAAAGCCGGTAGCGCTGCAGCGGCAGCGGTGGGGTCGTGACGGTTTCCATGGGGCGCAGTCACCCTAGCAAAAACCATCCCCACCCACAATTCGGATCACCCCTCGACAAAAACCTGCGCGCCAGGGACAGGGCCTGCGTTTGCGGGATTCGCCGAACGCCTGCTTGCTCATAACGTTCGCTCCACAGGCCAACCGGCCTGCCCCGATCAACCGAGGAGAGCAAGCGTCATGTTCAAGGGACTCGAAGGCAGGAGCGCCATCGTCACCGGTGGCTCCACACTGATAGGCGCCGGCGTGGTGCGCGCGCTGCACGCGGCCGGCGTGAAGGTCGTTGTTGCCGACATCGATGCCGCCAATGGCCAGGCACTGGCCGATTCACTCGGCTCCGGCGCGCGCTTCGTGCGCACCGACATTACCGACGACGCGCAAGTGCAGGCCTGCGTGGCACAGGCGGCCGCACAGCACGGCGGCGTGCACTTTCTCGTGAACCTCGCGTGCTCGTATGTGGACGACGGCTTCAAGTCGCCGCGCGCCGACTGGCTCACGTCGTTCAACGTGAATGTTGCGAGCGCGGTGGCGATGCTGCAGGCCGTGCACCCGCACATGGTGGCGGCCGGCGGCGGGGCGGTGGTCAATTTCACGAGCATCTCGTCGCGCGTGGCGCAGACGGGGCGCTGGCTCTATCCGGTGAGCAAGGCCGCCATGGCGCAGCTCACCCGCAACATGGCGATGGACCTGGCGCCGGATGGCATCCGCGTGAACAGCGTGTCGCCGGGCTGGACATGGTCGGCCGTGATGGAGCGCCTGAGCGGCGGTGACCGCGCCAAGACCGACCGCGTGGCCGCGCCTTTCCATCTGCTCGGGCGTGTCGGCGATCCGGACGAGGTGGCGCAGGTGGTGCTGTTCCTCTGCTCGGACCACGCGAGCTTCGTGACCGGCGCCGACTACGCGGTGGACGGCGGCTATGCCGCCATGGGCCCCGAGCAGGCCGTGCCCGCCATTCCCAAGTTGATGGACTAGCTCCGAACGGAGCATCAAGGAGCAAGCAATGAAGCGAATCGCCATCGTCGGCGCGGGCCAGTCGGGCCTGCAACTGGGTCTCGGACTGCTCGCGGCAGGCTACGAGGTCACGATGTTCAGCAACCGCACGGGCGAAGACATCCGCCGTGGCAAGGTCATGTCGAGCCAGTGCATGTTCCACACCTCGCTGCAGATCGAGCGCGACCTGGGCCTGGACCACTGGGCGCACGACTGTCCCACAGTGGACGGCATCGGGCTGGCCGTGCCGCATCCCGAGCAGAAGGGGGCCAAGGCCATCGACTGGGTCGCACGGCTGAATTCGAGCGCCCAGTCGGTCGACCAGCGCGTCAAGATCCCGGCCTGGATGGACGCGTTCCAGAAGAAGGGCGGCGAACTCGTCTTCAAGGACGCGGGCATCGACGAGCTCGAGGCTTGTACGCAAAGCCACGACCTCACGCTGGTGGCCAGCGGCAAGGGTGAGATCTCGAAGCTCTTCGAGCGCGACGCGCACAAGTCGAGCTTCGACAAGCCGCAGCGTGCACTGGCGCTGACCTACGTGAAAGGGATGAAGCCGCGCGAGCCGCACTCGGCCGTGTGCTTCAACCTGATTCCCGGCGTGGGCGAGTACTTCGTGTTTCCGGCGCTGACCACGACGGGGCCCTGCGAGATCATGGTGTTCGAAGGCGTGCCCGGCGGCCCGATGGATTGCTGGACCGATGTGAAGACGCCGCAGGAACACCTCGCGCGCAGCAAATGGATTCTCGACACCTTCCTGCCGTGGGAAGCGGAACGCTGCACGAACATCGAGTTGACCGACGGCAACGGCATTCTCGCGGGCCGCTTCGCGCCGACGGTCCGTAAGCCGATCGCGACATTGCCCTCGGGGCGCAAGGTGCTGGGTCTGGCCGACGTGGTGGTGCTCAACGACCCGATCACGGGGCAAGGTTCCAACAACGCGGCCAAGTGCGCCGACACGTACCTCAAGAGCATCCTCGCGCGCGGAGATGGCGCGGCCGATGCCGCGTGGATGCAGCAGACCTTCGACCGCTACTGGTTCGGCTACGCGCAATGGGTCACGCAGTGGACGAATATGCTGCTCGCACCGCCGCCGCCCCATGTGCTCAAGCTGCTCGGCACCGCCGGCGCGATGCCGCCACTGGCCAGTGCCTTCGCCAACGGGTTCGACGATCCGCGCACATTCTTCCCGTGGTTCGCGGATCCCGCGGAAGCGGATCGCTACATCGAAACCTGTGCGTCCGTCGCATAGCCTGGAGTGAACGCATGAAGCGACGCGTGGCCATCGTCGGCGCCGGACAGTCCGGCCTGCAGCTCGCGCTCGGCCTGCAGCGCGCGGGGCACGAGGTGACGGTTTTTACGAACCGCACGGCGCGGGAGATTTTCGAAGGGCCGGTGATGTCCAGCCAGTGCATGTTCGAGACCGCGCTGCAGACCGAGCGCGAACTGGCGCTGGACTGGTGGGCGGGTGAGTGCCCACCGGTGGAGGGCATCGGCATGACGGTGCGCAACCCGGAAGGCGGCAAGGCCCTCGAATGGAGCGCGAGGCTCGACGGGCCTGCGCAGTCGATCGACCAGCGGCTCAAGATACCCGCCTGGATGGCGGAGTTCGAGAAGCGCGGCGGCCGGCTCGTGCTGCAGGACGTGGGGCTCGATGCGTTGGAGGCTTGCGCCGCAACGCACGATCTTGTGGTCGTTGCAAGCGGCAAGGGCGAGATCTCGCAATTGTTCGAGCGCGACACGGAGCGCTCGCCATTCGATCGACCTCAGCGTGCATTGGCCCTGACCTACGTGAAGGGGATGAAGCCGCGCGAGCCGTACTCGGCCGTGTGCTTCAACCTCATTCCCGGCGTGGGCGAGTACTTCGTGTTCCCGGCGCTGACCACGACGGGGCCCTGCGAGATCATGGTGTTCGAAGGCGTGCCCGGTGGCCCGATGGACTGCTGGACCGATGTGAAGACGCCGCAGGAACACCTCGCGCGCAGCAAATGGATTCTCGACACCTTCCTGCCGTGGGAAGCGGAACGCTGCACGAACATCGAGTTGAGCGACGACAACGGCATCCTCGCGGGCCGCTTCGCGCCGACGGTGCGCAAGCCAGTGGCGAGGCTGCCTTCGGGGCGCAAGGTGCTGGGCCTGGCCGACGCCGTGGTGCTCAACGATCCGATCACCGGCCAGGGCGCCAACAACGCAGCCAAGTGCGCCGACATTTACTTGAAGCGGATCCTCGAGCACGGCGACGCACCGTTCGACGCCGCGTGGATGCAGGAGACTTTCGACCGTTACTGGGAAGGCTATGCCCGCTGGGCCACCGACTGGACGAACAGCCTGCTCGCGCCGCCGAAGCCGCACCTGCTGAAGCTGCTGCAGAGCGCCACCCATATGCCCGCGGTTGCGAGCACCATCGTCAACGGCTTCGATGATCCGCGCATCTTCACGCCCTGGTGGTTCGATGCCGTCGAGGCAGACCGTTTTCTGGAAACCCGGGCGCGCGAGGCGGTTGTCGACCGCTTCGACCGACGCGACTTCCGCAAGGCCCTCGGACAGTTCACCACCGGCGTGACCGTCATCACGACCCGGGCCCTCGACGGCCGTCGCGTGGGCATGACCGCCAATTCGTTCTCTTCGGTCTCGCTGGACCCGCCGCTGGTGCTGTGGAGCCTGGCCCGGCAGGCGCCGAGCGTGGCTGACTTCACCGGCGCCAGCCACTTCGCGATCAATGTGCTGGCGGCACATCAACACCACCTGTCGCGCCAGTTCTCCACACCGCAGGCGGACAAGTTCGGCGGGGTGGACTGCTGCGAGGGCACGGCCGGCGTGCCGTTGCTGAGTGGCGTCATCGCCCGGTTCATCTGCCGCAACGTGAAGCAGTACGACGGCGGCGACCACCTGATCTTCATCGGCGAAGTCGAGCGCTACGACCGCTTCGACGGCGAGCCGCTGGTCTTTCATTCGGGCTACTACCAGGTGACGACGCGACACCCGGAATGCGTGCAATGAGCGCATGGCCCACACCATCATCCAACCCTTGAACGGAGCAGTTCACATGCAGGAAAAAGCGCCCGACGCCACGCACCACATCCGCATCCAGGCCACCGACGGCAGCGGCAGTTTCAATGGCTATCTGGCCGTGCCGCGCTCGGGCAGCGGCCCCGGTCTGGTGATCGCGCAGGAAATCTTTGGCATCAACCACACGATGCGCGAGGTGGCCGACTACTACGCCGAAGAGGGCTATGTGGTGCTCGTGCCCGACCTGTTCTGGCGGCAGGAGCCGAACGTGGAGCTCGGCTACAGCGAAGCCGACTGGCAACGCGCCTTCGCGCTCTACGG